>DPRM01000036.1 GCA_003537645.1 Prolixibacteraceae bacterium
AAATGATTTCGGTGGAAACAACTTCTTTAGACGAAGGCCTTCGGATTATTGGCATCTATTATTCTTATTTTCAGGCGATGCAGCCGGAAAAGGTTGAACCGATGATGAATGTACTTTGCGCGTATTCAGGAGGAAAATGGACGATCCATCTTTTCCCACGGAAACTTCATCGTCCACGCCAGTTTTTTGCTGAAGGGAATGATCAGCTTTTAATTTCGCCTGCATCGGTCGATTTTGGAGGCGTTTTTATCACTCCTAGAAAAGAAGATTTTGATAGAATTACGATGGATGATATTGAAGATATGTTTAAACAGGTCAGTTTGAATCAGGATACTTTTCAGGAATTAACTGCAAAAATTGAGAGTGATTTAAACTAAAAGCGTTATGGTTGAAAGGTATAAACTCGACAAGTCGTTTGGTCCAATCGCTTCAATAACCGGAATTATTCTGTTTGTTGCTGGACTGGTGCTTGTTTGGTTTTCCTTGTCGGCCATTGTCAATATTTTGCTGGGAGCGTTTCTTGGTTTTACGTTTTCGCGCACCGAAATTGATTTCAACCAAAAAAAAGTTCGCTATTCTGACGTAATTTTTGGGCTGATTACAACAGGAAAATGGATAGAGATCAGGCCTGAAATGAAAATTGGGATTCTGAAATCAAGAAAAACCTGGAGAACATTTAGTTGGGGAAACAGGGAACTCGAAACTCCTCTGGAAGATCATCGTTTGGTACTTTTTACCGGTGCTGGGAAAAAGCGAATTCCGCTCAAAAAGGTGAGCTCTTCGGAAGATGCGAGGGTGGAGTTGGATGAGTTTTGCCGACGATTGAATATTCAAAAGTTATAGCTATGAGAAGGTTTGATTTTATAATCAGAGCAGTTTTGGTGGTCGGTTTGTGGTCGGTTTTGCCCGCCCTCAGTTTAGCTTTGGTTTCATGCCAGACGATTACTGATCAGGAAGCCGAATTGAAAAAGCGGCAGCAAATTGAAGCCTCGTTGACTTTGCTTGAAAACAAAAATAACCTGATTCCGCTGGATCGGCTGGATACACTTCGGATTGCAGCACTTTCTGTTTGCTCGGAAAGTATGACCGAATTTCAGCACATGCTGGCCAACTACACGAAAGTTGACTTTTTTAATCTTTCAGCCAATTTTAGTTCAGCTGAGTTGGAAACTCTGAAATCAAAACTGAATGGTTTTAACTTGATTGTTGCCGGAATTCATCAGGTTTCAACATCTCCTGAATACTTAAAACTGATCAATTATCTGAATCAGGGAAAAAAATCCATCGTTACCTGTTTCCATAAAACCGAAGAGCCTATTTATCTGAAAGGAAAACCTGCAGGTTTGATAGCCGCTTTTGATAACGACAGTTTGACTCAATCTTTATCAGCACAATTGATTTTTGGAGGTGTTGGTGCAAAAGGAAAATTGCCGGAAAATATTGGCGAAACTTATCCAAAAGGTGCGGGAATTTGCATAGAAAAACCGATACGTCTGAAATATACGCTGCCGGAAGAAGTTGGAATCTCATCGGCTAAGTTGAATGGCGCCATCGATTCGATTGTGATTAATGCGCTGGATAAAAAAGCTTTTCCGGGTTGCAATGTGCTGGTGGCCAAAGATGGGAAAGTGATTTTCAGGAAAGCATACGGATACCATACTTTTGAAAATCTTCGCGCAAGTCGATTGGATGATTTGTACGATTTGGCTTCGGTGACCAAAATAAGCGGTGGTTTGCCGGGAATCCTGAAATTGTATGACGAAGGCAAAATCATGTTGGATAAACCCGTTGCCGACTATTTCCCTGATTGGAGAAACCGGCTGTTTCACCGATCGGACAAAGCGGATATCACTGTTCGCGAGTTGTATGCCCATCAGTCGGGATTGGTGCCTTTTATTGGTTTCTGGAAACAGACAATGAAAGACGGAAAACTTTTGCCGAAATGGTACTCGATACAACACGATGAAAAGTATACCCTTTGTGTGGCTCCCGGTATTTATCTCGATAATCGGTTTCTGAAAACTGTGAACCGCGATATCCGCAAATCAGCCTTGAAAACCCGTGGAAAATACGTTTACAGCGACTTGCCGCTGGTGATTACACCTCAAATTGTTGAGCATATTACTGGTACCGATTTTAATCAATATCTGGAAACGAACTTTTATCGTCCATTGGGAGCTAACGAGCTCACCTATTTGCCTTTGCGAAAATTCTCCCGTGGAAGGATTGCCCCCACTGAACTAGATGATTATTACAGGTTTCAGTTGATTCAGGGAACGGTTCACGACGAATCGGCTGCTGTTTTGGGCGGAATTTCAGGAAATGCCGGACTTTTTGCTTCTGCCAACGATCTGGCCAAACTGATGCAGATGTANNAACCGCCGCGGACTGATTTTCGATAAACCATCGCTGAAGCTGGATTCGTTGAAACCGGCAGATGCTTACCCATGTCCGGAAGTGAGTCCTGAAAGTTTTGGGCATTCCGGGTTTACCGGAACTTTTGTCTGGATGGACCCGAAATGTGGATTGATGTATGTTTTTCTGTCGAACCGTGTATATCCAACCCGAAACAACAGTTTGATCAGCGATTTGAATGTGCGGACCGAGATTTTGTCGGAAGTGTACAAACAACTGAAACACTGAAAAAACCGCGTAGCGGTGAAAGTATTGTAGCCCGGAGTGGAGAGAATCGGAACTCAGGGAATAAAGGCCGAATGACAAAAACCGTCCGCGATTTGACGATAAAAAACGAAAGTTTGATTTCGGACAGAATCGAGAAAGTTTGGGGAAAATAGGCTGATTAAGTGTCCGTTGGCTAAAGCCAACGGCAAAGGATAGGCTTAGCTTTGCTCAATAAAACTTAATGCTGAATTGAAACTCGAATATACTTTGCCGTCTCGCTTTAGCGGACGGACATGATATAAACAATGAATTAAAATGAAACACATGAAAACAAAAACCTTACTGATCATCCTTTTCTCATTCCTGATTTTAAATGCCTTTGCCTTGCCAAAAGTTAAAACAGGTATTGAAGTTTTACGTGATAATAATTTCAAAATTCTTCAGGGGAAACGGGTTGGACTGATTACCAATCCAACCGGCGTGGATTCGCAACTGAAATCGACAGTTGATATCCTGAACGAGGCTCCCGGAGTGAAGCTGGTGGCGCTTTATGGTCCTGAACATGGCGTTCGCGGCGACGTGTATGCCGGAGATAAAGTGGAAACTACCATCGACAAGCAAACCGGGATTCCGGTGTATTCGCTTTATGGCAAAACGCGGAAAGCCAACGCCGAAATGCTGAAAGGTGTGGATGTACTGGTTTACGACATTCAGGATATTGGCTGCCGCTCATATACTTACATCAGTACAATGGGGCTGGCAATGGAAGCCGCTGCCGAAAACAACATCGAAATGGTGGTGCTCGATCGCCCAAATCCGGTTGGCGGACTGAAAGTGGAGGGTAATCTGGCGGAAGACAAATTTATTTCGTTCGTGAGTCAGTTTAAAATACCGTATTTGTACGGGTTGACTTGTGGCGAACTGGCTAAACTGCTGAACGGCGAAAAGATGTTGGGAACTCAATGTAAATTGACAGTCGTTCCGATGAAAGGCTGGAAACGAAAAATGACTTTTGATCAGACCGGTTTGCCTTGGGTGCTGACTTCTCCGCACGTTCCTCACGCCACTTCGTCTTTTTACTATGCCGCTTCAGGAATCCTGGGCGAGTTCAGTTTTATGTCGATAGGAGTGGGGTACACGCTTCCATTCCAGTTGTTTGCGAAAGATTCGATTGACGCCCAGTCACTATCGAGAAAGTTGAACGACTTGCAATTGCCTGGTGTTTTGTTTCGTCCGATTTACCTGAAACCGTTTTACGCAGTGGGTCAGGGCAAAAACTATTCCGGAGTTCAGTTTTACCTGACTGATTACAAAAAGGCACGCCTGACCGAAATCCAGTTTTACGTGATGCAGGTGATGGCCGAGCTTTATCCGGATAAAAAATGCTTTGGCCCGGATACAGAAAAACGGTATGATATGTTCGACAAAGTTTGCGGCTCGGATCAGATTCGTTTACTGATGGCAAAAAATATGAAAGTTGAAGATATGTTGCCCTATTGGCGTAAAGATGAAGCGGCTTTTCGGAACCTGTCGAAGAAGTATTATCTGTACCGGTAATTCGAAATTAAAAGGTGGCTTTTTAAACCTGAAAGGTTGAAATGATTATAGAAAAAAATAAAGAAGCAACTTTAAACCGCGAAGCGGTGACATTATCCTGTCATGCCTTCGGCATTTTTCGGTTCTTCTCATTTTTAGTGGCTACAATCTTATCATGCCTTCGGCATTATCGGCTCATATAGTTCTCTTTGATTCGAATATTTAGTGAATAAAGAATAAGCAAATGATCGAACCTAGAAAATATCCGGCCGATTTTGGCCAGCTTGAAAAAGTGCTTCGTAGGGAAACACCTGACAGACCGGTACTTTTCGAGTATTTTGTCAACGGAGATTTGATTTCGTATGTCAATGGCGAATCGTTTGTATTGCTTGACAATCGGGTTGATCAGATTCGGGCGATTATCCGGTTCTTTCATCGTGCAGGATACGATTATGCCACCATTCCTTCGCGCTATTTCAATGCGTTCTCATTCGAAAATACCGATCACGAAAAGAAAGCCACCGTTTCGCTCAACGAAGGTTCAGCGATAACCGACCGAAAATCATTCGAGTCATATCATTGGCCCAATCCGGAACAGGGCGATTTTGAATTACTTGTCAATTTGGCATTGGAACTTCCTGAAGGAATGAAATTCATTGTTTCTGCTCCCGGCGGAGTGCTTGAAAATGTGATAGATCTGGTTGGTTTTGAACGACTTTGTTTTATGATTTACGAAGACGAGGATTTGACCAAAGCCATTTTTGATGAGGTGGGCGCACGATTACTGCATTTTTACGAAATATGCAGTACCATTGAACCGGTTGGGGCGTTGATCGTTAACGACGACTGGGGATTTAAGACACAGACCATGCTCTCGCCCGAAATGCTTCGTCAGTTTGTTTTTCCCTGGCATAAAAAAATAGTGGAAACCATTCATCAGAAAGGGAAATACGCCATTTTACATTCCTGCGGAAACCTTTCGGAGGTGATGGATGATATTGTTGATGATATGAACTACGATGCCAAACATTCGTATGAGGATAATATTTTGGTCGTCGAGCAAGCCTGGAAATTGTGGCATGAAAAAATTGCAATTCTTGGCGGTATCGATATGGATTTTTTGGTTCGAAGTGAACCGGAAGCAATAAGAAAACGATCCCGAAATCTGTTGGAACTGACCGGTTCACAAGCATATGCACTCGGATCAGGAAATAGCATCCCGACTTATGTGCCCATTGATAATTATCTGGCTATGATTCAAACAATTAATAAATAACCTAAGCATGAAAGCAATCAAATCATCTTTATTCACCCTGATCCTGTTGCTCGCATTTCTGATTTCCTGCGGAAGTTCTGTCAGGAATAGCTCAAATGGAGTATCGATCAAAACCGGCGCAGAGCAAACTGAAAAGTACCTTCCTTTATTGAAGGGCAAACGGGTAGCCATTGTTGCCAATCCAACCTCGATTATTGGAAAAACTTCGCTGGTCGATAGTTTAAAATCATTGCAGGTGAACATTGTAAAAATATTTGGTCCCGAACACGGTTTCCGGGGTACTGCCAGTGCCGGCGCCGTGGTTTCCGATAGTATTGACGCTAAAACAGGTATTCCGGAAATATCGCTTTACGGCAAAAAAAGCAAACCATCCAAAGAAGATTTGGCGAATGTTGATGTGGTTGTTTTCGATATACAGGATGTGGGAGCCCGTTTTTATACTTACATCAACCTGTTGGCGAGGGTAATGGAATCGTGCGCCGATAACAAAAAGGAACTGATTGTTCTGGATCGCCCGAATCCAAACGGGTTTACTGTTGACGGGCCAATTCTGGACATGAAACTTAAATCGGGCATCGGGATGTTTCCTATACCCATAACTCACGGAATGACTATTGGCGAACTGGCCCAACTATACAATGGCGAAGGCTGGCTCGAAAACAAAGTCCGGTGCAATATTACTGTCATACCAGTTGCCAATTATTCGCATGATATGGAATATTCATTGCCTGTAGCACCATCGCCCAACTTAAATACGCAACAATCTATACTTTTATATCCATCGCTGTGTTTGTTTGAAGGAACAATAATCAGTCAGGGCAGGGGAACGTATTTTCCGTTTTCGGTATTGGGAAATCCTGATCTCAAAGGAAAGTATGAGTTCTCATTCACGCCGGTCAGCATTAAAGGTATGGCTGAAACTCCGCTTCATCAGGATAAAGTGTGTTACGGTCTCGATTTAAGGAAATACGATGCTTCTGAATTCCGCAAAACCGGGCAGATCAACCTGAAATGGCTGATAGAAATGTACCAGGCGTATCCGCACAAAGAAAAATTTTTCGATTTCAGGCAGAGTAAACAGATGGGCAACTTCGATAAACTGGCCGGAACCACTCTGCTAAAAGAACAAATAATAGCCGGAAAATCTGAAAAAGAGATTCGCGAATCATGGGAACCTGGATTATCTGAATTTAAAAAGCTGCGAACAAAGTACTTATTATACCAGTAAAAATATTGAATTGTCAATATTGAACATGTTATAGAAAATAATACCATTGATTTTTATTTGTAATGCGCTGATTGTCAAATGTTAAAAAATGATAAAATTTCAAAAAAAATAAATTGGTATTACATGTTACAAAAACACAGGTTTTTAGAAAATAAATTTTTAATTTAGTCGCAAGTTAAGTGTTAATCATTTGATCCCTGTTTGATTCGTGCTGCTGATCCGGTCAATAATTGCAATATTTCATTACTGTTTGTATGATAAATAATTTTGCTGATTTAAATAATACATACTTCCTGATCCTTCAAAATATTTAGTAAATATAATTTTAAAATAACCAAAATTAAATGAAATGAAATGAAAGCAATCCTTCTAATGTGTTTAATAGGACTGGGGATCATGCTTGCGCAGACATCCAGTGCACAATCACTTGCCGTTAAAGGTCAGGTGCTTGATGCGAGTAATAATGAATCCATTCCGGGAACTACAGTATTGGTAAAGGGTACCACAAAAGGTACTATAACTGATGGCTCTGGTGGATATACTATTCAGGTTGCAAGTGGACAAACACTTGTATTTACATCAATTGGCTTCCGTCCGAAAGAAATTTTGGTTGATAAGTCAACTGTGATTAATGTAAAGTTAGAAACTGATTTTCAGCAGGTTCAGGAGGTTGTTGTTACAGCTTTGGGGATGAAAGAAGACAAACGAAACCTCGGTGTTGCAGTTACTGAAGTAAAGGGTTCTGAAATAGCTCAAAGTCAGCGTTCGAATTTTGTTGATGCCCTTCAGGGTCGCGTTGCAGGTATTTCGGTTAACCAATCATCTGGTTTGCCTGGCGCATCTTCATCAGTTGTAATTCGTGGGATCAGCTCTCTTTCAGGAAGTAACGAGCCTATTTACATTGTTGACGGGATGCCTTATAATAACCGCACCTTCTCTACCAATAGTTTTGCTACTGCAGGGGTAAGTGGTATGTCGCTCGAAAACAGGGGTGTTGACTTTTCAAACAGAGCCGCTGACATCAATCCTGAAGACATTGAATCTGTTGTAATCCTTAAAGGGCCGGAGGCAACTTCGCTTTATGGGGTTGAAGCCTCAAACGGTGCCATTGTAATTACGACTAAACGTGGAAAAGCAGGTGATTTAAGGGTGAATTACAGCAATAATTTTTCAGTCGTTAAAATCAATAAATATCCTGAAATTCAACGAAAATACGGTCAGGGATTGAACGGCATAACAGACAATACTGTATTTACCTATTTCGGAGAACCCTATGCTTCAGATTCGACCTTATACGATAATATTACTCCATTTTTCCAGACCGGATTTTCGAGCAAGCACAATGTTTCCCTCGAAGGTGGAAGTGAAAAAACCCAATATCGTCTTTCAACAACTTATAATAATTCGGAAGGTGTTATTCCGGGTACTGCCCAGGAGAAGTTTAGTTTATCAAATTCTATCAAGGGCGAATTGTCAAAATATTTTGATTTCGACTTTTCAATGGCTTATACAAACGATTATGTTGATAGGGTTTTTAAAAGTTCTGGCGGACCTATGATTGGTTTGTTAATTTGGCCATCAGGAGATGATGCCAGCAATTTTTTAAATGTTGACGGTACAAGACGACAATTTACCGGAACAGCAGATGCTTATGAAAATCCATATTTCAATATTAACAAAAACAAATATTGGACAAAAACTTCACGCATAACCAGTGTTTCGGTTTTGAATTTTCATGCAACAGATTGGCTGACATTCAGAGGTAAATTTGGAATGGATATTTATGCCGATCAAAATTACATGCTTCGTCATCCTGAATCAAACCTGGCACGCTCTTATGGTGGTATTATTGATGATGCTGTAGCCAATAACCGGTCGATGACATACGAATATTTTGCCATGCTCAAAAAAGAAGTTGGCGATTTAAATATTGACTTTAAGGTTGGAAGTACAATTTATGATTATTATTATAAATCAGTTGCCGGTTCAGGTGAATCATTTCTTGACCCGAATTTTGCTGCATTAAATAACATTCCACCCGACAAACAAAGAAACAGATCAAAAATTGAACAGAAAAGAGTAATTGGTGCGATTAGTATATTAACACTTAATTATAAAAGTATTCTCAATGTTCAATTATCAGGACGAAACGACTGGTCTTCAACTTTGCCAACCGATAACAATTCTTTCTTTTATCCGGGAGCTAATTTTGCATTGGTACTATCTGAAATACCTGCTTTGAAGGAAATGGAATGGTTAACTTTTACCAAGCTTCGCGGTGCTTATGCAATTGCACGTAAAGACCCGCCACCTTATGGCGTTTACCCTGCACTTGAATCTCAACCAACCACCGGCGGTGGATACGCTTATGGCTTTACAGGACCAAATCCATTGTTGAAACCTGAAAAAACAACTTCGTACGAAGGCGGAATTGAAGTGAAAGTTTTCAATAATCGTTTGGGAATGGATGCCACTTATTACAAGAAGGAATCAGTAGATCAGATAATCAGTAACTTACGTTTGAGCTATGGCACTGGTTATGTTCTTTCGGTGATGAATGGTGGTACCATGTGGAACAGTGGAATCGAATTGCAATTTACAGGTGTTCCGGTAATCAGAAATAATTTCAGATGGGAAATTTATGGTAACTTCAATAAAATGGAAAGCAAGTTAACTTACCTTCCAACAGGATTGACAGAATTCTATAATTCAGATACATGGTTCTACGGAAACGTAAGAAATGGTGCGATTGTGGGCGAAGCAACCACTACAATTTCTGGACTTCCTTATGAAAGGAACAACAATGGCGATGTATTAATTAATCCTCAAACCGGGTTGCCTTTACGAAAAGGTACATTCGGAGCCATTGGTGATCGTAATCCTGATTTTACTGTTGGGCTTACCAACCGCTTTGTGTTGGGAAATTTCGAGCTTTCATTCCTTTTGGATATGAGAAAAGGTGGAGACGTTTTCAATGGAACTGAACATTTTCTGACTGTTCGAGGTTTGTCAACCCGTACTTTAGACCGTGAAACTCCGGTTGTAGTGAAAGGAATCATCAAAGACGGATATGAAAATTCAGCAAATCCGACCGCGAATAATATTCAGATAATGCCTTATACCAGTGGAGCTTCTTATTACTACACTACTCCCAACAATGGCTTGATGAATGAAGAAGATTTTGTTGAAAAAAATATCAATTGGGTAAGGCTAAAAGATGTGACACTTTCTTACAGATTTTCCAAATCGTTTTTGGACGCTCATTTGAAAACGATTAAGAATTTGTCAATATTTACAACTGCAACCGATTTGTTTTTGTTAACTAATTACAGAGGCCTCGATCCTGTTATCCTTGGTAATAATGCTGCTGTTTCCGGTTCCGGTTCAGCCGGTATGGATTACGGAAACTTCCCATTGCCAATGGGTATTAATTTTGGAATTAAAGTTGGATTTTAAACTGATATAAAAATGAAAAAAATAATATTTTCACTATTAATCGGGGGTTTTTTGATGATTTCAAGCGGTTGCGAAGACTGGCTTGATGTAAACAAAAACCCCAATGGGCCTGAAAAGGTAACCGCTTATCTTTATCTGGGAGCGATGGAACAGCAACTTTCATTGTCAATGCAATGGGATGCCAGAATGTTGGCCTATTATACCCAAAACTTTGCCTACTATTCCACCAATTATGCTTACGACCGGCAAGGTACACCTGCCTGGACTTCGGATATGGCAGAACATTGGAGGGCAGTATATTGGAAACTTGGAATCAACCTTACCGATATGATCACCATTTCTGAAAAAGAGGAACGTTGGGATCTTGCTGGTATTGGATATGCAATACAGGCCTGGGGTTGGCAAATGCTAACCGACATGCACGGTTCGGTAATATACAAAGAAGCCTTTAAGCCTGGATTATATACATTTGCTTACGACGAGCAGCAGCTTGTTTACGAGGAAGTTGTAAAAATTTGCGAAAAAGCCATTGCGAATCTAAATAGATCTGATGGTTCTGTTTCCGCAACTTTTGCAGGCAAAGGCGACCAGATATATGCCGGAAACCGCCTGAAATGGAAAAAATTCACTTATGGACTGTTGGCAATTAATATGTCACATTTGTCTAATAAATCAGCTTTATACAAACCCGAAAAAATAATGGCTTATGTTGACAGTGCTTTTACCAGTAATGCCGATAATGCGTTGATTGGATTTGCCGGTTCTGTTTCTGCTGATGCAAGTTTTTTCGGTCCAATGCGTGGAAATCTATTGGGTGCGCGTCCATCGAAATTCATTGTTAGTCTTATGGATGGAACAGTATTTGGAGCCACCGATCCACGTATTAAAATAATGCTTCCACCTTCTACAAATCTTATAAATGCTGTTGAAGGTGCAAAATATGTTGGAGTTGAGCCTAATATTGGCTATACGCCAATATCTGCCAACGACAGGCCATACAATGTTTATGGGATTAATGGTGTTGGCACAGCACCGGCAGGTACCATAGGCATGTATTTATTTACAAACAATGTAAAATGGCCTTTGATGACTTATTCTGAATTGCAATTTATCAAGGCAGAAGCCGCTTTCAGAAAAGGAGATAAAGCAACAGCTATGGCTGCTTATACACAAGGAGTATCATCAGCAATCGACTTTACAAATACCTATACCGGTGCAACAACTTTAGGAACAGCTGCTCCTGTTTCGGGCGCTGATAAAACTGCATTTCTTACAGCAGTTGTACCTACTGATGTAAGCAAACTCACTATGTCGAAAATTCTGTGTCAGAAATACATTCATATGTGGGCATGGGCTCCAATGGAAACATGGTCTGACATGAGAAGATTTCATTACACGGATAAATACCAGGGCGAAAGTACCCAGGTATATGATGGGTACGCACTTCCTCCGCTTGCTTCAGAAAATAACGGAAAACTCATTTATCGAGTTCGTCCCCGGTATAATTCCGAATATGTGTGGAATTCAGCGGCATTGGATAAGATTGGTGCTTTGGCGACCGATTACCATACCAAGGAAATCTGGTTTTCAATACCGGAATAGTCTTTAAATTCATAAAAACAGTTCATTATGAAAGCAAAATCATTTTTAATAACTTCAATATTGTCACTTGTGCTTTTTGCGGCTTGCGAAAAAAGTGAGATCCCAGACCGCATCATGGTGGCCGAAGGTGCCAAGGTTTGTTTTTTCAATCTTTCAACCGATGCTCCTGAAATCAATTTGTATTTTAATGATGCCAGGGTAACCACACAGTCTTCAAGTGTCATTGGAAAGTTGCGTGGAATTCCATATCGCAGCTCATATCCGGGTGCTGTTACCATTATTCCGACAGCAGCAACTACACCAACTTCTTATGTTGGCGCCGAGTATTTTGTAACAACAGCCGGAAATATTAATATTTCGGCAAAAGATACATTGTTCAAAGCGGGACATACAACTTTCTTTACTTCCAGTTTCAATTTTGAGAAGGATAAGTATTACTCTGTTTTTGCCGTTGAACCAAAAGCAGCAATGCTTCCAGTGATCATAGAGGACAAAATTGAAGCTTTTACAACCAAATTAAAAACCAAGATGAGGTGTGTAAATATGCTATCAGGAGTGGCCGGTAATAAGATTGATTTATGGTTGATTCATCAGCCAGCGACTGGTAAGCCACCAATGCCTGCATATAAACTTTCGTCAGGTGTTGATTATAAAGGGGCTACACAGTTTACCGATACCATTTCATCAGGTACTTATAAATGGATGGTTACCAAAGCTGGAGCAGTTCCAACTGCAAATACACCACCAACAACATTGGGCACTCCATACAACCTGACGTTTGCTGCTGCTGATATCGTTATCAACAAAGCGACCGGAAATACAAGCTTTTCGCAAAAAACTACTTATTCGTTTCTTCTCTTCGGAAAAGTTGGAGGAACGGGAACTGCTGCTCCTTATGGAAATATCTTCAGGAACAGGTTAAATTAAAATAAAACCTCAGTTTAAATCAAAGGGTGTTCTTGACAGTTCACCCTTTGATTTTTTTATTACAATTTGGTACTAATTCCAAGTGACTATGAAATCGATTTTTCAATTCCTGTTTCTATTCATTTTTATCTCATATTCGCAGGCTCAAACATTCCGTTTTGCGCATGTAACCGATACGCATGTTGGCGGAAGCACCGGAGCCGAAGATCTTTTGCGAACAATAGCCGACATAAACCAACAGACCGATATCGATTTTGTGATCCTTTCAGGAGATGTTACTGAATTTGGCTCCGAAGAAGAACTCCTCGAAGCCAAATCCATTATCAGCAAGCTCAGCAAACCTTGTTACGTTACTCCCGGAAATCACGATTCGAAATGGTCGGAAAGCGGTAACAACGATTTTGTAAGGATCTTTGGCGCTGAAGGTTATTCGTTCCAAAAGAACGGATTCCTTTTTGTTGGAACGGCCAGTGGGCCGAATATGCGAATGGCTCCCGGATTGGTTCCGCGAGAACAAATGGTATTTCTTGATTCGATTTTGACGAACATGAAAGACCCGGATCAGCCCATTATTTTTGTCAATCATTATCCGCTCGACGAGTCACTCTCGAATTGGTACGAAGTGATTGATCTGTTGAAAACCCGGAATGTGCAGGTTAGTTTACTCGGGCATGGTCACAGCAATAAGCTGTTCAATTTCGAAGGAATTCCAGGTGTAATGGGGCGTTCCAATCTACGGGCAAAAAACGAAATTGGCGGTTACAATATCGTTACAGTTACCAGCGACACCATATTTTATGCCGAACGCACTCCGGGACTTCAAACAAAACCGGTATGGTGTAAAGTTCCAATTGGCTTAAAGAATTTCAAGCACGACGCCACCAAATGGCCCCGTCCCGATTTTTCTTTCAATGCCCGATATCCGCAAGTCAAGGTAAAATGGCAGTTTCAGGATAAAAGCGATGTTGGAACCGGAATTGCGATTTCAGGAAAAACTGCAGTTTATGCCAATACTACCGGCGAAATTGTAGCTGCCGACAAAAACTCAGGAAACACAATCTGGCGATACCAGACTTCAGGTAAAATATACTCGACTCCGGCTATTAGTGGAAACCTGGTTGTTTGTGCATCAACCGACCAGAGTATTTACTGCTTAAACCTGAAAACCGGACAATCAGTGTGGAAATTTTCAACCAGGCGACCGATTGTAGCATCGCCTGCGATTGACAGCGAAACCGTTTATATTGGTTCTTCCGAAGGTATTTTCAGGGCAATTGATTTGAAAACGGGCCAGCTAAAATGGCAATTCGATCAGGTGAAAAATTTTGTGGAATCGAAGCCGCTGGTTTATGAAGGGGTGGTTTATTTTGGGTCGTGGGGAAACACGTTTTATGCGCTCAACCAGCAAACTGGCAAGTTGCTTTGGAAACGCGAAAAATATGGCAACCGGATGCTTTCGCCTGCCGCGGTTTGGCCGGTTGCTGCCACCGGAAAAGTATTTATTGTAGCTCCCGATCAGCGAATGACTGCACTCGATGCGAAAAGCGGTGCTGAAGTCTGGGATTCGGGAGAATATACTTGCCGCGAATCGATTGGCATTTCGAAGGATGGAAAACTGGTGTACATCAAAAATATGAAGGAAGGAAATTTCCTTGCATTTTCAACTTCTGCAAACGAGCAAACACTTGCCTGGGAATGCGAAGCCGGGCTGGGTTACGAAATCGCTCCTTCGCCAATTACTGAAAACAGTAAGCTGATTTTTGTACCTACAACCAGCGGAACCGTGGTCGCAATCGATAAAAAAACGCATCAGGTGGCATGGAAATACAAGCTTTCGAACGCCCTGATCAATGCCATTCAGCCGGTTGGCGAAAACGAGGTGCTGGTAACGGTACTGGATGGGAGAGTGGCATGCATTCAATTTAAATAATCAGAAATTCAATAACTGTTTGTAGTTTTGTTGCAGTTTATTCTAGCAGTTACAAAACAAAAATTACTATTTGAAATGAAACACTTTATTCACAAAATACTCTTTGTTCTTCTGGTTTTGTTTGCCGGAAATCATATTCAGGCCCAGACTCCCGCCTTAAAAAGTCTGATGAATGAAATTCAAACAATACAAAAAAGAATGGTGCCTGATAAGCGGGTTGCTATTCTCAATGTTTCTATAAAAGATACATTAAATCAGGTGATTACCGTTGAAGGAGAAACCAATCTTCCGGAAGGTAAAGAGCAGATTTTACAACTACTGAAAGCCAGCGGAATTCAATTTACCGATGCTATCAGGGTTTTTCCTGAACCATCATTGGGAGAGAAAACCTGGGCGATTGCCACGATTTCTGTAGCCAATATGCGTTCAGCACCCGATCATGCAGCAGAACTTGTTTCGCAGGCTTTGATGGGAACTCCGGTAAAAGTTCTCGAAGCAAATGATGGATGGTACCGCATTCAAACTCCCGATCAGTACATCGGTTGGGTGGATAGTCCTGGTATTGCTCTGAAAACAGAAAGCGAATTAGCCTCGTGGAAGAAAAGCCGGCGGATTGTTTTTAATCGATTGTCGGGTTATGCAGTAGCGTCCCCGGCCAAAAACTCGATACATGTTTCTGATTTGGTTTTGGGCGATTTATTTGAGATGGTTACTGAATCAAAAAGTTATTTCCAAGTTAAATTTCCTGACGGAAGAACTGCATTTGTGAAAAAAGAAGAATGCATTTCATTTCAGGAATGGACAGAGCGAAAGCCTGATGTTAAGATGATTATATCGGTTGCCCGACAAATGCTTGGCGTTCCTTATTTGTGGGGAGGTACGTCGAGTAAAGCGGTTGATTGTTCGGGAATGACCAAAACAGCCCATTATGCGCAGGGAATAATTCTGGCGCGCGATGCCTCTCAGCAGGCCCGCTATGGTGAACACCCTGATTTTAAGGATATACAGAATCTGGTTGCTGGTGATTTACTGTTCTTCGGACGCAGTGCACAACGGGTTACCCATGTTGGAATTTGCATGGGCGAAGGTCGCTACATTCATGCTTCAGGAATGGTTCGTATCAACAGCATCGATCCGAAGGCTTCTGATTATAATTTGTCTGACCGAAAAGCTTTGGTAGCAGTGAGCCGTGTTCTGAATTCTTTGAATACTGATGGAATTGTTCTGGTGAAGGATCATCCATGGTATAATTAGACATGAAAAGGAGATATGAGCGAGTGGAAGAAGGTTTGAAAATGAGAAGCAATAACTGATAACCTGAAATCAATTATAAATATTAAATCATCATTTATAACTATGAATACCCGACGTAATTTTATACGCACCACAGGATTAACAGCCATTGCCGGAGTAACCGCAATCGAAACCCTTTTTGCCGCCATGAAAAAGAAAACAGCTAAAACTTCAGGAAAAGGATTGATATTACGCTTTGTACCATACGATTTGCAGCTGAAACATACTTTTACCATTGCAAACAGTTCGCGAACTTCAACGCCCGATGTGCTTACCAGTCTTGAATTTGAAGGGGTTACTGGTTATGGCGAAGCCTCCATGCCACCGTATTTGGGCGAAAGTGTTGAAACTGCCACCAAATTCTTTTCATCACTGAATTTAAGCCAGTTCAACGATCCGTTTCAGATCGACGACATTCTGACTTATGTTGATTCTGTGATGCCCGGAAATTGCGCTGCAAAAGCTGCTGTTGATATCGCTTTACACGATTTGGTCGGTAAAATAATGGGGCAGCCGTGGTACAAAATATGGGGCTTCGATCCGGCTGATACGCCAAATACTTCGTTTACAATTGGTATTGATACACCGGAAGTTGTCAGGCAAAAAGTGGCAGAAGCAACACCCTATAAAATTCTGAAAGTAAAGCTTGGACAGAAAACAGATCGGGAAATGATTGAAACGATCCGTTCTTCGACCAATGTTCCGCTTTGTGTAGATGTGAATCAGGGTTGGACTGACAAACAGATGGCGCTCGATATGATTTACTGGTTGAAGGAAAAAGGTGTGGTTTTCGTTGAGCAGCCTATGCCAAAAACTGCGATCGACGATATGGCCTGGCTTACCGAACATAGTCCTTTGCCAACCATTGCCGACGAATCGTTGCAGCGACTTCCTGATGTGATGAAAGCAAAAGGAGTTTACTCCGGAATAAATATTAAACTGATGAAATGCACCGGAATGCGCGAAGCTCACCAGATGCTTACCCTGGCCAAATCGCTGGATATGAAAGTGATGATTGGTTGTATGACCGAAACTTCGTGCGCTGTTTCGGCAGCTGCGCAATTGTCGCCAAAATGCGAATGGGCCGATCTGGATGGTAACCTGCTGATTTCTAACGATCCATACCGAGGAGTGCAGGTACTTGATGGAAAAGTTATTTTAATTGATAAACCGGGAATTGGAATCAGCGGGATTAAATCGATTTTCTGAAATTTACTATATTCACGCCTCGAAACTAAAACAAAAACATAATGAAACTATTTATTATTCTTACCACATTGCTATGCTTTGCAGTTACAGTTAATGCTCAGGAAAATATGACTTACCAAAAACCTTCAGGCGAGATTTTAAAATTGGTTGATTATGAGAGGGCTCCGGCGGTTATGATCGATGAGAAGAAAGAGTACATGGTTTTTACTTACCAGAACACTTACAAAACTCTGGAAGACCTGAATCAGGATGAATTGCAGTTAGGTGGATTGCGCATTAATCCGGTAACCAATATTTCCAGTTCGGTAACCTACTCGATTAATTTAAAAGTCCGCAAATTAATCGATCAAAATCTGGTGCAAGTGATGGGCTTACCCGCCAATCCGCGCATCGCCAATTTAACATGGTCACCCGATCAAACTAAAATGGCTTTCACAAATACTACCGCAAATGCTGTCGAACTTTGGGTGTTGGATATTGCTTCGGCAAAAGCCGCACGCATTTCCGAAAAGCCACTCAATGCCAATATGGGCAGGCCGTTTAGCTGGTATAACGATAATCAGAATTTATTGGTGCGGGTCATTCCTGAAAACAGAGCCGAGCTGATTGACTTCAAAAAAAGTCTTCCTGCCGGACCGATCATCTCGAACAGCGATGGTGTGAAAGCGCCAAACCGTACTTTTCAGGATTTGCTGAAAAATAAAACCGATGAAGCCAATTTTGAGACGCTGGTCACTTCAGAATTATACAAAATTAACCTGAATGGTCAGGCCGGATTGTTCATGGGAAAAGCCATGTACGCTGGCGAAAGTTTCTCTCCTGATGGTAGTTACCTGATGATATCCACTATTCAGAAACCATTTTCATACATGGTTCCGCTCAACCGGTTCCCGTCAAAAAGTGTGGTGTACGATTTATCAGGAAAAGAAATAAAGGTGGTAAACGAAGTTCCGCTTACAGAGGTGTTGCCCAAAGGTTTTATGGCGGTTCGTAAGGGCAGGCGTAATATGAACTGGCGTAACGACCAGCCTTCGACACTTTATTATGCCGAAGCGCTTGATGAAGGTAATCCGGAAAATAAAGTTGAATACCGCGATGCTGTTTATCAGTGGAAAGCTCCTTTTGATTCTGAAGCCGTATTGATGGCAAAAACAATTGATCGGTTTTCCGGTGTCAGCTGGGGAAATGAAACTACCGCCGTATTATACGACGACTGGTACGATACGCGCAATACCCGAACTTATTTGTTAAACCCTTCCAATCCGGAACAAGCTCCGGTGGTTATTTCGAACCGTAATTCGCAGGATGTTTATTCTGATCCCGGCCAGTTCGAAACCGTGAAAAATCAATACGGACGTGATGTTTTACTGCTCGATAAAGACAATCTTTATCTTATTGGCGATGGTTATACAAAAACCGGACAGTTCCCGTTTATCGATCAGTTCAATGTAAAAACCAATAAAACAATCAGAATTTATCAATCAACTTTTACAGACAAACTTGAACGCATCAGGTCGATTATGGATATTAAAAAGGGTGAAGTGTTGGTTCAGATTCAGTCGAAAACCGAATATCCCAATTATTATTTACGCAATCTGAAAAAGAAAATCGCGCTTATTCCATTAACTCAATTCCCAAATCCGTTTGAAAGTATTGCCAATGTCGAAAAATCGCTGATAAAATATAAACGCAAAGATGGCGTTGAACTTTCGGGAACGCTTTATTTGCCAGTTGGTTACGATAAAGCAAAAAAAGAAAAAATGCCATTGCTTATATGGGCCTATCCTACCGAGTACAAGGATAAAAACAGCGCCGGTCAAAGCACTTCCAACCCTAATGAGTTTACTTTTCCGTACTACGGATCGTTTGTTTACTGGGTCACCAAAGGTTATGTGGTGCTGGATGACGCTGCTTTTCCGATTATTGGCGAAGGCAAAACTGAGCCCAACGATAGCTTTATAAGTCAGCTGGTTGACAATGCCGAAGCTGCTATTAACGCGGTAGATTCGCTGGGATATATCGATCGGAAAAAAGTGGCTGTTGGCGGACATTCTTATGGCGCATTTATGACTGCCAATCTTTTGACGCACAGTAATTTGTTTGCCTGCGGAATTGCACGTAGCGGAGCCTATAACCGCACTTTAACTCCATTCGGATTTCAGCGTGAACAGCGAAACTACTGGGAAACGCCTGAAGTTTACAATACCATGTCGCCATTTATGAATGCCGATAAGATGAAAACCCCACTTTTGCTGGTTCATGGCGAGGCCGACAATAATCCGGGAACATTTACGCTGCAAACCGAACGCTATTTTCAGGCATTAAAAGGTCTTGGAGCTCCGGTTCGCATGGTTTTGCTTCCAAAAGAATCGCACAGCTATGTGGCAAAAGAGAATATTCTTCATTTGCTTTGGGAACAGGATCGGTTTTTTGAAAAATATTTGAAGAAATAGTAATTGTAAGTTGCTTGATGCCTGACTGATAGCGAAGCGCTTGTGTAAAATAAAAAGATTCCATCTCACCCGTGAGTTGGAATCTTTTTGTTTTGTAACCTTTCCTTAAAATGTCGGATGCGTAGATGGTTTTACTTTAAAAAACATTTTCTTTGGGTAACCAAATTTTAAACCTATGATCATGAAGAATCAATTTTTCCTTCTGACTTCCTTCCTGTTATTATTCGGTGTCAGTCAGAGTCTGGCTCAATCTTCCAACACATTGTGGTACAAGCAGGCTGCCCAACATTTCGAGGAAACGTTGGTACTCGGAAATGGTAGGGTGGGAGCATCGGTTTTTGGAGGTGTGCAGTCCGATAAAATTTTCCTGAACGATGCCACACTTTGGTCGGGTGGGCCGGTTGATGCCAACATGAACCCTGAAGCGTATAAAAATATTCCTGCCATTCGCGAAGCGCTAAAAAACGAGGATTACAAACTGGCCGACGAATTGAATAAGAAAATTCAGGGACGTTTTTCTGAAAGTTATGCACCACTCGGAACTTTATTTGTCGAATTTAAACATGAAGGCGAGGCACAAAATTATCGTCGTCAGTTAGATATTTCACAGGCAATTTCGGAAGTTGTCTATGAAATTAACGGAGTTAAATTTACCCGCGAATATTTTATTTCTTATCCCGATAAAATGATGGTAATCAGGCTTAAAAGCAGTAAGCCAGGCGCCCTTAATTTCGGAATAAAATTCCAAAGTCAGCTGAAAAATAAAGTGTCAATAGTTGACAATACACTGAAAGCTTTTGGTGTTGCACCAACCAAAGCCGAACCAAGTTACCGCGGCGATATGAAGGATGCGGTTGTTTTTGATCAAACGAAAGGAACCCGTTTTTCGACCATGGTCAGGATAAAAAATACCGACGGCAATCTTACTTCCGGCGATCAGTCGATTGAACTTTCCGGAGCAACCGAAGCACTGATTTTTGTTTCAATAGCAACCAGTTTCAATGGGTTCGATAAAAATCCGGCAACAGAAGGCCTGAATGCTGAATTAATTGCCGCTGATCAGTTAAAAAAAGCGTTTCCAAAGTCATTCGAAAAGCTTAAAAAGTCGCATTTGGAAGACTTCCAGAAATACTTTGCACGTGTTAGTCTGAATTTGGGCAAAACCGATGCACCTGATTTACCTACCGACGAACGCCTGAGAAGATACGCTGAAGGAAAAGAAGACAAAAATCTGGAAGTTCTTTATTTTCAGTTTGGCCGTTATTTGCTGATCAGTAGTTCGCGTACACCGGGCGTTCCGGCCAATTTGCAGGGAATCTGGAATCCACACCTTCGTCCGCCGTGGAGCAGCAATTATACCACCAACATCAATGCTGAAGAAAATTATTGGCTGGCCGAAAATACCAATCTTTCAGAAATGCACCATTCGTTGCTAAGTTTCATCAAAAATCTGGAAACAACCGGAAAAATTACCGCTAAAACATTTTACGGGGTAAATGGCTGGGCTGTTTGTCACAATTCCGACATCTGGGCCATGAGCAATCCGGTTGGTGAATTTGGACAGGGAGATCCGGTTTGGGCGTGCTGGAACATGGGCGGAACATGGCTTAGCACACATTTGTGGGAGCATTATATTTTTACCGGCAACAAAAAATTCCTGAAAGACGAGGCTTATCCATCAATGAAAGGTGCTGCTCAATTCTGTCTGGAATGGATGGTTGAAGATAATAAAGGAAAGCTGATCACTTCGCCTTCCACATCGCCCGAAAACAAGTATAAAACGCCGGAAGGTTATGAAGGCGCTACGTTGTATGGCGCTACTGCTGAGCTTGCCATGATCCGCGAATTGTTTCTGCAGACAGTCAAAGCTTCCAATATCCTGAATCAGGATGCCGAATTCAGGAGTAAACTTGAAACCGCTTTGGCAAAACTTCATCCATACCAGATTGGGAAAAAGGGAAATCTTCAGGAATGGTACTACGACTGGGAAGATCAGGATCCGAAGCACCGTCATCAGACCCATTTGTTCGGGCTTTATCCCGGAGGGCACATCACTCCTGCTATTACGCCCGATTTGGCCAATGCATGTCGTGCAACACTCGAAATTAAAGGCGACGAAACAACAGGGTGGTCGAAAGGCTGGCGCATTAATCTTTGGGCCAGGCTATGGGAAGGAAACCGCGCTTACAAACAATATCGCGAATTGCTTAAATATGTTGAGCCCGATGGTGTAAAAACTAATTATGCAAGGGGTGGAGGAACCTATCCAAATTTGTTCGATGCCCATCCGCCATTTCAGATTGATGGTAATTTTGGTGGAGCAGCGGCTGTTGCCGAAATGCTGGTTCAGTCAACCGAAAATGAAATCCGTTTGCTGCCTGCTCTCCCCGATGTTTGGAGTGAAGGCTCCGTGAAAGGAATTTGTGCCCGTGGCGGTTTCGAAATTGCAATGGATTGGAGCAATAAATCTGTTAAAAAGCTGAGTATTTATGCAAAGAAAACGGGTAAAACAACCCTCTTTTACGGCAACGAAAAAAAGGAAATTTCGCTGAAGAAAGGGCAAACAATGGAATTGAGTTGGTAGCTGGTACTTATTCGTTTTAATTGGACAAAACATCTAATTGGTTATTGCTCCAGAGGAGAAAAATATTTGCAGAAAGGAGCTATTGATGATGACTGTCGTCCGCGAAGCATCCCGGAACAAGGCTTTGCCTGTTTTCGGACGAAACAGCATTGGTCATTAAAAAAGTATTTTCATTTGTGAAATAGATTCGTTGATCTTACGCCATAAAGTCTTCTGTTTTTGAGCCTTTTCTGAAAATTTTTCCGTATAACAGCCTGATTTCAGTCAGTTTGTCTTGATTTGAAGGCCTTCACTCATCTGGCAAATCATTTGACCGATCTGGCTCGTAAATACATTCAGGGAACAATAAAAATCAGAAATATGAACTTCAATAATTTCACAATCAAATCGCAGGAAGCCATTCAGCACGCATTTGAAGTGGCTCAGGGAAAGCAGCAGCAGGCCATCGAAACTGCCCATATTTTAAAAGGGCTGTTTCACGAAGCCGAAAATGTGGTTGGTTTTTTACTGAAGAAAGTTGGTGCAAATCCGGTGGTTATCCAGCAGGCGCTTGACCGCATGGTTGAATCTTATCCCAAAGTGACCGGAGGCGAGTCATATTTATCGTCGGATGCCAACAAGGCTTTGCAAAAGTCCATCGCCATTATGCAGGAAATGAACGACCAGTTTGTTTCGGTCGAGCATATTCTGATGGGTTTGCTCGAAACCGGCGACCAGATTAGCCGCATGTTGAAGGACGCTGGTGTAAACAAGAAGGACCTTGAAATTGCAGTAAAAGAACTGCGGAAGGGCGCCAAAGTTGACAGCCAGAGCGCCGAAGATAAATTTGATTCGCTTAACCGTTTTGCCGTTAACCTTAATCAGCGGGCGCGTGACGGAAAGCTCGATCCGGTGATTGGCCGCGATGACGAAATCCGCCGTATTCTTCAAATTCTATCCAGAAGAACCAAAAATAATCCTATCCTGATTGGTGAACCCGGCACCGGGAAAACCGCTATTGCCGAAGGTTTGGCGCAAAGAATTGTTCGTGGCGACGTGCCCGAAAACCTGAAGTCGAAACAACTTTTTTCACTCGACATGGGCGCCCTGATTGCCGGTGCAAAATACAAAGGTGAATTCGAAGAACGGTTGAAAGCGGTGGTAAACGAAGTAATTTCTGCTGAGGGGGAAATCGTTCTTTTTATCGACGAAATTCATACGCTGGTTGGCGCCGGGAAAAGCGATGGCGCGATGGATGCAGCCAATATCCTGAAACCGGCTTTGGCACGCGGAGAACTTCGGGCGATTGGAGCCACCACACTCAACGAATACCAGAAATATTTTGAAAAGGACAAAGCACTCGAGCGCCGTTTCCAGATTGTGAATGTTGATGAGCCAGATACGCTGAGCGCCATTTCTATCCTTCGCGGACTGAAAGAACGCTATGAAAACCACCACAAAGTGCGGATCAAAGATGAAGCTATTATTGCTTCGGTAGAATTGTCGCAGCGATACATCACCGAGCGGTTTTTGCCCGATAAGGCCATCGACCTGATGGACGAAGCTGCTGCTAGATTGCGCCTCGAAATGGACTCAGTGCCGCAGGAACTCGACGAAATTGACCGCAAAATTATGCAGCTGGAAATAGAGCGCGAAGCTATCAAGCGGGAAAAAGATGAGAAAAAACTTTCGATTCTGAACGAAGAAATTGCCAACCTGAAGCAGGAACAATCGAAATTCAGGGCGCAATGGCAAATGGAAAAATCGCTCATCGATGGCATTCAGCAGAATAAACAGAATATTGAATCACTTAAACTGGAAGCTGAACAAGCCGAACGTGCCGGCGATTTTGGACGCGTTGCCGAAATCCGGTATGGCAAAATTCAGGAAGCCGAAAAGGAAATTCAACGGCTTAAAGATGAGTTAAGCAGTCATTCTTCTGAACATTTAATCAAGGAAGAGGTTGATGCCGAAGATATTTCGGAAATTGTTTCGCGGTGGACGGGTATTCCGGTGTCACGAATGTTGCAGTCAGAGCGCGAAAAACTGCTTCATCTCGAAGATGAATTGCATCAGCGAGTTGTGGGTCAGTTCGAGGCTATTCATGCTGTGGCCGACGCAGTTAGACGAAGCAGGGCTGGGCTTCAGGATGAAAAACGCCCGATTGGTTCGTTCATATTTTTAGGATCGACCGGTGTTGGAAAAACAGAACTGGCAAAAGCTTTGGCCGAATTTCTGTTCGACGACGAAAACATGTTGACCCGAATCGACATGTCGGAATATCAGGAAAAATTTTCGGTGACCCGATTGATTGGCTCTCCTCCCGGATACGTTGGCTACGACGAAGGCGGCCAGCTGACCGAAGCCGTTCGTCGGAAACCTTATTCAGTAGTGCTTTTTGATGAAATTGAAAAGGCGCATCCCGATGTTTTCAATGTGCTGCTTCAGGTTTTGGACGATGGCCGTTTGACTGACAACAAAGGGCGAGTGGCCAATTTCAAGAACACGATTATCATCATGACATCAAATATCGGTTCTCATTTAATTCAGGATAGGTTTGAAGAAATGAACGAGCGAAATCATGCGCAAATTGAAGAACAGACCCGCACCGATTTGTTCGATTTGCTCCGGAAAACCATTTCACCCGAATTTCTGAACCGGATTGACGAAGTGATCATGTTTACACCGCTGACCCGAAAAGATGTGCGTAACATCGTGAAATTGCAGTTTAACCTGATCATGAAACGTATCCCGGATAACAAATTCACCATTGATATTTCTGAAGAAGCCATTGACTGGCTGGCCACGGTGGGTTACGACATTGCACATGGCGCCCGTCCCGTAAAACGGATGCTGCAAAAATATGTTTTGAATGAACTTTCGCGCGAGATACTAGCCGGAAAAATGGAAAGCCGAAACAAGGTTTTGATCGAAGTAGAGAACGATGAAATTGTGTTTAAATACGAATAATGTTTTTTGAGAAAGTACTAAAACTAAGAAAGCGCCTCTGTCAAGAAGCGCTTTCTTAGTTTTATCGTCATTTTTAAATCTTTTATTTCATTGCTGCAAAATAGGTTATTACCGAAAGTAAAACATACCAGATAATGATTAGCGGCAAGGCGAATATCTGAAGGAAAATAATCATCAGTAAAGTTGCTCCGAGAAATAAAAACCGGATGGCATTTTCTTTCAGTTTGAGGTTTTTAAATTTCATCGAGAACATCGGCAATTCAGAAACCATCAGGAACGAACAGATAAATATTGCAGTCAGTAACACATATTTGTTCAGGATAATGGCCGAAATAGCCTCGTTGTTTCCCCATTCGAGAATAAGTGCAAGAGAAGCAAAAAAGATGGCATTGGCCGGAATTGGCATCCCAAGAAACTGATCGCTCTGCCTATCGTCGGTATTAAATTTTGCCAAACGAAAAGCACCTGCGACAGGAATTACCAGGCTGGTTAAAAGTACAATACGCTGATTCCAGCTCGCTCCAAGGGCAATGTCGTAAATAGAAAGGTTTTCGCCAAACAAAGTAAATTCGAGCATGGTAAAAACAATGGCTGCCGGTGCCAGACCGAACGAAACAGTATCGGCGAGTGAGTCGAGTTCCTTGCCAATGGTTGAATATGCTTTTAACAGACGCGCAGAAAAACCATCGAGGAAATCAAAGACTGCCGCAGTGAGAATGAATACAGCAGCCCAGCCCAAACGCCCGTCGATGGCCAGAAATACAGCAATACTACCACAAACAAGGTTTAATGCAGTGATGGTATTTGGCACCCAAAAGAACATATTGCTAATGCGGCTCATGATTGAAGTTCGCCAATAATGGTTTGTGAACCGGTAACTTTTTGTCCCACTTTAACATTTAGTTTTGTGTTGAGTGGGAGGAAAAGATCAACGCGCGAACCAAATCTGATGAATCCGACTTCGGTTGTCTGATCAACCTTATCCCCAACAGTCACGTAATTGATAATTCTGCGTGCCATTGCACCCGCAATCTGACGCATTACTATTTCGCGACCGTCTTTTATTTTTATTGCAGTAGTGGTACGTTCGTTTTCTTCAGCCGATTTATCCTTGAAAGCTGCATAAAACTCGCCGTCTTTGTGTTTCATGTATGTTACAGTTCCCGGAACCGGAATCCAGTTGATATGTACGTTGGTGGGCGACATGAAAATTGAAACCTGAATACATTTGCTCTTAAGATATTCGTTCTCGACAAACTCTTTGATGTCGCAAACTTTTCCATCGGCAGGAGATAAAATCAGGTTTTCGTTCAAATTGATAGTCCTCTGTGGATATCTGAAAAACTGTATAATCATAAAATAAATAACAGCTCCACCACCCAAAACAGCCATTTTTATTAATGTGTCGGTGATGAAAAACCAGGATAATACGATGAGTACTGCTATTCCAGCAGTTGCATAATTAATGGTTGTGATACCGGCTTTGTGAACTTTCATTATTGTTTTTTAATATTCCGGCTCAAAAATAGCAAATTATTGAGCTATTCAATAATTATTTTCAGATATAAGACGATAACAGGAACAGCAAACAGGAGCGAATCGAAACGGTCGAGTACTCCACCATGTCCCGGTAAAATCTGGCCACTGTCTTTAATGCCAAAGTATCGTTTGAACATCGATTCGGTTAAATCGCCATAAGTAGAGCTTANNATTCGTTCGAAAAGCCTGTGTTTTCCCATCGAAACACCAAACAGGTAAGCTCCTGAATCGTATGTCCAGATAATGGCAAACAGGGCAATCAATAATTTGGGAGAAAAATTACTTCCTGGAAGTATTTCTGTGAAAACCAAAAAGTTAAGAAGCGATATTGGTATCGCAAGATAAACAATGCTGAAAATAGTAACCGCAATATTTTCTAATGGTTTTTGTTTTTTACGGTAAAGTTCTGCTGCCATTATTATCAGGAAAAACGGAAATAGGAGCAGAAAATAGCTTGTTCCCAGTATTCCTTTGGCAACAAAAAATGAAATTCCGAACAATAAAAATGAAATCATATAACTCAACCAAACATTTGGTTTGATTTCTGATTTTTTATAAAGCTTCGAGAATTCAAAGAGGCCGCCACTCAGTATTAATAAAAATAACACAGCATAACTATACTGACCAGCAAAAATAGCGGCCAGTATAACCAAAACCAATACGATTCCTGTTGCAGTTCGGGTAATTAGCTTCTTCAATTGATTAAATCTTTTAAAAGTTCGGTAGCACTTTTCTCAAAATCTTGATGTACCCAAACTTCCAAATCGCCAATCGATGGAAAGGTTGATGTGTGTTCGTTGATTATAACACATTTGATCTCTTCATTTTCAAGTATTTCTTTTGCAATTTCAGCCTGAAAACTTTCTCCTGTGCGTAGTACGCATACCCAATCTTTTTCCATGGTAATTTAGTTTAAAGGGGTTCAACTGTAATAATTACAATTAAGGTTTTGGGGCCGTGCATTCCCATTACCAACGTCTTCTCAATGTCTGCAGTCCGGCTGGGGCCGGTAATATTGCTTATTAACGAAGGTAATTTATTTTTATACTTTTCCTGCAATTTTTCAATCGCATTGTCTAAATAATCGACTATTTGCGACTCGCTGGCTATAACAATATGTGTTTCAGGAAAAACATTGAGACGACGACCAGAGGTTTGTGCCGAACTAATCAGCACAGAACCCAGGTGAGCCACCAGAAATTCACAACCAGTTAACCCGATATTCAGGTTCAGAAAATTATTTTCTTCCGATTCTACATTGATTTTCCCCTCTAAAATTTCTGAAAGGGTGGAATCTGTGCAGAAAAGTTTATCCTGATTTTTTTCTTCACATATAAGTTTTACCAGAGTCGCAATTTCTGATTTTGAATTGCACAAAATAACCCTACCTCCAATAAGTTCAAGGTTTATTTTAAATTCCTGAAAGAGAGATTGATTTAGCGGAAGATAAACAGAAGAGGTGAAATCGGGGATATTTTCCTCGATTTCACCTCTGTTTTGCTGTGCGGCCTTTAGTTTGGCCAAAATGTTATTTTTTGCTGATTTCATTAAAATGATACGTGTTCAGCTGGTTTTTCTGTTTTTGTCGGCTCTTCAGCAGGCAATTCCTTTTTTGTTTCATTTACAAGCACCGGTCTTGCCCAATGACGTTTTCCGAATATATGTTCGAGATCTTCACTGAAAATAACCTCTTTTTCCAACAGCAATTCTGCAAGTTTTTGATGTCCGTCCTTATTGCTTTTAAGTACCTCCAATGCTCTTGTGTATTGTGCTTCAATTAGTTGTTTCGATTCTGCATCGATCAGTTCAGCAGTTTTTTCACTGTATGGTTTGCTGAAAGCATATTCGCTCTGGCCTGATGAATCGTAGTAGCTAACATTTCCAACTTTTTCGCTCATACCAAAAATGCTGACCATTGCATAAGCCTGTTTGGTCACTTTTTCGAGGTCATTTTGTGCACCTGACGAGATGCTGTTAAACGAAATCTGTTCAGCAGCCCTTCCTCCAAGTGCAGAGCACATTTCGTCGAGTAACTGATCTTTGGTCGTAATTGAACGTTCTTCAGGAAGATACCATGCAGCACCCAACGCCTTTCCGCGAGGCACGATGGTTACTTTTACCAGCGGATGAGCATGTTCGAGCAACCAGCTAATGGTAGCATGACCAGCTTCATGGTAGGCAATTCTTCGTTTTTCATCAATCGAGATAATTTTATTTTTCTTTTCCAATCCGCCAACGATACGGTCAACTGCATCCAGAAAATCTTGCTTGTCAACAATATCTTTGTTTTTACGGGCAGCGATCAAGGCTGACTCGTTACAAACATTTGCAATGTCGGCACCCGAAAAGCCAGGAGTTTGTTTCGCAAGAAAGGACGATTGAACTTCAGAAGAAAGTTTAATGGGTTTCAGATGCACGTTAAAAATTTCTTCGCGTTCATTCAGGTCGGGTAATTCAACATGAATCTGGCGGTCGAAACGTCCGGCGCGCATTAAAGCCCTATCTAGAATATCAGCACGGTTGGTAGCTGCAAGTATAATTACTCCTGAATTGGTGTCGAAACCATCCATTTCGGTGAGCAACTGGTTGAGTGTGTTTTCCCGTTCGTCATTCGATCCCATGTTAGGATTTTTTCCGCGGGCACGACCAATGGCATCAATTTCGTCGATAAAAACAATACAAGGCGATTTTTCCTTTGCTTGTTTAAACAAATCGCGAACGCGTGAAGCGCCCACTCCAACAAACATTTCTACAAAATCGGAACCAGACATTGAGAAAAACGGCACATTTGCTTCGCCCGCAACTGCTTTTGCAAGCAAAGTTTTTCCGGTTCCGGGAGGGCCAACCAAAAGCGCGCCTTTCGGAATTTTACCACCCAGTTTTGTGAATTTTTCAGGACTTTTCAAAAAATCGACTATTTCTTCAACTTCCTGTTTAGCTTCGGCCAAACCGGCAACATCTTTGAAATTGGTTGAAACTCTGGAATCCTTGTCGAATACTTTTGCCTGCGATTTACCTACATTAAAGATGTTTCCGGCACCTCCGCCACCTGCACCTTTGCTCATCCGTTTAAAAATAAACCACCAAATAAGGATGATGATTGCAAACGGTAAAATCCAGTTGAGCAATTCGCCAATGTAATTGTGAACAGTTTTATATTCGACACTGATTTTGTTTTCTTCCGAAGCTTCGGCCTGAACTTCCTGTAAGTTCTTTTCGAATGAATCGACCGATCCTATTGTGAAGAAAAAGTGGGGTCCAATTTCTGCCGGAGCTGTAAATCCATTGTCCAGCTTGTCTTTATACTTGTTATAGCTTTCTTTCTTCAGGTAAATCTGTGCTTCTTTCTCATTTACGACAATGATTTTTTGTATGTCGTTATTCTGAATCATGCTAGTCTTTACTTCTTTCCAGTTGGTCTCTACCGGCCCTGCTCCCAAAGTGAACCATTGAATTGCTAAAAAGGAAATAATAATTACCCCGTAAATCCAGTAAGGATTAATTTTAGGGGTTTTATTTATTTGCCTCAAATTACCCGGATTGGGTTTTGAATTGTTGTTTTTTTTCTCTGCCATTTTATTTATTAGTTATCTTCTTTTATATATTCGATATGTGCATCGGCCCAAAGATTTTCGAGATCGTAGAAATTTCTGGTATCCTTCTGGAAAATATGAACCATTACATCAGCATAATCAAGTAAAATCCACAGTGAATTGCGGTATCCGTCTTTGTGCCAGGCTTTTTCATTGATCAATTCTTCAACGGTGTCTTCAACTGAATGGGCAATTGCATCAACTTGTGTATTGGAGTTTCCATGACAAATGATAAAATATTTGCATTCGGTGTGATTTATTTTTGTCAAATCAATCTTGACCAGCTCTAATCCCTTTTTTCTTTGAATTCCTTCAACAATGGCATCAATCAATTGTTCAGTTTCTGCTTCAACACTGCTTTTATTCATAGATTTTTATTAATGACACAAAGATAAATTTTTTACTTTATTATAAGTGATTAAACTTGTACGACTAATTGCCTTCATTAAAAGAAATACAATCTTTCAAATAAACAATTCAAATGATTGGAATACAAATAATCCGCTTAGCGACGGTCAATTCTACCAACAACTATGCCAACGGCCAATTGGTGGAAAATGAGTTGCCTGATGGTACTGTCTTTTTGGCATACGAGCAGAGCGCTGGTCGTGGACAAATGAATAATTTCTGGGAAAGTGAACCTGGAAAGAATCTTACTTTTTCGATTGTGGTTTATCCCGATTTTCTTGATATCCGCTGCCAGTTTATGCTTTCGAAAGTCGTTACACTTGGAATTTATCATGCTCTGGATAAATATGTTGACAATCTGCGGATAAAATGGCCCAACGATATTTATGCAAGCGACAAAAAATTGGGTGGAATTCTGATCGAAAATTCCATCATGTACAGCTCAATAAAAAGTTCGGTGATTGGGATAGGAATCAATGTGAATCAAACCATTTTCAGGAGCAGTGCTCCCAATCCTGTCTCATTGAAAATACTGACAAATCAGCAATTCGACTGTGACCAGATTTTAACTGAAATATTATCCGGAATAGACTTATACTATTCGTTGCTTCGTGATGGCGAAGAAGAACGTATCGACCGGGAATTCATTTCGGTTTTATACCGGATAAACGAAAAACATNNATTGGGCAATTGCTGATCAGAAAAAACGACGGAGAAATTCTTGATTTTCACTTCAAGGAAGTAGAGTTTCTGCACATATAGCTAAACAAAACAAGGACTGATCCTTGTAATATGGTCAGTCCTTGTTTCGCTTTTGTTGTTTTTTCTACCTGTATGGTAATGCAGCCAGTGTGTCAGCCAACCGGTTAATGCCTTCTTCCAGTTTCTTGTTTACCATCATTTTTATCATCATGCTCATGTCGGCATCAAGAGTGAGCCTCATTTTCGTTTGGTAAGCATCAACAGGAAGCAGTTGTATCCAAAATACGATACTTAGCGGCAGGCTTCCGGTACTGCTGATTTTTATGGTTTTTACAGGTTCTCGGTCAACGATTCTGATTTCGGCCAATCCCATTCCGCTTATTTGAAAGCGACATGAATCAGCATCGGATTCGAAATTCGAAATTTTAATTTGCGGAACCTGTTCTGTTATTTTCTCCAAAAGTCCGTCGTTAATGTATTTCGACAGGTTTTCGAAGTTCGACAGATAATTGTATATTATTTCCTGATTGTTGTTGATTATTTTTATGTCGCTGACATATTTGCTGATACCCATAGTTCCCGATATTATCTATTTACCCCAGCTTTCAGGTTCTTCGCGCCATTTATTGAGCTTTTCAACTTCCTCGGGTTTTACATCGCCCGATTCAAGTGCCAGATCAATCAAAACCTGGTAACGGCTAAGAGCAGTCAGTTCAAGGCCTGCGTCAGCAAAGTTTTTGCGGGCCAGCGGAAAATTATAAGTGAAAATAGCTAACATTCCCAACACATCGCCACCGAAATTGGTGATGGCATCAGCTGCTTTCAGACTACTTAATCCGGTCGAAATCAGGTCTTCAATAATTACAACTTTCTGTCCTGCTTTCATATCGCCTTCAATCAGGTTTTCCAGACCGTGATCTTTCGGTTTTGCCCTTACATAAATAAACGGTAAGCCAAGTTCTTGGGCAACAAGCATTCCGTGGGCAATTGCTCCGGTAGCAACACCGGCAATCACTTCAGCCTGTGGATATTTGTCGCGGATAATTTTACAGAATTGCTCGCAGATGAAAGTTCTTTCAGCCGGATAGGACATTATTTTACGATTGTCGCAATATATTGGGGCTTTCCAGCCCGATGCCCATGTGAAAGGATTATTTGGCTGTACTTTTATCGTGTTTATTTGAAGCAGTTTCTTTGTAACTTCGAGTTGAATTTGTTCTATCATGACAGATTTGTTTTTACTTAAATAATAGTGGCAAATGTACAAAGTTTTTTTCAATGACTCTACTATACAGCTAAGTGCTGAGAGCAAAAAATCATCAAAAAATAACATAACCCAAACGGTTGATTGTGAGGATTCTGGCTTTATTGAGGAGCTTGTTTGTGAAATAGAATCCTGCAAAAAAGCAATCGATTTTGTTATTTTGAATAAGGAAATTCACAAGCTTTGGGATTGTTTCAGAAGTCAGTTTGTTGAAATTCCTGCAGCTGGTGGTTTAGTTCAAAATGGTGATGGTTCTTTGTTGTTTATCAAACGATTAGGTGTTTGGGATTTGCCTAAGGGTAAAATTGAAAAAGGTGAAACTCCCGAAAACGCTGCAATTCGGGAAGTGGAGGAGGAGTGTGGTTTGTCGGGACTGAAAATCATACGGCAACTTGATTCTACATTTCACATTTACCGGTCGCCGTATCTTAAATTTCCTGATAACCTGGTTCTTAAAGAAACAAAATGGTTTCTGATGAATTGTAGCGAAAAGCAAAAGCTTGTTCCTCAGGTGGAGGAAAATATCGAGGAAGTTAAGTGGTTTGCCATGAATGAAATTGAAGGGGCAATGGCAAATACATATTTGAGTTTACGAGAATTTCTGGCAAAAACCATCCCTGCTATCTGACATTCTGGCCGCCTTGCTTTTGTAATTCCTTCAAATGGTCGCTTTTCAGAATCTGACCCAATTGGCGGTCGAGGCCATCAATCGGGTTGGGCGCAGGCGACAGCAATAGTTTCCCATCTTTTCCGATAAGGAACGAATTTGGGACAGTTTTTACTTTGTATGTTTCTTTGATATTGTTGCCGGTAGTTGCAAATATACCTGCCCATTCAGCTGTATTCTTAAAGTTTGCCTGTTCAGGAATTACATTAATAATAGAGATTTTTCCTTTATATCTGCCGGCTATGGTTTTTAAAGCATCGAGGTGCTGGCGGCAAACAGAATTCTTCGGATCGGTAAAATGCAGATAAATATATGTATTCGGAAAATCGGAGAAGCGCACAGTTTTCCCTGTTAAATCTTTTAGGCTGATTGATGGCGGAAGTGTTCCGCTGGTCAGATAGGTAAGTTTCTTCCTGATTAGCAGCGCTGTTTTCTGCTCGTAGCTGCTCCATCCCAGTTCCTTTGTCTGGTCGAGCATTTTCAGAATCGATGCCTTGTTGAAATTACCGGAATAATAAGCATCCTTGATTGATTTTAGCAATACCCAGTGAGCCAACTCCTTGTTGAAATTTAATTCCTTCTGAAAATATTCATCCAACAGTTGTAGTTTTGCCGTGTTGATCATGTTCTTAATCACGGTATTGTGGGTGGTGTTCTCCAAAAAACTGAAATAATTCAGGAAAACCTGATTAAATAAATTTGAATAAGCACCCAGATTGTAAACAGGTTTTGTATTCCTGAAATAAGATTCGGTAAAAGTGGTCGATTTACCTTGGTGGAGAGCAAATTCAAGGTTTGCCTTCCTGTATAATTTATGCGATTCGAAAAACGAATTGCTGGTTTTCGGAAATTCCCGGCTGAGTTTTTGCTTCACCGTATCAACCAGCGAACCCGACTGATTGACAAATATTTGATCGAAATACTCGTTTTCGTATTTTGAATAAGCCATTTCGAATTGCTGAATCAAAATATTTAAGTCGTTGTTCGCAGGTTTCGATATTCCAAACCAAACGGGTTCAGGTTTTGTGAATGGATTTCGTTTCTGGGCTTCGGTTAATTTTCTTTTGGGCGGAAACAAGAGCTGGTACGACTTGCCAGGCTCCAGATAAATCATTCCATGGTAACCGTCGAAGTCAGCGAAACAAAGGCTGATTTCAGTCAGGTCAAATTCGATTTCAAAAAATCCTTCGGCATTGAAACGAATATCGCCCAATCTGATGGTTTCTTCCGAAATAAAGTCGTGATAAATATTTAGTTCGATGGAGTTGTGTGCATATTCAGCGGCTTTCCCTGAAATTTTTACAGGGGCGGACAAAGCTACTCCGGCTACCGATAAGCAAATAATGACAAACGCAGTCTTCAGGATTTTAATGCTCACTCTTCTTCCTGTTTGAATTCCAACATATTTAGTGCAGCAGGCAAAAACATACTGGCATCGCCGCCATGTAATATAATATCGCGAACAATGGTTGAATTGATAGGAGTATGTTCGGGAGTAGTCAGTAAGAAAACCGATTCGATTTTTGGGTGCATTTTTTTGTTCACCTGGGCAATGGCCCGCTCGAATTCAAAGTCGGCAGAAGTGCGCAGGCCTCGCAGAATATAACTTGCATTCACTTTCCTGCAAAAATCAACCGTAAGTCCTTCATAACATTCAACTGAAACACTGGGCTCATTTCTGAAAACTTCTTTAATCCACCTTTCTCTTTTCTCAACCGGGAAAAACGATCTTTTATTCGAATTGTATCCAATCATGACAATAATTTTGTCGAACAATGGAATGGCACGTTTTACAATACTTTCGTGACCAACAGTAAAAGGATCAAATGACCCGGGAAAAATGGCAATTCGCTCCATAGTGGTAGTTTTTTCTGAAATTTTGAAGTTGTAAATATAGTGGTAATTCAAAAGAAGCAAGCAAACCGCATGTTTAATTCCCTTTGACTTTTCGTTGCTGGCTTAAAATAAATATTAGTGTCAAAGCAATAATGGCAACCAAAGCGCTAATTAATAGTTGATTGGATCTGGTACTTTGAAAATAAGCAGTTTCTTTCAACTGATCCCAATATTCAATACTAATAAGTACCAATCCATTGTTGATTGCATGACCAATGATACACAAATAAATGCTGCGTGTGCGGAGCATCAGTATTCCCAGAACGAGTCCAAGCATAAAAGTAGCGGGAAATTGCCACGGATTGAGGTGAAACAAAGCAAAAAGCAGTGCGGATACAAAAACAGCGGTAAATTTCGAATAGTTTCGCATTAGTCCGTGCATAATCACTCCCCTGAAAATCAATTCTTCGATCACAGGTGCAATAATTACTACCTTCAGTATTGCACCATAGATGCCGTAATCGCTCTCAAATATTTTGTTGAACATCTCCCAGAACCAGGGTGGAGGAGGCAAGGCTTTGTCTATCAGTATATTTACTTCTCCAATGAGGTTTTGTGCAGCCCAAAGAAAAAGCAGAATGGGGATAAGAATAAGTATATTGAACGATTTGTAAGGAAAGAGTTCCTTTAAAGGCACAGCTGCTTTTCGCCATGCGAAATAGAAAATGAAAATAGTGGAACTGATGCCCAGAAATATTTTCTTAAACGGATTGTACAAATAATCAGTTCCATTGTAGTAATCGAGCAATGCCAGCGGAAAGTCAACGATAGTCTGTATAAAAATATAAAGCACAATAAGATGGATTGCGCCTGAAATAGTTGGATAATGTTTTTGTTGCTCTGTTGTCACTTTATTCTGAATTTTGAAAGCCTAAAATAAACTAAATTTCAGGAATAAGAGAATGGGCTTTCAAAGTTTTGAACAATAAGGTGTTGATATTTATAGAAAAAACTTCAAAAACTATTTGATTATCTAAAGAAAATGTACTTATTTTGCGGACTGTTTGAAAAATGTGAGATTCAGATAAAAAAATAAGACAATGTCAAGAGTTTGTCAAGTAACCGGAAAAAGTGTAATGGTGGGAAACAACGTTTCTCACTCTAAGCGTAGAACAAAACGGAAGTTTCTTCCTAACCTGTTCAAAAAGAAGTTCTATTTTCCCGAAGAAGATCGTTGGATTACATTGACTGTTTCAGCCAATGGTATCCGTACTATCAACAAAAACGGATTGAACGCTACCCTCAAGAGTGCAAAAGAAAAAGGGTTTTTAACAACGATTTAATTCATTAAGAGATGGCTAAGAAAGGTAATAGAATTCAGGTAATCATGGAATGTACCGAGCAAAAAACCAGTGGGGTTCCCGGAACTTCAAGGTACATTACTACCAAAAACAGGAAAAATACTCCTGAACGTTTGGAAAAAAAGAAATACAACTCAAACTTAAAGCGAGTTACTGTACACCGCGAAATTAAATAACAAACAGTATGGCAAAGAAAGTAGTAGCATCATTGCAAAAAGGTGCCGGTAAAGGTTACAGCAAAGTAGTAAGAATGGTTAAATCTGAAAAAACTGGAGCTTATGTTTTTCAGGAAGAGATCGTTCCGAACGAAAATGTGAAAGATCATTTTAAGAAATAGACCAATTTTTCTCTATAGAAAAAAGCTTTCATCTCAAGTGAAGGCTTTTTTTATTGAATTACAGATATTACCAAATTGTTGATCGACAAACAGAGCGAATATGGGTCTTTTCGATATTTTTAGCAGCAAGAAAAAAGAAAGCCTTGATCAGGGGCTGGCAAAAACCAAAGAAAGTGTTTTCTCTAAAATCAGCCGCGCCATTATTGGAAAGGCGAAGGTTGATGAGGAAGTATTGGATAATCTGGAAGAAATTCTGATTTCTTCCGATGTGGGTGTCGATACTACTTTGAAAATCATTGAACGCATCGAAAAACGTGTTTCTGCTGATAAATATATTGGAACTTCCGAATTAAATGCCCTGCTGAAAGAAGAAATTGCAGGCCTGCTCGAAGAAAACAATAGCACAGATTTCTCTGATTTTGAACTGCCCGATAGCAAAGAACCGTATGTAATTATGGTTGTTGGTGTAAATGGTGTAGGTAAAACAACTACTATTGGCAAACTTGCATATCAGTTTAAGCAGGCTGGTAAAAAAGTGGTTTTGGGTGCTGCTGATACTTTTCGCGCAGCAGCAATCGATCAGTTGCAGATTTGGGCCGACCGGGTTCAGGTGCCATTGGTAAAGCAAGTAATGGGATCAGATCCGGCATCGGTAGCTTTCGATACGCTTTCATCAGCAAAAGCGCAGGGTGCCGATGTGGTGATTATTGATACTGCAGGCCGTTTGCATAACAAGATCAATCTGATGAACGAGTTAAGCAAAATTAAAACGGTCATGAAAAAGGTTGTTGCAGATGCCCCTCACGAAGTTTTACTGGTGTTGGATGGTTCAACCGGCCAAAATGCATTTGAACAGGCCAAACAATTTACCAAGGCAACCGAAGTAACCGCTTTGGCGCTTACAAAACTCGATGGTACTGCTAAAGGGGGCGTGGTGATTGGTATTTCCGATCAGTTTAAGATTCCTGTAAAGTATATAGGTATCGGTGAGAAAATGGACGATTTGCAGATTTTCAATCGCCGTGCTTTTGTTGATTCGCTTTTCTCATAGTTTCAGGTGTCAAGTTGTACGGTGCGAACCTTTGGATATTGAATATTCAGTATTGGTTATTGGAAATTTATTCCAGATATCAACAAATAATAAATAGGCACATAGGCCACATAGTATAGTTTTTCTATGTGAACTTTGTGCCTATTTGGTTTAAAAACAAAAGAAAATGAATAAGCAAAAAATAAATGTGGTGACTTTGGGTTGTTCAAAAAACCTGGTCGATTCGGAAGTTTTACTGAACCAGCTTTCGATGGATGGCTTTGAAGTAGTTCATGATTCGGACGATACTGACTCTGATATAGTTGTCATCAATACCTGTGGATTTATTAACGATGCCAAAGAAGAATCGGTAAACACCATTATGCAGTTTGTAGCTGCCAAAGGTCGTGGCGATATCGAAAAACTATATGTAATGGGTTGTTTGTCAGAACGCTATAAACTCGATCTGGAAAAGGAAGTTCCGGAAGTGGACCGTTTTTTTGGAAAGTTTGATATGAAAGCGGTGGTCAGCGAATTAAAGGCAACTTATCGTCCTGAATATATTTACGAACGTAAAATCACCACTCCGTCGCATTTCGCTTACCTCAAAATTTCTGAAGGCTGCAACCGCGTTTGTGCATTTTGTGCGATTCCCGGAATGACCGGCAAGCACAACTCAAAATCGATCGACGATTTGGTGAAAGAAGCCAAATACCTTGCAAAGAATGGCGTTCGCGAGATTTTGCTGATAGCACAGGATTTGTCATATTACGGAATTGATTTATACGGAAAAGGCATGTTAGCAGAACTGATTCAAAAGATTGCCGAAGTGGATGGCATCGAATGGATTCGCCTGCATTATCTGTATCCGACAAAATTCCCGATGGACATTTTGCCGCTGTTTAAATCGGTTCCAAAACTCTGCCATTATATCGATATTCCATTGCAGCACAGCTCAAACAATGTACTGAAACAGATGCTTCGCCATGTAACCACCGAAGAAACGGAAGCACTACTGCAAAAAATTAAGGAAGAAGTTCCGGGAATTGCCATTCGCACTACTATGTTGATTGGGCATCCGGGCGAAACCGAAGAGGATTTTGAACAGCTAAAAAGCTTTATTCAGAAACATAAATTCGATCGTTTGGGTGCATTTACCTATTCGCATGAAGAAGGAACTTACGGATACAAAAAGTATGAAGATAATGTTCCGGAAGAAGTAAAACAGGCTCGTCAGGAAGAATTGATGGGTATTCAGCAAATTATTTCAGCGCAACTAAATGCTGAAAAAGTTGGAAGAACCATGAAAGTGATCATCGATCGCGAAGATGATGAATTCTTCGTTGGACGTACTGAGTTCGATTCTCCTGAAGTAGATGGCGAAGTGCTTGTCAGCAAAGAAATTCCACTTAAAAAAGGACAGTTTTATCAGATCGAAATTACAGGTTCCGACGAGTTCGATTTGTACGGGAAAGTAGTTTCAGAATATACACTTGTTAGATAAGTGTTGATTTACTTTGATTTGCAGGAAAAAATCAAACATCAAAAAAAGATGTTTGATTTTTTTTTGCCATCGTCAATTTAGTGCTACCAATCCGAGCTTCTCTTCTACAAACTTAAAACTGGCTTTTTCCACATCCTGCCACTGTTTCGAGAATAATTCGCTGGCAATCGGGTGTTCGCCTGCATCGGGAAATGCAACTTTTTGTTTCATATTTTCTGCAGTAGCAAGCTGATCGAACATTTTTAGCATGGCATCAACTTTAACAACCTGATCCTGGTTTTTTTCATCCTTGAAGTAATATCCAAGAAATACCGGCGCTTTAATCTTCGCAAATGTCTCTTTTTTCATGGTCGATTCAACCAATTGCTGAAGGTAAACGATCGCTTCTAAACGGTATTTGCAATTCCAGTAACGGCAATCTTCTGATGCAAAATCGGGATTGGTAATCCGGTATTTTCCTTTATAAACACTCCGAGCAATCTGCAATCCCCAGGGTTTGCTTAACAGAAATGCTGCCGGATTGTTGATGGCGATATTGGGTGAAAATAAAATGAGGCTTTCCATCAACTCCGGAAAGTCGGCTGCAAGTTTTAAACTAAGGGTTCCGCCGGTTGAAGTACTCATCAGGATAATTTTTTCTCCCAGCGATTGAGCAACTACCAGGGCTTCTTTGGCTGATTCGTAAAGCCGGTCGGGTGTCATATTTACCAATGCTTCGGTGGTGTCGATCCCATGTTCTGCCAGTAATGGCGCATACATATTCATTCCATAACGCTTTGCAAAGTTGGTATTTACAGGACTTCCTTCGTACCATGAGGCAGAGAACCCATGCAGATAAAGGAGACAATATTCAGTTCGGTTTTTCAGGCTATCGTTTGCCCAAATTATACGAGCTTCATTATCAGGTTTAATTTTAAGTCTCGATTCATTGTTTCTTACAAAGTTTTCAATGGTCGAAGTATTTACATGAACGGCAGGAAGAGAATCAGGAAGTGATGGGCTTGGAAACTTTGGTCCGGCCAGATATGCAATGGTTAGAATTAGCAGAAGGATGAGTAAAATACGTCCGGTTTTTTTCATTTTTCAATTTATTAAATGGTTATGTTAATATGATTGTCCGTTTACCTAAATACTTGCACTTTATGCCAGTCATTTGTGGTCATTGATTGGCATTCTGTTGTTATGTTTCTGGTAAATTAATGACTACCAAATGACAATTGAATGACTTTTATAACATTGGGTAATATTACGGATAACCATATAATTTAATTCAAGGGTAATGTTTTTTTTCAATCCTCACACACCTAAAATCAGAATAAATATAAAAATAGAAATCTTTTAATTCCCAAGCAGGATAAAATACTGTTTTTAATTACATTTAGAGCGAAAAAGGAGATTTCCAACCAATTATAACACATTCGTTTGTCATCGGATTTTTGTATATAAATCCCGATTTAAAAGAATACCTAACTGAAGAAAAAATGCTAGACTACAAAGTAGGCGAACTTGCACTGGGGAAAATGATGCAATCGTATTCGACTCTATCTGTTGATTCATTGATAGTTAAATTCGAAGAGTTATTTAATGCTGACGATTTACAAAAGCTTCAGGATCAATTTTCCGATGCTTTTGGTGTAGCATCAATTATTACCCATCCAAATGGGCAGCCAATTACCAACCCCAGCAATTTTAGCCGGTTGTGCGAACATATTATTCGCTGCACCGAAAAGGGGCGGCTTAATTGTATGCACTCCGATGCTATTTTGGGGCGTCATCATCCGGAAGGGCCAGTTGTTCAGCCTTGCCTAAGCGGAGGACTTTGGGATGCAGGCGCCAGTATAACTGTTGGCGGAAAGCATGTTGCCAGCTGGTTAATTGGCCAGGTTCGGAGTCATGTTCATGAAGACGAAAAAATGCTGGAATATGCCAGGGAAATTGGCGCCAACGAAGAAGAATTCATCACTGCATTTCGCGAAATCCCGGTCATGCCGCATAATCAGTTTCAAAAAGTGGCCAAAATGCTTTTTACCATGGCAGGGCAATTGTCGGATATGGCCTACCAGAACTTACAGCAGGCTAAAATTATTCACGAGCGGGAACAGGCCGAACTGGCTTTGAAAGAAAAAAAAGACCATTTACAGTTATCGCTTAAAATAAATAATGCTTCCGTTTTCGAGAATAACATTCAAACAGGCGAAGCTTTTTCGACTCCGGAGCTTTATGAATTTCTTGGATATTCGGAGGATGAGGTGCCTGCAACCATAGAACAGGCTGTAAAATTTATTCATTCTGATGATATGCCTTTGGTCATAAAAGCCTTTAATGAACATCTCACAGGGACAGCGCCTGAATATTACAGTGAATTCAGGATGAAAACCAAAGCTGGCGGCTGGCGTTGGGTGGATGGCCGGGGACAGATTGTCGAAAAAGACGATCATGGAAATCCGGTTTTACTACTTGGCATTTCGCGCGATATTCATTTCAGGAAGGTGACAGAGGAGGTTCTGCGTATTCAGGAAGAAAGCTATAGAACGACCCTGTACAGCATTGGCGACGGGGTGATAACAACCGATAATCATGGAAAAGTTGAAATCATTAATCTGGTTGCTGAAGAATTGACTGGCTGGTCGCAGGCCGATGCGATGGGCAAACCGCTGGAAGAAGTTTTCAATATCATCAACGAATACACGCGCGAACCTGTTGAAATTCCTGTTCGCAAAGTTCTGCGCGAAGGCGCTATCGTGGGTTTGGCCAACCATACTTTGCTCATTGCTAAAGACGGCACCGAACGTCCGATTACCGACAGCGGTGCTCCTATAAAAAATGAAAAAGGCGAAATTGTTGGGGTGGTGCTGGTATTTCGCGATCAAACAGAAGATCGCGAAGCCGAAAAAGCCTTACGCGAAAGCGAAGTGCGATTTCGAAGTATTATTGAATCGAGCCCGATAGGCAATTACATTTATCAGCTTCAGGATGATGGGCAACTGATTTTCAGGGGCGCAAATCCATCGGCTGACCGGATCATAGGGATCGATCATCATACCCTGATTGGGAAAACTATTCAACAGGCATTTCCGAAACTGGCTCCAACTGAAGTACCTGAAATGTATGCCCGCATTGCAAAAGGTGAGATTGGAACGCAATCATTCGAAATTGAATATTCTGAAAACGATATAAATGGATTTTTTCAGGTCACTGTTTTCAGTATTGGGAATGATTCGATTGCGGTCGATTTTTTGGATATTTCTGATCGGAAAAAGGCTGAAATTGCGCTTCGTGAAAACGAAGAAAAATTCAGAAGCCTGTTTGAGAATGCGACTGTTGGCATATCGATGACCACTATTGATGGCACCATGACAATTAATGAACGGATGCACGAAATGCTGGGATATACCGAAACCGAATTCAGGAACAAAAAATGGCAGGAAATAACTCATCCTGATGACATAAAAAAAGGTCAAGATGCTATATATAAACTACTTAATGGGCAAGCCCGGCAACTTCGTTTCGAAAAAAGGTATCTGCATAAGAATGGAAACATTGTCTGGACTGATGTAAGTACGACCCTGCACCATGATGAAAAGGATCAGGCTGATTTTTTTATTACAAGTATCAGCGATATTACCGACCGCAAAGAGGCCGAAAAAAACTTGCGCCGGAACGAACGAAAATTCCGCGCCCTGATCGAGAACAGTTCCGATGCTATTTCGCTTGTTGACGCCAATGGGATCGAATTTTATCATAGTTCTTCGTGCCACCAAATCCTGGGTTATTCTGCTGAGGAACGAAACGGGAAAAGCATGATGGAACTTATTCATCCGGATGACATAGAATCTGTGATAAATATGTTTACAGAGATACTCAAGAATCCGGGCGTCGCAAACTTATTACCAACTCGTGTTAGGCGCAACGATGGTTTGTGGATATGGATTGAAGGTGTCGCTAATAATTTACTGGCCGATCCTGATATTCAGGCTATCGTTATCAATTTCCGTGATATTTCTGAACGCAAAAATGCAGAACAAGCATTATTTGAAAGTGAAGAAATGATGCGCAATTCGCAATCGGTGGCGCATATTTGTTCCTACTCAACAACCCTGAATTTAAATGAAATAGGAAAAAGTACCTGGAGATGCTCGCCTGAATTTTACAATGTTTTTGGAATAGATAAAACATATCCGCATACCATTGAAGGTTGGGCAGGCTTTATACATCCTGAACACCTCGAAGAAATGGTGGCTTACCATGAATATGTGATAAAGGAGAAAATTTCTTTTGAACACGAATATAAAATTATCCGCATCAACGATGGTGCCGAACGCTGGGTTTATGGTACCGGAAAACTTGAACTGGATGAAAAAGGGAACCCCATCAGAATGCACGGAGCTATACAGGACATCACCGAACGCAAACTGGCTTTACAAACACTTGCTTTGAGCGAAAAACAATATCGTACATTATTTGAACAGGCTTCTGATGGTATTTTTATTTCCGATTCACAAGGAAATTATGTCGATGTTAACAACTTTGGTTGCGCGATGTTGGGTTACACGCGTGACGAGATTCTGAAATTCAACATTGTTGATTTATTATTGCCACAAGAAGTTGTTGAAAATCCAATTCGAAATAAAGATTTGCATGAAAATCCATCGGTTACAAACGAACGCAAGCTCATTTGCAAAGATGGCCATTTAATAAATGTTGAAATTAGTGCGAAGAAGTTAGATGATGGACGATTTCAGGCAATTGTGCGCAATATTACAGAACGACGGAAAGCTGAAGAAACCATTCAGAAACTTTCAAAAAGTATTGAGCAAAGTCCCTCGATAGTGATGATTAACGATATTCACGGTAACATTGAATATGTGAATCCAAAATTTACTGAAATCACAGGTTATTCGTTAGAGGAAATAATAGGCCGAAATCCAAGGTTTCTTAAATCGGGTGAAATGCCTCCCAAATTTTACCGGGACTTGTGGCAAACAATATCTTCAGGAGGAGTTTGGAGAGGCGAATTTCATAACAGGAAAAAGAATGGCGATTTATACTGGGAGTGGGTAACCATCACTTCTATCAAAAACGAACGTGGAGAGATAACCAACTATATTGCTATTAAAGAAGACACCAGTCTTCGAAAACAAATGGAATTTGATTTGATCGTAGCCAAAGAAAAAGCAGAAGAAAGCGACCGCCTGAAATCAGCATTTCTGGCCAATATGAGCCACGAAATTCGTACACCACTGAATAGTATTATTGGTTTTTCGGAATTGTTGGGTGACCCCGATTTTGATAATACTCAGAAATACGAATTTACGAATCACATCGTTCTGAACGGGAATAATCTGTTGAATATCATCAGCGATATAGTGGATATATCAAAGATCGAATCCGGTGAAATTGTTATAAGGAACTGTGTCATTCCAGTTCATTCTCTTCTCGATGAAATCAGGACAAATCATCTACTTAAGGCAGAAGAAAAGAAACTTCAGTTAAAGTGTTCATGTCCATTTCCTGAAGGAAGCCCAGAGTCGGTTTTTGCTGATAAAGAGCGCTTACATCAGATATTTAATAACCTGATTAGTAATGCGCTGAAATTCACTTCCGAAGGATACATTGAAATCGCTTGTCGGCCAATTGGCGAAATGATCGAGTTTCATGTAAGCGATACTGGTATCGGGATTCCTCCGGATTATCACCACAAAATATTCGACCGTTTCCGCCAGGTGGAAGCTTCATACTCCCGCAAATATGGTGGAAATGGTCTGGGACTGGCAATTACCAAGAACCTTGTAGAACTGATGGGCGGCCAAATCTGGGTCGAAAGCGAAATTGGGAAAGGAAGTACGTTTTATTTTACATTGCCTTTGGCAAAGTGAAAATTTTGTAGCTATTCTGCCTGGGGGCGTATCCAAATGTTGGGTTAACCGGTGAGGATACAAAGATTATCAGGGGTTAATTCGTTGAGAAAAAGTTCAATCATTATACCTAATACTTTAAAATGAACACCAGTAAATTTGGCTTTTATATTTCGATGATTACTGCAATCGTAACAATGGTAACCTTTGCAATTGCCATCAGCACGCCGCCATTATCGGGTCCTTTTTGTGCCGGTTCCTGTTTTGAATATCCGTTTGCCGATATTGCCAGCCGTTTCCCACGCGACTATTACTGGATGTATCCGGCCATTGTTTTGTCATTTTTTTATTTGGTGATGATGGCCTGTATTTATCAGGTTACCCCCGACCATAAAAAAGTGTTTGCGTTGGTTGGTGTATTATTTGCCACCATGTCGGCAATGATCCTGTCGGTCAATTATTTCGTTCAGGTGTCTGTTATCCAGCCCAGTATTTTGGCGGGCGAAACTGAAGGGATCGCCTTGATTACCCAATTCAACCCTCATGGTGTTTTTATTGTGCTCGAAGAGATTGGATTTCTTATGATGATCATCTCGTTCTTTGCCCTTTTCCCAATTTACGACAAAAAGAATTCACTCGAAAAGACCATCAGGTACACCGCCATCACTGGTTTTATCCTTGCAGTTATTTCTTTTGCCTTGGTGTCAGTTATTTACGGTATCCATCGTGAATATATTTTTGAAGTGATCATTATTTCAATTACCTGGTTAGAGCTGATTTTGTTGGGAATATTATTTTCCCGATATTTCAGAAAAATTGTTTATCAATGTTGATTTATCTGTATTTAAAAGAGGCTAAAATCAATGAAAACGAAAATTCTGGATTTAATCGATTTTGAAAAGGTTGACATATTGCTCGAAGGTTTTAATAAATCAACTGGCTTTGTAACGGCTATTCTCGACCTTGAAGGTAATGTGATTTCAAAATCGGGCTGGAGGACGATTTGTACCGAATTTCACCGGAAGAATCCTGAAACTTCGAAAAAATGCACTGTAAGCGATACGGTTTTAGCCAATAAAATGGCTGAAGGCGAAAAATACCATTTCTACCAATGTTTAAATGGATTGGTTGACGTTGCAGTACCAATCGTAATTAACGGAGAACATATTGCCAATCTGTTTTCGGGTCAGTTCTTTTTTGAAGAGCCCGATGAAGCTTTTTTTCAGAAACAAGCTGAAAAATATAAATTTAAAAAGGAGATATATCTAAAAGCGCTCGGTAAAGTACCTGTTGTTTCAAAAGAAAAAGTCAAGGATGCAATGGATTTTCTGCTGAATATGACCCAGCTGATCAGCGAAATGACTTTTCATAAACTGGAACAAATGGAGCTGAATGAGGCGGTCGAAAAACATGAACGTATCTTGCGGCTTTTCGTCGAACATTCGCCTGCTTCAATCGCCATGTTCGACAACAATATGCGCTATCTGGTTGCCAGCAGACGATTTCTGGCCGATTATAATTTAGGCGATCGGGATATTATTGGCCTCTCGCATTACGAAATTTTTCCTGAAATTTCTGAACGCTGGAAGGAAATTCACCTTCGCTGCCTGGCCGGGGAAACGCTTCGCCAGGACAGAGATCCATTTCCGCGGGCTGATGGCACAACCGACTGGGTGCGCTGGGAAATCCGTCCCTGGTACGAATCCGAAAATCTTATCGGCGGTATTATTCTTTTTTCAGAAGTGATTACCCAAAAGGTTGAGGCTGAGTTAGAATTGAAGGAAAGTGAAAACTACAACCGTGCATTGTTCGAGCAATCGGCTATTGGTCTGGCATTAACCTCATTTGACGGAAGACTGGTCGATATAAATACCACGTTCTCAACCATTATCGGTCGCACTGTGGAAGAAGCTAAAGCTTTGACTTATTGGGAAATTACTCCTGAAAAATATCAGGAACTGGAACAACAACAACTGGATTCTCTGGCACAAACCGGGCGATACGGTCCGTACGAAAAGGAATATATTCACAAAAAAGGGCATCTGGTTCCTGTAAGATTGCAAGGATCAATTATTGAAAGAAATGGCCAGAAATTCATCTGGTCGAGCGTTGAAGACATCACGGAAACAAAAAAGACAGAACATGAGTTGCTTGCGGCTAAAAATCAACTTTCTCAAATACTGGAGCGCATCAGCGACGGATTTGGTTCGCTTGACCGCGACTGGAAATATACTTTTGTAAATGAAAAGCTGGCGCAAAATGTAGGTAAAAAACGGGAAGAACTGTTGGGGCTAAATATCTGGGAAGTGTTTCCTGATGCCATTGGCACACCCGTACACAAAGCTTACCTGCTCGCCATGAAAGAACAAGTACCCATCGATCTGGAGCATTTTTATACTCCATTGGGGAAGTGGTTTCAGCATCGTTTTTATCCTTCGCCCGATGGCCTTTCTATTTTCAGCAAAGACATTACAGAAAGCAAACTGGCCGAAGAAAAGCTAAAAGAACAAAGTTCCCTTATCCGGCTTGCAGCTGAAAAAGCAAAACTCGGAGGCTGGAATGTCGATCTGAAAGAAAACCGTTCGTATTGGTCGGATGAAGTGGCTGCCATACATGAAATGCCAGCCGGATATGCCCCGCTGGTTGAGGATGGAATCAATTTCTATGCTCCTGAATGGCGCGAACGGATTCTAAAAGTATTCACCGATTGTGCCCAAAATGGGGTTCCTTACGATGAAGAGATGGAAATATTTACCTCGTCAGGAAAAAGGGTTTGGGTCAGAACCATTGGCGAAGCGGTGCGCGATGAAAACGGGGAAATTTATAAGGTGCAGGGTGCTTTCCAGGATATTTCGGAGAGAAAGATAGCCGAAGAAAAAAGCAGGGAGAAAGACCTTCAGTTCAGAAAATTATCGGCCAATGTCCCTGACCTGCTTTTTCAGTTTACTAGAAAGCCAGACGGAAGCTATTGTGTTCCTGTAGCTTCCGAAGGTATCCGGAATATTTTTGGTTGTTCTCCTGAAGATGTGGTAGATGATTTTACACCTATCGGAAAGGTGATTTACCCCGATGATGCAGAAAGAGTGGTTGCCGATATTGAAAATTCAGCAAAAAACCTGAGCTATTTTACATGCGAATTCAGGGTTCAGATTCCCGGAAAGCCTATTCAGTGGATTTTATCACGCTCAACACCCGAAAAACTGCCCGACGGAAGCATTACCTGGTACGGATTCAATGCCGATATTACCCAGCGAAAGGAATTTGAAGATGCCCTGCGTGAAAGTGAAGGTAAATTCAGGAAATTATACGAGGAAGGCCCGTTTGGAATGGCGCTGGTGAACAATGAGTTCAAATACACAATGGCAAATCGTACCTTTTGCGAATTGATAGGTTATACCGAATCTGAACTTAAGAGATTAACTTTCAGGGATATTACTTATCATGAAGATATGGACGTTGTGGTGGAAGGCATTAAGAAACTCATTAAAGGCGAAATCCCTGTTTTCAAAGGCGAGAAAAGATACGTCAAAAAAGATGGTGAAATTTTTTGGGGTGCTATTACAGTAACTGCCAACTTCGACAAGGATGGAAAATTCCTGTACAATGTTTCAATTGTTGAAGATATTACCGGAAGGAAGCAGGCTGAAGAAGAAATAAAGATATTAAACGAGAGGTTACAATTGTTGATCGAAGCTATTCAGGAACTCTCGATATCGACCTCTATGGAGAACATTATGGCCACAGTTCGTACCTCTGCACGAAAACTGGTTAATGCCGATGGTTCTACTTTTATCTTGCTTGATGCAGATTCATGTTATTATGCCGATGAAGATTCAGCAAGCCCGCTTTGGAAGGGACAGCGTTTCCCTTTGACCGAATGTATCAGCGGTTGGGCGATGCTTCATAAGCAACCGGTGGTCATTGAGGATATATACGCCGATGACAGGGTTCCATTCGCATCGTACCGCTCCACGTTTGTAAAAAGTCTGGCCATTGCACCAATTCGCCTTAATGATCCTTTGGGAGCTATAGGGGCCTATTGGGGGCATAATTATACACCGTCGGAGGTGGAAATTAAACTATTGAATACGCTGGCTGATGCTGCCGCAAAAGCAGTTGAAAATATTCAGTTGATTGAAGGACTCGAACAAAAGATCAGCCATAGAACTTCGCAACTACAGGCTGTTAACAAAGAGCTCGAAACCTTCACCTATTCCGTTTCGCACGACCTGAAAGCGCCGCTCCGGGGTATCGACGGTTACAGCAAACTGCTTTCTGATTTGTATGCGAAGGATTTGAACGACGAAGCCAAACATTTCATCTCCACCATTCGCAGGTCAACACAGTTGATGAGCCAGCTGATCGACGATTTGCTTCAATACTCGCGCCTCGAACGCAGCCAGTTGAGAAACGAACCGGTCGTGATTAAATCGATCGTCAACGCCATTTTGAAAGTCAACGAGGATGAAATTATCTCCGGAGGTTTTTCGGTTACAATGGAAATTCCCGACAAAGCAATTATTGCCGATTCAAACGGGATACAAATGGCTCTGCGCAATCTGATCGAAAATGCCATCAAATTCACCAAAACGGCTCCCGAACCAGTCATTGAAATTAAACAGGTTGAGTCTGATAATTTCTGGCTAATTTCAGTAAAAGACAATGGCATCGGCTTCGATATGAAATACAGTCAACGTATATTCGAAATATTTCAGCGACTGCATCGGGTCGAAGATTATCCCGGCACCGGCATTGGCTTGGCGATGGTGGGAAAAGCCATGCAACGTATGAATGGCAGAGCCTGGGCTGAAAGCACACCAGGACAGGGCGCTACATTTTATCTTGAAATTCCAAAATAAATTCAATAATGGGAACAACAAATCTGAACCAACCAATCTTACTGGTCGAAGACAATCCGGTTGATCTCGACCTCACGCTGCGTGCATTTAAATCGCGCAAGCTTACCAATCCAATAGAAATAGCCCGAGATGGAGAAGAAGCACTCGCTTTTCTTGAAAAATGGAAAAGTGGCGCTCCGGTTCCTGTGGTGATATTGCTTGATTTAAACCTGCCAAAAGTTAACGGGCTCGAAGTGTTGGAAGCTATCAAAAAACATCCCGATTTCAGGGCCATTCCGGTGGTGGTGCTCACCACTTCTTCCGAATCGCGCGATGTGAAAACATCATATCAACTGGGCGCCAATTCATACATAGTAAAGCCAGTTGATTTCGATAAGTTTATGGAGGTGGCCGAGCAAATTGAACTTTACTGGAGTGTTTTAAACCGCCCCTTCGAAAGTGAATAGGGAGATTTGAAAAACATGAAGGTGTCTAAAAAATTAATATCCTGTATTTTTTACTCCGTGAAACTCTGTGCCTACTCCGTGGGTCTCTGTGATACAATTAATTACACAGAGAATCACCGAGCTGGAACAGAGAACCACCGAGTTTTTGGACACCCTCTTTAAACAGTTTTTAAATGTTTAAAAAACTTAAAGAGATGAGAGTATTGCTTTTAGAGGATAGTGCCACGGATGCTGAACTCACCAAACGAGGTCTGACCAATTCAATTCCCGGTTGCCTGATTCATATCGCATCAACACTGAAGGATGCCAGGAACTTCATCAAAAACGAAGAAGGGTTTGATGTGGCTTTACTCGACATGGCATTGCCCGATGGAAATGGACAGGAATTGCTGGCCGAAATCAGGCAGTCGGGGTACGACATGGCCGTGGTGATGCTTACCGGATCGGGAAACGAAGAGGTAGCCGTTGCTGCTCTGAAAGCTGGTGCCGACGATTATGTCATTAAGCGTCAGGGGTATATTTCGCATTTACCAATGACCATTCATTTTGCCATCGAAAACTATAAGCACAACAAGCAATTAAGGAAAGACCTTTTAAAGTTATTATACATCGAACACAATAACGCTGATCTCGATCTCACTTTGCGCCATTTGCGGCAATACTCTCCCAATATTGTTGTTGAATCGGTTGTAACAGCCGAAGAAGCGCTGCATATTTTGCCTGAAGATTGTGCCCCCGGAAAATACCAGGTAATATTGATGGATTATCGTTTGCCCGGATTAAACGCGCTTGAATTTATCAAGATCATCAGGCAGGAACGAAAACTGGATATCCCGATTATTCTTGTTTCAGGACAGGGTAACGAAGACATCGCAGTGCAGGCGCTGAAACTTGGCGCTTCTGAATATCTTGTCAAACGTGAGAATTATCTGTACCGGCTGCCAACATTAATCACCAGCGCCTATCAGCATTACGAATTAATGCAAAGTCAAAAAGCACTGAAAGAAAGTGAGGCTAAATACCGTTTAATTGCAGAAAATTCGGGCGACGTGATTTTTACGCTCGATCTGGATTTGAACCATACCTATGTTAGTCCGGCCATCAGGGAGCTTCGTGGCTTTGATCCTGAGGAAGCAATGAAACAAAATATCAGCGAAATTTTAACTCCCGATTCTTACAGCCGGGCAGTGAAATTGCTTTCAGAAAGTCTTTATATCGATCGCAAATTATTGAATAATCCGGCTCCCCAACGCGCGATTGAACTGGAAATGATCAGGAAAGATGGAACAACCGTGTGGACCGAAGTTAAGGCATCGCTTATTTCTGACGAAAACAACCATGCGGTAGGTATTTTGGGAGTTACCAGAGATATTTCGAAGCGCAAATTTGCCCTCGATGAGTTGAGAAAACTATCCCGTGCGGTAGAACAAAGCCCTGATTCTATATTAATTACCAACAAAAAAGGGGAAATCGAGTATGTAAACCCGGCTTTGCTGAAAATTTCAGGCTATTCAGCCGAAGAACTGATCGGCCAGAATCCGAGGGTTTTCAACTCGGGAAATAGAACCAGGAAAGAGTACGAAATGCTTTGGCATACCATTACCAAAGGAAGAGTTTGGGAGGGTGAATTTCAGAATAAGAAAAAGAATGGAGAGCTTTTTTGGGAAGCAACTACCATTTCTCCGGTAACCGATAAAAATGGCAAGATCACTCATTACCTGGCAATAAGAAGAGACATTACCGAACAAAACAGAATGACACAGGAACTCATCGCTGCCAAAGAACGCGCCGAAGAAAGCGATCGCCTGAAATCATCTTTTCTGGCCAATATGAGCCACGAGATACGTACTCCGCTTAACTCAATCATGGGTTTTGCCAGTTTATTGCCCGAAGAAGAATCGAAGGAACTTTTGAACGAATATGCCAGCATTATTGTCAAAAATTCGGAACAACTGGTCAGCCTTATCGATGGAATCGTGCTGTATTCCAAGCTTCAGACTCGATTAATGACTTATAAACCTTCAACATTTGAAGCACATAAATTGCTGAATGATATTATGGGCTCCTTTAATTTACCTGTTTATCAGACAAATGTATGCCTGAAATACGAGTGCTCAATTTCGGATACAACCCAATTATTTACTGATTACGATAAACTTAGGCAGGTAATTACAAACCTTATTTCAAATGCCATTAAATACACACCCAAAGGCGAAATTATCGTAGGATGTGATGCAAAAGAAGATTATTTCGAATTTTTTGTAAAGGACACAGGTATCGGAATTCTCCCGAATGACATCGAACATGTTTTTGAACGCTTTTACCGTGGCCGCAATATCGAGGAATCGACAACCCGCGGAACCGGGCTCGGTTTAAGCATCGTAAAAGAATTGATTGAATTATTGAAGGGTGAAATCTGGGTTGAAAGCGAAGTTGGAAAGGGGAGTACGTTTTATTTCACATTGCCTTTCGTTAAATAAAAGATAAAAATAATCAATGGAGGCTTCAAAAGTAGAATCAATAACCAACGATTTTCTGCAAAACCTGCTGAAAGGAAACCGTTTAAATTGCTCGGCTATTGCCCGGAAATATTTGGAGGAGAATCAATCCATCAAAGATTTGTATGAGCAGGTTTTAAAAGCTGCCTTGTACGAAGTTGGCCGCCTTTGGGAGAACAACAAAATTACAGTTGCCACTGAACATCTTGCCACTGCCATTACTGAAGGAATTCTGAATGAATTGTTTGAGCAGATTATTTCGGGCGAAAAAATCAATAAAAAAGTGGTGGTGGCCTGCGTCGAAAATGAGCATCACCAGGTTGGCGTTAAAATGGTAGCCGATGTATTCGAAATGAAAGGCTGGGAAAGTTTTTTCCTCGGAACTGGTATTCCCACTTCAGAACTGATAAAATTTATTCGGGAAACCGGGCCCGATATACTGGCTGTTTCGTTAAGCGTTTACTTAAATTTTGCCAATCTGTTGAAAATGCTTGAAATAATCAGAGTACATTTTCCTGAACTCAAAATCATTCTGGGCGGACAGGCATTTGTGCATGTTACCGGCGAAGCGCTTGAGAGGCTGGGAAATGTTATAATATTTACCGATCTGTACTTGCTCGAAAAGTATATTGACGTCCTGGATTCAAACCTTTAAATCTTGGTTATGAACAAAAATGATTTGATTAAAACTGCAGAAAAACTAAAACAGGTAAGCGAAAAGAGCGCTGCTGAATTCGGTTCAAAAAGGGATGCATTGGTCGCCATGATGAATCAGAAAATGGAAACGCGCCCCGACCTGATAGAGATGGTGGGTATCGGAAATTTGGAAATGATGAAAGACAACCATGCCAATCATGCCCGCTTTCTCGAGTCAATTTTTAACCAGCATTCACCTGAANNTATTACAACTGGATGCAAATTAATATCCCTACATTTAACCAATTGGCCGAACACGAGCTCGATGCACCACTTTCGGCACATTGAGATGTCACAAGATTCTCTGTAGTTCTCTGGACCCATATTACAACAGAGAGTTCGAAATTCAATTATAAAGTATAATAATGGATCAAAGCAGGCTATCTGAAAATAATCTTATCTCCGGCTGGGGCGACCTGATTTGTGAACTTTCGCAGCAGAGACAATCAATTGCTATTGGTCTTTTTGATATAAATGGTCATCTGCTCGATGCCAGTTTAGCGATGTGTTATTTTCTGGATACCAATCGTACTGAACTAAAACCAAAGAACAAGTTTATAAACCCTGGATTTTCAGCTTTTCTGAATAAAAGAAGTGATAAGATGGTTTTTGAGGGACTGATGACCATTGGAAATTACACCGATGTCAGTTATGTGCTTCAGGCCAAAGTGTTCAGGAAAAACGACCAGATATTAGTCTATGCCGAAGCTGATGTATTTCATTTATTTGAGCAAAACAAGCAAATGAGTACGCTCAATCAGGAGGTGAACAACCTGCAAAGGCAACTCATTAAAGAGAAAAGGAATTTGCAGCTTGCCTTAGACGGAATAAGCATTAAAACATTGGAACTGGAAGCATTAAATTCCAAACTCTCGGAATTGAACATTGAAAAGAACAATTACATTGCGATGGTTGCACACGATTTGCGGAATCCGATTGGCATTGCTGAATCATTCTCGGAAATTTTGATTGATGAGAAAGACAATTTATCGGAAGAAACACAGCTTGAATATTTGACTCACATCAAAACAAATTGTTCGTTCTCATTAAATCTCATTCGCGACTTTCTTGATGTTTCGAAGATTGAAGCTGGAATATTCGACATGAATGTCAGTGAATTAGAATATGTTTCGTTCGTTAAATCGAGTATCGTCTTTGAAGAAATACTGGCGAAAAGTAAATCGCAGGAAATAATCATTACCACTGGCAGCAGCAGCATTCTTGCCCGGTTCGATAAAAATAAAATGCAACAGGTTTTGATTAACCTTCTAAGCAATGCCATAAAATATTCATTACCAGGAACAAAAATTGTTTTGGATATTACTGAAACAGAAACAGAAATTCAGACAAAAATTACTGATCAGGGACAGGGCATTCCGGAAGAAGAAATTTCGAAACTTTTCAATCCATTCCAGACTACCTCGGTGAAAGCTACAGCTAACGAAAAGTCAACCGGACTTGGACTGGCCATTGTAAAGAAAATAATTGAGGCCCATCATGGCTGTGTAAAAGTGGAGAGCGAAGTTGGAAAAGGATCGTCGTTTTATTTTGCTTTCCCAAAGTAAATCGAAATAAATAGCACTGATTAGGTAATTTAAATGTTCTAAATTGAATGGTTTTCTTATGGTTTTTCAGACAAACAAGTATTTTACTTTCAAATTAATTTTGGAAGTTCAAATTAATTTCTACATTTGCCAACGTTAATCAACAGAACAAATGAAAAATATCAGCATTATATCTCTAGTCATTATTAGCGTGGTGGTCCTCCTTCGTGCTGAATGAGAATGGTATAATGTAAGCTATAAGACTTAGAAGCCTTTCTCAATCAGATGAGAAAGGCTTTTTTTTAAAGAAAATAATTTCAGACAAAATAAACAGAGATATGCAAAAACGATTAAGATCAGCCACCACAACCGAAGGACGGCGCATGGCAGGGGCGAGAAGCCTTTGGAGAGCCAATGGCATGAAAGAAGAACATTTCGGAAGACCTGTAATTGCGATCGTAAATTCGTTCACACAGTTTGTTCCCGGTCATGCTCATCTTCATGATATTGGTCAGTACATCAAAGGCATCATCGAAAAACAAGGCTGTTTTGCTGCCGAGTTTAACACGATTGCTGTTGACGATGGTATTGCAATGGGTCACGACGGAATGTTATACTCGCTTCCTTCGCGCGATGTGATTGCAGACAGCGTTGAATATATGGTAAACGCGCATCGTGCTGACGCGATGGTTTGCATTTCGAACTGCGATAAAATAACCCCCGGAATGATGATGGCCGCTATGCGCCTGAATATCCCGGCCATATTTGTTTCAGGCGGACCAATGGAGGCAGGTGAAATTGATGGCAAAATGTACGATTTGGTTGATGCAATGGTAATGGCTGCTGATAATTCTGTTTCTGACGAACAGATTTCGAAAGTTGAGCGCGATGCCTGTCCAACATGCGGCTCTTGCTCGGGAATGTTTACTGCCAACTCGATGAACTGCCTGGCCGAAGCTCTTGGTTTGGCACTTCCAGGCAACGGAACAATTCTGGCAACACATGCCAATCGTAAACGCTTGTTCGACGAAGCTGCTACCCGTATTGTTGAAATGACCTACGATTACTACCGGAATGGCAACGAAAAAGTACTGCCAAGAAATGTCGCAACCAAAGCTGCCTTCGAAAACGCTATGAGACTGGACATTGCCATGGGCGGTTCAACCAATACCGTTTTGCATATTCTTGCCATTGCTTTCGAAGGTGAAGTAAATTTTACAATGAAAGACATTGACGAACTATCGAGGGTTACGCCAAACCTTTGCAAAGTGGCACCAAATGGGACTTATCACATTCAGGATGTTAACCGGGCAGGTGGAATTCTGGGGATTTTAGCAGAATTGGCACGTGCCGGAATGCTCGATATATCAGTACCAAGGGCTGATGGACATACACTAGCTGAAGCAATTGCCAAATACGATATAATGTCACCAACTGTAGTTGAAGATGCTTTCAGAAGATATAAATCAGCTCCAGGTGGAGGCCGCAATTTGGTATTGGGCTCGCAGGAGCGTTATTACAAAGAGCTGGATACCAACCGTGCAAATGGCTGTATCCGCGACTACGAACATGCTTACAACAAAGATGGCGGGCTGGCTGTTCTTTACGGCAATATTGCCCGGAATGGCTGCATCGTGAAAACTGCCGGAGTCGATCCTTCAGTATATCATTTTAAAGGAACTGCCAGGGTATTCCAATCGCAGGACGATGCCTGTAATGGAATTCTTGGCGACAAAGTGCAGGCTGGCGACGTGGTGGTGATTATTTACGAAGGACCAAAAGGCGGTCCGGGAATGCAGGAAATGTTGTACCCAACTTCTTACATCAAATCGATGGGCCTGGGAAAAGCTTGCGCGTTGATTACTGATGGTCGTTTTTCCGGCGGAACCTCGGGTTTGTCAATTGGCCATGTTTCTCCGGAAGCAGCTGCCGGTGGCGAAATAGCACTTATTAAGGATGGCGATTTGATTGAAATCGACATTGCGACACGTAAAATTGATGTTCTGATCAGCGATGAAGAATTCTCGGCCAGAAAAGAATATGAATTGAGCAGAGGAAAAGATGCGTATAAGCCAGAGCCACGCAACCGGATGGTTAGTAAAGCCCTGAAAGCTTATGCCAGCATGGTTTCATCAGCCGATCGCGGAGCAATTAGGTTAATAGAATGAAAATTATATAGTCCTTCGGCTAAAGCCAGACGGCAAAGAATATCATGCTCTTTGAATAACGCAAGGCCTATCCTTTGCCGTTTCGCTTTAGCTAACGGGTAATAAATAAATAAGAAAATTCATAAAATAAGAAAAATATGGCAACAAAAAGAGTAAGCGGCTCGCAGGCTGTAATCTTATCTCTTCTGGAAGAAGAGGTTGATACTATTTTCGGGTATCCGGGTGGGGCAATTATGCCGATCTACGATGCATTGTATGATTTCGATCAGCAGGTTACTCACTACCTTACCCGCCACGAACAGGGAGCAATTCATGCAGCAGAGGGTTATGCAAGTGTAACCGGAAAAGCCGGAGTTTGTTTCGCTACTTCCGGTCCGGGTGCAACCAACCTGATTACAGGTTTGGCCGATGCACTGATTGATTCTATTCCGTTGGTTTGTATTACTGGTCAGGTAGCATCGCCGCTGCTTGGAACCGACGCTTTTCAGGAATCGGATGTGGTGAGTATCACTTTGCCGGTTACTAAGTGGAACTATCAGGTAACGAGTGCCGAAGAAATTCCGGAAGCTATTGCAAAAGCCTTTCATATTGCAAACAGCGGTCGTCCGGGACCGGTTTTGCTGGATATTTCAAAAGATGCACAGTTTGGACTGTTTGATTTTGAATATAAAAAATGCACTAAAATAAGAAGTTACTTACCTGAATATCCTGTCGATCCATTCCAGGTAAAAGCCGCCGCCGATATTATCAATGAAGCCAAAAAACCGTTGATTTTATTTGGACACGGTGTTATTTTGGGCCATGCCGAAGAGGAATTGCGGGAGTTTATTGAAAAAACCGGCATTCCTGCAGCCTGGACTTTGCTGGGACTTTCCGCACTTCCGTCAGACCATCCGCTTAACGTAGGAATGCTTGGAATGCACGGTAATTATGGTCCAAACATCAAAACCAACGAAGCCGATGTGATAATTGCCGTCGGAATGCGTTTTGATGACCGCGTGACCGGAAAAGTGGCGGCCTATGCACGCCAGGCAAAAGTTATTCATCTGGAAATTGATCCGGCGGAAATTAATAAAATTATTAAAGCTGAAGTTCCGGTTTTGGGAAGCGCTAAGAAATCGCTCCGGATGTTGATTGGCAATGTTAACCAAAATTCGCACGAAGCATGGCTTCAGGAGTTTCGCGATTGCGATAAGATTGAATACGAGAAGGTAATTTCTCACGATATTCATCCTAAAAAAGTTGGTTTGACGATGGGTGAAGTAATTCGCATTGCTTCTGAAAAAACAAACAACGAGGCGGTTCTTGTAACCGATGTTGGACAGCACCAAATGATTGCGTCACGCTACTTTAAGTTTAGTAAAACGCGCAGCAATGTAACTTCGGGAGGTTTGGGAACAATGGGATATGCGCTTCCTGCTTCGATGGGAGCTAAGATTGGCCAGCCCAACCGTGTTGTATTTGCGGTGGCCGGTGATGGCGGTTTCCAGATGACCATTCAGGAATTAGGAACCATCGCGCAATATGGCCTTGATATTAAAATAATTGTGCTGAATAATAATTTTCTTGGAATGGTTCGCCAATGGCAGCAGTTATTCTTCGAAAAAAGGTATTCGTTTACCGAAATGAAAAATCCTGATTTCGTTGGAATAGCAAAAGCTTATGGCCTTGCTTCGCAGAAAGTAACCTCGCGCGACCAGCTGGAGGATGCTGTTCAGGCAATGATTGATCACCAGGGACCTTATGTGCTCGAAGTGGTGGTTGAAAAAGAAGACAATGTTTTCCCGATGGTACCTACCGGTGCATCAGTATCCGATATTTTATTAGAACCTTAAACATACTGACATGAAACAAGAATATATTATCACCGTTTTTTCTGAAGACCACATTGGTTTGCTTAGCAGGATCACTATTATTTTTACCCGGCGAAAAATTAATATCGATAGTTTAACTGTTTCGGCATCAGCTATTCCCGGAATTTTTAAGTTTACGATCGTAATCAACGAAACATCCGACCGTGTTCAAAAAGTAGTTGCTCAGCTCGAAAAAGTAGTTGATGTGATTAAGGCATATTTTAATACCAACGCTGAAATGATTTTTCAGGAAATTGCTTTGTATAAAGTACCTATCGAAGAACTTTTTGAGTCGGATAAAATTGAAAAGATTGTACGCAATTCGGGTGCCCGGATTCTGGAAATTACCCGCGAATATGTGGTGATCGAAAAAACCGGACATACCAGGGAAACACAACAGCTTTTTGATGAGTTGAATATTTTTGGTGTTACCCAGTTCAACCGTTCAGGAAGGGTGGCCATTACCCGAAGTTCAATCGAAAAATTATCCGAATTCCTGAAAGAGCGCGATTCACTGCTCGAACAGGTAGATTAAAATTAGTTCGGAATAATATGTCCGTCGGCTGAAGCCAGACGGCAAAGGATAGCTCTCTGATAATCGAAGCTACTATTCTTTGCCGTTCTGCTTTAGCAAACGGACATTATTTATAATCAGTTTTAAGTACTTCGAACTTATTTATGAAACAGCCGTCAGAACAGTTACCGGTTTACAGCCTGCACAACTTCAGTTCTCCGGAACGGAAAAGTCAGCAGTTTCAGGTTGAGGTGTTCGATGCCAACCGGCATTTTAGTGTGAAATACCCGCACCGGCACGATTTTTTTGAAGTGCTGTATCTGATAAAAGGTTCAGGTTTTCATGTGATTGACGGGAATAAATACGAGATCAAGCCGCCTTGTGTATTTTTTATGTCGCCCGGTCAAGCGCATAAATTGGAACTTTCGAACGACATCGAAGGTTACATATTTATCTTCACTTCCGATTTTTACATGCTCAACCGACGCAATCAGAACAGCCTGATTGAGTTTCCGTTCTTTTATACAATTCATCAGGATAATCCGCCTTTACAGTTTGAAAATGAAGAGGATGTGAGGTTTTTAGAGCGGTTGTTCCTTCAGGGAATTTCAGAATTAAAGAATTTAGATACTCCTTCCATCGAAATGTTGCGATCGATTCTTGATTTGATTTTAACCACCTGTTCGTCCCGGTATAAGATTACAGAGGGAAGCATCAACAAAGGCAAGGGGCAAATTCTGGTGAAACGGTTTTATCAGTTGGTAGAGGAAAATTATCTGAAAAACCTGTCGCTGGCCGATTATGCTGCAATGCTGCTTGTAACCCCCAACCACCTTACGCAAACAGTGAAGCAATTCACCGGAAGAACCTCTATACAGGTAATTAAAATGAAGCAAATACTTGAAATTAAGCGGTTATTGGTGCATACCAATTTGAATGTTAACGAAATTTCGGCAATGCTGCATTTTGACGATCAGTCGTATTTTTCGAAGTTTTTTAAGCGCGAAACGAACTTTTCCCCGCTTCAGTATCGTTCCAGATCTTTGAGGTAACAATTAAAATTACCTTGATTCTAATATTTGTAAACATTTGGTCCTTAATGTTGTTTTCAGGAATAGTTTTGGTTTTTAAAACGAAAACCATGAAAAATACCTAAAATATTTGTTTTATTGCCCGGCTACTTACCGAATATTTTATTGCTTTGTATAATCAGTAATCGACACGAAATTTAAACACATTAAAATCATAAAAAATGGCAAATTATTTCAACACACTTCCGTTGCGTCTTCAGTTAGAGCAATTGGGAACCTGCGAATTTATGGATAGTTCGGAGTTTGCTGACGGCGTTAAAAAGCTGGAAGGCAAAAAAATCGTGATCATCGGCTGTGGTGCCCAGGGTTTGAATCAGGGGCTGAACATGCGCGATTCTGGTCTGGATGTTTCATATACTTTGCGTGCCGAAGCCATCAAAGAACAACGCCAGTCTTACAAAAACGCAACTTCAAATGGGTTCAAAGTCGGAACTTACGAAGAAATGATCCCGACTGCTGATTTGGTGATCAACCTTACACCCGATAAACAGCACACCGGCGTAATTACAGCCGTAATGCCTTTAATCAAAAAAGGAGCAACGCTTTCTTATTCGCACGGTTTTAATATTGTTGAAGAAGGAATGCAGATACGCAAAGACATTACCGTGATCATGGTAGCTCCGAAATCACCGGGTTCTGAAGTTCGTGAAGAGTACAAACGCGGATTCGGTGTGCCTACCTTAATTGCCGTTCATCCTGAAAACGACCCGAATAAAGACGGTTTTGAAATTGCTAAAGCATACGCTGCTGCAACTGGCGGCCATAAAGCCGGCGTTTTAAGTTCGTCGTTTGTTGCCGAAGTTAAATCCGATTTAATGGGCGAGCAGACTATTCTTTGCGGTTTGTTGCAAACGGGTTCAATCCTGTCGTTCAACAAAATGGTTGAAAAAGGAATTGATGCTGGTTACGCTTCCAAATTGGTTCAGTACGGTTGGGAAGTAATTACCGAAGCATTAAAGCACGGTGGTATCACCAACATGATGGATCGTTTATCGAATCCGGCCAAAATCAAAGCATTCGAACTTTCAGAAGAATTGAAACGCATCATGCGCCCTTTGTTCCAGAAACACATGGACGATATTATGTCGGGCCACTTCTCAAAAACCATGATGGAAGACTGGGCCAACGACGATAAAAACCTGTTGACCTGGAGAGCCGAAACCGGAGAAACTGCATTCGAAAAAACTCCCGCCGGAACGATGGAAATCAGCGAACAGGAATATTTTGATAATGGAGTGCTGATGATTGCCTTTGTGAAATCAGGCGTTGAACTGGCTTTCGAAACCATGACCGAAGCCGGAATCAAAGAAGAATCGGCTTACTACGAATCGTTGCACGAAACTCCGCTGATTGCCAACACAATCGCCCGCAAAAAACTGTTCGAAATGAACCGTGTGATTTCGGATACNNAAACAACTGATCAGCGTAAACGAAATTATCCGTTATCATGATGTTGAAGTGATCGGTGAAGAATTACGTGCCGAAATGACCGCGATGAAAAGTATTGTGTAAGTGTTAAATTATCCCCTAAATTGAATGTGAGCCTCGTTGAAAAACGGGGCTCTTTTCGTTGCTATCTTTTAAGCTCTTCATAATGTCCGCCAATAGCAAAAATGTGGATTGACTCAGCATCAAACCGATAAATCAATCGATCATATTGAGACAATTTTCTGGACCAAAGGCCTGTCAATCCATATTTTAGCTGTTCAGGTTTTCCGATACCTTTTTCCGGATTTTCCCTTTGCATTTCTTTTAAGATTTTGCACAGATTTTTATGAAGAACCTTGTCTTTTATTCTCAGTTCTTCGTAAATATTCCATGTACTCCCTTCAAATACGATTGATCTCATCAAGTTGTTCCTGTGTTGGTTTGTAACCGCTTGTTTTTTCATAGGTTACCAATGATTCAGCTACCTGATTCATCAACGGATTGTTTCTCAGAACATACAAAGTTTCTTGTTCGCGCTCCCAGTCTTCTGCACTCATAACAATAAAATCCTTTCCTGAACGGCGATTTATCCTGATTGCCTGATGCTCATCTATCGCTTTGTCAACAAAGTCTTTAAGATTTGCCCGAAATTTATTTACTGACAATTCAATCATGCTTTTTTATTTTATATTTTTGCAAATGTACTGTATTTTGGTACATCTGACATGAAATTATTACAACTTTCGCAACTCAACCAGTAATTCTTCTATTTTTTTTGTCGCTTCTGACTGGCTGCACGAAAAATTATTCAGCATAACGGTAAATGAAAGTTGCTTTCCTGAATTTGTGGATAGATATCCGGCATAGCAGCGAATTCTGGTCATAGAGCCGCTTTTGGCGCGAAGGCTTTGATTTGGAAAATTATCATTCCTGAAAACTGTCAATGTTCCAATTCCAACAGTTGGCAGTGATTGATAGAATTCGTTTGCGTTTGTACTCCTGGTTTTCATGTAATTCAGAATATTTGCCAGCTGACTGGCTGTAACGGCGTTAAACCTGGATAAACCGCTACCATCGTTCATGAAGAAGCCGGTCATATCCAAACCTTTGTCTTTCCAGAATTGAACCACGAATTTGCATCCGTCTTTGGTAGTTCCCAATCCTGAATTGTTGTATGCCAAATGTTTTAGTAAATGTTCAGCAAAAAGGTTCACACTTTCGTGATTGGTAACTTTTATAATTTCGCTTAAATGAGGCGATTGTATGACAGATAGCAGGACACATTCCTCAGGTTTTGCTTTCTCATACTTTGTAATTCCCGACAGATAAATTCCTGCTAAAGAGATTTTTTTCCTAAATTCGCTGGCCAAAAGTGCCGAAGGATCTGGCATGGAAGCCTTCACTACAAAATCTGATTTCCCTTTAGGAATGGTGCCGCGAATTATCCGCCGGCTGTCTTCAGGGCTGCCAAAAATGTAAGCCTGATCGCTGTTGTTGTCTGATGAACGGACTTCGTTTTGCAGTTCAAGATTCGGAATTTCGGGAACAACTTTTATTATTTGTGTTGGTTGATCAGCTTTTTCAGGCGACTTTAAGTGTATTTCGTAAAGGTTGTCATAAACAGAAATGCCTGAAGCCCCGGCTCCATAATAATTGCCCAGATCTTCCCATATCCAGCTTCCTGGTATCAGTTGCGATTCGTAAATGCTGGCATCCATTATCAAATTGCCGGTAATCACTTTTATTCTGCTTTGCTGAAGGAATTTTATCCATTTCTCCTGAAAATTCCTGGTTTCAGGAAAATAAACAGAACCCAAAGTTGGATCGCCACCACCAATGATTTGGAGGTCGCCGAATAGTGTGTCGTTTCTTATAATTCCGGAGTAGGAGAGTGTTGTCTTGAAGCGGAAATCTGGACCAAAAACTTCAAGAGCTGTTGCTGTGGTAACCACTTTCATGATCGAAGCGGGTACCTGACTGATTTGCGGTTCAGTTTCTATAAGCGTTGTTCCGTTTGAATTGTCAATCACAGAAATGCCAATACCTGCATTTACCAATTCCTTTGAAAGAAGCCAATTGTCTGTAATATTTGTAAAAATTGCATTATGGTTTTGTGATTTGGCTGTTGTTGTGCAAACTAAAAACAGCAGAAAGAATATGATTTTTGAAGATTTATCAGATTTAAACATATCATTGATTTTGAGACGGAAAGATAATCAGTTTTGGCGAATCAATTTGAATGCTCCGGCAAATAGATAATGTTTAAATTAAGGTTATGCCTGCCGAAGGGTGAACCAATTGTCAGAAGCTTTTGTTATCTTTGACACGGTTTGAAAGAACTTTCAAATCAAGATTTTAGATACTAATAATTCATTTAAGTTTAATCATAATCCATATCACAATGTTTATTGATAAAGTAGTTGGCAGAGAAATTCTGGATTCACGTGGTAATCCAACTGTTGAAGTAGAAGTAACTCTCGAGTGTGGCGCTGTTGGACGCGCTGCTGTTCCATCAGGAGCATCAACCGGCGAAAACGAAGCAATTGAGTTGCGCGATGGCGACAAAGGCCGTTACTTAGGTAAAGGTGTTTTGAAAGCTGTTGCCAATGTCAACACAGTTATTGCCAAAGAAATTATGGGCATGGATGCTTCCAATCAGGTAGCTATCGACAAGAAGTTAATTGCGCTTGACGGCACAAAAACCAAATCGAAATTAGGCGCCAATGCAATGTTGGGAGTTTCATTGGCTGTTGCCAGAGCTGCTGCAGCTTGTCTTGAAATGCCACTTTACCGCTACATTGGTGGAACAAACGCGAAAACGTTACCGGTTCCGATGATGAATATCATTAACGGTGGTTCTCACTCTGATGCGCCAATCGCATTCCAGGAATTCATGATTCGCCCAATTGGTGCTACTTCGTTCCGCGAAGGTTTGCGCATGGGTGCCGAAGTTTTCCATCACCTGAAAAAAGTATTGCACGACCGCGGTTTAAGCACTGCTGTTGGCGACGAAGGTGGTTTCGCTCCTGCATTGGACGGAACTGAAGATGCACTGAACAGCATCATCAAAGCAATCAAAAACGCCGGTTACAAACCTGGTCGTGCTGAAGATGGCGGTGATGTTTCAATCGCTCTCGATTGTGCTGCTTCTGAATTCTACAAAGACGGAATTTACGACTATTCAAAATTTGAAGGTCCAAACGGTGCAAAACGTAACTCTTCTGAACAAGCAGATTTCCTTGCTTCACTGGTAGCCAATTTCCCAATCGATTCGATCGAAGACGGAATGAACGAAGGTGACTGGAATGGCTGGGTTGATTTAACCAATAAATTGGGCGACAAATGCCAGTTGGTTGGCGACGATTTATTTGTAACCAATGTTGAATACCTGAAAAAAGGTATTGAATTAGGTGCGGCAAACTCGATCCTGATTAAAGTAAACCAGATTGGTACATTGACCGAAACTCTGGATGCTATTGAAATGGCTCACCGTGCAGGTTACACATCAGTAACTTCACACCGTTCAGGCGAAACCGAAGATTCGACCATTGCCGACATTGCTGTTGCCACCAACGCTGGACAGATCAAAACCGGTTCGCTGAGCCGTTCCGACAGGATGGCTAAATACAACCAGTTGCTTCGCATCGAAGAAGAATTGGGTACTTCGGCTATCTACGGATACAAAAAAGTAATTAAAAAATAAGCTGTAAAGCAATTAATTAAGGCCGGTTTCTGAAAAGAGACCGGCTTTTTTGTGGTTTTATTCCGGGCGCAACTCAAAGTCGCATCCGGAATTGCACCGAAAATATATTTCTAAATATGTATAGTAAAGACGAAGCGAAACTGTTGCGAAAAGAATTCTGGATTGTATTTGCACGCCGGTGCGAGATTGTTCCTGAATTGCGGTTCAGGAAGAAGAAATGGGTGCTGTACGATACCGGCTTAAGCGGCATCGACCTGAAATTTGAAGTCACCCGCCACGAAGCGATGGTGATGATTGAGATCAATTGCCGTGAGGAAGAGCGCCGCCTCGAAATATTTGAAACCATGCAAAAATACAGGCTTCTGCTCGAAGATGGTTTTGATGAACCGCTTATCTGGGATTTTTGCGTGATCAGGGAAAGCGGGCAGGAAGTTTGCCGTATCTATAAATCATTGCCCAACGTCGATTTCCACCGCCAAAATCAATGGCCCGATATTTTTAATTTCTTTATTGATAATATGCTCATCCTCGAAAATAACTTCATGGAAATTAAAGATGCTGTTGAAGCCGAGTTGTTCTAAAAACAGTTTCAGGTTTGTCCGTCAATACTAATTATTTTAGAAAGCTGATGCAGGAATACGTCTGAATCGGAAGTCCTGTGGCTGTTCAAAAAACCTCATATCGAACATATAGCCATTTCTATAAAACTTGCCACCAGCTTCACAGGAAGCATTTGTCATCCATCCGTATTTTTTTGATTCTGTGTTAACTATTGGGACTTCAAAGCTGTGATAACTGATGTTAATCTTTTCTCCATCGTCTCCGAGTATGGTCACATTAACATCCAATTCCCATGTGGCAGAATCCATTTTTATGATGGTTTGATTATCGGTGACTAAAGTGCACCACTTGTACCCCTGAGCCTGACCTGGAATCGTTTCATTCAGCAGAGCTTTCTTCCAGGTGTACCAGGTATGTTTATCCTCATTTTCATGCTCAATGGTTGCATCTTCCATTTTAACAAAAAGACTAAATCTTTTATCAAGACCTGAATAATTTGGATCAATTTGCGATTGTTCAATCTTCTTGCCACTGATAAAAATAGTGCTGCATAAAAGGATTAAAATGAGTACGATAGAATTGATTTTTGGAGTTTTCATAAGATGTGGTTTTGCGGTGAGTTAATAAATATAAACTTAACAAAAAACCTGCCTTTTTTTGTTAAGTTTTTGTGTTTTTGGGCATAGTGAAAGTTAGCACAAACACTTTTTTCTTTCCCATGTAATGAATTTCTCTTTGCATCGTCTTAACTTTGAAAACAATCAGAAAAGAGCTTGAATGTTAGCCAGAGATTTTAAAACCGATGTACTTCCAATCAGCAACAAACTGTTGCGGTTTGCACTTCAAATCCTTCAGGACGAAGAAGAGGCAAAAGATGTACTTCAGGATATTTTCCTGAAACTCTGGCAAAAACGGGATGAACTTGGCAACATTGAAAACATTGAAGCATTTGCCATGCGAATGACACGAAACCGCTGTCTGGATATGATTAAGGCGCGGCGAACTGTTTCGGTTGAATTGGTCAAAAAGCACAATCTGCCTGATGAAGATAGCTTGGAAACAGATCATCTCGAAAATGCAGATTCAGTCGGATTGATTAAAAGAATAATAGCTGAATTGCCCGATTTGCAGCGCACTATTATTCATTTGCGCGACATTGAACAGCTTGAATATGAAGAGATAGAAGAGGCAACGGGAATTCATGTAAATGCGATCAGGGTAAATTTATCACGTGCCCGAAAGAAAGTGCGGGATGAAATTCTAAAAATTCAAAACTATGGAATCACAGAAAATAAACAGTTTGCTGCAAAAGTATTTTGATGCCGAAACCAGCCTTGAAGAAGAAAATGAACTGATCAATTATTTTTCTTCCGGAGAGGTTGACGAGAGCCTGAAGATGTATGTTCCCATGTTTTCAGGAATGAAGGAACTTTCGGTTGACAAGGATGCTGACCTGAGCGAAGATTTGATGAATCACATTCTCGAATCGGAGCACAAGGAAAAATTGAGATACCGCTGGATGTGGCAAATGGTTACCGGAGTGGCTGCCTCTGTGATTTTAGTGATGCTGGCAGTCAATTTTTTTAGTACAAAAAACCAATGGAACGACACGTTTACCGATCCTGAACTGGCTTATAGCGAGGCTACTAAAACCCTTGAATTTGTTGCCGGTAAATACAATCAGGGAATGGCGCAGCTAAAACCGATCGGAAAAATGGACGAGGCCGCAATGCCCTTTTATTCAGGAATGAAAATCCTGGGAA
>DPRM01000105.1 GCA_003537645.1 Prolixibacteraceae bacterium
ATCAGTGTTCCATGATTTTTATTCCCCGCGTTCCAATAATACTTTTTCGCTACTTGTGAGGAACATGCGTGTACTTTGTGTAAAATCTCCAGAAAATGGTGCTTTATATTTCAAATCGATATAAAATGCTTTGTATCCCGTTTCAGGATAATCGATTTCCTGAGTGAATTCGCCCACATTTGATTTTCCCAGACTTACACTGCTCCATGTTTTGTCCCTGAATTCGCGGTCGGGAGAAGTTGCGCTCCATAAAATTGCATCTTCAAGTAAATCGGCGGTAGCTTCTATTTTCAATATTATTTTGCCGTTTTCTTCGGATATTGTATATCCGCATTTTGGAATAGTACCGTTTGTGATTGCAATTCCAAAAAAGGCGCTTATTCCTGCAAGGTAAGTTTGCCTGTCGCCTAGATCGTGCCCGGCATTGGGTGTGTAGCAAATGTGGTTGTCGCCCGGAATACTGTCGATATAGTTTTTCACCGCATCAACAGGCCAGTATTCGTCGTTTGTTCCCATAAACAACATTTTAGGCATTGTCAGCATTGAGCGGTATGAATATGGATCAACCATTTTTGCTACTTTCTGTCCTTCAGGTGTATTTGCCTGTTGTGCAATACCCAGTTTCACATAGTCTTCAATCTGAATACTGTAATCGCCCCAGGTTACTTTGTGGTATTCAATGTTCAAATCCCAGTTCAGCATATCGATAACCATTGGTGCGATTGCTTTCACACGTTTGTCGTGCGCCCCGGTCAGCCAGGTTGTCCAGCCGCGTTTTGAAGCTCCTGTAACTACAAATTGGTTTACTTTCGAATTCAATGTTTTTGACGAAAATTCCTGAATGGCATCCATCGCTTTAATGGCGCTTTTTGTCATTGGGAAAAGCAGAGGCCAGGTATAATCACTGTCTTTTTGAAAACTATGGAGTGTCATAGAAATCAGTTCATCTTCGGTGAGACCGTTATAAAGTGGCTGGTTTGGTATCTGCCAGATAATTGAAACCACTGCTTTGTTTAATTTTGCGACATCTGCCAACGCCACAATTTCTTCCTTGTCCCACTTGTGCGTGTTTGGTTTACCTTTAGTAACGGCACCACCTGTAATATAAACTAAGCCGTCATTGTAGCTGATTTCATCGGGAACAATTACTGTTAGTTCGTGATTCCAAACTGTGTCGCGCCATGTTTGTGAAGTTACCTGGAGGCGATAAATTCTTGCTCCATCAGTTTTTGTTGAATCCTGAACTTCCCATTTGAATGAATTATCACCATTGTCGAGATAGGATTGTAATGCATTTTCGGGGGTAATTTTTTTTGTTTCAGGTTTTGGCTGACAGGCAAATAAAACCTGTAAAGCAAAAATAAACAGTAGAAATTTGAATGAAGTTTTTCTCATTTTTTTAAATATAAATTGTTTTTTGTTTGAATTGTGAAAACAAAAATAAGCAGACACTTATTTTAAATTGTCTGCTTATTATACCAATGGGATGAAATAACCTAATAAGGTTTATTTGTTCCCTGCAACAACCACATTTTCGACCATGCGCTGTTGTTAGTCGGATCGGTTTCTTTATATTGAGTGGGCTGGAGTTTGGCAACAGCGGCTTCAGCATTTTCTCTGTTTGTGGAAAGATCCTCGTTTATGTCGTAGTAAAAGCGAAGCGGTAATTTTTCTCTTCGGGCTGATACTCCGGTTTGCAGGTCAGGCAAACCTGTTCTGCGGTAGTCAAACCAGGCTTCAGCAGCGGCGCTCCAACTTGCTATCCACTTTTGTTGGATAATGCTTTCAAGCCCATTGTATGGAGCATTTCCAATATAGTTGTCAAACTGGCTTCCCAGTCCCCATGCATTGAAAGATTCTTTAATGCCATTGGCGTAATAGGTAGCTGGATTTCCAGATACCCAACTATAAAGCGAAGCTTCAGCAAGAATGAAATTGACTTCAGCTGCTGATAAAAGCCTCATTTGTAAAAGCGGACCACTGGTTTCCTTATACATTTCGCTCAGTTGGGATACATGCGGATTGTATGCCGCCTGTTGGGTATAGTAAGGCGTTAAATTGTAGGCTTGTGCCGAGAATGTTTGAACCGGGATACCTACATATTCCTGATCATAGTCCACATAAAGGTTATCTTCACCTACCCATTTTGCTAAAAATTCTTCTTCCACATCTTTTGAAATTTCCCGCTTTCCATCCACAATGCGATCTACGCCGGTTCCATTCACTAAAACAAGTGGAATTTCAACTTTTTCTGCCCAAACACCTAAACGTGGATCATGCAAAGTCTGAAGTGTTTCAACCAACGTGGCACAAGGTTTTCTGCGCATGTATTCTCCCAGGGGATCAATGTTATACACCATGTTAATAGGCCACGAAGTTCCAGGAGAAGTACCTGCATATGCGACATTAGCTTCATCAGCAGCAATTGTAATAATGGGATACATTGCTGGATTTCCTGTGATTTTACTGATTCCTTCCTGTGCAAAATTTGATTCTTTTGCCTGTAACCTCATGTAATATCTCAGTGCCAATGAATTGGCAAACTTTCTCCACTTGGTAACATCACCACCATACAAAACATCCTGAGTGGGGTTTATGTTTGTGTATTCGTCGCTGTTTTTTGATAAAAGAGTGTTGGCTTCTTCGAGGTACTCCAGGATTCCGTGGTAGATATCCTGTTGCGAATCGAAAACGGGTTTATAAAAATCAGGACCTTCTTCTGCCTTCAACGCTTCCGAAAAAGGAGCATCGCCCCAAAGATCGGTAATCAACCCAAAAGTATAAGCTTTTAATATCAGACCAACTCCCTGGTGGAACTCCAAATCATCTTCTACTGCTTTTTTGTAAAACTCATCTGCATTACGCAGAATGTCGTAATAGCCTCCCCATGACTGACCCGGGTTATTCCAGTCGTAATCGTTGTGGCCACTCGACCAGCCTGTTTTTTGCGTATGCTGCATTACCCCTGCAATATCTCCGATGCCGAGATCAACTATTTTTTGTCCTAAGTTGATAATGATAGTTGGCATAAGCAGGTTAAGATCTGTCACCTTCGGATCGGGATTATTTGGATTGATATTCAACTCATCTAAATCATGACAGGCAGCAAACACCAGCAACATGCTTAGAGAAACTGCGAAAATTTTTATACTAAATTTTTTCATTTGCTTAAATTTTATATTCTGTTTATTGTAACGGAATTCAATTAAAATGTAAAACCAACTTTAAATCCGATAGGAATTACCCATGGATTAACGTTGTAGCGTTCAAGTCCTTGCAATAATCTGCCACCTTCGGGTTGATAGGCTCTTTCAGGGTCTATTCCGAAACCGGAATCTTTTGTCCAAAGAATTATGTTACGGCTATATACAGATATATTGATGTCTTCCACATTTATCAATTGTACAATGTTTTTGGGAACTTTATAGCTCAACGATATTTCCCTAAGTTTAATATAATCTGCATCGAATACATTTGCTTCTCCAATATCCCACGGGTAACTTACCGAGTATGGAAGGAAAACGGTTCCTTCACCACCAAGATTTTCACGCTCTAAAATAAATTTTCCATTTTCATCATAAGAGCCAATAACGCCCGGGACGAATGTTCCGTCGTAAACCTTAGTACCACTCCATTGTTCAGGAAAACCTCCATATTCCGGTGTTGGACCACCTACCGGGTATAAACGGTCTGCATAAATCAATTGATCCGCATTGGCCACCACCCAATTGCGAAGTTCCTGACTTGGCGCGGGATTACTTGGGTCATATACGCCCGGATAAACCAGATGTTCAAACCAGTGATTTGTCACCATATCTTCGGTCATGTACCGGTAAGTTTGTGAAACATATTGCCCACCATATCGCCAGTCGAATGTCATGTTAAGTGAAAAGTTTTTCCATGAAAGTGCGGCTTGCAGCCCCATTATAAAATCGGGATTGACATTTCCAATTTTGGAATATGTGGGAGCAGCTTCCCATTCGGTGTCGGTAGCCGCATCAGGAAGCAACGGATAATTGTAGTATTGCGAACTTTTATCGGTTACACGGTTCACTTTGCGGGAATACAGGTTGCCTACCACACCATCGCTTATTTCCTTGTTTCCAAACTGATCGGTGGCTACAAGCTGGCCTTTGGCATAACCGACGCTTCTCACCCGTGCCTGATCCCATAGAGTAACAAAGGGTATTCCATCTGCAAGCTCAATAATACGGGTAACATTTTTTGTGAAGTTCAAATTTAAATCCAATGTCCAATCGTTGGTTTTAACCGGAGTTCCGCCTATCATAAACTCAACACCCTTACTTTGCACTAATCCGGCGTTAATAATAGTTCCGCTGAATCCTGTTGATGTTGGGAGGGAAACATTGAAAATCATATCCTTGTTGTCCAAAGTATAATACGTTCCTTCAAATCTTAACCGGTTTTTCAAAAGCCTGGCTTCGATACCGAATTCCTGTGTAAGCTGTATTTCAGGTTTCAGGTTGGCATTTAATAACGAGCCTGGTTTGTAAAGCCGAATGGCATCGTCCCACTGCTCGAAGTTTCCATACGTTTGCAACAACTGGTATGGCGATGTGTCGTTACCGGTTTGCGCCATGCCTCCGCGGATTTTGAGCAAATCTATTGCATCTCCAAGGTCCATCAGTTCGTTAAGCAAGATGCTAATTGAAGCCGATGGATAAAAGTAAGATCTGTTGGCTTTGGGTAAGGTACTCGACCAGTCGTTACGTGCTGTTACATCCAAAAAGATAGTTTCTTTCCAACCCAGGTTGGCCATACCATATAAACTGTTAACACCCAGCTCATACCTGGAAGAACTGTAATTCAGATTTGCAGTAGGAATATTGCTGAGTGTGAAAAGATTGGGAATTGTCAATCCGGCGTTGTTTTTGGATGAATTGCTAATATTGGAACCTTTGGCATAACGTGTATTTCCCCCCAATGAAAAGCTCCATGAAAAATTTTCAGAATTGTCTTTATAAGTAAAAAGTCCGTCGATATTTCGTTCCAGGTTATTGCTGGTAGATATTCCATAAGCTCCGTTGTTGGGTTCATCGGAATAGCCCAACCCGATTTTTGTTTCGCGCACTTCATCCGATTTGTTCAGGGCCATTCGTCCCATGAGGCTAAATTTCGACGAGATTTCCCAGGTTGCCATCACATTTCCGAACAACTGATATCTGTTAAAGCTGTTGTTCACATCGTAAGCAAGCATCCATGGGTTTTCGCTGTCTTCAATAACTTTTTTGATGGTGTTGCCCTGTCCGAGGTTATAATCGCGTAATTCATTGATGTTGATATAGGGAGGCGTGAAATAAGCCCATTGTAACGGGTTTGTGCCGCGGTTACCGGCAGGACGGTTGTCAGCAAAGCTGTTTACAAAGTTAATGTCAGTACTTACCGTAAGTTTTTCCTTGACTTTTGAAGAAGCTGACAGCGATAGATTATTTCTGTTCAGGTCGGAGTTGGGAATCAGCCCTTTGTGCGTCATATTGGTATAACCCAGCCTGTAGTTTACTGCTTTTGAAGTATTGGAAACAGAAATTCCGTTTGTGGTTGTGTACGCATAATCGTTGAGAAAATCCTTTACGTTATTTGGATATGATCTCAACTCTGTCGGAATCTGAACCCCATTGGCATCGCGTGGTGAATTCCATTGCACAGCCCAGTAACCTTTATCCAGTTCAGGGCCAATCCCGCTCTGATCAAGAATGGGTGGAAGATACCCTCCACCTACGTCCTCCGGACGATAAGAAAAGTAACCGGTGGCAAATTGTTTTTGTACGTTCAGAAAACGTGAGGGAATATCGAAGTCAGTATTTGTTGATACTGATATTTTCATACCTTCTCCGCTTGCTTTTTTTGTGGTGATGATAATAACACCGTTACCGGCCCTGGAACCGTAAAGAGCCGCAGCGCTTGGGCCTTTCAAAACCGAAACACTTTCAATGTTTTCAGGATCAAGGTCGGAAATGGAATTTCCGTAGTCCACAGGGTTACCAGCCCCAAAACCACCTACGTTGTTAAGTCCGCTGGTGAGTGGCACCCCGTCAACCACATATAAAGGCTGGTTATCGTTGCTCAACGATTTGGCTCCGCGGATGATAATGCTTGTGGTAGAACCAGGCCCACCTGTTTGGTTAATGGTTACACCCGCAACTTTTCCCGACATTGAGTTTAAAAAGTTTTCCTGCGCCACCCTTGTAAATTCAGGGCCTTGTACTTTTGCCACCGAATAGCCCAGAGATTTTTCATCGCGTTTGATTCCTAAAGCTGTTACTACAACCTCATCAATAGCTTCGATACTTAATTCCAGCGCAACGTTAATTGTATTTCTGCCTGAAACGGGAATCTCCTGGGTTTTGAACCCAATGAATGAAAAAACCAGGGTTGCATCATTCGCAACATTAAGATTGTATTTTCCATCAATATCGGTAACTGTCCCCGAACCAATTCCTTTTACCGAAATGCTTACTCCGGGTAAGGTTTGGCCGTCGTCAGCTGATGTAACAGTCCCTGATACATTTACTGTTCCCTGAGCTAAGGAATTCGTCCAAAATAAGCAGATGAACATTCCTGTTAACAACGCAAAGGTGAAAAGTTTCACAGTGATATTTTTTATCATTTTTTTCATTTTCATGTTAATAAATTTATACAGGTTTTAATTAACGGCATCGAAACTGAGTATCAGAGCATGCGTATTTACGCCAATAATCTGCGCCGGATTTGTACCAGCGGCCATAAACATAATTATCTGCATACGGCTGTCTGTAATTTTGTTGAGGATTACTTTTCTTTGAAAATCTCTGAATCCAATAAATTCAGTTCCTGAAAAGTCCAAAGTCATTACGTTATTAAATGTAACAGAATAGGTGGGAGGAGCATAAACTGAAGAAACTGTGAAGTTTTCACTTTCATTAAATGTAAATGTAGCTTCGGGTTGAGGTGTATATTTTGCTATACAAAGGCCATAATCTTTACCATTTGCATTAACAATCCCACTACCACCTGTGTTAACCATTTCATAAACCAGTCCGCCAAAAGATCCTCCATCTTCTTTTACATCGTGTTTGTAGTCCCCGTTGTAATAAAAAGTAAACTCATCTTTGTAAACGTCACCCATTCCGAACTCGGTGCTGAATATCCCGTCAGGGAGTGGCTTTGGTGTACCGTCAACTACCGTTAAACCGGCGTCAGCATTGGCAAGATAATCTCCACCGGAAATATGGCTCGAAGACAGTTTCCATTTTTTTCCGTTATACCCTTCCCTTGTATGATCACCAGTAAGCAAGGCATAAGGAGTTAGCGCTATGGCCAGATTAACTTCGTCGGTTGCAATATTGCCATTTGCATCTTTTGCTGTTAAAGTGGCAACATAATAACCTCCTTCAGGATATACATACACCGGATTTTGTTCTGTACTTGTTTTTCCATCACCAAAATCCCACTGCCAGCTAACAGCACTGTGGGTGAGTGCTGTAAATGCTACCTGTTTATCCTTCACACTGTGAAAAATTGTAGCCGAAACAGGAAAAACAGGTCTGTCAATTTCATCGGTGCAGGAGACCACCAGAAAAACTGCCAACAACAAAAATGTCAGCTCTCGAAAGAAAAATTTGTTTTTCATTTTTTCATTTTTTTAAGTGTTGAAATAAGTTCATGATTTAAAATATTAACGATTTAAAATGGTTGGTTTCATCTCTTTTTTACTCATTTTAGAAAAACAAAGTGGGTGCTGTTGTTACATTGGAACACAAAAACCAAGTCCTTTTTTTTAATTTTTTGTTTTTCTTTTTATACGATTTATAAATTATTTGAAAACCGAATTTTTCCCACATTTAATTAATACCAATGTTAACAA
>DPRM01000128.1 GCA_003537645.1 Prolixibacteraceae bacterium
CTGCAAAGATAGACAGCTTTTATTCATTTCCTAACCTAAAATAAGATTTTTTGAAGTAAATTTTCATCCTAGAACATGCTCATTCTGAAAATCAGTCTGTTATAAAACATCAAAACATGAATATTCTTTACTGAAAAAACTAAACAGACAATACTTTGACAGAAATGCACTCAAAAAAAATGGAAAGCACAAAAATTTCAATATAAACTAACTTGGAAATTATGCCTTCACAATCCGCTTATAAAGCACTTTTCAGAGAGAAGATAGTTGATATGTTTTCGAAATTGAGCGTGTTTTATCTCAATTTCGTGATAATCGGATTAAAAGCCTTGGAGAAAACCATCACGCGGTCGCCAATTTTCAGGTTCTCCAAATCATTTTCGAAAGCAATGACCTTAATTATTTGGTTGTTTCCGAAAATTACGGTTACCACATAAATGGAATCCTGCTTTTCTATACGGGCAATCTGCCCGGTAATCTTCACTTTTCCGCTGATACTGTTGTCAGAAAATACATCTTTGGGAGTTCCTGTTCGGGTTACAATGCCATTTTCGAGACAGATTACCTGGGTAGCCAAACGAAAAACCTCATTCAAATCGTGACTAACCATCAAAGTAGTCACACCCAAAAGCTGGTGAGCTTTGGCTATTTCTTCCTGAAGTGTGTTTCGCATTTCGGCATCCAAAGCTGAAAGTGGTTCATCCAGAAGCAGTAATTGTGGTTTACGTGCCAAAGCTCTTGCCAAAGCAACGCGCTGTTTTTGTCCGCCGGATAAACTACCGGGCTTGCTACTGCGGAGTTCGGCTAAACCAAAGATGCCGAGTAGTTCAATTACTGAAGCTTCATTCTTTTCTGGCTGTGCAAACTGAATGTTTTGCTCTACCGTCATATTCGGGAAAAGCGCAAAGTCCTGAAACATCAGGCTTATATTCCGCAATTGCGGAACAACATTAATTTGTTTCTCAGAATCGAACCAAATAGAGTTTCCAAATTTCGCGATTCCCTGATCAGGATTTATTAATCCGGCCAAAATCCGAAGCAGCGTTGTTTTCCCGGCTCCTGATTGCCCAAATAAGGCAACCAGTTCGCCTGACTGAACGGAGGTTTGAACCTTGAGGTTCATAGGTCCATCTGCCGTGTGCATTCGCTTTTCAATATCAATAAAGATTACATCATTTTCCATGAGTCGTATTTTTTATTGATGCTATATATAATAGTAAGCAGAATCAACGAAGTCAGAAATAAAATCAGGGCATATTGATTGGCGGCTTCAAAGTTGAGCGCCTGAACTTCGTCGTATATGGCAATGGATGCTACCCGTGTTTTGCCGGGCATGTTGCCGCCAACCATCAGTACAATCCCGAATTCGCCAATGCTGTGAGCAAAAGTGAGCGCCACTGCCGTTATAACCGATGGCTTAATATTGGGGAGCAACACCCTGAAAAATGTGATCAGCATTGATTTTCCCAGCGTGTAGGATGCTTCGCGCAGACTTTCGGGCAACGCGCGGAGTCCGTTATGCAAGGGCTGAATCATAAATGGCAGACTGAAAATAACCGATGCAATCAGCACCCCTTCGAAAGAAAAGGCCAGGCGAACATCTAAAAAACGATATAGCCAGTGACCAAACCAGTTATGCGGACTGTAAATAACCAGCATGTAATAGCCGATAACCGAAGGGGGTAAAACCATTGGCATACTCACCAAAGCTTCAATAAGTGGTTTTATCCTGACTTTGGTATAAGCCAGCCAATACGCAAACGGCAGCCCTATCAGGATTAAAATAACAGTTATTAAAACCGCCAGCTTCAGCGTAAGCCAAAGGGTTTCGGCAAATTGTGGATCCATACGTATTGAGATTTGAAAATTTAAAAATGTGCAGGATCGGATCTATCTTCAAATTTTCAAATCATTACATTTTCAAATTATTGCTTTTCCATCAACGAAACCTCGTTGGCTTTTACCAGCACCTCCACTTCATCACCAATTTTAATATTGAGCGAATCGATTGATCGTGTGGTGATTGCTGACGCAATCGGGTAGCCTTTATATTTAAGCTCAACTTTGCTAAGCAGTTCTCCACGTTCAATATGCTGCACCATGCATTTGATGCGGTTTCGCATACTGATCATTCCTGTGAGGTTTTTTTCCCAGCGACATTTCGGTTTCTTTAAACACGAGTTTGATCGAATTTCCTTTCTGAATCCATTCCGGTTGGGTGGCCGATTCAATCAACATGGCCGAAAAATCATGTCCATCCACATCCACATCTACCAGAAGGATTGCTCCAGATTGCTGTATTTTGGCTATTATTCCGGATAATCTATTCATTTTGGTAAAACAAACCCATATTTCTCAAATATTAGCTTCGCTGCCTGACTGGAAATGAATTCAGCAAAAGCAAATGCCAACTTACTTCCTTTTGCGTGGTTTAGAATTACAAAAGCATGTTCCATAGGTCGTTGCGATTTTTCGTCAATCAGAAAGTATTTTCCCTGATTACTCATAGATGGCGATAAAAACAGCGATAAGGCAATCAATCCGGCGTCAGCATTTTAGGTCAGGCAAAATTGTGCTGCCTGAGAAATGTTTTCGCCAAATATCAATTGTTTCTCCACTTTTTCGTAAAGCCTGAAAAACTTCAACACTTCCAGCGCCCGCTGCCCATAAGGAGCATGTTCAGGATTGGCTGTTGCAATTTTGATATTTGATTTATCGGCTAAAACTGACAAGCCATTGCTTACATCCAAACTAGCACTCCACAAAACCATTCGCCCAATCGCATATAATTTAGGATCGGTCAGTGTCAATCCGGCTTCTTTTAACTTCAAAGGATATATAATGTCAGCCGAAAAATAAAGGTCGAATGGTGCACCGTTCGAAATCTGTGTAAATGCATTTCCCGATGAACCATAAATGACTTCGATGTTTGCACTCAAATTGTTTTTTTGAATTCTTTTACGACTTCATCCATCGCGTAACGTAAATCGGCGGCCGCTGCTACCTTTACGGTTTGCGCCTGAGCCGACATCGCAACCATAAAGGCTATAAGTGCGAGTATTTGTTTCATAATCAAATTTAAAAGAAAAGTAAAATCAGGGTTGAGTAACCAGATAATCACTTGTCCACTCCTTCAGCGAAGTTGCGAAGCTCACCATCCTTTTGATTTCATCATCCGTTGGTAAAATTTCCGGAGTAGGTTCAAGTGAACAGAAATTCATGAAACGGTTCATGAACCGTACTTCGGCATGAAATTCCTCCGGAGCATTGTGGTTTTTCTTCAACTCCCGATACATCGACGAAATACTCGAATGTTCTGGTATAAAGCCTGATTTCATTAAAACGCTGGTCATGTAATTCTCAATTGACATGGCTACTACATTGTAAATAACCAGATTTCCGAGCGTTTTCTTCTCCGACGCACCCAATGCTGTTTTGTAATAATCGGCAGCTTCCTTGTAATAACTTTCCCATTCCATAGCAATCGTTTTAAAATTCATGTTTACTGATATTGTTGGCCAAAGTGATTAATTCTTCAACCTGAAGCCCTCGTTTATGGCGAAGTGACATCGCCTTGACCTGTTCGGTAAGAAGCATGGTATGCCAACTCATCTTTCAACAAACTTCGGCAATGGATTCCGGATTCGTGGCGGCAAACCATCTCGCCAGCGAATATACATCGCGCATTTTACCCGAATTCCCAATATTGTTTCCGGGACGAAACTCCGCTTCAAGCTGATTCTGCAATTGAATATTTTTTTTCTCAGGACTCCCATTTCCTCCAGCCGTTCCTGCCTGCTGCGCACACTGCGCGAAATCATGGACCCAATAATCGAAAGCAACTGATTATCCTCGTCGTACGAAATGTGCGGATTGTAAATCCGAACCACGCTAAGCGTTCCAGTAACTTTTCCTTCCTCAATAATTGGATTACAGATAAATGTCAGTTCCTGCCAATCTTTGGTAAGTTCCTGTTGGGTGCGGTTCAGGAATAAACTTGATTTGGAGATTTTATCGATAACCACCGGGCGCGACATTTCCACCACCCGTCCGATAATCCCTTCTCCCAATTTATAACGGCCGCGTGCCTGCTGTGCCACACTGTAACCGAATGCAGCTTCAATCATAATACTCTCCGATTCGCGATTGAAAATAGTAAGAAAACTGCGTTCAGCTCCCAAATACTTAACCAGCATTTCGAGTATTCCGGATAAATCGTTCTTCAATTCTTTACTTTGAATCAACCGCTGACTGATATCAAACAGCAGCACAAGCTCTTTGAGCCCGTAACATTCATTGCCTGCCTTTTTACACTTGAATTCCATGTTTCTATATCTTTTTGACAATGAACAATTGTCAATGCAAACTATTTGAACAAATATCAGGCTTAATACTTTCTCTTTGATTTGCAGTGCTTCTATAATATGTCATTTTAACGAATTATTAATACCGACAGCAGTGCACAAAAACAAAAAGACCGATCACTTGACCGGTCTTTCTGTACTAATATTTTGGAAGATGAGATAACGAATAGGTATCTCTTTCGAAAATTGCTTTTTACATTTCAATTTTATAAGCTGCAAGGTCTTCAACCTGCGAGCTGCGGATAAATTCAGCGTGTCCCTTTACCAGCGATTTGGTCAGTTTAATAAAAACTTTTGCTGATTTCGTGAATGATGCATCGCGATTGCTATCGATTACGAGCAGGTAACTCATAATAATGAATCCGGCCATTTCGACCAGGCGGCGGGCATGGAAATCGATAAACTCGTTATCGTTGCTATCCACCACTTTGGCAACAGCTTGTTCGTAATCATCGGTAAGGATAATCAGCGTTCGGCGCATGAATTCGAGTTCAGGAGTGATTTTTTGCGACTCGTATTCACGAATTTGTGCCAGGTAACCACCAGTGGTAACACCACGAATGGCTGCAACTACCTGTAATTGAGTAGTTCCTTCGTAAATTGAAGTAATACGGGCATCGCGGTAAATACGTTCAACCGGATAGTCTTTCATGAAACCTGATCCGCCATGAATCTGAACCGCATCGTAAGCCAGCTGATTACAGAACTCGCTAGCCAATCCTTTGCCCAGCGGAGTGAAAATATCAGCCAATTTCTGGTATTTCTTCATTTCAGCCTTTTCATCCTTATCTAAAGCACGCTCTTCAGAAATATGAGCGTAGGTTTTGTACATATCGACAAAACGGGCAGTTTCGTACAATAAAGTACGCGAAGCGTCGAGTTTGGCCTTCATAGTGGTGATCATTTCGTAAACAGCGGGGAAGCGGATAATCGCCTTTCCGAACTGAACACGCTCTTTGGCATAGGCCAGCGCTTCGCGGTAAGCCGATTCGGAAACGCCCACTGACTGTGCATGAATACCCAAACGGGCTCCGTTCATCAGCGCCATTACATATTTTATCAAGCCTAATTTGCGATCGCCCACCAGTTCGCCGGGTGCATCTTTAAATACAAGCTCGCAGGTTGGAGAACCGATAATTCCCATTTTGTGCTCGATGCGGCGAACAGTTACGCCACCATTACGTTTGTCGTAAATAAACATCGACAAGCCACGACCGTCTTTTGTTCCGGCTTCTGAACGGGCCAAAACCAGTGCAATGTCGCCATCACCATTGGTAATGAAACGTTTAACGCCATTCAACAACCAAGTGCCTTTCTTCTCGTCCCAGCTAGCTTTTAACTGAACAGCCTGCAAGTCGGAACCTGCATCTGGTTCTGTTAAATCCATCGCCATGGTTTCGCCGCCACAAACGCGCGGTAAATATTTCGCTTTTTGTTCTTCGGAAGCAAATTCGTTGATGGTTTCAGCACAATCCTGAAGCCCCCAGATATTTACAAACCCGGCATCGGCGCGCGAAACAATATCCGCTGCCATGATGTAAGGTACAATCGGGAAGTTCAGACCGTCGTATTTTCGTGGTAATGACATTCCCATCAGGCCCGCTTTCCGGAGCGCATTGATGTTTTCTTCGGTTCCGCGGGCATAAATCACATGACCATCAACAACCTGTGGTCCTTCTGCATCAATGCTTTCAGCATTAGGAGATACAATATCGCCACAGATTTCACCCACTACTTCGAGCACTTTGTCGAAACTGTCCTGTGNNTCCGTTCTTTCAGCCGAACAATTTTTTCCATCAGCGGATGGGTCAAATGGAATTTCAGGTCTTTATTGTCAGTATAAAAATTAGCCATCTTTTGAATTTTAGAAGCCCCACCTAACCTCCCCGAAGGGGAGGGACTTTCGGCAACGCCTTGGTTAAACTATCTTTTATAATCGAAGCTTTCCAACTCCCCTCCTTTGGAGGGGTTAGGGGAGGCTCCTCTATTTTGTATTAGCCTTGTAATACTTAATCATCTTCGGCAGGATTTCAGCCACATCGCCAGTGATCACATAATCAGCGATCGAGTTGATCGGCGCTTCCGGATCGGTATTGATCGCAATGATCTGAGCCGACTCTTCCATTCCGGCACGGTGCTGGATTTGTCCTGAAATACCGCAGGCGATATACAATTTGGGACGAACGGTGGTTCCGGTCTGGCCAATCTGGCGACCATGTTCAACGTATCCTGAATCGACCGCAGCGCGGGATGCGCCAACTTCGCCACCCAATACTTCGGCCAATTCAAAAAGCAGGTTGAAATTCTCTTTTGAGCCAACTCCGTAACCACCGGCGACAATAATTCCGGCGCCTTTGATGTTGATTTTGCTCTTTTCCATGTGGCGTTCGATCATTTCAACCACGAAATCAACATCGGAAGTGTATTTCGAAACGTCCAGCTTATTGATGGTTCCTTTGTATTTTGGATCGAGAATTTCTTTCTTCATCACACCCTCGCGAACGGTTGCCATTTGCGGACGACAGTCGGGATTGATAATGGTTGCGATGATGTTTCCGCCGAAAGCCGGACGAATTTGATAAAGCAAATTCGTATATTCCTTGTTCTGCTTTTTGTCTTCATGATCGCCAATAACAAGCGAAGTACAGTCGGCAGTTAAACCACTATGCAAAGCAGAAGAAACACGCGGGCCTAAATCGCGACCAACAGAACTGGCTCCCATCAGGGCAATCTGCGGTTTTTCTTCCTGAAAAAGTTTTACCACGATTGAAGTATGTGGCAATGTGGAATATGGAGCAAGGCGTTTATCGTCGGCAATGTGTAAAACATCAACGCCATAAGGGAAAATGTCCTTTTCAATTCCATCGAGCTTGTACCCAATGGCAATTGCTTCAAGCTTAACCTTTAATTCGGTGGCCAGCGCACGCCCTTTGGTCAGCAATTCCATGCTAACTTCGGCAACCTGTCCGTCTTCTATTTCGATATAAACAAAAACACTATTCATAGTTGTGGAATGTTTTAACAATTATCCGATTGTATGATTTTCAATTAACTCACGCATGAGCTGATCCATATCTTCGTCAGACGAAGTGATCACTTTTGCTCCTTTTGACTGAAGAACTACGTTCTCAACTTTTTTTACCTTGGTTGGCGAGCCAGTCAAGCCCAATTCATTCATGTCAACTTCAATATTCTGAACGGTCCATTCCTTGATGGTAAGGTATGGGCGGTCGCTGTACAGGTGCAAATAATCGTCGTTTGCTTCCTGCATTTCGGAAATTGTTTTGGCGTGTTTGTATTTCATGATCAGTTTGGCGTTGCGCGCACGGCAATCGGGAGCCGAACTGTTCACGGTTACCACCAATGGCATCGGACATTTTACCACTTCCACACCACGTTCGAGGCGGCGTTTTACGGTAACTTTACCTTTTTCTATTGCCTGAATTTCTTCGGCATACGTAATTTGTGGGATTCCTAATTTTTCGGCAACCTGAGGGCCTACCTGTGCGGTGTCTCCATCAATGGCCTGACGTCCGGCTATGATAATATCAAAATTGCCATATTTTTTCAGAGTTTGACCAATTGCGTACGATGTAGCCAACGTATCGGAACCGGCAAAAGCACGGTCAGTCAATAAAATACCATCATCGGCACCACGGAACAATCCTTCACGAATTATTTCAGCTGCGCGGCCGGGTCCCATGGTTAAAACGGTAATGGTTGTTCCCGGAAATTGATCTTTAATCCGAAGTGCCTGTTCCAATGCGTTCAAATCTTCAGGATTAAAAATTGCCGGAAGCGCAGCACGATTGACTGTTCCATCGGCTTTCATTGCATCTTTGCCAACATTCCGTGTGTCAGGAACCTGTTTGGCGAGAACGATAATTTTGTAACCTTTCATTAGTATTTATTTGAATTAATTAAGTTATTCAGATTCATGTAAACTTCGAATAAAATATGACCTTTTATTAAGTTTAACTTTTAAAGGGTAGCAAATATAGATATTCAACCCTAAGAAATCAAACTACTTTCAGGAGCAGGCAAAGCCTCCAAACCAGAGAACAAAACATAACACAGCAAGAAAACCAGAATTGCAAGAGCAACACACTCTAAAGTACTTACTGGGAAAGCAATTAAAACAATCAACCTCTTTTTTCAAAAAATCCTTTCCACCGAAACGAGTCCATTATTTAAAATGAATTTAAGTAAGGAATGAGCAGATTGACTGCTATTACAAAGATTATTGTCAAGTTTATGGTATTGCCGGAGCAGTTTGACGATCTATCGTTCAGATGATACAAAGCCATCCGAACAGTTCCGCCAGATGATATAACCTTACCTGAATTCAGCTCCAGCTCTCCGAACCTCAAGATTTGCACCTTCATTTTAAGCTCCCATTTTGTATGAATTCATCCTTAAAAAAAGTTTCATACAAAAAAACGCCCTCCGTTTCCGAAGAGCGTTTTGCTTGTTTTAAAATATCCTTATTGCAGGAACGAAATCAGCACACCGGCTGCAACAGCCGATCCGATTACTCCTGAAATATTACTCGACATGCAATATTGCAAAATGTGATTCGAAGAATCGTATTTCAACGCAATATCGTTGGCAACACGCGAAGCCATCGGAACTGCGCTTAGCCCAGTAGCACCAATCAACGGATTTATTTTTTTCTTATTGAAAAGATTGGCAATTTTTACTGCCATAACACCACCAAAAATTGATATCGCAAATGCAAGGAATCCTCCAACGATAATCATGATGGTCTTAAAATCGAGAAAAACTTCAGCAGTCATTGTTGCTCCAACAGTTAAACCGAGGAAAATGGTAGCTGTATTCAGAATTGAACCTGTTGCAGCTTCTGTTAAGCGGGCAACATTAATTCCGATCTCTTTTATAAGATTTCCAAAAAGTAACATTCCCAACAGTGGAACCGATGAAGGAACGAAAATTGAAACGACAATACCTAAAACAATCGGGAAAGCGATCTTAACTGCTCTTAGATTCTTAATTTTAACTTTTGATGGATATTTTTTATCCATTTCTTTCATATTAATCAAAAGCTCTTTATTAGTGCAGGTTAACCGTACAACAAGTGGTATAATTACCGGCACCAAAGCCATGTACGAATAAGCAGCAATTGCAATTGGTCCGAGCAGATGCGGTGCAAGTTTAATGGTTGTATAAATTGCAGTTGGCCCGTCAGCACCGCCAATAATACCAAGCGAAGCAGCTTCCTTTGCAGTAAATCCCAAAAGTATAGCCGAAATTAATACCGTAAAAATACCAAGCTGGGCAGCGGCACCAAAAAATGCCAGTTTCAGGTTTCGAAGCATCGGGCCAAAATCGGTTAAAGCTCCAATACCCATGAAAATTATAGGAGGCAAAAATCCGGTCTTTATTAACGAGTAATAAAGAAAATTCATAATACCATGATCATGAGCTATTTCAAGCAGATTCTTTGTATGACCTTCCCCAAGTTCAATGAGATTTGAGGGAACAACACCCATGTTTCCTCCCGGAAGATTGGCCAAAATAACGCCGAAAGCAATCGGAACCAACAGCAAAGGTTCGTATTGTTTACGAATTCCGAGATACAGCAGAAAGGCTCCGATAGCCAGCATTAACAAATATCCAGGATTTCCAATGATATCCTGAATAGCTGTCATTTTATAGAGATTCTCAAGAATTCCCATCGTATGTATATGTTATTTAATTTTAACAATTACGTCATCTTCTTCAATTTCAGAACCTGTAGTACTGCAAATTTCAACTACAACGCCTGCAACATCAGAACGAATGGCATTAAATGTCTTCATTGCTTCGACATAACCGATGAGTTGCCCAACTTTTACTGAATCACCAACTTTCAAGGCAGTTTCAGAACTTTCCTTCGTCAGGTAAAATTTTCCTTCGAGCGGAGCCAGAATTTCCTTCACCTTTCCCTGAGGTACAACTGGGGCTTCAACTGCCACAGCTGCTGCTTTGGGCGCTGCAATTACTTCCGTATTCGACTCTCCGTATGATACAGTTACTTTAAAGCGTTCACCGTCAACGTCAACAAACATGGTTGATGGCATTAAACCGTCAACAGCCGGTGAAGCATTAACAGCTGCTAATACAGGTGCAGTTCCGGGGTTGATACCGCCACCTTCGATACGACGTTTGGCAACATCTTCTTCGAATGATTTTTTAGCTGCTCCGGATTTGTATGCACGATATTCCTGTGGATGCATGGCCAACTCGAACAACTCTTCGTCGTCGGGACCAAAGTCCCAGCCTTTTTCCTGCATTTCTTTGCGGAAAGTATCCAATGCATCGGGATAAAGATCTTGTGGGCGACCGGTAAAAAATTCTTTACCAGCTTCTTTTGCCAGTTTCTTTATTTCGGGATGTAATTCTCCGGGAAGTCTTCCTCCCTTACCAATTAACATGTCCCAGATATTATCGGCGATCATACTCCAGCGGGCTTCCCCTTTTTCAAGTTGCATCACGTTCATTAAAGCCAGATTTTTAACATACTGACTGTAAGGAGTTACCAATGGCGGATAACCTAGCATTGGCCATATATATTCTACTTCGTTGAACAATTTAATAAGAAGATCGTCCTGAGTTAATTGCGGCTTATTGCGTTTTGCCATCCATTTATTCAGGCTTGACAAATTGTTTTCCAGATCAGCCATCAACGATCCCATCATACCTCCAGGCAATCCAGGTCCGATAAGCATCGAATTCATGTAACGATTTTTAGGATCAATATAGAATCCGAGGAAATCGTCGATAAACTCCTGAGTCAAGGAACGAACTTTCATGTAAGCATCCATATTAATGGCTGGAACATCGAATCCATCATCCTCAAGCATGGCGTGAACTGCCAATAAATCGATGTGTCCGGTTCCCCATGAAAGTGGTTCCATCGCAACATCGATGTAGTCAACACCTGCACGGCAAACTTCAAGAATAGTAGCCATTGCAAAACCTGGACCTGAATGTGAATGATATTCCAACGGAATTTCAGGATGCAAAGCTTTGATGCCCTTAACAATTCTACCCAACCATGCCGGACGGGCAATACCAGCCATATCTTTCAAACAGATTTCGTCGGCACCACCTTTAATCAGCTCATCAGCCAACTGAACAAAACTTTCAGCAGTGTGTACTTTCGAATATGTCAGACTGAGCGTTGCCTGAGCAATCATTCCGCCTTCTTTTGCATACTTTACTGAATCCAGAATATTCCGTGGATCATTTAATCCGCAGAATGAACGTGCAATATCAGTACCTTGTTTTTTCTTTACCTTGAACATCAGTTTCCGCACATCAGCAGGAACAGGGTTCATGCGAATACCGTTCAAAGCACGCTCCAGCATATGGGTCTGGATCCCAGCGTCGTTAAATGGTTTAGTCCATTCACGTACCGATTTATTAGGGTTTTCCCCAAAAAGCAAATTGATCTGCTCGAATCCACCTCCATTGGTTTCAACACGTGCAAAACATCCCATATCCACAATATGTGGAGCTACCTTCACCAATTGGTCAACACGTGGAACATATTTTCCGGATGATTGCCACATGTCACGATAAACCAATGAAAATTTAATCTTTCTTCCGTTCATAAGTCAATAGTCTTTATTCAATGATTATAATTTATTTTTTAGAGGGGTAAGAATTTCAACGAATACATTCAGGATTATTGTTTCTCAACGTTGGTCACACGACCTGCACCCTTGGTTACATTGCTTACCGCAGATACAATTGCAGCAAGCTTTTGGGGGTTGATTGTAACGACAGGACTACTTGAATCAACCGCTTGAACTTTAGGTTCCTCCCCAATGAACTTGTTTACAAACATGATTATACCATTTCCCAGAATGACTACCAAGGCTAAAATTACAAATACGGTAATCATTCCAACACCCAAAAGCTCGAAAGCTATACCCATCTGATTCATGATTATTTTTATTAAGTTTAGAACAAGAAAACACTTCCCATTTTATATATTTTCATTGTAATGTTACCAAATTATATCGCAGGTGTTAAAAAATAAAACTGATTGATTTTATACAATTATCAATTTAGTAACATTTGTATATACGATATAAAACAAACAAACCGAACGTTCTAATTTTTTACACATGGATCTATAAAAAACAAAGGATGCCTTTTGAGCATCCTTTGTTTTTTATGTTGAATCAGAATTATTTATGCAATAGGAACGGGTCCCCCGAACGCCATTGGAGGAAGAATCGGATCGTGCCCCCTGACATTCTTAATTGAACCATTCACGCTTTCATATTTCTGAATATTATCCTGTAAAGCCATTAGCAGTCTTTTGGCATGTTCAGGAGTTAAAATGATTCGTGATTTTACATTCGCTTTAGGAATGCCAGGCATTACCCTTACAAAATCAAGAACAAATTCAGAACTCGAATGTGTAATAATTGCAAGATTAGAATAGATGCCCTGAGCCACTTCTTCAGATAACTCAATTTGCAGCTGATTGCTATTTTTTAAATCTTCCATATTAATCTCTTGACATTCTTTCAGGTTCCTTCATTTCAACCATCCGGTCGTACTCATCACGCGAGCCAACAACCAAATTCTTGTATTCTTTCAAACCGGTTCCGGCAGGGATAAGGTGACCACAGATTACGTTTTCTTTCAATCCATCCAGATAGTCAACTTTTCCATGAATTGCAGCCTCGTTCAGTACTTTTGTTGTTTCCTGGAACGATGCGGCCGACAACCAGCTGCGAGTTTGAAGAGAAGCACGGGTAATACCCTGAAGTATCTGGCTCGATGTTGCAGGAATAGCATCCCTTCCTTCAACCAGTCGTTTGTCACGACGGCGAAGTGTTGAATTTTCATCCCTCATACGGCGCGAAGTTATAATCTGGCCTGGTTTCAGACTGTCTGAATCACCGGCGTCAACCACCACTTTTTTATTGTAAATCCAGTCATTCTCATGAAGGAATTCATGCTTGTCAACAATCTGTTTTTCGAGGAAACGTGTATCGCCCGGATCGTCGATCTCAACTTTTCTCATCATTTGGCGAATAATTACCTCATAATGTTTATCGTTGATTTTCACACCCTGCATACGGTACACATCCTGAACTTCATTCAAGATATATTCCTGAACAGCAGTTGGCCCTTTAATCGCAAGAATGTCTGAAGGAGTAATTGCACCGTCAGAAAGAGGAGTACCGGCACGTATGTAGTCATTTTCCTGAACAAGAATCTGACGCGACAGCGGAACCAGATAGCGTTTAACATCTCCACCTTTTGAGGTAACAACGATTTCACGATTACCACGTTTAATTTTACCAAGAGAAATTTCACCGTCGATTTCGGAAACCACAGCAGGATTCGATGGATTTCTAGCCTCGAATAACTCCGTTACACGGGGCAAACCACCCGTGATATCACCAGCTTTACCAGCTGCACGAGGAATTTTCACCAACACAGCACCTGCTTCAACAATGTCGCCGTTTTCAACAGCCATGTGACCTGCCACCGGCAAGTTGTAAGTACGGATTGTATCTCCCTTTTCATCTAAAATCCTTAACGATGGATTCTTGGTTTTATCACGAGTTTCGATGATAACTTTCTCTTTGTAACCGGTTTGTTCATCCGATTCTTCNNTAAGGAATATTGTGAGATGATAGTTGGATTCTGGTATTTTTATCAATAATACGTAACTCTGCAAGACGGCTAACTACTATGGTTGATTTAACTCCCTCGCTATTGAATTGCTCAACTACGCGCAGTTCGTCAATTTCAGCAATACCATCGTATTTTGATTCGACAGCCGACTGTGTAGAAATGTTACCTGCGATACCCCCTACGTGGAACGTACGAAGCGTAAGCTGTGTACCCGGCTCTCCGATTGACTGGGCAGCAATAACTCCCACAGCTTCTCCTCTTTGAACCATTGTACTTCCGGCCAGATTTAGACCATAACATTTTGCGCAAACGCCAACTTTCGATTCACAGGTCAAAACCGAACGAATCTCAACTGATTCAATTGGAGATTCTTCAATTTTTCTGGAAATCTCGTCAGTAATAATTTCACCTGAATTAACAATCAATTCGCCTGTCAACGGGTTGAAAATATCGTGAACAGTAGTTCGTCCTAGAATTCTTTCATCAAGAGAAGCAACTATTTCCTCGTTGTTCTTAATTGCAGAAGCAATCAATCCGCGAAGAGTTCCGCAATCTTCTTCCTGAATAATAACATCCTGCGCAACGTCAACCAACCTACGGGTTAAGTAACCAGCATCAGCAGTCTTTAGTGCGGTATCGGCCAAACCTTTACGGGCACCGTGAGTCGAAATAAAGTATTCCAAAACCGATAGTCCTTCTTTAAAGTTTGCAAGGATCGGGTTTTCGATAATCTGCGAACCGGTTGATCCTGATTTCTGAGGTTTTGCCATCAATCCACGCATTCCGCAAAGCTGACGAATCTGCTCTTTAGAACCACGGGCTCCTGAGTCAAGCATCATATATACAGAATTGAATCCCTGACGGTCGGTACTCAATGTTTTCATTACCGAGTTGGTAAGTTTGGCATTGGCATGTGTCCAGATATCAATTACCTGATTGTAACGTTCGTTGTTTGTAATGAAACCCATGTTGTAGTTGGCCATTACTTCTTCAACTTCGTTGTACCCGGCTTCAACAATTTCTTTTTTGTCATCCGGAATAACAACATCATTAAGATTAAACGACAAACCACCACGGTAAGCCATGATATAGCCCAAGTCCTTAATTGCATCAAGGAACTGAACAGTTACCGCATTACCGGTTTTCTTATAAATATCAGAAATGATGGTACGAAGCGACTTTTTAGTCAGCAACTGATTAATGTAACCAACTTGTTTAGGAACAGATTGATTGAAAAGAATCCGACCAACAGTAGTTTCAATAATGTGCTTGAAGATTTCGTCATTTTCATCCAAATCTTCAACTTTCACTTTAATGATCGCATGCAAATCAACTACACCCTCGTTATGGGCAATAATTACTTCCTCGGTAGAATAGAAAGTCATACCTTCACCGCGAGCTCCCGGGCGAGGTTTGGTCATGTAGTACAGACCTAAAACCATGTCCTGCGAAGGAACCGTAATTGGCGCACCATTAGCTGGGTTTAATAGGTTATGCGATGCAAGCATCAACATTTGAGCCTCCAGAACAGCTGCATTTCCAAGTGGTACGTGAACAGCCATCTGGTCACCGTCGAAGTCGGCGTTAAAACCGGTACAAACAAGCGGGTGTAACTGAATAGCTTTTCCTTCGATCAAAACAGGCTGAAATGCCTGAATTGACAGACGGTGAAGCGTGGGTGCACGGTTAAGCATAACCGGATGTCCTTTCAAAACATTTTCCAAAATATCCCAGACTACCGGATCTTTGCGGTCAACAATTTTCTTGGCCGATTTTACCGTCTTCACAATACCACGCTCAATCAGTTTCCTGATGATAAACGGTTTGAATAGCTCGGCAGCCATGTCTTTTGGAAGACCGCACTCGTGCAGTTTCAGTTTTGGCCCGATAACAATTACCGAACGCGCTGAATAGTCAACACGTTTACCCAACAAGTTCTGGCGGAAACGACCTTGCTTCCCTTTCAAACTGTCGGACAATGATTTCAGTGCTCGGTTATTTTCTGTTTTAACAGCGTTCGATTTTCTTGAGTTGTCGAATAATGAGTCAACAGCTTCCTGAAGCATACGTTTTTCATTACGCAAAATTACTTCCGGAGCTTTAATTTCGATCAATCGTTTCAAGCGGTTGTTACGGATAATTACCCTGCGGTACAAGTCGTTCAAATCGGAAGTAGCAAAACGGCCACCATCCAACGGAACCAACGGACGCAAATCCGGCGGGATAACAGGTACAACCTTAACAATCATCCATTCAGGACGATTGATGTTTTTGCTGGCACGGAAAGCTTCAACAACCTGAAGACGTTTGAGCGCCTCGTTTTTACGTTGTTGCGAAGTTTCGGTGTTTGCTTTATGGCGAAGGTCGAACGACATTTCATCCAGTTCGAGGCGTTGCAACAAAGTGTACAATGCTTCGGCACCCATGCGGGCAATGAATTTGTTTGGATCCATATCATCGAGATACTGATTTTCTTTTGGTAAAGAATCCAGAATATCGAGNNATTTTGTTTGGCAACGATTTGAAATACCAAATATGGGCAACTGGTACAACCAAAGAAATGTGTCCCATTCGCTCACGGCGAACTTTTTTCTCGGTCACTTCCACCCCGCAACGGTCGCAAACAATTCCCTTGTAGCGAATCCGTTTGTATTTACCACAATGACACTCATAATCCTTTACAGGACCAAAGATTCGTTCGCAGAACAAACCATCGCGTTCAGGTTTATAAGTCCGGTAATTTATCGTTTCAGGTTTCAAAACTTCCCCGTGAGACCGTTCGAGAACCTCCTCAGGCGAAGCCAGACTGATACCAATTTTGGTAAAGCTACTTTTAACTTTATTGTCTTTTCTGAATGCCATATATCGATCTTTATTTTTTCAAGTTTTTAACAAGTAAATCAAACTGACTTACCGTAAATTAATCAAGGCTTACACTCAAACCAAGACCACGTAATTCGTGCAGCAATACATTCAATGATTCAGGAATTCCAGCCGCAGGCATTGGTTCTCCCTTAACAATGGCTTCGTATGCTTTGGCTCTACCCAATACGTCATCTGATTTAACAGTTAAGATTTCCTGAAGGATGTTTGATGCACCAAATGCTTCGAGAGCCCAAACCTCCATTTCACCGAAACGCTGACCTCCGAACTGTGCTTTACCACCCAATGGCTGTTGTGTGATCAAAGAATATGGTCCGATTGAACGGGCATGCATCTTATCTTCAACCATGTGGCCTAATTTCAACATATAAATTATACCAACAGTTGCAGGCTGGTCGAAAGGATCACCTGTACCACCGTCACTTAAATAAGTTTTACCATATTTAGGAACGCCAGCCTTTTCAGTAAATTCAGTAACTTCTTCAAGGCTTGCACCATCAAAAATTGGAGTCGCAAATTTCAGTCCCAATTCTTTTCCTGCCCAACCTAAAACAGTTTCGTAAATCTGTCCAAGGTTCATACGAGAAGGTACACCCAGAGGATTAAGCACGATGTCTACAATTGTTCCGTCGCTAAGGAATGGCATATCTTCGTCGCGAACAATACGCGATACGATACCCTTGTTTCCGTGGCGTCCGGCCATCTTGTCGCCAATCTGAAGTTTACGTTTTTTAGCCACATAAACCTTGGCAAGCTGAATAATTCCAGCTGGAAGTTCATCACCAATAGTCACATTGTAGCGTTTACGTCTCGAAACTGCTTCAAGCTCTTTATACTTCATGTTGTAATTGTTGATAAGAGCGAAAATCATATCATTCTTATCTTTATCTGTCGTCCATTTTTGTGGATTAATCGTCAGATAATCAATTTCCTGAAGTTGTTTTAGTGTAAATTTATTCCCTTTACCAATGATGTCGCCACCATAGTAATCTTTTACACCCTGACTGGTTTTGCCATTCACAAGAGTGAATAACTTATCTTCCAGCTTGGCGCGAAGTGCGGAAACATGCCTGTCAAACTCTTCATCGATTGAATCGAGTAAAGGTTTGGTTGCCATTTTGCCTTTTTTATCTTTTAAAACCCGAGAGAATAATTTTTTATCGATAATAGTTCCGTTCAGTGAAGGTGATGCTTTTAATGAGGCATCTTTCACGTCACCAGCTTTATCTCCAAAGATCGCACGAAGCAGTTTTTCTTCCGGAGAAGGATCAGATTCTCCTTTGGGAGTAATTTTTCCAATCAGAATATCACCAGGTTTAACAACAGCACCAATGCGAATCAATCCGTTCTCATCAAGGTTTTTTGTAGCCTCTTCACTCACATTTGGAATATCTGAAGTAAATTCTTCAACACCACGTTTGGTATCACGAACTTCCAACGAATATTCGTCAACATGAATAGAAGTGAAAATATCTTCACGAACAACACGTTCCGAAATTACGATTGCATCCTCGTAGTTGTAACCCTGCCATGGCATGAAAGCAACTTTCAGGTTACGGCCTAAAGCGAGCTCACCACCTTCGGTAGCATATCCTTCGGTAAGTACCTGACCTTTTTTAATTCTGTCGCCTTTAGCAACAATAGGTTTCAAGTCAACTACCGTACCTTGGTTAGTTTTCTGGAATTTAGCGATCTTATAGGTAACTATCTCCGGATCGAAGCTAACAAATCGTTCTTCTTCGGTACGATCATATCGAATCAGAATTTCGTCAGCATCAACATATTCAATGATTCCATCATCTTCGGCAACAACTAAAACACGTGAATCTATAGCAGCACGTTCTTCCATTCCGGTTCCAACAATTGGAGCCTCCGGACGAAGAAGCGGAACTGCCTGACGCATCATGTTAGATCCCATCAATGCACGGTTGGCATCATCATGTTCAAGAAAAGTGATTAACGAGGCAGCCACCGATGCAATCTGGTTTGGACCAACGTCCATCAGATTAACTTCGTCTCTGGGCACAATCGGATAATCACCATCAAGACGAGATTTTACTCTTGGATTGATAAAATTACCATCAGAATCGATCTTTGCATTTGCCTGGGCAATAATTTTACCTTCTTCCTCTTCGGCAGTAAGATAAACAACTCCCTGATCAGACAAATCGACTTTACCATTTTCTGCTTTCCTGTAAGGTGTAGAAATAAAACCAAGATCGTTCACTTTCGCAAAAACGCAAAGCGAAGAAATCAAACCAATATTCGGTCCTTCAGGAGTTTCGATAGGACATAAACGTCCGTAATGGGTATAGTGAACGTCGCGAACCTCGAAACCTGCTCTTTCGCGTGAAAGACCACCTGGCCCTAGGGCTGACATACGACGTTTATGAGTCATTTCAGCCAATGGGTTCGTTTGATCCATGAACTGAGAAAGCGCATTCGTTCCGAAGAAAGAATTAATAACCGAAGACAAAGTTTTTGAGTTAATCAGGTCGATTGGGGTAAAAACTTCGTTATCACGAACATTCATACGTTCACGAATAGTACGAGCCATACGCGCTAATCCAACACCAAACTGATTAAACATTTGTTCTCCAACCGTACGAACACGGCGGTTACTTAAGTGGTCAATATCATCAACGTCAGTTTTTGAGTTGACAAGCTTGATTAAATATTTGATGATTTCAATGATATCTTCCTTAGTCAACACCTGAACATCCATATCGATATTCAGATTCAACTTTTTATTGATCCTGTAACGACCAACCTGTCCAAGGTCGTATCTTTTTTCAGAAAAGAATAATTTATCAATTACATCTCTGGCGGTAGCATCATCTGGCGGTTCTGCATTACGCAACTGCCTGTAAATATGAAGCACTGCTTCCTTTTCTGAATTACACGGGTCTTTTTGAAGTGTATTGTATATAATGGCATAATCCTGAAGATTCTGATCTTCTTTATGCAGCAAAATAGTTTTTGCACCGGAATCTATGATTTCGTCAATATGATCGTTATCAATAACAGTTTCGCGGTCGATAACAACTTCATTACGTTCGATTGATACTACTTCACCAGTATCTTCATCAACGAAGTCTTCAATCCATGTTTTAAGAACACGGGCAGCAAGTTTACGACCCACGATTTTCTTTAAACCAGATTTTGATACTTTAATTTCATCAGCAAGGTCGAAAATTTCAAGAATATCCTTGTCACTTTCATATCCGATAGCCCTAAGTAATGTGGTTACCGGTAATTTTTTCTTACGATCGATATAAGCAAACATGACACTATTAATGTCGGTTGCGAACTCAATCCATGATCCTTTAAAAGGAATAACCCTGGCCGAATACAGTTTTGTACCATTGGCATGCATACTTTGTCCGAAGAATACCCCGGGAGAACGATGCAACTGAGAAACAACAACACGTTCAGCACCATTAATTACAAAAGTACCTCTTGGGGTCATGTAAGGAACAGTACCTAAATACACGTCCTGCACTACTGTATCAAAATCCTCATGTTCAGGATCGGTACAATAGAGTTTTAATTTTGCTTTTAACGGAATACTAAAAGTCAAACCACGTTCGATACATTCGTCAATTGAATAACGGGGCGGGTCAACCAAGTAGTCAACAAATTCAAGAACGAAGTTATTTCTTGTATCGGTTATTGGAAAATTTTCTTCAAATACTCTGCACAAACCTTCTTCTTTTCGCTGATCAGGCGTAGTTCCAAGTTGGAAAAATTCAATGAAGGATTTAATTTGCACTTCAAGGAAATCAGGATAATCAAAGACGGTTTTTGTTGAAGAAAAGCTAATCCTCTGGTTTTCAATATTTACTGCCATCGGTGTATATTAATTAATTGAACTTAAAAGATAAATATACAAAAAGGTATAGAACCCCACGAATGTGAGGTTCTAAACCACATCAACCTAAAATTAAGGCCGTAAGACTTTTATTTAAGTTCAACTTCAGCTCCAGCTTCTTCTAATTGAGATTTTAAACCTTCAGCCTCGTCTTTAGAAACTTTTTCCTTGATTGCTTTCGGAGCACCATCAACTACTTCTTTAGCCTCTTTTAACCCAAGACCAGTTAATTCTTTAACCAATTTAACAACAGCTAATTTTGATTGACCAGCTGATTTCAGAATAACATCGAACTCAGTTTGAACTTTTTCTTCTGCTTCTTCAGCAGGGCCAGCAGCAGCAACAGCAACAGCAGCAGCAGCAGGTTCAATACCATATTCCGATTTTAAAATTCCGGCTAATTCATTTACTTCTTTTACAGTTAAGTTTACTAACTCTTCCGCAAGTGCCTTTAAATCTGCCATTTCGATAATGATTTTTTAATATAATTTTTATAACTAACTTATTACTTTTCTGCTAATGTCTTTAAAACTCCATGGATCGTATTTCCACCGGACTGTAATGCTCCAATAACATTTTTCATTGGAGATTGTAATAATCCGATCACTTCACCAATAAGTTCATTCTTAGACTTAATTGATACTAATACATCCAATTGATCTTCGCCAATATAAACTGACTCCTGAACATAAGCTCCCTTTAAAATAGGTTTCTTATTTTTCTTTTTAAAATCTTTAATCAGTTTTGCTGGAATGTTTGCATTTTCACAAAACATGACGGATGTATTGCCATTCAGAACATCGTATAGCTCTTTTGCATCTTTATTAGATGCTTCCAATGCTAAACGCAGGAGGGTATTCTTCACCACAACAAGTTCTACATTCTGCTTGTTGCATAAACGCCTTAATGCGCTGGTGCGCTCGGCATTTAAACTTTCAATATCAGTCAGATAAAAATGAGGTGATGAATTGATCTGTTCTGTAAGATTACTGATAATTTCGTATTTTTCTGATCTTTTCATATCAATTCGATTACTTTTCAGAGACAGATTTTGGTTCTACTTGTATTCCCGGACTCATAGTACTTGAAAGGTAAATACTTTTCACATAAGTACCTTTTGCAGCAGAAGGCTTCAGTTTAATCAACGTGTTCACAAATTCAGTGGCATTTTCAACTAATTTTTCAGGAGAAAATGAAACTTTCCCTACTGAAGTGTGAACGATACCAAATTTATCAACTTTAAAGTCAATTTTACCTGCTTTTACTTCGGCAACAGCTTTTCCTATATCCATTGTAACTGTACCACTTTTAGGGTTTGGCATCAATCCACGGGGACCTAAAATACGTCCGAGTGCACCAACTTTACCCATAACCGGTGGCATAGTAATAATCACATCAATATCGGTCCAACCACCTTTGATTTTCTCAACATAGTCGTCCAGACCCACATGATCCGCTCCAGCATCTAAGGCTTCCTGAACTTTGTCAGGAGTAACCAGGGCCAATACGCGTACTTCTTTACCAGTACCATGAGGTAAAGTAACTACGCCTCTAACCATCTGATTAGCTTTTCTTGGATCAACCCCAAGGCGAACATCAATATCTACAGAAGCATCAAATTTAGTAAAAGTAACTTCTTTTACCAGTGATGAAGCCTCTTTCAATGAATAGAGTTTTCCCTTTTCGATTTTTTCCAGAGCAAGCTTTTTATTCTTTGTAATTCTGCCCATTTTATTAATTTTAATTAGTTTGTCGATGGGCGTTCGCCTACAATAGTGATACCCATACTTCTGGCAGTACCAGCCACCATGCTCATAGCACCCTCAAGAGTGAAACAATTCAGGTCTTCCATTTTGATTTCAGCAATTACCTTCACTTGTTCCCAGTTTACAGTACCCACCTTTACAAGGTGAGGCTCTGAAGAACCTTTTTTCACTTTAGCAGCTTCGATAAGTTGCACAGCTACTGGGGGTTGTTTAATTACAAAATCAAACGATTTATCTGCATAAACAGTAATAACAACAGGAAGAACTTTCCCCGCAAGGTCTTGTGTCCTACCATTGAACTGTTTGCAAAACTGCATAATATTTACCCCTTTAGAACCTAATGCTGGGCCTATCGGAGGTGAAGGGTTAGCAGCACCCCCCTTTACTTGCAATTTAATTAATCCAGCAATTTCTTTAGCCATAATAAAATCGATAAATGATTTATTACTCCTTTTCTACTTGCATGAAGCTAAGCTCCAAAGGAGTTTTTCGTCCAAAAATTTTGACCATTACTTCTAACTTCTTCTTTTCTTCATTGATTTTTTCAATGATTCCGTTGAAGCCGTTAAATGGCCCGTCAATAACTTTCACAGTTTCGCCAACTACATACGGAATGTTCATCTCCTCGCCGGAAGCAGCCATTTCATCTACCCGACCAAGGATCCGGTAAACTTCAGACTGGCGCATTGGAACAGGTTCACCGTTTTTCGTATCGCCAAGGAAACCAATAACATTGGGAATATTCCTTAAAATATGAGGAATCTCACCAACCAGACATGCTTCAACTAAAACATAACCTGGAAAGAAATTTCTTTCTTTGCTGATTTTCTTACCGTTTCGAATTTGATAAACCTTTTCAGTAGGTATAAGCACCTGTGAAACATACTCCTGGAGACCAGCATTTGCAATCTCGGTTTCAATATATTCTTTGACTTTCTTCTCTTTTCCTCCAATTGCCCGAAGAACATACCATTTTTTATCGTTTTCGCTCATGTTGTGCTCCAAAAAGATTTAATAAAATAAATTGTACACAAAGCTCATAAGGTTTTCAAAAGAGAAATCCATTACGAAAACTATTAGTGCTATAATTAAGGAAGCAACCATTACGATTAAAGCACTGCTCTGCAATTCTTTGAGAGTAGGCCAGGAAACTTTATGAACAAGCTCGTTATAAGCCTCTTCGAAATATAGTATAAGTTTCATCTAAATTTTATAATTAATTAGTACGGATGGTAAGATTCGAACTTACGTTGTACACAATAAAAACAAAACTCCCGACTGAGTACCATCCGTAAAGAGTCCCGAACTTAATGTCCGGGACTCTTCAACAGAGTATTTTAGTCTGAAATTACGATATAATTTCGGTAACCTGACCTGCACCTACAGTACGACCTCCTTCGCGAATAGCGAAACGAAGACCAATGTTAAGAGCCACTGGATAGATTAACTGAACTTCGATAGAAACGTTATCACCTGGCATAACCATTTCACGTCCTTCTGGCAAACGGATTTCACCGGTAATGTCAAGAGTACGTAAATAGAACTGAGGACGATATTTATTGTGGAATGGAGTGTGACGTCCACCTTCTTCTTTTTTCAGGATATAAACCTCTGCTTTAAAAGTTGTATGAGGTGTAATTGATCCTGGTTTTGCAAGAATCTGTCCACGTTTAAGTTCTTTTTTGTCAACACCACGTAACAACAAACCTACGTTGTCACCAGCCTGACCATCATCCAAAATTTTACGGAACATTTCAACACCAGTACAAACAGTCTTACGACCTTCTGCACCTAAACCGATTAATTGCAATTCATCGCCGGTGTGAACAAGTCCTGTTTCAATACGTCCTGTTGCAACAGTTCCACGACCTGTAATTGAAAATACGTCTTCAATAGGCATAAGGAAAGGTTTATCAACATCACGTGGAGGTAGTGGAACCCAATTATCAACAGCTTCCATCAATTCAAGTACTTTTTGTTCCCATTCTGGTTCTCCGTTCAAAGCACCAAGTGCAGATCCCATGATTACAGGTGAGTTATCTCCATCAAATCCGTAGAAGCTTAACAACTCACGAATTTCCATTTCAACGAGCTCAAGGATTTCTGGATCGTCAACCATATCAACTTTATTCATGAAAACTACCAGTTTTGGTACGTTTACCTGACGAGCTAATAGAATGTGTTCACGCGTTTGAGGCATAGGACCATCAGTTGCAGCAACTACAATGATAGCACCGTCCATCTGAGCAGCACCAGTTACCATGTTTTTCACATAGTCGGCGTGACCAGGACAGTCAACGTGTGCATAGTGACGAGTTGCAGTTTCGTACTCAACGTGGGCTGTGTTAATAGTAATACCACGCTCTTTTTCTTCAGGAGCGCTGTCGATTGATTCGAACGATTTTACCTCACAAAACCCTTTTTTTGCTAATACAGTTGTAATAGCAGCTGTTAAAGTAGTTTTGCCATGGTCAACGTGGCCAATTGTACCAATATTGACATGGTCTTTGTCCCTGTTAAATTTTGCTTTAGCCATAACTTGTAATAATTTTAAATTATCTTTTAAACTTTCATCAGAGCCAATGATGAGAATTGAACTCATGACCTCTTCCTTACCAAGGAAGCGCTCTACCCCTGAGCTACACCGGCAACACAATATTTTGAGCGGGAGACGAGATTCAAACTCGCGACCCTTAGCTTGGAAGGCTAATGCTCTATCGACTGAGCTACTCCCGCATGTGGAAGATTCGAATTTTGAATTCGGAATGTTAGAGTGATTCTAAGATTCGTTATTCTGATATTCCAACATTCCGATTGTGGGGAGAGCAGGATTCGAACCTACGAAGGCGTACGCCAGCAGAGTTACAGTCTGCCCCAGTTGGCCACTTTGGTATCTCCCCAATCAATATTTTCAGAACTTACTATTTTAATGAGCCGAATCACAGATTCGAACTGTGGACCCCGAGATTACAAATCACGTGCTCTGGCCAACTGAGCTAA
>DPRM01000034.1 GCA_003537645.1 Prolixibacteraceae bacterium
TTTTAGTCGGTCAATAATGATTTTTATTATCATGTAAACATGAAAGTAATGACAATGATAATACTGTGATAATTGGAGATAGCAATAGAAATTATACCATTATAAAACCCGAACCGCCATTACTGGTTACTGAATCACATCCTGATTCTTTGGACTTAAACTCGGATGGAATATTTGAGATCAAATTCAGCATTTCTCCAATTCCAACTATAACAGGAATTGGAGAAAAAACTGAAATTACCACAAAGAATAAACTTCAGATTTTGCTTTCAGAAATGAATTTGCCAGATACTTTAAGTATTAAGTCTGTTCTGAATCGCGATTCAATCTGGTCTGGTACTGATCCGATCACAATTCTTCTTCAAAGCTATGCCTGTTATTCCTATTTTCATTGCCTTGGTTGGGGATATTTTCTTAACACTTCAGGAAAGTACATGGGCTACAAATTAGGAGATAAGTTTGGCTGGATATTGGTCGATAGTTCAAGCTCTCAACTAATGATTAAAGAATATACGGTTTTGCGATAAAACCCTGAAAATGTTCTAATTCTCAATTATATTTTTATTCCCAGTCCAAAACCGACCGTGAATAAAAATATAATTGAGAATCGGGATTGAATACCTTCTGTAATTCAATAAAATACTACTTTTTGCTTTTATCTTTTATTCCGCATCCAATGGCTTTTGTGGTGGTAGTTTCGGGCAAACTACCTGCTACCAATGCATCTAAGGCGCTGGCTAAGAACGGAGAATTTACCTTGGTGGCATCCTGATAACTATCGTCGATAGCACCAATGTACTGAACAACAAAATCGCTTCCTTTTTTCTGAAGAACATAAACATGAGGAGTTTTTGTAGCTCCATAATTTTTGTAAACCTCTTGTTTTTCATCAATTAAATAAGGAAAAGTAAAGCCTTCAGTTTTAGCTACCGAAACCATTTTATCGAACGAATCAGCCGGAGCCAATGCCGGATCGTTTGGATTAATGGCAATTACCGGATAACCTTTTGATTTATACTTTTTATCAATTTCTACAATACGATCCTGGTATGCTTGCGCGTAAGGACAACCATTACAGGTAAATACAAGCACAAAGCCTTTTGCATCAGGATAATTACTGAAGGAAACAAATTTTCCATCAATGTTTTTCAGTTTAAAATCGGCTGCTTTATCGCCGATATTATAACCTGACGAATAAGCTACCGAAACTGCAAAAAACAAAACGAAGAATAATGAGATAATACTTTTCATGGCATTTTAATTTTACGGTTAATAATTGAATCAAGCGTTTTAAAATCAAACGATTGTGAATACGACTCACGAAAATCTTTCCCGTAGATTACTGTAAATGGTATTTCGCCCGACCATTGTTTGTCAATTCGGTCAATCCACCGATTCTGGTCGGGGTCATCGAGCAAAACAACATCCGAAGTAATTTTATTGGAAAGCAAAAAGGGAGTTAGCCTGGTTTTAAGGTGTCCGGGCATATCGAGGCTCACTAGCAGTACCTTAAATTTTTTGTCCGAATATTTTTTTTCAACCGCTTTAATCGCAGGAAGTTCTGCAATACAAGGCGCACACCAAGTGGCCCAAAAGTTAACCAGATAAACGGTATCGTTCTTCTTGTTCAAATAAGGTTCCAACTGGTCAAAATTCAAAACCTTTACCGGCTTTATTCCATACAATTGCGAACTTAATGCAAATGCAGAGAACAGGAACACCAACAACAAAGCAATCGATCTGGCCATCGCAATAAAATATTAACTTGTCTTTTATCCAACAAGCTTTATGCTGGAATTGTTTGAAAACATGATTGTTAATAAGATTAAATACTGAAAACTTTTTTTTTGAATGGAAACATTTATATTTGTCAGCACAATGCAGCACAGTAACAAACTAAACCTTAATCTATGAACTCAAAAAATGTAATTGCAGTAATTCTATTCTTCTTTTTATCAGGAAGTTTGATGGCACAAACAGGTTACCAGCCGACCGAAAAAAACCTGCAAAACCGNNGGCGATCAGGGCATTGCCGAGTGGATTATGAACCAAAAGAAAATTCCAATTCCGCAGTACGAAAAGCTGACCAACTTCTTTAATCCGGTACAGTTTAATCCAGCCGAATGGGTTTCGATGGTAAAAAAAGCCGGAATGAAATACATCACCATTACCAGCAAGCACCACGAAGGTTTTGCCATGTACAACTCGAAAGTGAGTGATTACAACGTGGTAAAGCGCACTCCTTACGGCAAAGACATTATTAAAATGCTGAAAGATGAATGCGATAAACAAGGTATTAAACTTTTCTTCTACTATTCGCAGCTCGACTGGCATCATCCTGATTATTTTCCACGCGGAAATACAGGCCAGGGATTTACAGGGAGACCGGAAAAAGGAGATTGGAACAAATACATTGATTATATGAATGCCCAACTATCTGAACTGCTTACCAATTATGGCGAAGTGGGCGGTATCTGGTTCGATGGGATGTGGGACAAATCGGATGCTCCGTGGCGTTTGGACGAAACTTACGCGTTGATTCACAAACATCAGCCCGGAGCATTGGTTGGTAGCAATCATCATAAATTCCCATTCCCCGGCGAAGATTTCCAGATGTATGAACGCGACCTTCCGGGCGAAAACTCAATGGGATTCAACCACACGGGAGCAATGTCTGACTTACCTCTGGAAATGTGCGAAACGATGAACGGTTCATGGGGATTCAACCTGGCAGACACAAATTACAAATCGACCAAACAATTACTTCAGACTTTAATAAAATCTGCCGGATATGGAGCAAACTTTCTGCTAAACACCGGCCCAATGCCAAACGGAAAAATTCAGCCTGAAAATGTTGATACTTTGGCTGTGATGGGGAAATGGCTCGATAAGTATGGCGAAACCATTTACGGAACCCGCAAAGGCCCGATTAATCCAACAACCTGGGGAGCCTCGACACAAAAAGATGGCAAAGTATGGTTGCATGTTCTTAATTGCAAAGAAGAAAACCTGTTTATAGGTAAACTTCCGAAGAAATTAAAGTCGGCCAAATTCTTCGAAGATCAGTCAGCCGTAAAATTTAAAGAAACCGAGTTGGGTGTAATCCTGAACATACCGGATTCGAAAAAAAATACGATCGACACGATCATACAACTTGAAATGTAATCATTATCAATTTTTTAAAATCACAAAAGCCATCTCTTTGGAGATGGCTTTTGTGATTTTAAGATGTTTGTTTTTTTTCGTTTGAATGAATATTTCCACCGGACGACAAGCTATACATATATATACATACTTAATCAAATATTTTTTGATATATTCGGAAAATTTAAAAGAACAAAAGAAGGATGGTATTCGTTAAGAATGATGTTTTTTAAATTGAATGAAAAACTAAAACAAAAAACCAAAAAGTATGTTTGATCTGGATTTAATCTCTAAAAATTATCAGGAATTAGGTGCCAAGGTTGAAAAAGCCAAAAAGCACTTAAACAGACCCTTAAGTCTGTCAGAGAAAATTCTCTACGCACATTTATTCGAAAATCAACCCATTCAGGATTTTAAAAGGGGTGTTGATTACGTTGATTTTGCTCCCGACCGGGTTGCTATGCAGGATGCCACTGCCCAAATGGCTCTGCTACAATTTATGAATTCAGGAAAAAGCAAAACGGCAGTTCCGTCAACGGTACATTGCGATCACCTCATTCAGGCAAGCAAAAATGGGTTGGCCGACTTGGAAGATGCCATAAAAATCAACAAAGAAGTGTATGATTTTCTGGAATCGGTATCCAACAAATACGGAATCGGTTTTTGGAAGCCAGGCGCCGGAATTATTCATCAGGTGGTGCTCGAAAATTACGCATTCCCCGGCGGAATGATGATCGGAACCGACTCGCATACCGTAAATGCCGGAGGTTTGGGCATGGTGGCGATTGGTGTCGGTGGAGCCGATGCCGTTGATGTGATGGCCGGAATGGCCTGGGAACTGAAGTTTCCGAAATTAATTGGCGTTAAACTTACCGGAAAATTAAATGGCTGGACTGCACCAAAAGACATTATACTGAAAGTAGCCGGAATCCTTACCGTTAAAGGCGGAACAGGCGCAATTATTGAATATTTTGGCGAAGGTGCACAATCGATTTCATGCACCGGAAAAGGAACCATCTGCAACATGGGCGCTGAAGTTGGCGCAACGACTTCCACATTTGGATACGATGAATCGATGGAGCGCTACCTTCGCGCCACAGGCCGTGCTGCTGTGGCTGATTTGGCAAACGGAGTGAAACAACATCTGACTGCCGACCCTGAAGTGTACGCCAATCCTGAAAAATATTTTGACCAACTGATCGAAATCAATCTGGATGAGCTGGAACCTTATATCAATGGACCTTTTACCCCCGACCGCGCTACTCCAATTTCGAAAATGGCCGAAGTTGCCAAAGAAAACGGCTGGCCGACTAAAATTGAAGTGGGTTTGATTGGTTCATGTACCAATTCATCGTACGAAGATATTTCCCGCGCGGCTTCGCTCGCCCAACAAGCAGTAAATAAAAAGCTGAAATCGAAATCCGAATTCACCATCACACCGGGTTCTGAATTGGTGCGTTTTACCATTGAGCGCGACGGTTTTATCGATACATTCAACCAAATTGGCGCCAGTGTTTTTGCCAATGCCTGTGGACCGTGTATAGGCCAATGGTCGCGTCCCGGAGCCGAAAAAGGCGAAAAGAATACGATTATTCACTCGTTCAACCGGAACTTCTCGAAACGTGCCGATGGAAATCCCAATACTCATGCATTTGTAGCTTCTCCTGAAATTGTAACCGCTATGGCCATTGCAGGAGATCTCACGTTCAATCCGTTGACGGACTATTTGACCAACGAAAATGGAGAAAAAGTAAAACTGGACATTCCAACCGGACAGGAGCTTCCTGCAAAAGGTTTTGACGTTGAAGATGCAGGTTATCAGGCTCCGGCAGAAAACGGCTCTTCCGTTACAGTAAAAGTCGATCCAGCTTCAGCCCGGCTACAATTGCTTCAGCCTTTTGCTGCCTGGGACGGTAAAAATCTACTGGGCGCCAAATTGCTGATCAAAGCCAAGGGAAAATGTACCACCGACCATATTTCAATGGCTGGTCCCTGGCTGCGTTTCCGCGGCCATCTCGACAATATTTCGAACAACATGTTGATTGGTGCAGTAAATGCTTTCACCGAAGAAACAAATAAAGTTAAAAACCAGTTAACCGGCGAATACGGCGAAGTTCCTGTTGTTCAGCGGGCATACAAGACTGCTGGCATAGCATCGGTAGTTGTGGGTGATCAAAATTACGGCGAAGGATCGTCGCGCGAACATGCCGCCATGGAACCACGTCATTTGGGCGTAAAGGCTGTCATCGTTAAATCGTTTGCGCGAATACACGAAACCAACCTGAAAAAACAGGGAATGCTCGGACTGACTTTCGCCAACGAAGCTGACTACGATAAAATTCAGGAAGACGACACCTTCAATTTTGTTGATCTGAAAGAATTTGCTCCCGGCAAACCGTTGACAGTCGAGCTTGTTCATGCAGACCAAACTAAAGACACGATTCTGCTTAACCACACTTATAACCAACAACAAATCGACTGGTTTAAAGCCGGTTCAGCATTAGATTTAATTCGCAAACAGAACCTTTAACATCCCCCAAATATGAACGAAAAAATTAAAGTACTGAACCCGGTCGTAGAACTGGATGGAGATGAAATGACCCGTGTAATCTGGTCGTTCATCAAAGAGAAGTTGATTTTTCCTTACCTCGATGTTGACATTAAATACTTCGATCTGGGGATGGAATACCGCGATGAAACCAACGATCAGGTGACGATTGATGCTGCCAATGCCATCAAGAAATATGGAGTGGGAATTAAATGCGCCACCATCACTCCTGATGAAGCCCGAGTAGAAGAATTTGGCTTGAAAAAAATGTGGAAATCGCCGAACGGAACTATCCGTAACATACTGGATGGCACTGTTTTTCGCGAACCAATCATCATCAGTAATATACCTCGTTTAGTTCCTGGCTGGAAACAACCCATTTGCATCGGTCGTCATGCTTTTGGTGACCAATACCGCGCAACCGATTTTGTGACCAAAGGAAAAGGCAAACTCACGATCACTTTCACTCCCGAAGATGGTAGCAAAGAAACTTCGTTCGAAGTATACGATTTTGCCGGAGACGGTGTGGCAATGGCCATGTACAACACCGACGAATCCATCACCGGTTTCGCCCGTGCCTGTATGAATCAGGCATTGGCAAAGAAATGGCCGCTTTACCTGTCAACCAAAAATACCATCCTGAAAAAGTACGATGGACGTTTCAAAGATATCTTTCAGGAAGTATTTGATACTGAATTTAAAGCAGCTTTTGCTGAAGCCGGAATTACCTACGAACACCGTTTGATCGATGATATGGTAGCCGCCTGCATGAAATGGGAAGGTGGATTCGTTTGGGCCTGCAAAAACTACGATGGCGATGTTCAGTCGGACACCGTGGCTCAAGGATTTGGCTCGCTTGGACTGATGACCTCAACCCTTGTTACTCCCGACGGGAAAACGATGGAAGCCGAAGCAGCCCACGGAACTGTTACCCGTCATTACCGGATGCACCAGCAGGGCAAACCAACTTCGACCAACCCAATTGCCTCGATTTATGCGTGGACCCGCGGGCTGGAATTCCGTGGCAAACTGGACGGAAACCAGGAATTGATCAATTTTGCGAAAGCGTTGGAAGAGGTTTGCGTTGAAACGGTTGAAGAAGGCAAAATGACCAAAGATTTGGCTTTGATTGTTTATGGTGATAATCTGAAAACCGAGAATTATCTGACGACTGAAGGATTTCTGGACGCAATTGATGAAAATCTTCAGAAGAAGCTAAATTGAAAGTGTTCAGTAGCAGTAAGCAGTTGAGTTCGGTCATTGAAAGTCATTTGTTACACGTCATTGATTGTTACGGGCAGAATGGAGTTACTTTTAATGACAATCAATGACTTAATGACTACAAAATGACAACCAGAATTCACATCAGGAAAAGCAAAAACATAAAACATGAGCCAGAACATACAATTCATTAACGGTCAGTTAATCGTTCCCGATCAGCCAGTTATTCCTTTTATCGAGGGTGATGGTATCGGGAAAGAGATTACTGAAGCCAGTCAACGGGTGATCAACGCAGCGGTAACCGCAGCGTACGGCGATGCAAAAAAGATTATCTGGAAGGAAGTTCTGGCTGGTAAAAAAGCTTTTGAACTGACCGGAACATACCTGCCCAACGAAACGCTTGAAGCTTTTCAGGAATATCTGGTTGGGATAAAAGGTCCGCTTGAAACGCCGGTTGGTGACGGAATACGCTCATTGAATGTAGCACTTCGCCAAACGCTCGATTTGTATGTTTGTCTTCGCCCAATTCGCTGGTTCAAGGGTGTCCCCTCGCCTATCCGATATCCGGAGTTGGTCGATATGCACATTTTCAGGGAAAATACGGAAGACATTTATGCTGGAATTGAATTTATGACAGGCACCGAAAAAGCCATCAAGTTCCGCGATTTTTTGATCAACGAAATGGGCGTTGATGTGATTCGTTTTCCGGAGAGCAGTTCGTTTGGCGTAAAACCGGTGTCGAAAGACGGTTCGGAGCGGTTGATTAAAGCTGCTATTCAATATGCCATAGCACGAGAACTTCCTTCTGTAACCATTGTCCACAAAGGCAATATCATGAAATTTACTGAAGGAGCGTTCAAAAACTGGGGCTACGATCTGGCAGAATGCGAATTTGGCGACCACACTTTCACCTGGCGGCAATATCAGCAAATTGAGAAAGAGCTTGGAAAAAGCGAGGCGAAAGCTTCGCTGGATGCGGCAAAAGCGCTGGGAAAAGTAATTATTAAAGATGTGATTACCGACGCCTTCCTTCAGGAAAGTTTATTGCACCCGTTTGATCATTCGGTAATTGCCACGCTGAACTTAAACGGCGATTACATCTCAGATCAGTTGGCAGCAATGGTAGGCGGTATCGGTATTTCTCCGGGAGCCAACATCAACTACAACAGCGGATATGCCATTTTTGAAGCCACCCACGGAACCGCGCCAAATATTGCCGGAACCGGAAAAGCCAACCCCGGATCGCTCATACTTTCGGGAGCCATGTTGCTCGAATACCTGGGTTGGTACAAGGCTGCAGAACACGTTTATGATGCTATGGAACATACTTTCGCCAAACGAAAAGTTACTTCTGACTTGTTTACTATGATGGAAGGTGCAACTTTACTTACAACTTCTGAATTTGCAGATGAGATAATTCGAAATATTCATTAATTTAGGAAACTTATTCTGAATCAAAACTAAAAATCAAATAGATGGAATACATTAAAAACAGGTTCTACGAAAAGGCTACAAAAGATTTAGCTGAATTTCAACGTATTCGCAAAGAATATGGCGATGTTGTTTTAGGTCAGGTAACAATTGACCAGGTTTTTTCGGGTATGAAAGGAATACCCGCATTGCTTACTGAAACGTCAAAACTGGATGCCAATGAAGGAATCAGGTTCAGAGGATATTCTCTTCCTGAATTACAGCAGAAACTTCCTAAAATGGATCCTGCCGGTGAGCCGCTTCCTGAAGGATTGTTTTACCTGATGATGGTTGGCGAAATTCCGGATAAAGAAGATGTAATCAACATTTCGAAGGATTGGGCAACTCGCTCGCATGTGCCTCAACACGTTTTTGATGTAATCGACGCATTGCCAAAAAACAGCAGGCCGATGACTCAATTTGCTACTGCTATTCTGTCAATGGCTTACGACTCAGTTTTCCAGAAAGCATACAGAGCCGGTATCAATAAAAAGTTCTACTGGGACTTTATGTACGAAGATGTAATGACGCTGATTGCCCGGCTTCCACGCATTGCCGCATATATTTACCGAAGAATGTATCACAACGGCGACCATATCGAACCAAATCCAACACTCGACTGGGCAGGAAACCTTGCTCACATGATGGGTTTCGATTCGCTGGAAGTTAAGCGTTTAATGCGACTTTACATGGTAATTCATGCCGACCATGAAGGAGGAAACGTTTCGGCGCATGCCACCCATTTGGTTGGATCGGCGCTTAGTAACGCACCTTACTCGTTTGCAGCAGGAATGGTTGGATTAGCAGGCCCTCTTCACGGTTTTGCCAACCAGGAAGTAATGAGCTGGATTGAAGAAATGAACGAGCAAATTGGTAGCAACGAACCGTCTGACGCGCAAATTGCAGCTTATATTGAGCAAACTTTGTTGCAGGGAAGAGTTGTTCCAGGATACGGACATGCTGTTTTACGAATTACCGATCCAAGGTTTACCGTTCAGCAGGAATTTGCCGAAAAATACATTAAAAACGATAAACTTATCAATACGGTAAATGCGATTTACCGGGTAGCTCCCCCAATCCTTGAGGCTACTGGCAAGATTAAAAATCCATGGCCAAATGTGGACGCCATAAGCGGTGCGCTTTTAAATCACTACGGAATTACCGAATCTAATTTCTATACCGTGTTGTTTGGTGTTTCGCGCTCACTCGGAGTCTTGTCGTCGTTGGTTTTCGACCGTTTCTACGGACTTCCGATCGAACGTCCGTCGTCGTTCCCACTCGAATGGTTTGTTGAAAAAGCCAAAGCTTCCGACGCAAATAAAAAATAATTCAGGCTATAACAAAAGTAAAGGCTGTCCTAATTTAATATCAGGACAGCCTTTTTATTTTACCTAAAAATCAAATGGTTGCTGGTTTAGCGCGTTCAAGTATTTTGTTTATTTCATCCGGAAATTCAGCATATAATTTATCGAGATAGGGAGCCATAAAAGTATTTTTATCAATCTCAAAACGATCGAAAAGTTCTTTACACAAAAAAGTACTACGGTTCTTTTCAATATCATTAAAAACTTTGCGCAATTCACGTTCATTCTGTTGTAAGTCAGCGTCATCAAAGGCTTTAGATATTGCCATTACATACAATTCCAGTTTCAGCGCGTACGCCAGACCATAATCCGGTAAGATCTTAATCGATTTATTGCAATTTTCGATGGCCGAAGACATAAAGTCCCTGTTCCCGTATCGATCGTACATATCGCTGAATGCAATGGCCGCATTCACATAAGTGGTTTGCAGCAATGTTAATTTCTCTTCATATTCTTTAATCAGATCAATCATTTTCTCAATGCGCTGCGGGTAATTGCTGTAATAATAGCAACGCATAATGGTATCAATCAGCGAAACTTTTTTAGCTTCAGGAATACTCAAACTTTCATCGTTCAGGTAATTTTTCAGATCATTAACCATCGATTCATCAACATTGTGGTTCTTTTTGGTAATCGTTTCAACTTTAAAATCGAGCAGGCTTTCTATTACCGTCGAAAAATACCGGGTACTGATGGCTTTTATTTTATCTTCATTTTCCTTCTTTAAATGGTTAACCTTTTCGTCAACAATGGTTTGCAGATAGGCTTTGGCATATTTATTAACCAAAAACCCAAGAACTGAAACCAGCGCTGCAATTACAAAAAGCCACCAGCGCAGGGTTTCGCGCAACGATTTTTCGATTTTATTATCAACAATGTTCTCAAAGTCCTGATTTGGAATTCGTGTATATGACCCCTCTTCAACTTTCTGATCAAGCTTTTCAACTTTGGCCTTAAGGCTGTCAACCTTTAGTACAGTTTGACTGGCAATTGTGTTAATATCCTGCATTTCGGGCTGAGCCATTGCGCCCGTCAGAAAACCGTTCAGGAAAAAGGCTACACAAACAATTAAACGGGAAGTTTTCATATCGCCACAATTTGTTTTGCCTACTCTTTTTACGATTTTCGGCAACCTCAATGGGCATACTTACGCGAAACTAAAGAAAATGGTTTTCAACCGGCCAAAATCCCCGAACTATTCAGCCAGTGCAAAACCGGTGGATAAACGTGCTGAAACCTATTTTAAAATAATGCATACATTTGTTAAAAAAAATCTGGATTGATGGAAATTGCATTGACACTTTGCATTCTGATTGTAGCTTTTTTATACGCCTCGGCCGGACATGGCGGCGCCAGCGGCTACCTTGCGCTGATGGCAATTTTCGGGATTGCCCCAATTTATATGAAAACTTCGGCGCTGACACTGAATGTGTTTGTTTCAATGATTGCTTTCGTTTCGTATTACCAGGCTGGTTATTTTCGCTGGAAACTATTGTTGCCTTTTGTAATTACTTCCATTCCAATGGCATTCATCGGCGCTAAAATCGAAATCGACCCGAAGGTTTACAAAATCGCATTGGGTGTTTTGTTACTGATTGCTACCGCCAGATTACTTTATAAACCATCGGAAAACAAAATCACCTCCGACTTGTCGTTGCCAATTGCACTATTTTCAGGTGCAGTCATTGGTTTTTTCTCGGGCATGACCGGAATTGGCGGCGGAATTATTCTTAGTCCGCTGATTTTGCTGCTGGGTTGGGCTAGTATCAAGGAAACTGCTGCTGTATCGGCCTTGTTTATTTTCCTGAATTCCATTTCAGGGCTGATTGGAATCTGGCAAAATGGTATTGCTTTTCCTCCTGAAATGATGTGGTGGATTGCCGCCGGATTGGCTGGTGGAATTGCCGGTGGTTATACCGGAAGCAAAAAAATCTCAATGGCCGGGATGAAATACATCCTGGCAATTGTGTTGCTGATTGCCGGGATGAAATTGCTGTTTGTATAAAAAATTAAGAGAAACGTCTAATTCTCACCATTAAATTCCCTTATCGCATCAACCATTGCCACAATGTTTTTAACCGGAACATTTGCCTGAATGTTGTGAACGGTGTTGAACACAAACCCGCCATCTTTGGCAAAAATGTCGCACAAACGGAGCACTTCTTCGCGAACTTTTTCAGGTGTAGAATAAGGCAAGGTTTTTTGAGTGTCAATACCGCCGCCCCAGAAAACAAGGTATTTTCCGTAGGTATTTTTCAGGTGTGCCGGGTTCATTCCTATTGCGCTCACCTGCACAGGGTTAATAATATCGAAACCTGCGTCGATAAAGCGCGACATAAATGTTTCGACAGCGCCGCAAGAATGTTTAAATGTCTTCCAGCTTGTATTGGAATGTACCCAATCGTTGATCCGCCGGTAATAAGGCAACCATAAATCGTCGAATTGTTCGGGGGCGCAGAAGGTTGAATCCTGCGTGCCAAAATCAGTTCCGCAGATAAAAACAGCATCCAGATTATTGCCAATTACCTCGTGCAATCGACGGAAATTTTCGAGCGCAATTTCGCTTTGCTTGTCGAATATAGCTTTGACGTATTCAGGTCGCATAACAGTGCTCATATACCATTCGGCAATATCACGAATGCCTTTAGGATGTTTCATCTGTATTCCGGGAACCAGTGCAATATCGCCCAAAGCAGTACCTCCGAGTCCTGCAATGACTGCTTTTCCGGTGTCTCGTGCGTTTCGGGTAGCTTCTTTCCAAAAATTCAATTCACTTTCAGTAATAAGCCCAAATTCTTCGAGATTATCGCGCACATCAAGGGTTTCCTCGTCAAGTAGTTCCTGACGAACGATGGCATCAAAAAAATAGCTGGCTTTCGGCATCCTGGCTGATGCTGAAACGGAAGTATCGCCTTCGGGGTGAATCAGCAAATCACCATTTTCAGCGTTGGTGGTTTCAAAACCTTCAGGAACAAGCACAGTTTGACCCCAAAAAGTTTTCATCTCTTTCAATGGTTCATGGTTGTAAATTCCAAACATGTTGTTTTTGCCCCATGCGCCAACCACATCAATGCCCATTGCTTCCTGCAAATCAGGCTCTACAAGTCCCAACATCTGATAGGGTTCAATCACCCGCACCGGGTGATTCTCCAAACCATAGTACTTTCGAAGGTTTTCAACCGACAATACGTGAACTCCGGTTACTGCTGTTGAACCAAAATCGACTACTACTTTTTCGGGCTGACGGTGATTGACGGTCAGATCAAATCGTTCTTTTGATGTCATTTTTTATTCCTCGGTTCTTAAAATTTCACAACAACTTTTCCGGCCGATCTGGTTAAATCAATTTCTTTGGTTTTGCCGTTAACGGTAACTTTGTATTTCCCATAAAATGCAGGAACTGATAATTCTCCCTTACTGTTAGTTTTGCCTTTTTCGCTGGTCCACCATTCTTTTAAAATAAGGTTTTGGTATGCAATTGCAGCTGGCGTTGGAGTCCAGTCTTTTTTGAATAACGACGAAGGCTTAATCCAGTTGGCGCCCTCCCAAAAACCCCACATTAAAATGCCTTCGACAGCCGGATGAGCGAAACAGATTTTATAATAATCAACCATTTCTTTGGCCTTTATTTCCTCTTCTTCAGGAGTCATAACCAAATTTCGATCATTGTAATATTTCGATCGCTGTCCGGGCATATTGAATTCAGTCACACGAATTGGTAACTTAAACTTTGCAAGTGAATCGAGTGCATTTTTCAGCTGGCCGCGGTCGAATGTTTCGGCATGTAGATGGCCCTGAACTCCAATACCTGCAACTGGAACTCCCTGTTTCAGGAACATACGTATTTGCGCCATGTATTCGGGCAACTTCACCCCGGTTAAAATATCGTAATCGTTTAGGTAAAGTTTGATTTCAGGATCACCGGATTGTGCCCATTCTGCCATTTTTTTTGTAATGTCTGCACCCAGCCGATCCTCATAATAATTACCGTGCACCATTTCATTGTTCAGGTCGTATTCAACAAACTGGCCTTTGTATCGGGCAGTTACTGTTTCAGCGCGGTTTTTAAGTGTTTGTTCCAACTCTTTATCGGGCATCTCTTTTACCCAGGGCTGAACAAACTGAGGAATTCCCCAGAAAAGATTATGCGCCCTGAGAGGAATGTTGTTTGCTTTTGTCCAATTCAAAATTCCGTCAACTACAGAATAGTCCACCTGCCCTTTCTGGCGTTCCATGCTGGGCCATTTCACGGCATTTTCGGTGACTGCCGAGTTAAAATTCTTCAGAAATTTTTCTTCGAATTGCTTTTTGTCATTTTCAGGCATCGAACCGTCAACAAAACTGTTTGGGATTGCACATCCAAACCAAAATTCGTGGCTGATCTGCTCTACAGATACTTTAGCATTGGGTTTTGACTTGATGGTTATTTCGCCTTTACGGTTGGCGGCAATTGATTGGTCGATTTCGGTAATTTGTGCTGTAACTGACGACAGTTGAAAAATCAGTAAATTAGTAATTGTTAAAAATGTAATTAGTTTCATATCGGCTTCTTATTTAGTTAGGTTTGAATTTAATAAATGTGTTTTCATGAACTTATCGAGTAATTGATATTCACCCCACACCCGTTGTATAATTGAAGAAAGTTCTCCGAGTTCGCCTCTTGATCTGACTTTTGAAGCAAAAACTTCCATCATCTGCCTGATTGGAATATTTTTCAGGGATTCCTTTGCTTTTATTAGCTCATCGGCTGAAATAACTGTGGGTTCCATTGCTATCAGGTACCGGTCGCGTAGATTCCACGCAGGCTCCAACCCACGCGAAACTTTGTCGAACAGCAAAGTAAACTCATAGTTGGCTTTCAACCATTCCAGATTTTGCAGCTGTTCATCATTCGGTTTATTTTCAGTGCAAAGGTCAATTGCCAGAATGATTTCGTTGCAGGCATTCAATTGCACTTGCGAAAGTTTTCCCCAGGCAGGTGTATAAGCGTAATATTCTTCGGAGGCAACTTGCTTTAAAACTCCATTGACATCGTATTTCGCCAAAACCGGACTCAAATATTCTGCGGCATAATTTCCGAAATTTACAGCACAGTAGTCCTTGTATATATCACTGGTACTGTTTGTTGAATCAGGATTTTGAGCGAAAAACATGAAAGTTTCGAAATTTTCCCTGATTTCTTCTGTCCGCCAATGAATACCAATTACCCCATTCAGTTTATCAGCCGAAGCCTTTTTAACCTGACTCCGCAAATCATCGACACGTGGCTGAAGGTGCCAGAGCGAGGCATCACTTTCGAGCCAGGGAATTGCCCACACATCTCTGTTTTTAGCTATTTCACTAAAAAAAGCAGGATGACCGAATTTTCCCTGATCAGGATTCAGCATCGAAAAAGTAATATCCTGCGGAAGCGCTTTGTCCAACCCGCGCAGCAAAAGAGCCATTTGCGACTCGCTTCCCCACCCGCCAATTGCAATTTTAATTTCCGGAGCTTTTAATCTGACATAATCGTAAGCTTTTTGAATGTATGCCTGCGACCACACTCCTAAAAATTTAAGCGATTCATTCACTCCTTCCAAATCGTAAAATTTTTCATTTTCAGAATAAAACTGCTGCATATACCTGTTTTTCAGGGCTATTTCAGGATTAACACCAAACATGCAATGCTCATTCAGCCATAAATAAATCCAGTCGATTCCTTTATATGTTTCAATTATATTATCGATTGTGGCGTATAAAATACCTGTTGCGTCCGGATCAAACGGATTATAAACCAAACTGCCGTCGCCTTTCCAATACATGTCGCTGTTGGTTCGTATCGAAGCATATTCGGGCGGAGCCACGCCAAATTCGAATCCCATTGCCATTTGCATATTTCGCTGGTGCGCCATTAACAGAACCTTTTGCATCAGCGACTGGGCTTTTTCGTATCGTTCTTCATTGGTTTTGGCTGTAACAGCACAATCGGCTCCAAAATAGCCAACTCCCCGGGTTGAAAGGAAATGCTTCTCCAAACCGAATGGGAAATCTTTGATTTTCATAGGCAAATATCCCCACCGAGCCATTCCTGAATGATCAAATCCGGCTTCAGGCAATACATTTTTATACTGAATTTTGATCATCGGCTCCACATAGTTGAGATAGCGCTCACCTCCCCCTGTATAATTGTGAAACGCGATGAAATTGATGCCATTTTTTTGACAATCATCAAGATATTTCGTGTAATCATCTTCGTTCCATGCCGAAGGACCCGATAAAAAATTGTGCCAGGGTAAAACTCCTCTAATCTGAAATGACTGAGCTTTGATTTGTGTACTAACAAGTACGAGTAATACAAATACAACTTTTTTCATTGAAGTTTGATTTAACTGGTTCCTTTGTCAAAAATAATAAATGCAGGAATAGGTTACTTATATTATTAAATTTTAAACAGTATCCATAATTAATGCGCTCCTTAGGCTCTGATTACTTATATTTGTGGGCGGCAATGAGGTCTGCCTTTAACCGCCTGTCCTCCTGTTCAGGCTGATGACATCTACCAACGAATAAGTTATTATAAAACGTAATTTCATGGTAAAATCAATAATGATTGTCGGATTTGGTGGATTCATTGGATCAGTTGCCCGCTTTCTTGTTTCCCGCTATTTTCAGGAAAATATTGTTTCTGTATTTCCGTGGAGTACACTCGCTGTTAATATTATTGGCAGTTTAATCATTGGAATTATCTACGGAATTTCAGAAAAAGGTGATTTTTTAAGTTCTGAAATACGGCTTTTCCTGACTGTTGGAATCTGCGGTGGATTTACCACTTTCTCTACGTTATCGAACGATGCATTTTTACTGCTTCGTCAGCAGGAATGGATTCGTTTCGCATTCTATACTTCATTTAGTTTCTTTCTTGGCCTGCTGGCAGTTTATGCAGGCCGAATCATGATTAAACTTTTTTAAGATGGAAAACAATTCACAAGTAGGTATTTTAAGGATTTTCATCAGTTCAACTGATCAGTTCAGACAAACCCCATTGCACGAATTTATTGTACTTCAGGCAAAAAAAGAGGGAATTGCAGGAGCTACAGTTTTAAAAGGAATGTTGGGTTACGGAGCAAGCTCGGTAATTCATTCCTATAAATTCTGGGAGGTTAGCGACAAAGTTCCGACCGTAATTGAACTGATTGACGAGGAAGATAAAGTTCTTTCTTTTTACGAGCGAATGCGGCCACAGCTTGAAGCAATGAAATATGGATGTTTGGCAACTTTCGATAAGACAACGGTTTTATTGTACAAATCGGGGCAGAAGAAAATGTTCGATATTTAAAGGGATCAGTCCCAGTTCTCAGAGAAAGCTATTATAAGCGATAGTCAATGATCGAAGCAGTATCCTTTACCGTCTGCTTAAGCTGACGGGCATGGATCAAATTAACAAAAAAAATGAGTTCTCAATATATTTCAAATTAAAAATTAGACTATATGTTTACACATGAAGTTGCAGGCATGATTTGTGTCGCTCAGGGAGCGAATCATGGCCCGGCTCCAATTCCTGAAGAAGGACGTTGGGTAAAAGCCAAAGAAGTAAAAGACATTTCGGGTTTGACCCACGGAGTTGGATGGTGCGCACCACAACAAGGAGCTTGTAAGCTTACCTTGAACGTAAAAGAGGGCATCATTCAGGAAGCTTTGGTTGAAACTATCGGTTGTACCGGTATGACTCACTCTGCTGCGATGGCTTCTGAAATCCTTCCGGGAAAAACCATCCTCGAAGCATTGAATACCGACCTTGTTTGCGATGCAATCAATGTTGCGATGCGCGAATTGTTCCTTCAAATTGTTTATGGTCGTACACAAACAGCTTTCTCCGAAGGCGGATTGCCAATTGGCGCTGGTTTGGAAGATTTGGGTAAAGGTCTTCGCGGGGTTACAGGTACTTTGTACGGAACAGTGGCAAAAGGTCCTCGCTACCTCGAAATGGCCGAAGGTTACATCACTAAAATCGGTTTGAGCGAATCGAGCGAAATCATAGGTTACGAATTCGTAAGCCTGGGTCGTATGATGGACATGATCAAAACCGGTATGGATGCCAACGAAGCCATTGTTAAAGCTTCAGGCAAATATGGCCGTATGGAAGATGCAGTGAAAGTAATTGACCCACGTAAAGAATAGGAGAAAACAGATATGCCATTATTTGAAAGTTACGACAGAAGGATCAACAAGATCAATGAAGTGTTGAATTCTTACGGCATTTCTTCTATTGAAGAGGCCAAAAAAATATGCGACGACAAAG
>DPRM01000059.1 GCA_003537645.1 Prolixibacteraceae bacterium
TGTATCGCTTTTTTAGGACGACACAGGTAACTTGAAACTATTTTACCAATTTGGCATCTTCCATGATCAGTTCATAGAAATAACCGTATCCAAAATCCTTTTTCAGGGTAATGGTTCCTTCAAACGTTACCACTTCGTCAACAGCAGCTTTGTCAAGAGTGGTAATGGTCAGGTCGAAGTTTTCGCCATCCTTCCATCCTGAATATGAATCCGGTTTTTGCTCAAAAGATGATTTCAGAACAGTTTAAAGAACAGCTTCTGGAACGAATATTCGACTGAAGTGCCACAAACACTAACAGATTAATTCCTGAAAAAGGCAAAAGGTAACTCTCATTTTTAGTTTGTTTTCATCACATTACGTATGTTATTAAATGTGTACATTATAATTCTCTGCATCACAATTAGATACAAATATTTAAATGGGGGGGGGATAAAATATATTTTGTTATTAAGGGTTTATCCCGTAAATTAGCTGCACATAATATTCGATTTTCGAACCAGTTTAAAGAGAATAAAGAAGAACGCTTGTTCAGTGAAGGATTAGGAAACTTTCGGAATTGACAATCAATTGACATTGAGATTACCCATCAACGCCTTTTATAAACATGCCACAAATATGTTCAAAATATGATCAGAGTACTTTTTAGCTTTTTTGCAGTAATATTGTTAAACATTTATTCAGTAAATGCCCAGCAAGTCGAAAGCCTTCATAGTCTCCAACTTGGCTATCCTGGCGCAAGATACTGTTACGAATATGCTCTTGGCAACCAATTCACCATAAATATGGAAGCTGGCATAAATATAGGCTGGCAAAAGAGCAACATTAATACTGGAATAGCTCCATTTGACCTCGATCAAAACAACAACCAACCGAAGGAGTATAACAAGATTAGCACAGAGATAAGCTTCCGCCCAATTATTCAGCTTGAACCCCGGATCTATTACAATGTAAAAACAAGACATAAATATGACAGTTTCATTAATAATTCGGCAAGCTTTTTCTGTATTAGTTCAGGGATAAGTTTGGACAGTTTTAGCTTTAGAAATAATACTCCGAACTTCTTTATAGTGCCCAAGTGGGGTTTTCGCAGATCGATAGGCAATCATTTTATATTCGAAGCTAAAATTGGCGGAGGTCTTGAATTCCGACGTGGTTTAACACAGTTTGAGCCAGGACTTGACCTCAAATTTGGATACGTATTTTAAGCTTTTCCGGATGATGCACATAAACAGATACTGGCAAATCAGCCATCTCAGGACACAACATTTTTTAGTCTTGTTTTTTACACTGATAGCAGGAAGTAGTTTTTCTCAAAAAATCACTGTTAACGGCTATATAAAAGATTCTTCTTCAGGCGAATCGTTGCCGTATTCAAATGTCTGGTTTGTACAATTGTCAACAGGAGTTGCAGCCAATCAATACGGGTATTTTAGCGGGATTGTCAATAAAGGGAATGTCGAAATGGCCGTTTCTTTTTCAGGTTATAAATCGGAAATCGTAAAACTAAATCTGCAAAATGACACCACGCTGAACATTTATTTGAAACCGCCATCTATTGATGAAGTTACCGTTCGGGCAAATAAAATTACGACTCTGGGCAACGAGCTGAACCGAACCGCCATTCCAATGTCGCGCATCAAAGAGATGCCGCCGTTTCTGGGCGAATACGATATCATAAAAGCGCTGGCATTAACACCGGGAGTAAACAGCGGCACCGATGGAAGCTCAAGCCTTTTTGTTCGGGGAGGTTCATCCGATCAAAACCTTGTTTTACTCGATGGCGCGACCATTTACAGCAATTCGCACCTGTTTGGTTTTATTTCGGTGTTTAACCCTGAAGCCGTTTCACATGCTGAATTGTTCAAGGGAAATTTCCCGGCGCGTTACGGAGGGCGGTTGTCGTCGGTATTAAATATTACCACGAAGGAGGGAAATACACAAAAAAACGAAACCAGCATGTCTGTTGGGCCCATCAGCTCGCAGATTACCAATCAGGGGCCGCTCATCAAGGGAAAAGCCACCTATCTGCTTTCGGCGAGGGCGACCTACACTTCATTGATAACTTTACCGCTTTATTTAATCCTAGGGGAGAAAGAAGGAATGTTAAGTTACCTGATGTACGATCTGAACGCGAAAGTGAATTACACCTTTAATGAAAAGGAAAGACTTTTTTTGAGTATCTATTCGGGAAATGATTATTGGAACATAAAAGACAAAGAAAACACAAAACGAACCGGAGTTGGGTTGAATTGGGGAAATACAACGGCAAGTCTTCGCTATACCAGGCAGTTTCGCAGCCGGCTGTTTTCAGTTTCACAACTAAGCTACAATCGGTTCAACTTTAATTACAAAACAATTGATGAGTCGCTCGCAAAACCAGCCGAATATGAACCATCATCGGCCTCAACGGGTTCAAAAGTGGCTGATTTTACAGTTAAACAACGCTTTGAATTGCCCACTGGTGTGAGAAATTCAATTGTTTTTGGGTTCGATCTGGCCAATCAGGTTTTTCATCCCGATTATTACGAACTTAAAAATTTAAATCTCGGTACAAACCTTCCCGACAGCAGGAACAATCGTTACGAATTCTTTTCAGCTTCGGCCTACATCGAAGACAAGTTTCAGTTAGCCGGATGGCTTGGCCTGAATAGCGGCTTAAGATATTCCGGCCAATTTTTAAAAAATATCACTTATCATTCGCTTGAGCCGCGTATCGAAGCCGTGGCAAGAACGCCTGACGACATTAGCTTTAGCATGGCCTACAGCCACATGAGTCAGCCTGTTTTTCAACTTACCAATACCGGGCAAGGCCTCCCGATAGATGTTTGGGCGCCGGTAACCGAAACCCTGCGACCTTCGAAGGCTGACCAATGGTCGGCAGGCGTAAAAAAAGATTTAAAGGCATTTCCGGTTTCGGTGCAGGCCGAAGTGTATTATAAACGTTTGTCGGGATTAATCGATTACAACCAGGGAGTATCTTTTGTTACCAATGTTTCGAAAAGCTGGGAACAAAATATCGTACAAAACGGAATCGGAAAATCGGTTGGTTTTGAATTGTTGGTGAGCAAAACTACCGGAAAACTGAATGCATGGTTTGGTTATACCCTGGCACGTAATTACCGAAAATTTGAAGAAATAAATGATGGAAACTGGTATCTCGCACGATTCGACCGGACCCACGATTTTGAAACCACGATGGCTTATAAAATCAATAAAAAGTGGAAATGCTCGATGAATTTTGTTTACAACACCGGGCAACCTGCAACATTGGCAACCACCCTACATGAAGATTTGTCCGGAATTCCAATGCCGGTTTATACCAGCCGGAACAACCTTCGGATGCCTGACTACCACCGGATGGACATCTCCTTTTCAAAAGAATTTTTGACCAGAAGGAGAAAACATCCGGCAACCATTTCCTTCGGAGCTTTTAATGTATATAGCCGGATTAACCCGTTTTACATGTCTTTAGACAACTTTAAAAGCTTTGGGGGAAAGGACGATTCAGGCCAATACATTGGTTACGAATCGAGATACAAATCAGGGACTTTGTTTGGTATCGTGCCATTTATCAATTATTCAGTAAAATTTTAGTATGATCAGAAGATATATCCATCTGTTGTTGTTGCCCTTCCTGCTCGTTTCGTGTACGAAGTATATTGAATTCTCGCCACCTTACGAAGGAGATAAAATCGTGATTAACGGATATCTCAGTCCAAATGAGGGAGTCCGGATTAAGATAACTCATTCGATCAATCCGGTTGGAAAATATTTGAGGTCTGATTCTCTGATTGTAAAAGATGCAGTTGCCGCACTTTACGAAAATGGAGTGAAACTGATTGATTTAGAATATACCGGGAAAGGGTTTTACGGTCTTCCGGATACACCCGCTGTCGAGCTTTTGGCAGGTCATAAGTATAAGTTGATTGTTCAAACTGAACAATATGGCAAGGCGGAATCCGAAGAAATTACCCTACCTGCAAAACCCGAAATAAACAACTTTAATTTTGAAGAAATTGGTTATGTGTATGGATCTGGTTCAGAAAATGGTCTGTTTTCCTTTTCAATTTCTAAACCCAATGAAAAAGAGGCCTGCTTTTCAATTCAGGTTGTTACAAAAGACAATAGATCGCTTTTTTTTATGCACTACCCTTTAATTCAAGGTAGAAATTATTTCGAAAGTTGTGGAACTGGTGCAGGTGGTATGAGTATTTACAGCAACGAATGTGGATTTACCAATCAGGTACACCAATATAGCGTTGAAACAAAATATTTTGAAAACTGGAATATTTCACATTATTATAATCCTTTGATTATCAGGATCGGAACGGTAAGCCGTGATGTGTATGATTATGGCAAAAGTTACACCCAGCTTGATGGTATGGAATTCGGTTTTGCAGAACCACCCATCCAGAAATCGAATATTAAAGGAGGATATGGCTTATTGTACGGATCAAACACAATTAGTTTCCCAATAGAACTTCCGTGAGTAAGTTAATTCGAGGGCTTTCATTATTGAATAAAAAAATCCCCTGCCGAAATGTTCAATTTCAGCAGGGGATTTTCTTAATTGCCTTTTCCTGATTCCTATTTCACCAGTTTGGCGTCTTCCATAATCAGTTCGTAAAAATAGCCGTATCCAAAATCCTTTTTCAGGGTAATGGTTCCTTCAAAAGTAACTACTTCGTCAACTGCGGCTTTGTCAAGAGTGGTAATTGTCAGGTCGAAATTTTCGCCATCTTTGGTTCCATCCTGAATATGAATCCAGTTTTTGCCCATCACTTCATCGTTCACTTTCACAACCTGCCCCTTCATTTTTATTTTTTTGCCCGAATATTTATCGCGATCGGCATACAACACAGCGATTGAAAGTCCGCTTTCAGCCGGAGCAACCGAAATACCTTCATTCATTGTAAGAGTAGGCTGCACAGGTTTCATTTCCTGCGGAGTTTCGGTTTTTGCTTCAATCGGCTCTTTACTCAGTCCCTGAACGAAATAAACGGTTTCGAAAGTCCGGTTGAGTTCCTTGCTTTGGAAATTGTTCATCTCAAGGGCTTCTTCGTAATAGTAGGTTTCTCCAACCGCTGCTTCCTGACGGTTAACCGCAATCCAGTTTTCAGTACCGTTTTCGTTAACCTTTAAATAGGTGTATGCCGAGGTTTGAATAACTTCTTCAACTTTTACTTCGTGCATCGAAGCATTTGCAAGGGTTTGTACTGTAGGTACTTTGTTCTTTTTCACACAACCCGTAAACACTACCAGAATAGACAGAATAACAAATAATGATCTCATAATTTATAAAATTTAATATTTTCTGATTTTAAACTATTGTCGAAAGAGCTGAATTCAAAAACATTAGCTTTCAAACAAATTTCAAAACAATTAGTTGTAATTTTAGTTGATTTTTCAATCACTTAGCTACAATATGATTTAAATCAATTCAAACTTTTAAAAAAACCAGATGGAACCCAATCCAAAAACATCAGACACCAAAACCGGACGCCGTCAATTTCTAAAGAAAACTGCCGCGTTTGCAAGTGGATCAGTACTTTTAAGTTTTTTCCCCGTTAATTTATTTGCTGAAATTATTAAAGCCGACGATGCGAGGCTCGTAACCGAAACCATTACTTATGCCGGAGCCAGTGACCCGATGATAGCCTATCTTGCCCGTCCGAAAGGGAAGAAAAAACTTCCGGCAGTAATTGTAATCCACGAAAACCGCGGCCTACAGCCTCACATTAAAGATGTTGCCCGCCGAATGGCACTCGAAGGTTTTGTTGCCCTTGCACCCGATGCTTTATCGCCACAGGGCGGAACTCCCGAGAAGCCCGAAGATGCCGGCCCAATGTTCCAGAAACTGGATTATGAAGTAACCAAGAAAGATTTCTCGGCGGCTGTCGCATATTTGAAAACCAATCCGCTTACAAGCGGCAAAGTGGGCTGCACCGGTTTTTGCTGGGGTGGAGCTATGACGAACCATGTTGCCGTAAACGCTCCTGAACTTGATGCCGCCGTTCCGTATTATGGCGGACAGCCCAAAACCGAGGATGTTCCGAAAATTAAAGCAGCCATGCTTTTGCATTACGCCGGAAACGACGAACGAATCAACGCAGGTATTCCGGCTTATGAGGCAGCTTTGAAAGAAGCGAAAATTGAGTATCAGCTATACATGTACGAAGGTGCGGCTCACGCTTTTAACAACGATTCGAACCCTCAACGATACAACAAGGAAGCCGCTGATCTGGCCTGGGGTCGGACTATCGCGTTTTTCAAGAAAAAGTTAAAATAGGATTTTCCAAAAGTGAATTTACTCTCAGGTGAGTTTAATATTCGGAAATCACTCAATATTTAGGGGATTACTTCATATTCTTGAGGGAATAAAGAGATGATTGTTTGTAATCAAGCTTTTTGTCCTCAAGCCGGACTGGCTCTTCCCTGCCTGCGGCTGGCAGGCTTTTCCAAACCCTGCCCGCGGCAGGCGGGGATGAAAAGGAAGCAAAAATCTTGTCAAAACGAACCCTCGGCCGGGCGTTTTGACGGCCCTCACACTCGCTTCGAATAAGGCAAATGCAAATTGACAGGACAATCCACCGCAATGCAATGCCTTGAACCGCCTAAGGAGAAAAAGCGTTAAAAAAACTGAAGAAGTTGGCATTAAGAAAATTTCCCTGTTTGACGACCAGAGGGAGGAGTTTGGAAATTTTTAGCCAAACGGATTCGGTTTTTAGCTTTTTGTCCTTCAGCGGCGGCTCTTTTGGGTTACTTTTTCCAGCCGAAGGGAAAAAGTAACAGCCTGTCCGGCTGGGGACAAGGTAAAAGATGGTACGTTTTCTTTTTATAGTGCTCAAATCAGATATAAAAATCCCCACAACTATTTCATATGATCTTATTTAGGCATAGAAAAAGTAAATACAATTGGTATAAAAAAAGGGTGTCTCAGTTTTTTGAGACACCCTTAAAGGTTTAAATGATTGCTCTTTTAAATAATAATTTACAGATTTTGCAAAATCCAAAACCTCTTCCTGAAAGGGAGATTAATTGGTTTTCCAAACCGGCAGCCTTCCCGGAGTCCACGGAGCATTCACCTTATTCAGTGCAGACTCTAATTCAGGAATATCTTTTTCAACCAGTCGTTTTAATTCTTCCAGAACCGGAGGAAATTCCTCTTCAAGAATAGCCAGATCAGCTTTTTCGGAACCTGTGATTGCCGAAGTTGAGCTGTAATGACCATAAGAAAGATTGCTTAAACGTTCCATTATCGGAACCTGCGCAGGAGGAATTTCTTCCCAGCTTGCTTTTGCCTGAACCCCTTCCATCTTAAATTTCAGTTCTTCCAGTTTTACTGCAAGATCGCGTGCCGAATTCATAAGTTTCTGATCGGCATCAGGAGCAGAATAAATGGCTTGCTTAATGATTTCCAGTTTAGAAATCAACTCGTTGGTTAACTGATTGGTGCCACTGATAGCTGCCGAAAGTTTCGTCACTTTTTTGCCAAAAGCTACCACATCCTGATAATCTGAAGCCGGTAATGTCGAGATATTGAGCTTCTGACATGTAAATTCAAGCGGAGCTGCCAATTCTTTTTCCTGACCTTCGAACCATAAACTCATGGCAACTTTGTATTTGCCCGGCATGGCCAAAATACTACCGCGCGACTCTTTCACCGGATCGAACTTATTGCCTTGCGGCGCGCGGGTTCCGGCGTAACGCAAATCCCAGTTGATACGGTTAATGCCTTTCGAAGGTGCTTTTGTCAAACGACGAATTACATTTCCGGCTTCGTCGGTAATGGTAAAAATGAGATGAGTTGGTTCTACTTTTGCTTCCAGCTGCAACTCGCGCCAGGTGGGCTGCGGAATGGGTTTTCCTTCCTTGAACAATTTCTTTTCGGCTTCCTGCCTGATTTCCTTTTTCGTTTTCGGAACTTCTTTCAGGTAATAGGTAAAAGTGGCGCCAAATTCAGGATTTTTCGCCAGATAATAAGTGCTACCCTGGTTGTCTTTCGACGAAGTCGGAATAAACATGCTGGCAGTTTCGACCTTGAAAATGTGGGCTTCGCGGGCAGCCAGCTCGTGCGATAATTCGCGTAACGGGCTGTAATTGTCGAGGATATAAAATCCGCGTCCAAAAGTAGCCAGTACCAAATCCGATTCGCGGGTTTGCAAGGCGATGTCGAAAACGGCTATTGTTGGTAAACCTGATTTCATCTGAACCCAGTTTTTGCCCCCGTCGAGGGTGAAAAATGCGCCAAATTCGGTACCCGCAAACAACAGGTTGGGTACGAGGTAATCCTGCTCAATACAATGAACAGTTCCGTTAACCGGTAAATTTGCAGCGATTGAAACCCATGTTTTTCCTTTGTCAGAACTTTTCAGCAGGTACGGTTTGAAATCGTCGTTCTGTAAATTATTAAATGCCGCATAAACAACATTCTCGTCAAAGCGGTCGGCTTTCAGATCGCTTATGTATGTGTATTCCGGAATTCCGGAGAAAGTTTTTACCTGACGCCAGGTTTTACCGGCATCTTCGGTTATCGAAATCACGCCGTCATCGGTTCCGGCATAAAGCAGATCAGCTTTTACCGGCGATTCGTCGAGCGAAACGATGGTTCCCCACTGCGAAGTTGAAACATCTTTGGCAACAGCATCGGCACTCCAGAATTTACCCATCACCGGAAACATGTTCCGATCGGTCTTTGTAGTCAGATCTTCAGAAATTACTTGCCAAGAATCGCCCCGGTCGTCGCTCCTGAAAACTTTGTTGGCAGCAGTGTACAAGCGTTTTGGAGCATGTTTGCTTACAAAAAGAGGCGCATTCCAGTTCCATTTGTAGGCCAGCTCGCCTTTGCGTTCGCGTGGTTTGATGCTGATGTCCTCACCGCTTTTGCGGTCGAAACGTGCCATTCCGCCATATTGCGACTCGGTGTAAATAATATTCGGGTCGGTCGGGTCGGTGTCGATCCAGAAGCCGTCGCCACCAACGGTAACCTGCCATTCGTCGTTGCCAACGCCATCTCTGGAAGTGGTTTGCGATGGGCCGTACATCGAATTATTGTCCTGAGTTCCGCCATAAACATTGTAAAAAGGAAACGCATTGTCAACATTAACGCGGTAAAACTGGGTTACCGGAAGATTTTCCTTGAAATCGTAGTTTTTACCGCCATCGAACGATTCGTACAAACCTCCGTCGCCGCCAATCAGGAAATGCTCGGTATCTTTCGGGTCAATCCACATTGCGTGATCGTCAACATGGCGTTTGTTGTTCCCAAGTGTTGTCCAGGTTTTACCACCGTCGATCGTATATTTGCTTACGGTTTCGGTCGAATACACCTTGTCGGCATTCACCGGATCGCAAACAATCTCGTTGTAATACTGGCCGCTTGCATGGTAATCACTCATCTTCTCCCAGCTTTCGCCTTTGTTGCTCGAACGGAAGAAACCTCCTTTGTCGAGCTGTGCCTCAACAATGAGGTAAACGATGTTCGGGTTAACTGGCGAAACATCGATGCCCATTCCACCAATATCAACTTTTGGAAGACCGTCCATAATTTTGCGCCAGTTTTTGCCACCATCGGTCGTTTTATAAACAGCCGATTCGGGACCTCCTCCAATTTTACCAAAAATATGGCGCCGGCGCTGTTCCGACGTGGCGTACATCACGTCGGGATTCGCAGGATCCATCACCACATTGTTGATGCCAGTGTTTTCGCTCACGTTCAGCACTTTCTCCCAGGTGGTTCCACCATCGGCACTTTTGTACAGTCCGCGCTCGCCACCCGGGCCCCATGCCGAACCTTCGCAGGCTACAAACACGGTATTCGGATTTCGCGGATCAATTACAATTCCACCAATTTGTCGGCTTTCCTTCAGCCCCATGTTTTTGAAAGATTTTCCGCCGTCGAGCGATTTGTAAACCCCGTCGCCATAACCCAGTGCGCGCTGATGGTTGTTTTCGCCCGTTCCCACCCAAACAACATTCGGATTTGCCGGATCGAGTTTCACCACGCCAATTGAATAAGCACCGTACTTGTCGAAAACCGGATCGAAGGTTGTACCGCCATTTACCGTTTTCCACACATTTCCACTGGCAACCGCTACATAATACTCTTTCGGGTTCTTTGGATTAACGGCCAGGTCTCCAATTCGGCCACTGCACCATGCCGGGCCAATATTCCTGAACTTCAGGCCATCAACCAGCGAAGTGGTAATGATGGTGTCGCCTTTAACCTTTTCTTTTTCTTTGGATTTGTCGTCGGTTTTGGCCTGAAGAGGTAACGAAGCAATTACCAGAGCGGCCAATAAAAAATGGGTTAGTTTCATTTTGTTAATATTTATGGTTGAAATTGATCGTGAAATTTAAGTCTGAAAAGATATTCGTGTTTTTGCCAAATTTACATGATTAATGGCAGCGAAAACAGCTTTCTCCTGCAAAATAATATTTCCCTGATTTGTATCAAAAAAGCAGAAATCATTTCACCTGATCTATTGTTTAGTACAAAAAATCGTCCTATCTTGCTACACATAAAATGTAATATATGCGCATATTATTTATTCTGGCCATTCTGCTTACCTCCTGTCTCTTAGGAAAAGCACAGGAACTTAAAACAAAAAAACAACAAAATGAGGCATTTACTGAACTTTTTCAGGTTGATAAAAAAACCAGGCAACGGAATGGCTCATTTCTAAAACTATCAAGTCAAAATAACGACACTTTGGTTATTGGGCAATACGCCAGTGACAGTGTTTCAGGAATATGGACCTACTATGACTTAAAAAACGAACCATACTTAAAGTATGACCACACCAACGACAGTTGCCTTTGGGTTTCGGAACTTGCAAGTAAACCCGATACTTTCCCGATCAGAATAAAGAAGAATTTCGGGTTTGCCCAACTGCAAAGGCCTCCGCTATACATCGGCTTCAGGAAAGAACTGGATGTTCGATTTGCAAGCCAGTTAAAAGCACCTGTTGAAATCATGAAAAAGGGAGAATCACTGACTGGGATGGCAACATTTGTTGTTACGCGATATGGAAAAATCAGTGAAATAGAAACCGGGAAAATAGAAAATAAACAGTTGAAGGCTGAAGTTGACAGGATTTTTAATGCTTTCGCAGGAAATTGGCTGCCAGGAATTTACAACGGGCAAAAAGTGGACACCAAATTGTATGTTTTCTTTCAAATAGATCCAGCAGGAGTTGAGTTTACAAAGAGTGATAAACCTTACATTTCAACCATCGGCATATCCTACTTTGGAATTACGGAGACAAAAGTGATGCAGACCAAAGTGGTGCGAACAACCGGGCAGCCTTTATTCAGGGGCGTCCCTTCAGGAACCATCCCGCGTGGATTTTAAAACGATAACATTAGTGCATCAATCGCCTCAATCTAATTTCGAATTTTAACTGAACAAGCCATGAAACAATTTTCCGCCGTTATTTCTATCCTTTGCTTATTGTTGTTAGTTGGTCATAAATCGTATGCACAAAAAAATACGCTAACCCCTTCCTTTAAAATTTCAGGATCAAAAAGTTATACCGATTATCAGGGAAAGGCAAAGGTGGAATATCATCCGGAAAGCCCTGCACATCTGTATATTTATGATTATAATGAAGATGGGCAACTGCTGACAAAAACCTCTTTCATCTTCAAAGGAGAAGAGTTTTTTCTTAAAAAATTCAACCAATACATCAATGAAAAACAACTGATCCGCGATGGAAAACACTTCAACTACAGGAAAAAGAATGAAGTTGCCAGCGAACTAACGTATAAAGAAGGCATTGTGGTAAATGCTTTGACCTATTACGAAAACGGGAACAAAGAACTGTATATGGAAGGAGATGCCGCCACGCTCGATGGCGAATACAAAATGTGGTATCCCAATGGTCAGCTACAATTTTCGGGGCATTACCAGAACAATATAAAGCATGGCGATTTTGAGTCGTATGCTGAAGACGGAACCGTTTTGAGAAAAGGAACTTACGAAGCCGGGAAGCTTATTTCGGGTATATCGGTAGTTCAGGATTTGGTTTACGAGCAAACTGATGTACCAGCTGAATTTCCGGGAGGCGACGATGCCCTAAATGAATACCTTAACAAAAGAATATCGAAATTGAAACAGTTTCATGATATAAGAGAAGATGAAGTAATAATTATCGGACTTAAACTAACCATCAATTATCTCGGAGACATAAACAGTCTGGAATATATGGGGTGGTATGCACAACGTGAGCATGAACTAATCGATTATGCCTTTCAGGATTTTCCCGGGTTTAAACCTGCTCTCATAGAAGATGCACCTGTAACCAGCATTTTACAATTGGGATTTTACCTTACAAAAAATGGATTTATTAAATACAACACCGGTTACGATGAAGAAATAAGCGACAGTGCCATTTACGCAACAGAAATTGACACAACCAAACAAGGCAATTATAATAATATTGAAGAAATGCCCGAATTTCCTGGAGGTCAACTGGTTCTGCGCACTCATATTGCCAAAAACATAAAATATCCGGTTTATGCGCAGGAACACAATATCCAAGGGAAAGTGCTGGTAACATTTGTGATCACTGAAAATGGAACGATTTCAAACCCGAAAATATATAAAGGTGTTCATCCATCACTTGATGCCGAAGCAATCCGGGTGGTAAGAAGTCTGCCAAAGTGGAAACCCGGAAGTCGGGAAGGAAAACCAGTTAGGGTTTCTTATACCATTCCAATAAATTTCTCGATTCGCTAATTAAAATTTCCATCCAGAAAATTATTTCCCTTCAATCAGATTGGCACCAACAAACTGCTCCACCCAGTTCATAGGGCCATAGTCTTTTTGCATCGATTCCCTGAAAGCCTTTGCTTCGGCTACCTGATTGGTTTCGTACAAACCTTTCAGGATAAATGCACGAAGCAGCATTTGCTGCCAGTTACATTGCTGATCGTCCGATTTTTGCATCAGTTTCAGGGCTTTCCGGTACAAAACGAGCGCCTCGTTTTTATCTCCACCAAAGGCCGCCGGGCGATAGAGCAGCGAATTGCCTTTTTCGATATATCCACTTGGATTGGTAGCATCAAGCTCAATCGATTTTTCGATGTGCATCATACTTTTTGGTCCATAAAATGGGGCTTTGTAAAATGCCAGACTTATTTTGTAGCCGTAAAACGCACCGGTTAAACTGTGAAGCTGTGCATTTTTCGGATGTTGTTTTAGCAATTTTTCGAGATAAACATCGGCCTTGTTGATGTACCCACGGGCCAAATCCTTGTTTTTGTTACCCAGCTGATAGCCAACATAACCGTAAATCGCCTTCACAATCTCGGTTTGCCAGGCTAGATCGGTTGATTTCACCTTTTCCATTTCGGCAATCAGGCCAGGCCAGGGCGACATGTCTCCTGCACGGTAACTTTCAAAAAAAGTACATTGGTAATGCTTCAGATCCTTTGTCTGCGCAGTTGCCGAAAATACGGGGAGAAATATCAAAAAAATCAGTAAGCTTTTGAATCCGGATATCATATCAGAATATTTGGTCATCCAGCTTGCGAAAGTAATTAATTCCCCAATACATTCTTTACGCTATGGCTTTCGGAGACTTCATCATAAGTGCTTTGCAGATTTGATAAATATCGTTCATAGATTTTTCGGGCAGTTTCATTTGAATGAATTTTCCCCTCTTCAAAATCTCTCAATCCTCGGTTAATAGATTTCAGTTCTTCTGTTGTTACCTCAATTAAAGATTCCTCATGAATGAATTCTATTGCTCTCATTGCTTTCAATTTTTAGCAAATATAAAGAATTTCAGTCAGACAAACCGGTTTAAGATTGGAAGGTGTGTATCCAAAAACAGCAGCCCGAACCTCATCCGAACTGCTGTTTTTTATTTCTTTTGATCACTGAATTCTGTGACTGCCTACTTTTCTACAGAAGGTGCTTTCATCAAACCTACCAAAATGGTGGCAACAACCAAAAACACGGCTGCAACCAGGTACCCATTGCTGTATGCGCCGGTTTTGTCGGCAACCATTCCGCCCAACATTGGGCCAATTACTCCGGCAACACCCCATCCGGTAAAGATCATCCCGTAGTTAACTCCCAGATTTTTCATGCCAAAGAACTCGGCAGTGGTTGTTGGGAAAAGAGAAAAAACAGCGCCATAAGCCAACCCTGCAACGGCCGAACCGACTACAAGTGTTGGAATGGTGGTATAAAATGCAAACAAGAACATATTGACTGCCTGAAGCATAAATACGATCATCATGGCACGTGTGCGTCCAACTTTATCGGATAATACTCCCGCGCCTAAACGGCCAAGTGCATTGAAAACAGATAGAATAACTACCAGCATAAACCCGGCAGTTTTCCAGTCGGCCTGAACAACTGCAATACTTGGAAGGTGAGCAATCAGCATCAACCCGGCAGTTGCCGCCAGCAAATACATGATCCACAATAAATAAAACTGTGGTGTTTTCGATACTTCGTCCCAGGTAAAATTATTTCCTTTTGGTGCCGGAGCTGATGCGGCATTCGCAGCTTTTGGCGCGTCCACTTCAGGAGGATTTTTCAGGAACATAGCAAGTACAACCACCGCTACAATGGCAAAAACTCCGAGAATAATAAAAGTGTTGCTGATTCCTTGTGATTTCAGTAAGCTGGCAGTAATTGGCGTAATGTAAACAGGCGAAAGTCCTACTCCGGCCACCACAATTCCGGCAATCATTCCTTTTTTCGACGATTCGAACCATTTCATGGCGCAGGGAGTAGCGGCTGAATAACCCAGCCCAATTCCGATAGAGCCGATCACTCCGAAAGTGAAAACCATCATTGCCAGGCTGGTTGCAAAACCTGAGGCAATCAATCCGCCGCCAAGCATCAACCCACTAAAAATGGTAACCGGTCGTGGTCCGAATTTATCTTGTGCCCTTCCGGCAAAAATCATGGTAACCGCAAAAACTGCTGCTGAAACGGTGAAAGGAAGTGCGGCGTCGGTATTGGTCCAGCCCCAGTCGCTTACCAGCGCTTTTTTGATGACACCCCACGAGTAGAGCACTCCCATGACCAGGTTTATGCCCAATGCGGCAAAGGTGATGGTCCAACCTTGTTTGTTAGTCGATTTGTTCATTTTTTAAGAGATTTTTGGGTTCTTAAAATAATGGATAAATATTCGGATTTGCTAATACGGAAATCAGAAATATCAAATCTGAAACAAATAACCAGCTGACAGTTATCATTTGAAAGTAAAAAGACGCTTTTGCTTAATAAAATAGCTTTCCTGAAATTGGGAAAGAACTCTGATTGATTCGTGGTTTTTTATAAGTTTGTGCATTCACGAATCACTTCAGATAATTTTGATCCGGATAAAAAAATCATATCAGTTTTTGTCGGTCTTGTTGCTATTCTGTTTGCAGGTTTTTGCGCAGACCGGAACTGGAAACATTGCAGAAATTCCCGATTCGTTGCGAAATTCAATTCGGATAAAATCGCATTTACTCATTCATCCTGAACAGATTGATCCAAGGCTTCTCGATTCACTTTTTCAGGCAAACATTCCGCTGGCATTCATTTTTTCAGGCGAAACAAACAACGAACAGGAACTACTGACTGCAAAATTTTCAGAAAAAAAACGTCCACTCCTGATAATTTCAGAAGAAGAAACCCGGAGTCGGAATAAAACTAATTCAGCAATAATTTACCTGAATAGCGGCAATCTGGATAAAATTTTGATTTCGGATAATTACGAAATGCAACAACAAGAATTAAGCTGCCGCGAATTGCTTTTGATGGTTGCCGACACCGATTCATTGCCCGGCTTCGACTATTTTACCCGTTTTTGGGAGCGCACCGGAAAGCTACCCAATTTTATTCAGGCCGATGACAGAAATATAAGGAACGCTGCCGCCATTGTTTCGGCCCTAAACAGCCAGCCAAAAATATTCGGAATGATCAGGAATGGCAACGAATTGCTCGCCAATGTATCGTGGAAAGATTTTCCGTTTCGCAAGACGAATGGTTATTTTAGCTTTCCAACCAATTCATTCAGCAGCTCCGTTTTGTCACCTTACAAAGCTGGTTATCAGTTTTCTCCCGACATTATTCTCCCAAGTCCTGAAAATATCGGGAACATGAAGATTTTCAACGCGGTTCCGCTAAGTCCCGGTTTTGGTTTGACGGATCATTACATTTTTTCGAAGAAAATGCAGAATCTGCAACGTGAAAATGACCACGAAACTATCAACTACGGACTCGATTTTAAAGGTGATGAAATCTGGAAAAACTGTGCCTTTTTCTCCGGAAATGCATATACCGACTGCGGTTTAATAAGCCGTTCGACACTAAAACCCAATTTCAGTATTTCAGCATGGATAAAACCTACCGAACTTGGTGAAAACAATTGCATTGTTGGAAAAGGGAAAGATTTTGTGCTGAAGATTCACAACGGCCTGCTCACTTTTACCGTGCAGGGAATCAAAGATTACCATTCAGAAAAAACCAAAATACCTGTTAATCAATGGACTTTTATTGCATTGGTTCATTCGGTAGCTGACAACCAAATCAGCTTTTACATGAATGGAGAACGCACCGAACAAATCGATTTGCTGACACCATATTCCGAATCGGATTACACTATGTTGATCGGGAGCAACCTGTGGGAGGAATTTTTTACCGGTTACATCCACGAAATTAAAATATGGGACCGGGAACTGAATGAAGAGCAAATCCGGAGTGAATTTTTATTGAAAAACGAGACCAAACATACGGTTTCTTACGGCTGGATCGTAAGTATTGCAATTCTACTGATAGTTTTGGGAGCCTTATTATTCAGGCAAATACGCCTTAAACGATCAGCTGAATCCGAGGCAAGACCATTTCCGGCTACACTTCCAAATCAAAAAACAGACAAGTCTTCATCCATTCCAAATACATCTGAAAAAATCAATTGTTTTGGCGGCTTAAAAGTCATCAACAGCGAAGGAAAAGACATCAGTTTAAAATTTTCGCCCAAAATTAAACAGCTGTTTGTGCTCATTTTACTGCACAGTGTGGGGCTCGAAAAGGGGATCAGCTCAAAGAAACTATCCGATTATTTATGGCCGGGAATCAGTGCACCCCGCGCAAAAAACATCCGGGGCACAAATATTCAGAACCTGAAAGCGCTGATCGCATCGTGTTCAGGAATAAAACTGGTTTTTCAGGATAAACTCTGGAAGTTTGAATTTGCTGACGACTATTTTATTGATCTGTTTTATATTGAAGCAAACCTGAATGAGACCTTCACTTCTGATTCTGAAAAGATTAAGGATGAACTGCCTGGGTTGCTGCTTATTCTGAAAAAAGGAACGCTCTTCCCAAACATGAGCGAATCGTGGGTCGATCCATACATCGACCGCATGAGTGGCCGGATCATTGAATTTGGACTCAAAATATTCCGCTTGCTTCCGGAAGAAAAATTCGAATCAATACTTCTTGATATGGCAGAAGTTATCAGTTTGAATGATCCGCTGAACGAAGCAGCCCTGAACAAAAAGATCAGCATTCTGATCCGGCAGGGCAAGTTAAGTCTGGCGCATTCGGTTTTTGATAATTTCGTGAAATTGTACCTCGAAATTTACAAGGAAAAATATCCGCATGATTTCAGGTCGTTGGTTGACAAAGAAAATTTATCAATGACCACAACTGACTAGTGCAAAAAAGCAAATTGGCACGCAAACTTACAATCAATATTTTATTTCTCCGGAAGTGGCATTTTTAATGCTTTTATGGTAAAAAACATACTATAAACCGATCGTATTACCCCATTTATTACCCCTCTTTTTGCACTTCGGAAGCTTAATTTGCAGTAAATTCAATGATTCAAATCAGAACTTACTAAATCATTATTCAATATGACTGAAAAAATCAACAATCGGCGCGATTTCCTGAAGAAGTCGCTGATTGCCGCTGCCGGAATCACCATTATTCCGCGGCACGTTTTGGGCGGCAACGGATTTCTTGCCCCAAGTGATCAGTTAACCAAAGCCATCATTGGAGTTGGAGGAATGGGTCAGGGACACATTGTTTACGAAGGCACACGACTGCTTGCCATTTGCGATGTGGATAAAAATCACCTGAACAGCACCCTTAAAAAAGTGGGACCGGAAGTAAAAGGCTATTCCGATTTCAGAGAATTGCTGCTTCGTCCCGAAATTGACATTGTGCACATCGCCACTCCGCCTCACTGGCACGGAATTATGTCGGTAATGGCAGCGCAGGCAGGCAAAGATGTTTGGTGCGAAAAGCCCATGACCCGCACCATTGGCGAGGGGAAACGGGTGGTGGAAGCCATCAACGCAACGGGTAAAATGTTCCGCCTGAATACCTGGTTCCGATTTAAAGACAACTTCTACGGACTTGGAACTCCGGTAAAACCACTGAAAAAAGTAATCGACAGCGGAGTTTTGGGCTGGCCACTGAAAGTAACCATCAGCGGGGTAACCGGTTTCAACTGGAAATTCTACTGGGTTGGTAAACCAAACCTGATGCCGGAAGCTGTTCCTGCCGAACTGGATTACAATATGTGGCTCGGGCCCGCTCCCGAAAAACCATACAATTCGCACCGCGTTCACCAAACCTTCCGAGGATACTGGGATTACGACGGCGGCGGTTTGGGCGATATGGGACAACATTACATCGATCCGGTGCAGTACATGCTCGGAAAAGACAATACCAGTCCGGTAAAAGTAGAGGTTGATGCACCACAGCAGGATTACGATGCCATCGGAACCTGGCGCAAAATAACCTACACCTATGCCGACGGTTGCCAGATAATTCTGGATGGAGAAAACAAAGATCAGAGCGCAGCATATATTGAAGGCCCAAAAGGCAAAATATTCCGGGGTTTCAAATCCGACATTCCAAACCTGAAATCGCTGATCGACACATTGCCCGATCCGGAACCACAAATCGGCTTGTTCAGCGAATCGGTTAAAACCCGCCAGAAATTTGCCCTGAACGAGATGAACGGACACCGTTCGGCCACCATTGTCAACATGGGAGTTATCGCTCTGCGATTGGGCCGGACACTTGAATTCGACCCGGTTTCACAAACTTTCATCAACGACGACGAAGCCAATATGCTGATCGATCAGCCGATGAGGGGTGAATGGAAGATTTAAGAGTTCCAAGTTTCGGGTTTCAAGTTCCAAGTTAGCTCTGAAGGAGCTGAATCTGAATAACCCGGGGCGTAGTGAGGAACGAACGAAACCCCGGGACAAAAAATAAACAGACAGCCGTCCGCGATTAAATGCTCTTTAGAAAAGAAATCAACTTTCGGACGGATTAGCGAATATGTTTGACAATGAGAATTTAATAACAAACCACATGATAAAAGTATCAAAGAATATATTGATCGTTTTTCTGGCCTTTTTCCTGATGGTGCCAGCTTTTGCACAGGATAATCGCCGCCTCGAAACCAAAGTGGCCGATGTGCTGGCACAGTTTCCGGCACAAAATGGGGATCACACCTCGAAGCTGATGACCCAAATGCTCGAAACCGGAGCCCCCGGAATTGCCAAATTCTGCGACATGATCGTTCCCCCCGGAACAGGTAATGACGCACAGGCTCGCATGGCTTTGGAAAGTCTGGCGCAAATTGCAGGCGCTCCCAATCGCGAAAACGACCGGAAATTGGTCGAAGGCGCACTGTTGGCGGCTCTCGAAAAATCGTCGGATAAGGAAGTAAAGGCATTTTTTATCCGCCGTCTGCAATATTGTGGCGGAACCGAATCGGTTGCGAAACTGGAAAAATACCTGAACTCGGCTGATTTGTATCCGCCGGCTTTGGCTACATTAACCAGTATCGGAAAGCTTGAATCGGGTGAAATAATCCTGAAAAATATTCCCAACAAAGCCGGATTACAGCAACTGGCTATGGTAAAAACAATCGGTGAGTTAAAATACCATCCGGCAGAGAATTCGCTGATTGAACTGAGCAAAACTGCCAAGGGCGAATTGTTGCAGCATACTTATGCGGCATTGGCTAACATTGGCGGAAGAGCTTCTGTTTCAGTCTTCGAAGCGGCTGCAAAAGTTGCAAAATATCAGCCCGATGCAACCGAAACGATGGTTTCGTATTTGCAATATGCCAAACGTTTGGCCGAAAAAGGCGAAACCAAACTAAGCAATCAACTGTGTGCTGCCGTGATGAAAAACTGCAAGCAGCAAAATCAACTGATTTATCGTTCCTCGGCGCTTGCCGTTCCGGGTTTTGGCAACAACGACCTGTTCCTGAAAGAAATTAAAAACACTGATAAAACATACCGAAATGCAGTGCTGAACAATGCTTCTGCTCAATTAAACAGCCAGAATACCGGTACATGGATTGCCCTGTTGAAAAAAGCCCCTGCCGAGACACAGGCAGAAATTATTCATTTTCTGGCAAATAGCACTGAATCTGATGTGTTTCAGAAAGCGATTTTGCCAGCTTTGGCATCGAAAGAGGAAGCTGTCCGTCTGGAAGCCATCCGTTCTTTGGCAATCAACCAGAAACAAAAAGCTGTTCCGGTTTTACTCGAACAGTTGAAAAAAGCCACCGGCACAGAGGCCAAAGAAATTGAACAGGCGCTTAAAATCACCACTTCGGTGAAGGAAAGTGGTTTACTTATCGCGCAGTTCGAGAGCTTGAACGATGCCGGGAAAGTGGTTCTGTTAAATGTTTTGGGCGCCCGCCGGGCTACTGAAGCTTATCCGCTGATTAAAAAACAGTGTTCGTCGGCAAATCCTGAAGTTGGCGCTGCAGCATTTGCCGCACTCGAAATGGTTTCGAAAACCGAAAATGCCCCTGAATTAATTGCGTTGCTCAAAAATACTTCCGCTAAAGAGTCGGTAAAAAACATACAAAATGCACTGATTGCCATTTATTCAGGAGCCACAAAACCGGATGCAAATCTGGTACTGAAAGAGATTGAAACTGGCGGCATGAATGAGAAACTTATTCCGGTTTTGTCGTCGCTGAACAATCCGAAAGCCTTGAAAACTGTTGCCGGATTGCTGAAAAGTGGCAGCCAAACGGAGCGCGAAGCCGCATTCGTTTCGCTTTCGAACTGGAATGACGCTTCGGCAGCACCACATTTGTTTGCTGTATTTGCCAATCCTGAAATGAAATCCTTCCGCACAAACGCGTTGAAATCTTACATCAGGGTCGCACTCGATTCTAATTTACCCGACGATCAGAAATTGCTGATGATCCGGAAACTGATGCCCGAATGCACTTCTGTATCCGAAAAAAGACAGGTTATTCAGGCTACTGAAAATGTAAAAACCTTCCTGTCGCTGGTTTTTGTTTCTGAATTTCTCGACCATCCGGAGCTGGGTGCAGTCGCTTCCTCAACAGCCAAATCTCTTGCATTGCCATCTTCAGGAAAAAAGAATGGACTTACAGGCGAATTTGTAGCCGAAGTTTTAACAAAAGTGATGGGCAAAATGACCGGCCCTGACAGCCAGTACGATGTGATTGATGTGCGCGAATACCTCGAAAAAATGCCGAAAGAAAAAGGTTATGTGAGCATTTTCAACGGAAACGATTTGACCGGCTGGCATGGCTTGGTGAAAAACCCCATTGCCCGCGCCAAAATGAAACCGGCAGAACTGGCAAAAGCCCAGCTTGAAGCGAATACTAAAATGCTGACCAACTGGTCGGTAAAGGATGGCGCCATTTATTTCAGTGGCGAGGGCGATAACCTTTGCACAAAGAAAATGTACGGCGACTTTGAGATGATTGTTGACTGGAAAATCAGCAAACACGGCGATAGCGGCATTTACCTTCGCGGTACTCCGCAGGTTCAGATTTGGGATACTTCGCGCGTTGATGTGGGTGCGCAGGTTGGTTCGGGCGGATTGTACAATAATCAGAAAAACCCAAGCAAACCACTGGTGCTGGCTGACAATGCCATTGGCGACTGGAATACTTTCCAGATTAAAATGGTGGGCGAGCGTGTAACTGTTTATCTGAATGGCATTTTGGTGGTTGACAACGTGGTAATGGAAAATTACTGGGATCGCTCGATGCCGATTTTCAAAACCGAAGCCATTGAATTGCAGGCGCATGGAACTGATCTGGCTTTCAGAAACATTTTTGTAAATGAGCTGAATCTGGAAGACGTGAAACTTAGCGCTGAAGAAGAGTCAGCTGGATTTAAACTATTGTTCAACGGGAAAAACCTCGATAACTGGATTGGAAACAAAGTTGATTATGTTGCTGAAGATGGGTTGCTGGTTGTTAGACCGAGAGAAGGCGCTCATGGAAACCTGTTTACTGAAAAGGAATATTCTGATTTCATCTTCAGGTTCGAATTTCAGTTGACACCCGGAGCAAATAACGGACTTGGAATTCATGCTCCGCTTGATGGCGATGCGGCTTATGTTGGCAAAGAGTTGCAGATTCTGGACAACACTGCCGCCATTTACAAGGATTTGGAAGACTATCAGTATCATGGTTCTGTTTACGGAATTATCGCGGCAAAAAAAGGTTTTCTGAAACCGGTTGGCGAATGGAATGTGCAGGAAGTTTTTGTGAAAGGCGACGACATAAAAATTACACTGAACGGAACTGTTATTCTGGAAGGAAATATGAAGACAGCCAGTAAAAACGGAACTGCCGATCACAAGGATCATCCGGGTTTGTTGCGCAACAAAGGATACATTGGATTTCTCGGGCATGGCTCCGAACTGAAATTCAGGAACATCAGGATCAAAGAATTATAGGGGAAGCACCCAAACTAAGTAAATCACAAACCACCACCTCCTGTTTGCAAAAGCAGGAGGTTTTTTGTGGTGACTTTCAGAAGCTGTTCAATACAGATTGGAGAAATGTAACCCGCCTGCCGCCGGACAGGTAGTCCAGTAATGGCTCACCCGATTGACCTAACATTTCTATTCATCGGCATTCTACCATGAAGGCATTTGGATTAATTCATAATTCACTTTGGTATAAATTTCCAGTAGGGAAAGAATATGGGTAGAGAAATGTTTGTATTCCTTGATGGTTTTGTCCCGTACGGGACAAAAGTTATTCATTAATTATTCAATTTCTACCCATATTTTGTTCCTACCGGAACAGTCCAATCAAATCTAAACAGTCACATAGCCGTTATCTGTGTAATCTTATAACCGATAAAATCTTCGACTCCGATTATTGTGTATTTTAGCTGCAAATTCAAAAAAAACAAAGATCATGCTTGAAAAGGGATTTCTTCACCATCAGGAAAATGAAAACAGCAGGCATCAGAAGCTTGCTTCAGTTGTCAGTAAAACGCTGCTTTATTTGGGTGCATTTGTACTGATTTCGGCTTTTGCCTATCTGCTTTTTAATTCCGGAAAGTCGGATATGCTGATCGGCATGATTATGCCTTTTTTATTTGCCGGACTGGGGCTCATCCTCGTAAGCTGGCTGATTAACAGGGCCTATTCGAAGTTACGCAGGTGATTTTTGCGCTTCCACTTTAGAGTTTATCGATTTATAAAAACGATCAATTCGAAAAGCGATCAACTGGCCGCTTTCGGCACCAGAGGTGCGAAATATTTGTAGATAAATAGCATGAAGGATAACAATCGTCCGCGCTGTTTAGGCGAACAAAGGTTTGACCTTCTTTCGGACGAAATGGAAACAGACTCAAAAAAATGGCTCCAATATTTTTTACCAATACCGGTGAATTCCGAAAATGGCTCGAAGCCAACCACCAAACCGAATCTGAATTAATTGTAGGTTATTACAAAGTTGGCACAAAAAAGCCAAGCATGACCTGGTCGGACTCGGTGGACGAGGCGCTTTGTTTTGGCTGGATTGATGGTATCCGGCGGTCAATTGACGAAGAAGCTTACTGCATTCGGTTTACACCACGAAATCCGAAAAGCAACTGGAGCGCGGTGAACATCGCGAAAGTGGAAGAACTGATCAGGTTGAGAAAAATGACTTCGGCAGGATTGGCTGCTTTCGAAAAACGATCGGTGGCGCGATCGGAAATATACAGCTACGAGAATCGTCCGGAGAAATTTACCGCGGAAATGGAAGCCAGGTTTCGGGAAAACAGCGAAGCATGGAGCCATTTTGATGTTCAGGCGCCATCGTACAAAAAAACCATCATTTACTGGGTGATGAGCGCTAAGCAGGAAGCCACAAGGAATTCACGGCTTGAAAAACTAATTGCAGCCTGCAGCGAAGGAAAAAGACTTAGATAGAATAATGTTTGGAGGGAGGAAAAAGAACCAGACATTTGTCAGGTGCAGGGCACCGTTGATATTTGTAGTATGCTTTATGCAACACAAATCAGAGGTGCGGAGTACCGAAATATTGACACATATTTATTTGTAGTATTGCGGTGCGCTGCACCTTACCAGCTTTTTCTACTTTTTTACTACAAATATTTTGCAGCTCTGCTGCCTTTGATCGCTGACGATCCGACGGCTAACGGATTTTTAATGACAATAAATGACCACAATTGACTGCACTAAATACGTTTTAGATACGCAAACGGTCAATCATATAAAATTAAGAGATGGACGATTTTCAGGTATTTGTAAAACCGGTTGGTGCCAGTTGCAATTTGGCTTGCAGCTATTGCTATTACCTCGCAAAGAGCGAGTTGTCTGCCGATCACGGGCTTCATCGAATGGCAGATGATTTACTCGAAATGTACATCGTCCAGCACATTGAGGCTTCCACCGAACCCACCATTTTCTTTTCGTGGCATGGCGGCGAACCCACTTTGGCCGGACTGGAGTATTTCCGTCGAATTACCGAAATTCAGAAAAAGCATCTTCCACCCGATCGCTTCGCTTTAAACGGAATCCAAACCAACGGCACTTTGCTAAACAACGAGTGGTGCCAATTCCTGAAAAAGGAGAATTTTATCGTCGGAATCAGCATCGACGGGCCGGAAAGATTTCACTCCGTCAACCGATTCAGAAAAGATGGAAAATCGAGTTTTGATGAGGTTTTGCGGGGATTCCGACTACTGCAATCGTATCAGATTCCATGCGAGGTGCTTTGCGTGGTTCATGCTCAAAATGTTGAATTTCCGCTGGAAGTATATCGTTTTTTCAAAAACCTGAAAGCTGAATTCATTACGTTTTTACCTTTGGTCGAAAAGCAAACTTCAGGCGAGAAAGCGGTTTCGGAAAAAACTGTTCCGGCAAAAGCTTTTGGCGAATTTCTGTGTGCCATTTTCGACGAATGGAAAAATTCGGACATTGGAACCGTCAAAATCCAGATTTTCGAAGAAGCACTCCGCACTGCTTTTGGAGTGGATCACTCGCTTTGTATTTTTAAACCGGCATGTGGCCGCGTTCCGGTAATTGAGCACAATGGCGATTTTTATTCGTGCGATCATTTTGTCGGTCCGGCTCACCTGATTGGAAATATACGGCATTCAACACTTTCAGCAATGCTGGAAAGTGCGCCTCAAAAGGCATTTGGACTTGCTAAAATCAATACACTTCCTGAATTTTGCCTTAGTTGCGAGGTGCTGAATTTTTGCAACGGCGCTTGCCCCAAAGACCGGTTTATTGAAACTCCGGAAGGTGAACCTGCCCTGAATTATCTGTGCGAAGGATATAAATTGTTTTTCAACCACTGCAAGCCTTTCGTAGAGGAAGTTGCGGAAGTATGGAGCAGTGAAAATGCCTCGCCTCAACCCCTCCCCTAAGGGAAGAGGCTTTGGGTTGTGCTTTTTTGTTCAAAAGAGCAATCAGTCCAAACTTTGTTCACACAAAAGTCATTTCGGGAGAATAAGGGCGCTTCTAAAACCCATCGTTTTCGGTGCGTTCAATCACTTCCTGCTGAAGGTCGGCATTCATGTCGTTAAAATAGTCGCTGTAACCCGCCATACGCACCATCAGGTCTTTGTAATCCCACGGGCAAGCCTGTGCTGCCAGCAAAGTAGCGGTATCAACAATATTAAACTGAATGTGGTGACCACCCAGCGTAAAGTAACTCCGGATGAGATGCCCCAGCTTTTTGACGTCTTCCTCCTTTTTCAGCAAACTTGGAAGGAAACGCTGGTTCAATAGTGTTCCGCCCGATTTGATGTGATCGAATTTGGTCATTGATTTGATGACTGCCGAAGGTCCGTGCGTGTCGGCGCCGTGCGATGGCGATGTGCCATCGGAGATGGATTTACCGGCCATGCGACCGTTGGGTGTGGCGCCCATCACTTTTCCGAAATAAACGTGACAGGTGGTTGAAAGCATGTTCAGGTGATATTTTCCGCCGGGTTTGATGTTTGGTTTACCATCGATCGCGGCAACCAGATCATCGTAAACTTTTACCGCAATAGAATCGGCATAGTCGCTGTCGTTTCCGAAAAACGGTGTGCGGTTCATGATGGTTTGGCGCAATATTTCTTCGCCTTTAAAATCGCTTAAAACGGCCTTTAAAACCCGATCCATGCTGAAGGTCTGATCTTCGAACACATGCTTTTTAAGTGCGGCCAAACTGTCGGTCACAGTTCCCAATCCGCAGCATTGAATGTAGCTGGTGTTGTAACGGGGACCGCCATCATAATAATCTTTTCCGCGGCTCACACAATCATCGGTTACTACCGAAAGGAAGGGCGCCGGAGCATATTTGGCAAACATGCGGTCGATGTAATTGCTTACCCGCATTTTCAGATCGACTACATAATCGAGCTGTTTCAGGAAAGCAGCATAAAGTTCATCGTAACTTTTGAATGTGCGTGGATCGCCGGTTTCGGGGCCAACCTTTATGCCGGTAACCGGATTTATGCCGTTGTTCAGAGTGATTTCCAATATTTTAGGAACGTTGAGGTAGCCAGTTAGCAGGTATGCTTCCTTGCCAAATGCGCCAACCTCGATACAACCGCTGCAACCTCCTTCGCGGGCATCGGTGAGCGATTTGCCCTGGCGCATCAATTCCTGAACATACACATCGGGATTAAAAACCGACGGATAACCATGTCCCTGGCGGATGACNNCCGCCAATGTTGATGTTGGTAAAATCGTTGTAGGTTCCGCTTTCGCGGGCGGTGATCCCCACTTTGGGTGGCGCCGGATGGTTGTTAACCTTTATCCAGAAACACGAGATCAATTCTTTGGCTTGCTCGCGGGTGAGCGTTCCTTCGGCAATTCCCAGGTTGTAGAAAGGAGCTAAATGCTGGTCGAAATGCCCGGGATTCATGGCGTCCCAGCCGTTCAGTTCGGTAATAGTTCCGAGGTGAACGAACCAGTACATCTGGATGGCTTCCCAAAGGTTGCGCGGTGCATTGGCCGGAACCCAGCGGCAGACTTCGGCAATTTTTAAAAGTTCAGCTTTCCGGGTTGAGTCGGTTTCAGCGGCAGCCATTTCTTCGGCAAGGTCGGCGTGCCGTTCAGCAAACAGGATGACGGCATCACACGAAATGTCCATCGCTTTCCATTCTTCCGATTTGTCGGTAGCCTCCGGATCGTTGAGGTAATCGAGCGAGGCCAGGTTGGCGGCAATCTCGCGTTTGTAATCCAACATCCCTTTACGGTAGATTTTACCGTCGAGTGTCGTATGTCCGGGAGCGCGCTGCTCCATGAATTCGGTGAACATTCCGGCTTCGTAAGCCAGTCGCCATTCCAGCGGAACATGGCTGAAGATACGCTCGCGCTGGGTTTTTCCGGACCAGTAAGGAATCACCTCGCGGGCATAGGTGTCAATATCTTCCTGACTTATGGTATATCGTTGTAATTCGCGGGTATTGAGCACGTTCAGGTCTTCCACGCTGTGGCAAGTCAGTTCAGGGAAAGTAGGTACACATTTGGGTTTGGGGCCGCGTTCGCCAACGATGAGCTCGCCATCGCCAATGTAAATGGCTTTCTTTTGGCAATGATCGAGATAATTGGCTGCCCGCAACACCGGAATCGACATTTTTCCGAAGTTTTCCTTGTAAAATGCGGTTTCGTGCAGCGCGCGTTCAATCGATAATGATGGTTCGGCCTCAACGCTCAGTTTCCGGAGTTTCTGGATGCGTTCGTTCATTCCCGGACCGATGGGATTGGTTTTTGATTCGTAGAAATTGCCTTCGCTGGTTGCCTTGCGCAAAGGAGTTTCGGTATGTTGATTGATTTTTTCGAACATGAGAAAAGAAATTATGAATTATAAAATCTAAATGATGAATGGAGCCGAAAACTTCAGAACCTGGTGAAAAAAGGAAGCTCGACTTCTATACAAATACAGAAGTTCAGGGAATAAATCAATTGTAGAACATCAGGCAATTGAATAATCGCCGGTAGGTTTTAACAAGGGTTGTGACACAGATGTGTGTTTTCATTTAAACACTATTTTATCTTTTAAAAGTGAATCAAAGATACAATTTTCGGAAGCTTAAAGCGCTCAAAATACTTGCTTCTGTGATTAATTTTCTACTGCTTTCATTTCTGCATTTTATTTGTAATTTTAAAACTTTCGGTAGTGTGAAGTAATTATTGTCAATAAAACTTTAGATCATTTTTTATGATCGAATCGATTAAACCATATCTGATTCTTTTTATTTCCAGATACCAGCATGATATCTCGGTTTATGATGATACCTTCCTGAAAAATACAATTACTGACCGGCAGGCCGAACTTGGGCTTTATACTGACAGAGAATACCTTAATTATCTTGAAAACAATATTGAGGAAGCCGCCATTTTTAAGGGCCGGTTAAGCAATTCGTACAGCGAATTTTTCAGGAACCCATTAACTTTTGCATACCTCGCACAGGTTGTTCTGCCAGAACTTATCAAAAAAAAGAAAAACAGAAAAGAGAAAGAAATCAGGATTTGGTCGGCCGCCTGTGCTGCCGGACAAGAAGCATATAGTCTGGCGATACTTTGTGATGAATTGATTGATCGCTTCAGTCCGGATATTCATTGCCGGATTTTTGGAACCGATATCAGCACGGACGCACTCGATCAGGCCCGGAAGGGCGTTTTCCAGTCTCCAACATTGGGTAAGGTTTCCCTGAAAAGAATTCAGTCATATTTTACCAGAGACGATGAAGTTTATACGATTGTTCCATCATTTAGGGAGTGTATCGATTTTTCGGTATTTGACCTTCTTTCTGAAAATGGATCATGTCCGCCGGCGAGTATTTATGGCAATTTTGATCTTGTTTTTTGCAGTAACCTGTTGTTTTATTACAAAACGGAAATTCGGAATCGTGTACTCGAAAAGATAGGAAACAGTCTGGCCCGTGGCGGTTTTCTTGTTACAAGTGAAACCGAACGGGAAATTGTGACGGGAAATTATTACCGTGAAGTTTTTGACAATTCAGCGATATTTCAGAAAAGATGATACAAAACATGAAGATTACAGATATTAAAATTGGGACACAGTTAAAATTCGGCTTTGCTGTTCTTTTGTTTTTTGTTGTTGTACTGGGTGTTATCTCACATCAGATGAACAACCAAATACATGAACAAACTGAAACGATCTATAATCACCCTTTTCAGGTACGAAAGGCATTGGGGAGTCTTGAATCCGATATATTGCGCATGCGTTTAGGTACACGAGACCTGATGCTGGCAAAAACCGATCAGGAAATACATGATGCCGTTCAGATGATGGAAGTTTCAGCTGCAGATGCACTCCAGCAGTTTGATGTGCTGTACAGTCAATATCTGGGGCCTCGCAGCGATGTTGACGATGCCTTTGCAGCTTTCACAAAATGGAAAGTAGCCCGTGACGAAAACACCCGGCTGGCACATTTAGGAGAAATTGAAAAGGTAAAAGAAAGCGTGGCTTCAAGCGGAGCCGTCGGGAAGGCCAGAGATCAATTGATGGAGAAAATTAAAGTAATCGATGATTTTGCCAAAAACAAAGCTGTTGATTTATATGCCAGCTCTGCCCAGTTAAAAGATTCACTAAACAGCCAATTGTTTCTGCTTGTAGCAGCAATTATGGCTTTATCGGTTCTCCTAAACTACTTTCTGCTGCGCAATATCCGTAAGCCATTGGACGAACTTATCGGGGCAACACGTCGTTTTCATGCAGGCGAACTCAATGCGCGCAGTTCGTACCAATCAAAAAATGAATTTGGCGCATTGTCCGCCTCGTATAATGCGCTGGCCGACAATGTTCAGATGAATGTCGAGTTGGAAGAAAAATCGGGCAATATTACCCGACTGATGCTGAATGAAGACGATGCCCGGGAATTCTTCAAAGCCACACTTACCGCACTGGCGGCACATACCAACTCGCAAATGGCTGCCGTTTATCTGCTGAGTGATGATAAAACAACGTTCGAACATTTCGAATCAATCGGCTTGAACGACAATGCCAAACAATCGTTTGATGCACTAAGTCTTGAAGGAGAATTCGGAAATGTGCTCGCTTCCGGAAAAGTCCAGCATCTCAAAAATATACCTGAAGATACCCGGTTTGCCTTTCATACAGTAAGTGGCCGGTTTATACCACGCGAGATACTGACTTCCCCAATTATTTCAGGAAACGAGGTCATCGCAGTTGTTTCACTGGCAAGTGTAAACCCTTACAACCCGCAAGCCGTTCAGCTGATTGATTATATTCTCGATATTTTAAGCGCCCGCGTTGAAGGTGTTCTGGCTTACCGCAAGATTAAGGAAGTATCAGAAAAACTGGAACAAGTCAGCTCATACAACCGCAGCCTTATTGAAGCCAGTGTTGACCCGCTGGTAACCATAGGCTCCGACGGACGAATTATGGATGTGAATAATGCTACTGAAAGCGTCACTGGATATTCACGCGAGAAGCTGGTTGGCACAGATTTTTCAATCTACTTTACCGAGCCTGAAAAAGCCAAGGCTGGTTATCAGCAGGTTTTCCGCGAAGGTTCAGTGCGCGACTACGAATTGGCTATTCGAAGCAAAGATAATCGCGTAACTCCGGTACTTTATAATGCTTCGGTTTACCGCGACGAATCGGGTGAAATTATTGGCGTGTTTGCAGCCGCCCGGGATATCACCGAGCGCAAACTCGCAGAGCAGGAGTTGCTTATCCTGAACAAAGAATTGTCGCGCCGTTCGGAGACGCTTTCGGTTGCCAACAATGAGCTTGAAATGCAAAAAAGAGAGCTTTCGACACAGGCAAGTGAACTGACGGAGCAAAATGTTGAACTGGAAATGCAGAAAAAGCAACTCGATGAATCGAACCGGTTAAAAACTATTTTTCTGTCGAATATGAGCCACGAGTTGCGAACACCACTTAATTCGGTGATTGCCCTTTCAGGAGTACTTAATCGTCGTTTGTCGGGCAAAGTTCCTGAAGAAGAATACAGTTATCTGGATGTTATCGAGCGCAACGGAAAGCAATTGCTATCGCTTATCAACGATATTCTCGACCTTTCGCGCATTGAGGCCGGGCGCGAAGAAATTGAATTTAACCGGTTTAACGCCGGAGAACTTATTGGCGAAGTTGTTGAGCTGATCAGCGCACAGGCCAGTCAAAAAAATATCGGTCTCCAGTATTCTGTTGGAATCGATCTTCCTCCGTTAAAAAGCGATTACGTAAAATGCCGCCATATTCTTCAGAATCTGGTAGCCAATGCCGTGAAATTCACAGAAGAAGGGGACGTTGAAATTAGCGCCGAAGTAAAAGGCGAATCGATTCAAATAACGGTAAGCGATACCGGAATCGGAATCGATCAGGAATATCTTCCCTTTATTTTCGACGAATTCCGACAGGCTGATGGAAGTAATTCCAGAAAATATGGTGGTACCGGGCTGGGGCTGGCCATCGCAAAAAAATATGCCAAGATGTTGGGTGGAAGCATTCTGGTTGAAAGCACCCGTGGAAAAGGATCGAAATTTACGTTTACAATGCCGCTTCAGGATTCGTCTATACATAAAAATATAGAAAGGTTCGCCGCACGAATGAACCCGGAAGGCTCAGCATTAATCGGAGAAGGCGATAAAAGGGATAAATCTATTCTTTTGGTTGAAGATACCGAGGCAGTTATTATTCAAATGAAGGATATGCTCGAATCGCAGGGCTACAATGTAATGGTGGCCCGCAACGGCAACGAAGCTTTTGAACAAATTGCGCGGCAGGTTCCCGATGGTATGATACTCGACCTGATGATACCCGAGGCAGATGGGTTCGAGGTTTTAAGAAAAATCCGAAGCGAAGAAATAACAGATCATTTACCGGTAATTATTCTAACCGCCAAATATATTACCAAAGACGAACTTTCTTTCCTGAAACACAACAGCATTCAACAGGTTATTCAGAAAGGCGATGTAAACAAGGAGCAGTTGCTTCATTCCGTTGCGCGGATGTTGTTTCCTGAAGCCATTAAAACCGACAACCCTGAACCCAAAACAAGGAGAAGACCAATTTCAGGAAAGCCATTGGTACTGGTGGTTGAAGACAATCCGGACAATATGCTTACAATAAAAGCGCTTCTGGATGGAAAGTGCGATATAACAGAAGCCGAAGATGGAAGAACCGGGGTTGAACAGGCGAAAAAACATCGCCCACACTTGATTTTGATGGACATTGCGCTTCCGGGCATGAACGGCATTGAAGCAATGAATGAGATTAGAAATGATCCTGATCTTGAGCCAATCCCAATTGTTGCTGTCTCGGCCAGCGCAATGAAAGGCGACCGCGAAGATTTTATCGCGCTTGGTTTCGATGGGTATATTTCAAAACCAATTGATAATACCTTTTTTCTGAAAACCATCGCCGAATATTTAGGTTAAAAACCTCTGTGTTTCTCTGTGTAAAGAAAAATTGAATTATAAAATACATCAGATGCCAAAAATTCTCGCGATCGACGATATCAACGATAACCTTATCAGCCTGAAAGCAATTATTCGCGATGCCATGCCTGAGGCTACCGTACTTACCGCACTAAATGGCTCCGAGGGGATTGAACTGGCTGTTGGCAATGACCCCGATGTAATCCTGCTCGATATTCTTATGCCGGGCATGGATGGGTTTGAAGTTTGCCGCCGCCTAAAGGAAGACGAACGGGTACAGGATATTCCGGTAGTTTTTGTTACAGCCATAAAAGGAGACAAAGAAAGCAGGATTAAAGCCATTGAAGTTGGGGCAGAAGGTTTTTTGGCAAAACCCATCGATGAGATCGAACTGATTGCGCAAATTAGTGCGATGTCCAAGATTAAAGAAGCCGTAAAGCAAAAAGCCAACGAAAACGAACGATTGAAAACTTTGATTGAAGAACGTACCCGGAAAATTGCAGAAAGCGAAGCGCAGTTCAGGGAATTCTTCAATAAGGCTTCCGATGCCATTTTTGTCGCCGAGATCGAATCGGGGATCATTGTCGATGCCAACGAGGCTGCATCAAGGCTGACACTTATCCCCCGCGAAAAGCTGATCGGGATGCACCAATCTCAGCTACACCCTCCGGCAGATGAAAATTATACGAAAGAAAATTTCAATAAGCACAAACAGGCCGTTGCGGGATCAAACAGCATGATCCCTGTCGAAAACAGGGTTATGCGTTCAGATGAGAGTATGGTGCCAGTAGAGATATTAGCATCCGAAGTTTCGTATCATGGGAAAAAATGCCTGATGGGAACTTTTCGCGACATTACCGAACGCAAAAAGGCAGAAGCTACTATTTTCAGGAATGAAGAAAGGTTTAAGCAAGTAACAGAATGTTCGGGAACATGGATATGGGAAGTTGATGCTTCGGGACTATACACGTACGTGAATGAATTTGAAGAAACTGTTTTAGGCTATCCTCCAGATGAGATTATTGGTAAAAAGTATTTTTATGATTTCTTCTGTCCTGAAACAAAAGAAGAAATTACCAAACAGGCAGTCGATGTTTTTAAGCGGAAGGGAACTTTCAGTAACTTCGAAAATGCCAATATTCATAAAGATGGACATCAGGTAATTCTCGAAACTGTCGGATTCCCAATCCTTGATCCGGAAGGAAATCTGTTGGGATACAGGGGGGCCGACAAAGATATTACTGAGCGAAAAAGGGCTGAAGATGCCTTACGTAATAGTGAAGAAAAAATGAGTAGTATTTTCAGGGTAGCCCCTGCCGGTATTGGCGAAGTTGTAAACAGGGTTGTGATGGAGATAAATCCGCGAATTACTGAAATGACTGGCTATACAAAGGATGAAATACTTGGCAGGGATCCAAGATTTTTGTATCCCACCGAGGAAGAATATGATTATGTAGGCAAAGAAAAATACAGGCAAATAGCAGAGAAAGGGACTGGCGTTGTAGAAACCCGATGGAGAAGGAAAGACGGGTCTGTTATTGATATCATCCTGTCTTCAACACCAATTGACCCGACCGATAATTCGAAGGGGGTAATTTTTACGGCGCTCAACATTACCGATCGCAAAAAAGCTGAAGCAGCGCTTGTCGAGAGTGAGTTGTTTTTCAAAGAATCGCAGCGGGCAGCATTTATTGGTTCGTATAAGTTTAATATAATTCCCGATATATGGAGCTCTTCCGAAGTTCTGGAACAGATCTTTGGCATTGATAAAAGTTACAACAGAAGTCTTCAGGGCTGGATGGATTTAACACATCCTGAAGACCGTGAGATGATGTCAAGGTATTTTGCTGAAGAAGTAATGGGAAAACGAAACCCGTTCAACAAGGAGTACCGCATCATCAGGAAATCGGATGGCGAAACCCGGTGGGTATTGGGTTTGGGCAAGTTAAATTTCGACAGCGATGGCAATGTAGTTGAAATGATTGGAACCATTCAGGATATTACCGAAAAAGTAAGAGCTGACAAGGTTCAACAAGTACTTTATTCCATTTCGAATGCGGCGCTCTCGTCGATCGATTTATCGGAACTGATTGAATTTATCAGCAAAGAAATCGGGAAATTGCTCGATTCGACCAACTTCTATATTGCCTTTTACGACGAAGAAACAAACATGCTTTCAACGCTATACGAGCGCGACGAGAAAGATGTGCTTAATAGTTGGTCTGCCGAAAAATCGATTACCGGCTATGTAATCAAGCATCAGAAATCGATGCGAATTTCCTACGAAGATGTACAAAAGCTTTGCAATGCTGGTGAAATTGAAATGTTTGGAACACCCTCGAAAGTGTGGCTGGGCGTGCCACTAAGTATGAACAAAAAGGTTATTGGAGCGCTCGTTGTTCAAAGCTACGACGATCCGGAAGCTTATACCGAGCAGGATAAACTGATGCTCGAATTTATTTCGCACCAGATAAGTATTTCGATAGAACGGAAAAAAGCCGAACAGGAATTAAACGAAGCACTCATAAAAGCGCAGGAATCGGATCGGTTAAAGTCGGCATTTCTGGCCAATATGAGTCACGAAATACGCACCCCACTGAACAGTATTATTGGTTTTTCGGAACTAATGTGTGATCCGGATTTTGATTTTTCGCAACAACTGGATTTTTCGAGAATGATTAATTCAAGTGGCAATAATTTGTTGACAATTATTACCGACATTATGGATCTTTCGAAAATAGAGGCAGGTCAGATTATTATACGAAAAGAACCTTTTTCGGTGAATGATCTGATTATAGATATTCAGAAAGAATATTCGTTTATGGCAGGTAAAAAAGGAATCAGACTGGAGCTTGACTTTTCGGAAATTGATGGGCAGCTTGAAATTGAAAGTGACGAATCGGCGCTTCGAAAAATTCTGATCAATTTTGTTGGCAACGCTATAAAATTTACCAGAGAGGGGAGCATCGAAATAGGGGTAAAACCTGTCGGCAAATATTTGCAGTTCCATGTAAAAGACACGGGAATAGGAATTCCAGCGGAATTTCACAAGACAATATTCGAACGTTTTCGCCAGATTGAATCATTTAGCACCCGAAAATATGGGGGAAATGGTTTAGGACTGGCTATATCGAAAAGTCTGGTAGAATTGCTCGATGGAAAAATCTGGATGGAATCCGAAACAGGAGTTGGTTCAACATTCTATTTTGCGGTTCCAATTGGAGAAATTATTTAACATTAGTGAGCGATAAAATGCAAAGTCAAAAATGTTGCAAAAGTACGGCTGGTATCGAAGCTTGTTCCGTAGGTGGCGAAATGTATATAATCACAATAAATTAAACGCAATGCGATTTTTTTGTGGTTGTTTATTCGGTCAACAATGATTATTTAATATGATTGTCAGTTTATTTACTTTTTCGTATCAGTAAATTTGAGAGTGAAAACTTAATATGACTACCAGTATGGCAAAAATACTTGCAATCGACGATAGCCGCGACAATCTGATTGGCCTGAAAGCTATTATCAGTGATGCGTTTCCTGATGCAAATCTTTTTACCGCAACCAATGGTTTCATGGGAATTGAGATCGCTGTAGCCAACGATCCGGATGTTATTCTTCTGGATATATTTATGCCCGAAATGGATGGCTTCGAAGTGTGTCGCCGCCTAAAACAGGATGAACGGGTGAACGATATTCCGGTTGTTTTTCTGACTGCCGAAAAAGGAGAAAAAGGAATCTGCATCAGGGCTCTTGAAGTTGGCGCCGAAGCATTTCTATCGAAACCATTCGACGAGTCGGAACTGATTGCCCAGATAAAGGCAATGGTAAAAATTAAAGCTGCAAACCGGCAAAAAAGAGGAGAAAACGAACAACTGGCTACCCTGGTGGCCGAACGCACCCGCGAGCTTGAGCAAAGCCAAAGAGAAATGCGGAATTTGCTCGACGAACTTAATGCCGAAATTGAATCGCGCAAAGGGATTGAGCGTGAACTGCGGGAAAGCGAAGAAAAATTCAGGAACATTTTCGAGTATCATACGGCAGTTAAATTGATCATTGATCCGGAAACCGGATCTATTATCGATGCAAATTGTGCTGCCGAAAAATACTACGGATGGAGCAAAGAACAGCTTCTAAGCATGAAGGTTCATGATATCAATACGCTTTCATATAAGGAGGTTGGGCAGGCAATTGAAAGGGCCGGCTTTGGTGAACAGCAAAGTTTCGAATTCAGGCACCGGCTGGCCGATGGAGCGATACGCGATGTGGAGGTATTCACAAGTAGAATCGAAGTCAAGGGTAAGTTTCTGCTTCAGTCGATTGTTCACGATATTACCGAGCGAAATCAGGCAAAAGCTGCAATCGTAATTAACGAAGCCCGGCTAAAAAGAGCCGAAATTGCTTCCCGCTCCGGAAACTGGGAACTCCATCTCGACACGCAGACAATTATTGCTTCCGAAGGTGCCGTAAAAATTTATGGTGTCGATAAAGATGTTTTTGACTACTCAGTGATCAGAAAAATTCCGTTGAAAGAATATAGACCGAAACTGGATGAAGCCTTCCGGAAATTAATTGAAGAAGACCAGCCTTACGACATCGAATTCAAGATAAAAACAGTTGATACCGGCGAGATTAAAGATATCCATTCGGTGGCGATTTACGACAAGGAACAGCAAATCCTGTTTGGCATTATTCAGGATATTACTGACCGCAAGCTGGCCGAAGAAAAGTTAAAGGATCAGAAACGCTTTTTCGAGCAAATGTTTTCGCAATCGTCGGTGAGTACTCAGATACTCGATAAAGATGGCTGGTGCCAAAGAATCAATCCAAAACTAAGCGAGATTTTTGGGGTAAAACCTGAGCATATTGAAGGGAAACTATACAATATTTTAAAAGACGAAGGTATTATACAAGGCGGAGTTTTGCCCCATCTTGAAAAGGTATTTAAAGAAGGAAAGACAGCCGAATGGGATGTTTTTTTCGACATTGGTATTGCCGCCGAATCACAAAAAATAGAAGTTGCAGAAAAAAAGAAAGTGTGGTACCATAACTGGGCTTATCCAATTTTTGATGAAAACGACAGGCTCAGTCATGTAATTGTACAGCACACCGATATTACTGACAGAAAACAAGCCGAAGAATCGCTGATAGAAAGCGAAACCCGGCTGCGAGAGTTAATTGCAACCAAAGACAAGTTTTTTACCATTATTGCCCACGATTTGCGCGGGCCATTTAACAGCATCCTGGGTTTAAGCAATATGTTGGTTGAGCAAGCCCGCGAAAACGACTATGAGGGAATGGCCGAGTATGCTGAAATTATTCAGAATTCGTCGCAACACGCCATGAATCTGCTGAAGAACCTGTTGGAATGGTCGCGTTCACAAACCGGACGCATAGAATTCTCGCCCGAATACATCGATGTACTAACACAAATTATTGAAGTTGAAAAGTTATTAATCGAGGCTGCGAATCGAAAATCGATTAATATTAAAAAATCAGTTCCGCGTAATACCTTGGTTTTTGCCGACAAAGCCATGTTGGGCATCATTTTGCGAAACTTTATTTCGAATGCCATAAAATTTTCACATCCGGGCGGAGAAATACAAATCACGGTAGAAAAGAATAATCAGGAATTGATCATCACGGTTGAAGATTTTGGAGTAGGGATCAAAAAGCAGACACTCGAAAAGTTGTTCCGGATCGACCAAACCTACTCAACAATGGGAACTCAAAATGAAGTAGGGACCGGTCTGGGTTTGATTTTATGCAAAGAATTTGTAGAAAAACACGGAGGAAGAATATGGGTTGAAAGCGAAGCCGGAAAGGGGAGCAAATTCAGTTTTTCGATACCTAAAAAGTAGGTAAATGAAAATATAGCTTTATAACATGTATTTACATATAAATGTCGGAATATAAGTATATTTAAAGATTCCGATCAGAAGGGAGCAATGCGTTTTATTTACCGTGGGGAAATGGGTGATGCTATGAAAAACCGACAAGAGAAACCGCACGAATCAAAATCGATTAGGCAAAGAGCCGAAGAGCGATTAAAAAATCGAAAAGCTGCTAATACCATTGGCTCCGGTGTTGATGTTCAACTACTTTTCCACGAACTTCAATTAAAGCAAATCGAGCTCGAAATCCAGGAAGAAGAACTTAAGCATGTGTTAGAAAATGCCATCTCGGCAACAGAACTTGCCCGGCTGAAACTTGCAGAAGAGGCTTTATCAAAAAGTGAATCAAGGTTTAAAGCGATGTTTGATAACTCCACAGTAGCCATTTACGAAACAGATGCTGAAGGGAGATGCCTGCTGGTTAACAAGCAATGGTGTAATTTTGCCGGAATATCAGCCAAACAGGCCCAGGGTTACGGCTGGCACGAGGCCATTCACCCCGACGACCGCGAACGAATCTTCAAACTTTGGGATGATTATGTCAATAGCAATAAAACCTGGAATTTCGAATATCGTTTTTGCACACCCAACCAGAAAATTACCTGGGTACAGGGTACTGCGATCCCATTAAGGAACGAACAGGGTGAAATAACCGGATACCTCGGAATGAATACTGATATTACTGAGCGAATGGCAATGGAAGGTACGCTGCGTCGCAGTAAGAATTATTACCGGTATCTTATACGCAACCTCCCGAATACCTCCGTTTTTCTTTACGACCATGATCTCAGGTTTATTTTGGTTGAAGGACATTTACATCCCGATTTTGAATTTACCACCAATGAAATTGAAGGAAAAACAATATGGGAAGTTCTTCCGGCAGATAAAATTGAAGTATTTGAAGCGCTCTATCGAAAAACGCTGGATGGTAATCAAACTGAAAATTACATATCGAAATTCAAAGACCGTACCTACTTGATTAATATGCTCCCGGTAAAAAAAGAGCAGGGCGAAATTATTGCAGGGATGGTTGTTTCGCTCGATATTACTGAAATGAAGAGGATTGAAGAGGAGCTTCAGTGGAATTATATATTGCTGCATACAGCAGGCGAGACAGCCAAATTTGGAGGATGGATTTTGGATTTGACCAATAACACTATTTTTATGTCTGATCAGGTAGCCGCCATTCACGATTTGCCTGTCGGCAGTTTTCTGACTTTGGAAGAAGGCATTGGTTTCTATGCTCCCGAATGGAGGGAAACCATCGCCTGTTGTGTGGAAGAGTGTTCGAAAAATGGGATTTCGTACGACCGCGAACTGGAGATTATAACTAATAAAGGTAAACGTATATGGGTAAGAACATCTGGCAAAGCTATCACGAACGATAACGGAGAAATTGTAAAGCTACAGGGATCATTTCAGGATATTAATGAAAGAAAACTGGGAGAAACAGCGCTGCGGAAAAGTGAAGAAAAATGGCGAAAGCTGGTATATACAATCCCCGATTATGTGGCGTTGTACGATCGCGAAGGTAAATATTTGTTCCTGAACCATTTTGCTGAAGGATTTGGTCCCGGGGATATTGAAGGCAAAACTTACCTTGATTTCATTTCTGATGAATCGAAGCCCATTTATGCCGAGATATTTGATAAGGCTTCAAAAACAGGTGAGAACCAGTATTTTCAGTACAAAGCGATGGGAGATAATTATAGCATGCGCGACTATGAAAGTTATTTTGTGCCAATATTCGAAGACAAACAGTTTGTGAATATGCTGGTAATTGCCCGCGATATCACAGAGCGAAAGAAGACTGAACAGTCATTGCTGGAAAGTGAAGCCCGGCTTCGGGAACTCAATGCTACCAAAGACAAATTTTTCTCCATCATAGCCCACGACCTTAAAAATCCGTTCAACAGTATTTTAGGGTTCAGCAGCATTTTGGCCGAAGAAGCCAATACGCTGGAAAAGAGTAAAATTTCTGAATACAGTGCTGTAATCCAGAGATCGTCGAAAAGAGCAATGGACCTCCTGGTCAATCTTTTAGACTGGGCACGTTCTCAAACCGGAAGGATGATGTTTTCACCCGAACAACTTGAATTGAGACTGCTTGTTGATCGTGAAACAGACTTGCTGAAAGAGGCCGCCAACCTTAAAAACATCACTATTGACAACCAGATAGAAGAGGAAACGAGGATAATTGCCGATAAATCAATGATAGGCGCAGTTATGCGTAATTTGATTTCGAATGCGATAAAATTTACTCATTCGGATGGTAAAGTAATAATCTCGGCCAAGCTGAAACCGGATGAACTTGAAATGGCTGTGGCCGACAATGGGATCGGAATAAATAAAGAATCGTTGGAAAAGGTATTTCGAATCGAAGAAAACCTCACAACAGCAGGCACCCTTAACGAAAAAGGAACCGGATTGGGATTAATTCTTTGCAAGGAATTTATCGAAAAACACGGAGGGAAAATCTGGGTCGAAAGTGAAGTTGGCAAAGGAAGTACATTCAGGTTTTCAATACCTGTTTATTGATTTAATTATCTTTGGAAGAATGTGACCTAAGTATAAGGATTGAAATAATGTAGCATTTTTTATGCTGACTCACTCCCAACGTCAGTAAACGGACGTTCCCCCTCTCTTAAAAAGCTACTCTTTATACACAA
>DPRM01000035.1:0-797 GCA_003537645.1 Prolixibacteraceae bacterium
ATCAGATTGCCGGAATATTTGTTCCTGTAGTCATGGCTATTTCTGTAATAACTTTTGCAACATGGATGATTCTGGGTGGCGAAAATGCTGTTGCACAAGCGTTGTTGACCATGGTTTCGGTGCTGGTAATTGCCTGTCCATGTGCCCTTGGCCTTGCAACTCCCACTGCCATAATGGTTGGCATGGGCAAAGGCGCTGAAAACGGAATCCTGATTAAAGATGCCGAAAGCCTTGAACTGGCGCATAAAGTGAACGCCATAGTTCTCGATAAAACAGGTACCATTACCGAAGGTAAACCAGCCGTAACCGATATCGAATGGAATGTTTCCGGTGATGAAAAAACAGATTTGGAACAAATTCTTTATGCTATCGAATCGCAATCGGAACATCCATTGGCTGAAGCTGTCACTGCTTCCTTGAAAAACACTTCACACAAACGGATTGCTCCCGATAAATTTGAAAGTATTACTGGGAAAGGAGTTGTAGCCGGTTATAACCATCATGTTTATCTGGTGGGCAATCAAAAGCTGTTGTCCGATTATCAGGTAAATATTCAAAAAAACAGTTCTGACCAAATTATAATCTGGCAGAGTGAGGCAAAAACAGTGATTTACTTTGCCCGCGACAAGGAATTGTTAGCTGTGATTGCTATCGCCGACAAAATTAAAGAGACATCAGCAAAAGCCATTACTGACCTTCAAAATCAGGGTATTGAAGTTTATATACTTACCGGAGACAATGTACATACCGCGAAAGCTGTGGCACAAAAAGTCGGTCTGAAGAACTTTAAAGCTGAA
>DPRM01000035.1:920-5569 GCA_003537645.1 Prolixibacteraceae bacterium
CCATGGCATTAAGTTCGGTATCGGTGGTAAGCAACAGTTTACGACTGAAATTCAAAAAACTTGATTATTAATCATTAAACGACTAAATATGGAAACGTTAAAATTTAAGACCAATGTAAATTGTGGTGGATGTATTGCCACCGTAACCCCTCACCTGAATCAGGTAAAAGGAATTGCCAAATGGAGTGTCAATACTTCAACTCCATTGAAAGTATTAACTGTTGAATCTACGGGACTTGATCCTGAAGTGATTATTGAAACATTGAAAAGTGCCGGTTATAAGGCTGATTTGATGAGCTAGTGAATAAATGAAAGTTTAACTTTAAAATTGATGAAAATGAAAACACAGGACTGAATACGCGAATTGATGATCTTATAATTCGGATTTATCCGAACCCAATGACTGATCGTTTAACGGTTGAAACTTCTGCAGTTGACAGAAATCCAGTAATAATTGAAATTAGAAACGATTTGGGACAACTCTGCCTTCAAGAGAAAATTTCAGGATTCCCAGCTACTCTAAATACAAACAGTATAAAATCAGGAATCTACACCATCGGTTTCATATATCAGGACCGGATTCTGGTGAAAAAAGTTATTCGCTTTTGAAGCAATACATCCTTTTATTCATCAATACTACCTGTAAAATGCAAGAAAAAATTGAGATAAAATCAATAATTAGATGCCCTGCCTGTGGTTTTGAAAAACAGGGAGTTATGCATGAAGACTCGTGTCAGTTCTTTTATGAGTGTGAGAACTGTAAAAATATTTTGAAAACTCTTCGATGCGATTGTTGTGTTTTTTGTTCTTATGGTAGTGTCCCCTGCCCACCTGTTCAAGCAAAAAGTAGTTCTGGCCAATAGGCTAAGACACAATCCCAAAAAGTAAAGGTGTGGCTTGCCTAACATGCATTCAGGGAAAATAATACTTCCGGTTAATTCATAATTTCATACTGGTTCTGAGCATTGATTATTGATCTTATTCGAAGGATGTTGAAGAACAGTCTAGCTTTTTTGTTAACTGGAATTTTTGAGGTTGAAGTAGCACAGGGTTGGTTTCTTGTTGTTTTAATAGTCATTTTCTTGCACCAAACTGATGTTGGTTTCTTTCATCCATCGGAAAATCGAATATTGAACAAACGACAGTTCTTCCGGAATCGGCGAGGTATGAACTTTATTGGTAAAAAAACGCCAGGCAGTTCGGGCTGTTGAGTTTTCGTTAGCAAACACCAAAGAGTGAGGATATGGGAAATTTCCTGAAGCTTTAAAACCATCAATTCCTGATGGACTAAAAAACAGATAAGCATCAAAAGTTTCGCTGATGAACTTTCCTATCTTATGAAATGGATGTTCAATATACTGAATCTGTTGCCGCTGAAGCCATTGCCGCGTTTTATCCGACAATTCTTCGCCTATAAAAAAGATTGGCTTTTCCATGATTTTATTTTCTAGATAATCTGTATTTCTTCTTTTTCAACCTCACCACCCTTTATCCTGAAAGATTTCACATCTGGTAATTTAGCAGCCAGTGAAACAATTACATAGCTGATATTCGGATCGAAGGCCAGCCGGATATCTTCCTGCGAAGGTCGGGCGGGGGTTTCCGGATGACTGTGGTAATTGGCCAAAATCTCCAAACCCAATTTCCGTGCTTCACGCACCACCTGAAACTGCTCTTTCGGATCGAACGAAAAATGCTCGTTGCTGTGGTTTATGTTTGTCAGCCTGAAATGTTTGACAACTTGGCTATTGGTACCAGCCAGATAACCACAAACTTCTTCAGGCAAGCCCGTTTTGGCGTGATCAAAAAGATCATTAATAATTTGTTGCGGTATTTGGAGCATGGCCTGAAATGTTATTTCTGAATGAGAATTTTATGTACCACGCCTTCAACATGCGATACTTCCAACACATTAAATCCTTGTTCGCGTGAACTTTTCGGAACATTTTCGAGCGGTTCACCTTCTGTGAGTAAAACTTCCAATACATCACCAGCATTTAGTTTTGACAGTTGGATTTTGGTTTTAACAAAAGTCATCGGGCAATGCTCACGTGTAATATCTAATTTGAAAGTAGCCATATTGAATTGATTTTAAATTAAATGAATATTGTTCTTCCACCTTCAGATAATTCGAGGAAAGTAGCAACGCCAAGCACTCCTTTTACTTCGTGAATAAAGTCGCTCTTTTCAAGTCCAAGGATGTGCATAGCCATTTCGCAGGCGTATAAATTTATTTCCAAGGCCTTGGCGGCTTCAACCAGTTCTTCAAGAGTAGCAACGTTTTTCTTTCGCATCAGGTAGCGGAATATCTTTGGACTAAGCCCCAGAAAGTTCAACCGGCTGACAGGCGCACTGCGTAAACCACCCATGAAAAAACCAAACAACTTACCCAGAAAACCTTTCCCGACAAATGCCCTGCCTTGCTTCTTTTTGATGGCATCGAGACCCCAAAAAGTGAAAAAGATATTCACTTCGTAGCCCACTGCGGCAGCGCCGGTTGCCAAAGTGAAAGTCGCCACCAGCTTGTCAAAGTCTCCGCTGAAACTAATGAGAGAAAGCTTCTTTTGCGCTTTCGCCTGATTTTCTGATGTTAATTCCGGGACTTCCATAATTTAATGTTTGCTTTTTATTTCACAGGTTGCCTGTTCGTAATCAACCAGTTCGGTAATCGTAGGATGGTCGCCGCAAACAGCACATCGATGGTTGTGTTTCACTTTAATAGTGCGGAATTCCATCGTTTTAGCGTTGAAAGTCAGTAACCGGTTGGTCAGCAAATCGCCCACGCCAGTCAGGTATTTTAGCACCTCAGCAGCCTGAATGGTTCCCAGCATACCGGCGATGGCGCCCAAAACGCCAGCCTGCGAACAGGTAGGTACAGCGTTCGGCGGAGGTGGAGCATGGAAAACACATCGATAACAGGCTGTTCCGGGTAAAACGGTAATGGTTTGCCCCTCAAAACGTAATATTCCTCCATGCGAGAATGGCTTTCTGGCCTGAACGCAAGCATCGTTAATCAGGAATTTCACAGGAAAATTATCGGTTCCGTCCACCACAAAATCGTAATCTTTGATGATGTCCAATGCATTGCTTGCTGTCAGAAGATCGTAGTAGGTAATCACCTCGACTTCAGGGTTAAGCTGATTTATTTTCTCTTTTGCTGAAAGTACCTTGGCTTTATTCACATCAGCCGTAAAATGGATGACCTGACGTTGCAGGTTCGACAAATCGACCACGTCGCCATCGATGATGCCAATGGTGCCAACGCCCGCTGCAGCAAGGTAAAGGGCAACCGGAGCCCCCAAACCTCCGGCACCCACAATCAATACCTTCCCCTTATTAATTCTTTCCTGTCCTTCCACACCAACATCCTGAAGGATAATGTGACGGCTGTATCGTTGTATTTGATCTTCAGTAAAATCCATCATTCTATTTGATTTGTAAATTTTGTTGATTGATCGGACTTCCTCCTCCCATGAAGTACAGAAAATCTACTTCGTCTTTATCGTTTACCAAAGTAGAATTAAAGTCTCCCCGGTCAACGAATTCGCCGTTCAACTGCACCGAAACCATATCGGGTTGTGCCACATCGTTTCTCTTAATCAAATCGATCAGCGAGATTGGAACTTCAACCTCCTGCTCTTTACCATTCACAAGTATTTTGCTCATAAAAGTTTTTTAATAAATTAGTTGGCAAGCAATAGTGCCGATTCTTCCTCAAATTGATAAAGTAAAGTTGACAGGTATCTTTCACCTGTGTCTGGAAGGATGACAACTATTGATTTGCCTTTGTTCTCCGGACGTTTTGCTACTTCTACGGCAGCATAAACAGCAGCTCCTGAAGATATTCCAACCAATAACCCTTCAGAACGTGCCAGTTCACGGCTGGTTTCAAAAGCTGCATCATTGCTAACCGTAATAATTTCATCAATTACCGAGCGGTTCAGTATATCCGGGACAAAACCTGCTCCAATTCCCTGAATTTTGTGTGGTCCAGAATTCCCACCTGAAATAACAGGAGAACCCGCTGGCTCAACTGCAATGATTTGAACGGACGGTTTTCTCTCTTTCAGTATTTCGCCCACGCCGGTAATGGTTCCTCCGGTTCCAACTCCTGCAACAAAAATATCGACTTCACCATCGGTATCGTTCCAAATTTCGTTGGCAGTTGTTTTGCGATGTATTTCAGGATTTGCAGGGTTTTTAAATTGTTGCGGAATGAATGAANNGCGCCAAGCGCTTTCAGCAAGTTTCGTCGTTCAACGGTCATGGTTTCGGGCATGGTTAATATTAGCCTGTAACCTTTAGCTGCTGCAACAAACGCCAAGGCGATTCCGGTATTCCCGCTGGTCGGTTCAATGATTACCGATCCAGGTTGGAGTATCCCGCGTTTCTCGGCATCTTCAATCATAGCATTTCCTATTCGGTCTTTGACACTTCCACCTGGGTTGAAATATTCAAGCTTGGCTATTAACCTGGATTCAAGTTGATGCTTGCGGTTAAAATTAGAAAGCTCCAATAATGGAGTGTTACCAATTAAGTCTGTTAATTTCTCTGCAATTTTTGTCATGGTGTATCTTTTGTTTTATGTAAATCTTTAAATAAGATACTAATGTTTCCGGATCAGAACCGACCAAAAATTTTCAGTCTTT
>DPRM01000084.1 GCA_003537645.1 Prolixibacteraceae bacterium
CTGTAAACCCGCTTGGTAATTCTATCGAGGAATTCTGGGATGGCTTAAAAAATGGGAGAAGCGGCGCAGGCCCAATCACCCGTTTTGACGCTTCAACACACAAAACAACCTTTGCCTGCGAGCTGAAGGATTTCAATCCGGCTATCTATGTAGAGCAAAAAGAAATCAGGAAACATGATCCCTTTACTTTGTATGCGTATGCAGCAGCAGCGCAGGCAATGACAGATTCAGGTCTTGATCTTGAGAAAGTTAACAAAGACAGGGCTGGTGTTGTGTGGGGTGCCGGAATTGGAGGGTTACAAACCTTCTTTGAAGAAACGCTGAATTACAAAAACGAGATGCCTCGTTATTCTCCGTTCTTCATACCGAAAATGATTGCCAACATCGCGAGTGGCTTACTTTCAATCCGCTATGGATTCAGAGGGCCGAATTTCACCACGGTAACTGCATGCGCTTCTGCGTCACACGCCATCATTGAAGCAATGAACTATATCCGTCTGGGTAAAGTCGATGTATTTATTGCCGGTGGATCTGAAGCAGCAATCAACCCTGCAGGTCTGGCTGGATTTAACTCCATGCGGGCACTTTCTACCCGAAACAGTGATCCTATGACAGCCTCGCGTCCGTTTGATTTGGATCGTGATGGTTTTGTGATGGGAGAAGGCTCTGGAGCCCTCATCCTTGAGGAATACGAGCATGCTGTAAAACGTGGTGCAAGGATTTATGCTGAAATGGTTGGTGGAGGAATGTCGGCCGATGCTTATCACATGACTGCCCCCGATCCTGAAGCAGGCGGAGCAACACTGGTTATGAAATGGGCTTTGGAAGATGCAGGAATGAATCCTGAAGACATTGACTATATCAATGTTCACGGAACATCAACTCCTCTGGGCGACATTGCCGAACCAAAAGCAATCCTGAAATGCTTTGGAGAGCACGCTTATAATTTAAGCATTAGTGCAACCAAATCAATGACAGGTCACCTGCTTGGAGCCGCCGGAGCTGTTGAAGCAATTGCATCAATCCTGGCAATAAGAGATGGTATTATACCGCCTACAATCAATCACTTTACCGACGATCCCGAAATAGATCCTAAAATGGATTTCACTTTCAATGTCGCTAAAGAACGCAAAATCAAAACTGCTTTAAGCAATACTTTTGGTTTTGGTGGGCACAATGCTTCTGTTATTTTCAAGAAAATTTAACACAAGTGATACGTACTATCGTTCAAAGAATAAAACTCTTTTCTTCTCCTAGAAAAGAGTTTTATTTATTTTTAAAATCCTTGTTGGGATTTTACCCTACTAATCTGAAGGTTTACGATATTGCCGTCATTCATAAATCAGCCTCAAAAGTTAGTTCGCGCGGAAACTACATTAACAACGAAAGGCTTGAATACCTGGGCGATGCCATTCTTGGAGCCGCCATCGCCGATTTTCTTTACAACCGTTTCCCGAATCAGGACGAAGGATATCTGACGCAAATGCGTTCGAAACTTGTAAACCGCAGTTTCCTGACACAACTCACCTACCAAATCGGGTTAAACCACTATATTCAATCCAACACAACTTCCACCACCGAATCGAGCCATATTTACGGCGACACACTCGAAGCACTCATTGGCGCCATTTATCTCGACAAAGGCTATCCGGAAGCAAAAAAATTTATCACCCGCAAACTACTGAACAACTATGTCAATCTGGCCGAAGTTCAGAATACAAATACCAATTACAAAAGCCAGTTGATTGAATGGTCGCAAAAAAATAAAAGAGCGGTCTCGTTCGATACTGCCGACGAAAGCAAAAATGACGGAAAACAACCCTGGTTCGTTGCCAGCATTGAAGTCGATAACCAGCTTTGGGGAAAAGGAACCGGAACTTCAAAAAAGGAAGCACAGCAAAACGCATCAAAGGTTGCCCTCGAAAAAATTAATGACAGTTTCCCTGACTCTGATTCAGAATAAATTTTGGTAAATCCTGAATCATATCCTCACTTGTTCAAGCTCCAAAACAACATCTCTTCAACCAAATAATTCAGGACAAACACCTGAAAATAAACCTGTGTTAAATATTGTTAAGTGTTTATCGTCAGTGTTTCAAAAGGTTATATTTGCAACATGAACAGGAGGGTAATACTGATATTAATCGTTTCGATGGCATTGGTGATGACCAGTTTAATTCTGGTTCAAACCAATTCAATTTTAAAAGCACTTGAAATTAAAGAAGAACAATTTGATGCTGCCGTCAAAAACGCTTTAAGCCTGGTTGCTTACAGGCTCGAAATGGAAGAATCGAAAATGCTGACCGAACGCGAAAAAGATATTTCCTCTTCACTTGGCAATGGCATTTTCCCGGGAAATAATCAACGTTCTATTTCTGAAACTATTAACACGCAAAGCGCACGGTTTTCGGTTGAATACTCTCAACGATCATCGGAAAATATAATTACGGAAGAGTTACGCGTAGATTACAGGCAATCTCCCCAAAAACAGAACGAAAGGGGTCGCCCGGGCGATTACCCAAACGCTTTCGACATAATTGAAGATTCCCGTGGATTTGCCGCACAGCAATACGAAGAAAGGCTTGACATTCGCGGACGAATGCTGCTGCAACAATCGTGGGCCAGTATCCTCTCTGAACTTCCTATCGAAAACCGAATAAATGTAAGCACCCTGGGAAGGTTAATTAAGATGGAACTAAAGCGTCAGGGGATAGGCATGGATTTCAGATACGCTGTAAAAACATTCCCTCTTGGTCATGAGAAATTTATTTATGGCGATAAAAGCTTCATTTCAAACCAGCAGAGCAAATACAGAGCCTTACTTTTCCCAAACGACGATAACCCAAAACCCAATTGGCTATATCTTTACTTTCCGAAACAAGATACCTTTCTGCTAAAAGAAACCGGAATACTTGTCATTCCAACCATCGTGTTAACAGCCCTGCTGATCGGTATTTTCGTTTATACCATTCTTATCATTATGAAGCAAAAGAAATTGTCGATCATCAAGAACGATTTCATCAACAACATGACNNGCCAGTCAGATGTTGCGCGACAATACCGTAAGCAATACACCGAAAACCATTGAACACATCTCCGGAATAATTTTTCAGGAAAGTAAACGACTGACCACTCAAGTTGAAAAAGTGCTTCAAATGGCAGTATTTAATGAGGGAAAACTGAAACTAAAAATTAAAGAAGTAAATTTAAATACACTCATCAATTCGGTAGTACTGAATTTCGAGCTACGCGTAAAATCGAAAAACGGTGAATTGACAACCGATCTGAAAGCCAATCCTGCCATCATTAAAGGCGACGATGTGCATATTACCAATGTTTTGTTTAACTTGCTCGACAATGCTGTGAAATACAGCAAAGAAGAGCCCCGCATTATTATCTCGACCGAATTGGACGGAGAATTTCTAATGCTTTCAGTAAAAGACCACGGAATTGGGATTCAAAAAGAACATGTCAGCCAGATTTTTGAACGGTTTTATCGCGTTCCGACCGGAAATGTGCACGATGTAAAAGGATTCGGACTTGGATTAAGTTATGTAAAAAAAATTGTTGACGCCCACCGGGGTAAAATAAAGGTGGAAAGCTCACTAAATAAAGGAACAAAATTCATGATATATTTTCCGATAAACATAGAAGAATATGGAAAAAAAAGTAAAATTACTATTGGCCGAGGATGATGAAAACCTTGGTTTGTTACTGAAAGAATATCTGATTGCCAAAGGGTATGAAACTGATTTATACCCTGATGGAGAAGCAGCCTACAAAGGTTTTAACAAAAATCAGCCGTATAGCCTTTGTATTCTTGATATCATGATGCCAAAAAAAGATGGAATCTCGCTGGCAAAAGATATCCGCTTGCTAAACATGGACATCCCGATTATTTTTCTGACTGCCAAAAACATGAAGGAAGATGTGCTTGAAGGTTTCAAAATTGGTGCCGACGACTACATTACCAAACCGTTTAGCATGGAAGAGCTGATTTTCCGCATTGAAGCCATTATGCGCAGGGTGAGTCAGGACACTAATTCGCACGAAGACGCGATTTATAAACTTGGCATTTACTCCTTCGATTCGCGAAAACAAATTTTAACCGGTGGTGCAGAAGAAGTAAAACTTACGACCAAGGAAGCCGAGTTGCTACGGCTGCTTTGCAACAATGCCAACAAAGTGCTGGAACGTAACTTTGCCCTGAAAACCATCTGGATCGACGACAATTATTTCAATGCCCGAAGTATGGATGTGTACATTACCAAACTCCGGAAACACCTGAAAGACGATCCGAAGGTCGAAATCATTAACGTACATGGCAAAGGCTACAAACTAATCATGTAAAACGAACCCAAAATCTGATACTTAAAATCCTGCTGAAAGGCGGGATTTTTTATTTGCACAAAACTTTCGACTATTCTTTCACAAACTTTTTAGAATATACACCCTTCGGGGTAGTAATCCGGCATATATATTTTCCTGAACTTAAAGAGGCTATCCTGATGCGGCTTTTCCTATCCTCAAGTTTAACATCCTGCGATTTAACCACACGGCCATCCAGATTAAAAATTTCCACTTTTGCAGGATGTTCCGAAACCAAATCAGCAATTATCAAATAATTCTTTGCCGGATTTGGGAACAAGCCAAATTCCTGATTGGCAACTAAAACAGGTGATACTACAAGTAATGAGTCAACCGTTTGATTGATCACTTTTAACAAAGAGTTGTTACCTGGAGCATCCTGCGAAAGCTCCCAAATCATCACTCCCGAAGCATTGGCCATCGCAAGTTTGGTTTTCTCGCGGATAGTCGCATTCCCGTTGTAATAAATGGTATCGCCCACCTGATCTTTCGATCCTGCATCAGGATACAAAGACAGAATTTTGCCATAGCCGTAACTACCTGCCGATTTGTAAAAACCATATCCGTAGAATGGCAGCCCCAGACAAAGATTTTCCTTTTTCACACCCCGCGCGATCCAGTCGTTGATCATTTTTTGCGCATACCAAAACGGCGAATGTTGCCCCGGACGGGTAAGATCCCAGTTTCCGGTGTAATCGTAAGCCATCAGGGTAATGTAATCAAACAGCGGAAGAGTCTCATTCTGGATTTTATCGGCTCCCCACCCTACTGCAGCTGTTAAAAGCAGACCTTTGGGTTTAAGAGAATCAGCCAGTTGGGCAATAAAAGCCCCATAATCGGCATTGATAGCAGGACCTTCAATATCGACATCTAGCCCGTCGAGCTTGTAATTATTTAGGTAAACAACAATTTTATGAATGAAATTGGCACGCTTTTCTGAAGTGCTGATAAGATTTTGAAAATTCTCTTTTACTACACCGTTTGCAGCCGATCCGCCACCAATTGAAACCAGTACTTTAACATTATTGGCATGTGCTTTTTGCACCAGATCTGTTAATCCTGCATTTGACGAAACCAGATTGCCTGAAGCATCAGGATTCTGAAACGCATAGTTAATATGCGTAACTTTACTGAAATCAAATGTTTTATTAAAAGTGCTGATATCTTTCCAACTTGGCATGTAGCCAATAATCCTGAATGGCTCGGTTTGTGCCTGAAGGTTTCCGACAAACAAAAATGCAATCAAAAATACCAGAATTCGGTTGCTGATTAATTTAAATCCAGTCATGGTTAAGTGAATTAGTTAGTGGTTTAAAGTTAAAAGTTATTGTCAGAAAAAACATAAAAAAGGGTTTCTCCGTTGCCGGAAAAACCCTTTAAATATTTGGATATTGACGGGGTGACTGCAAGTCACCCCGTCAATAATAACTGCTAATCCAATTTCAGAACCGCCAGGAAAGCATTTTGCGGAACTTCCACATTTCCAACCTGTTTCATTCGTTTTTTTCCTTTTTTCTGTTTTTCGAGTAACTTGCGTTTTCGGGTGATGTCGCCTCCGTAACATTTGGCAGTTACGTCTTTTCGCACCGCTTTAACCGTTTCCCTCGAAATAATTTTTGCGCCAATGGCCGCCTGAATGGCAATATCGAACTGCTGCCGTGGAATCAGTTCCTTCAGTTTTTCGCACATCCGCTTTCCGAAACTATACGCGTTATTGAAGTGAATCAAAGTTGAAAGCGCATCAACCATTTCGCCGTTCAGCAGAATATCCAGACGAACCAGTTTCGCAGGACGGAAATCGAGCATGTGGTAATCGAACGAAGCATATCCTTTTGAAATACTCTTCAGTTTATCGTAAAAGTCAAATACGATTTCGCCCAGCGGAAGATCGAACACCATTTCCACACGGTCGGTAGTAAGGTAATCCTGTTTCAGCAATAATCCGCGTTTATCAAGGCACAGGGTCATGATTGGTCCAATAAAATCGGAAGCAGTGATGATGTTAGCACGGATAAACGGTTCGTCGATATCGTCGATGGTTGTAGTGGCAGGCAATCCCGATGGATTGTAAACATTGATGGTTTCGCCTTTGGTGGTGTGAACATGGTACAACACGTTGGGAACGGTGGTAATTACGTTCATATCGTATTCGCGGTCGAGCCGCTCCTGAACAATTTCCATGTGCAGCAGTCCGAGGAAACCGCATCGGAAACCAAAACCAAGCGCTGCCGACGATTCCGGCTCATAAGTGAGCGACGCATCGTTCAATTGCAGTTTTTCCATGGCCGAGCGAAGGTCTTCGTAATCTTCGGAGTCGATCGGGTAAACACCGGCAAAAACCATTGGTTTTACTTCCTCAAAACCATCAATGGCCTTTTCGCAGGGCGCTTTCGAATGTGTAACGGTGTCGCCAACTTTCACTTCGCGGGCTGTTTTAATTCCGCAAATAATGTATCCAACACTTCCGGCTTTCAACTCAGCGCGTTCAAACATCCCGAGTTTCAGCGCGCCAACTTCGTCAACAACATATTCTTTCGAGGCATTCACGAATTTCACCTGGTCACCTTTTCTGATTACCCCATTTTCTACTTTCAAATAGGCAATCACACCACGGAACTGATTAAAAACAGAGTCAAAAATCAATGCCTGAAGCGGTGCATCTTCAACTCCCTTTGGTTCAGGAATATCATTTACAATTCGTTCCAGAATTTCTTCAATTCCAAGTCCGGTCTTTCCGCTGGCACGAATAATATCTGTTCGCCGGCAACCGATCAGACCAATAATCTGGTCTTCTACAATTTCGGGCATCGCATTGTCAAGGTCCATTTTATTCAGGATCGGAATAATTTCCAGATCGTGTTCGATGGCCAGGTATAAATTTGATATGGTTTGTGCCTGAATTCCCTGTGTTGAGTCGATGATGAGCANNCCGGGGGTATCAATCAGGTTCAGAATATATTCCTGATCATTGTGTATGTACTGCATTTGGATGGCGTGGCTCTTAATTGTAATTCCACGCTCTTGTTCGAGGTCCATGCTATCAAGAACCTGAGCTTTCATAGCCCGGGCGTCAACCGTTTTTGTATATTCAAGCAGCCTGTCGGCCAGAGTACTTTTTCCGTGATCGATGTGCGCAATAATGCAAAAATTACGTATTTTCTTCATTCCTAAATTTTCTAAAAACCTTATTAATCAATTACTCCAGTCGCAATTGCCGCAAAGATATCTAATTTTTGCAAATGGCAATTCGGCTTTTCAACTTAGTAAGGGCAGTAAAGCGCGGACTAAAAGGCGGACTTTACAAACTGCCCACATTAAAAAACCTGCACATTTTCCGTTTCATCCTGAATATGCCTACATTTACGGCTTTCAAAAAAAACAACCTGAATGAAGCGATTATTTTATCTGATTCTTCTGCTGACGATTGTAACTGCCTGCAAGGAAGTATTCGAAGCTCCTCCTCAAGCTTTGCTGCAGGCTTCGTTCTATCATTCAACCACAAAAAGAACAATGAGCCCAATCGTAACAGTGATCGGAATAGGTTCGGATAGTTTATTGTATAACGAAGAAATCGCGTCCAGCGTACTTCTTCCTTTGGCTAAAACCGACACTTCCCATTTTATGATCTGGATTGATTCGAAATCAGATTCAATTAGTTTTATATACACAACGACGCAAAAATACGCTTCGATGGAATCCGGATTCTACTACGAATACAAATTACGATCAGTCGGATTTTCACAAAACAGAATTGATTCCGTCGAAATAAAAGATAGTCTGGTAACTACAAAATGGAATGAGAATATTAAGATTTACATTCATCCTCTGTCTGTTAGCAACAATTAGCTACGGGCAGACCGAACAGGAGAAGAAATTAAAACCCAAACGCACAGATAATTACATCCACATGCGGGGGTTTCGCGCCGGGTTTGACGTAACCCGTCCGTTTCAGGATTTATGGACCAAAGGAAATCGCTACGGAACAGAAGTTTCGGTCGATATGGAACTTTGGCCCAACTGGTTTCCGGTTTTCGAAACCGGCTACGACGCGATGAGGATTAAAACAAACTACATTGATTACAAAAGCAATGGCAATTATTCGCGCGTAGGATTTGACTATAATTTTCTTCAGGCAGAAAACAAGGAGGATAAAGATATTTTCTTTATCGGTTTCAGGTATAGTTTCGCACTCTCGCGGCAGCAGGTTGATTACTACCTGATTGATTCGTACTGGGGCCTGGAAAACGGAAGATTCGGAAATCAAAACTATTTTGCCCATTGGGGCGAGTTTATGATTGGGATTAAAGGGGAAATACTTCACAATTTTTATATGGGCTGGACAATTCGCGGCAAAGTAAACTTTAATCACAAAGAGTTGGAGCTTCCGCCTGTTTACTTTATTCCGGGTTACGGAAAGGCTGAAAAAGGGTTCAACCTCGATTTCACTTATTCGGTTTACTACAACCTTCCATGGGATTTCAGAAAGTCCGTAAAAGCAAAAAAATAATACTCCGAGGTTCTTCCTGCTATAAATCCAAATATGCTTAAAACAAAAATGACCGGCAATGCCAGTCATTTTATACTTTCTCTAATATTTAAATCGAGATTATTTTTTCTTGTCGCAACAAGCTTTTTTCTCACCACATGCAGCTTTTGCTTCTGCAGGACAATCTTTTTTGTCAGCTGCTTTTTGTTCTGTTTTTTTAGGAGCTTTTTCTTTTGTTGCTGCTGATACTGAAGATGCAGTTAAACCCATGGTGAAAACCACCGCTAAAATCAATGCTAATTTTTTCATGTTATAAAATTTTAAGTAGTTAATATCAAATTCTTCTGCCAAACTAAATATATTCTGCGTAAATGCAAAACATGTTAACAATTATTTAGAATATATACAAATAAGCACAACTAAAAATACTCACGATCCCAATTCACAAGCAGTTTCGGAATCAATCAAGTTATTCAATTCCAGCTCGTTCATTAATCCTGACTTCAAAACTGCATTCATTATTGATATCTCTTCATATTTTGAATTCTTAACAATCTCACTGGCCTTTTCATAAGCAATAGCCGGAATGAGCGCTGTAATCATGCCTGCTTACCAGCTCCGTAAGCTTTTACCAATTCCGCATGAACAGGTCTTCCGGAGATTTGAAAATTCACCAGAACCCCGTGCAGTATGGATTCTACATAGCGAATCAGCTGGAATTTCCTTACTTCCCAAAAGGTCGGTTTCGGTGCGGTATATTTGCATATCTTAAATCAGCAATACATATCGTGGTTGCCCTTTTTCACTTTATCGAGCAACTTCACAGCGCGTTCGCGGGCAATCCCCTCCATGGAATTTATTACATCGTCAATCAGGTCTTCGCCAATCAGGCGTGTTTCATACGAAGCGTAATCCATCAGGTATTCCATAAAAGTTGAAATGGCATTCGGCCCGCAATGATTCTTGATATCACCCGGCTTGGCGCGATCCATAAAATCCTGCCCAGTACGCCCCAGCCGGTAACAACCGGTACAGAAAGATGGAATGTAGCCCATTTCGGCCACATCGCGAATCACCTCATCGAGATCGCGGTGGTCGCCCAAACAAAACTGGCTGCCATCATCTTCGTGTTGCGAATCGGTGTATCCGCCCGGATTGGTGCGGCTTCCGGCTGAAATTTGTGAAACGCCCAGCGCAAACGTTTCGCGCCGCATTTGTGCAGTTTCACGGGTTGACATGATGATGCCCGTGTAAGGAACTGCCAGCCTGAGAATGGCAACAATCTTGCGGAAATCGAGGTCGGCAACCGCAAACGGTGGATGCGAAGCGATATCCGAGCCGGTTGCAGGTTCCAGTCGCGGAACGCTGATGGTATGCGGGCCAACTCCAAAAACCCGCTCAAACTCACGGATATGCTGCATCAAAGCCAGCAATTCGAAACGGAAATTATACAATCCAAAAAGCACCCCAATCCCGACATCGTCAATACCCGCCTCCATTGCCCGGTGCAGTGCGGTTACCCGGTAATCGTAATCTTTCTTTTTGCCCCCGGTATGTACATTGTGATAGGTTTCGTGGTGGTATGTTTCCTGAAAAAGCTGGTAAGTCCCGATTTTGGCATCTTTCAGCATTTTAAATTCAGCAACTTCGAGTGGCGCCACATTCACATTTACACGGCGAATCTCGCCATTTCCAACTTTTGCCTCATAAACAGAAGCAACCGAGTCGATCACATATTGGAAGCCTTGTTTTGGATACGATTCTCCGGCCACCAGCAAAATACGTTTGTGACCTTGCTTAACAAGAATTTCGGTCTCGTGTTTTATCTCGTCCTGCGTTAGCGAACGACGTACAATTTCTTTATTTTTTGCCCTGAAAGCACAGTAAGTACATTCGTTTGCGCAAAGATTGGAAATATAGAGCGGGGCAAAAATAACAAGTCGCTTACCATAGATTTTCTCCTTGATATGGTTTGCCTCTTCGAAAAGTTCGAAAAGCTGCATCGGATCGCTGATATTTGAGAGCACAGCCACGTCTTCCAGATCCAGACCTTTCATTTCCTTGGCTTTATCGAGCACATACCGGACTTTTGCAGGATCGGGTCTTTGATTTTGTTCCAGTACGCGCGCAATTTCGGCTTCGTCTATAAATGATTTCATGATAAAGGAGTTGAAAATATATCAATCAAAGGTACTATACGAACATCAAAAATGAATGATAAATATTTCAATTATTGTAATATAATTGCATTCAATTTACACTAAAATTTCCAAACCCAATGTACGAAATCCTGATCAGAAATATTTCTATTGCCAGCGTTTCAATCCTTAATCTGGCCATAACCATTTGGTATTGCTGGCTAACATATAAGCAGAAGATAAAGCCGGCACTGGCAATGTGGATATTCTTCACCATCGCGGTTGCTATTAGTCTGACCACTTATCTCGAATCAGATCATTTCAGCTTACTCGACAATATTCTTAACACCACCGATCTGGCGCTCACTGCCATTGTTTCCATCGCAATTTACATTTTCGGCGACCATACCACGCGCTTTAGCCGGTTCGACAAAGGATGCCTGATTGCTGTTCTGGTAATTGTACTTTTTTGGTTCATTACCAAAAATCATTTTGTAACCCACGCTTTAACACAGGGAATCCTGGTAATTGCCTATTTCCCGGTAATCAGCCGCTTGTGGAAAACCAGGGAAAACAGCGAATCGTTTCTGATCTGGACAGGAATGTTACTGGCTCCGCTGCTTTCGTTGCTATCGAGCAAAGGAACGCTGGCCACAATCTATTCAGTAAGGGCAATTGTTTGTATCGCGATACTTATGTTGCTCATGCTTCGGGTTGAATACCAGAGAAACAAATTTGTGAGAGACTAAAATAAACCTAATTTTGTGCAACACTCTCTAAAAATACCTTTGATATGACAGTTCAGAAAACCGTTGGTGTAAAAATCAAGCAAATTCGTGAAATGAAAAAGGTCAGCCTCGAAGAGTTGGCTGAACGGAGCGGAATGGATATCACCATCATCCAAAAAATTGAACAGGAAAAAAACATCCCATCACTGGCACCATTGATTAAAATTGCCCGTGCGCTGGGAGTTCGCCTTGGTACATTTCTCGACGACAGTGACGCCTACGGCCCCGTGGTAGTGCGTTCGGGCGAACATCAAAAAGGAGTGCGGTTTACTTCTCAACCCAGCGAATCGCGCGAGCACCTGAATTTCTTCTCGCTGGCCTTCGACAAAGCCGGCAGAAATATGGAACCGTTTATTATTGACATTGAACCCGGACTTCAATCTGATTATATGCTTTCGTCGCACGAAGGCGAAGAATTTATTTATGTGCTCGATGGCGCTATTGAAATCAATTACGGAAAAGAAATTTACAAGCTGGAAAAAGGCGACAGCATTTACCTTGATTCGATTGTTCTGCACAACGTACATGCAGGCAACAACCAGTCGGCCAGAATACTGGCAGTAATTTACGCACCTTTTTAGCCACCATTCCTGAAAATCAGATTTCATGCAACTACTTGACTTTACGCTGGGCGAATTACTTGAAAAATATGCAATAGAAGCTCCCGACAGGGAATTCATGGTTTATCCCGACCGCAATTTGCGTTTTACTTATTCGCAGTTTAACGAAAGGGTTGACCAGCTTGCCAAAGGATTATTGTACATCGGCGTTATGCCCGAAGATAAAGTGGGAATCTGGGCAAACAATGTTCCCGATTGGTTGACTTTCATGTTCGCCACCGCCAAAATCGGAGCAATTCTTGTCACTATCAATACCAGCTATAAATCTTCAGAACTCGAATACCTGCTTCAGAATGCCGACATCCACACCCTTTGCATGGTCGATGGGTTTCGCGACAGCGATTACGTGAATATGATGTTTGACCTGGTTCCTGAATTAAAAAACAGCCAGCGTGGTAACCTGAAAAGCGAAAAATTTCCGGAGCTGAAGAATGTCATTTTCATCGGGCCGCAAAAGCACCGCGGCATGTACAACACTTCCGAACTCATTCTGCTTGGTAGCCATATCGACGACATGGAACTTGAACTCATCAAGGAAAACATCAGTTGCCACGATGTTGTCAACATGCAATATACCTCCGGAACGACAGGCTTTCCAAAAGGGGTTATGCTTACCCATCACAACATTCTGAACAACGGATATGCGGCCGGCGAATGCATGAAATTCACCCATAAGGAGCGGCTGCTGGTTTGCGTGCCATTGTTCCATTGTTTTGGATGCGTGCTGGCACTTTGCGCCGTAATCACACACGGATGCACAATGGTGATGGTCGAAAACTTCGATCCGCTGATGGTTCTGGCTTCAGTAGAAAAAGAAAAATGCACTGCGCTGTATGGCGTTCCAACCATGTTTATCGCCGAACTGAACCACCCGATGTTTAGCATGTTCGATCTAAGTTCGCTGCGGACCGGAATCATGGCCGGCGCCCTCTGCCCCATCGAAACCATGAACCAGGTGATGCAGAAAATGAACATGAAAGATGTCATTATCGTTTACGGGCTTACCGAAACTTCGCCGGGAATGACCGCCACCCGCACGCACAATTCTCCTGAAGTACGCTCCACCACTGTAGGTTTTGAATTCCCCAATGTGGAAGTCAAGATTGTAAATCCCGAAACAGGCGAAGAAAGCGCCGTTGGTGAGCAGGGCGAAATTTGCTGTCGCGGATACAACCTGATGAAAGGTTACTATAAAAATCCGGTAGCCACTGCCAACGCGATCGACAAAGACGGCTGGCTGCATTCGGGCGATTTGGCAGTAAAAACTCCTGACGGATTTTATCGCATCACCGGCCGCATAAAAGACATGATTATTCGCGGGGGAGAAAACATCTACCCACGCGAAATCGAAAACTTCATTTACAACATGCCCGAAGTGGAAGCTGTTGAAGTAGTTGGAGTTCCGAGCAAAAAATACGGAGAACAGGTTGGCGCTTTTATCAAACTTAAAGCCGATCAGGAATTAACTGAAGAAACAGTTCAGGAATTCTGTCGTGGTAAAATTGCCAGATACAAAATTCCACAGTTCATCTTTTTCGTAAACGAATTTCCGATGACTGCCAGCGG
>DPRM01000050.1 GCA_003537645.1 Prolixibacteraceae bacterium
CCAACTATTTTTCAGTACATTACCTGAATGTTGAATGTACTAAAAAGTAGAAGGGAGCCTGGCGGCTCCCAATCAATCTACATTATTGCGATTCGTGAAAAAGGGTCTTGTTTTCTCTGATCTTAATACATCTCTGATGTTTTTCAATCAGGGTCATTTTTTCTGGTTCAGTAAGTACGTCGAAATATGCTAATCGTTCTTTTATGGTTAATTTCCTGATGTGTACAAATGCACAATCTTTTCTCTCGTTAACCATTGGACAATGAAATATAAGCCCGTAATAATCTGAAATACAACTTCTCATAATCACCATTTCGTTCTCGGTTCAAACTGCTTACTCTTTTAATTCCATAAAACAAGAAAAGGTAACCCCCAAAATCGAAATATTTTTAAATTTTTTCATTGAAGAGCACTTTGCCATATTTTTATAATTTTGCATCAGTTTTATCAAAATGAAAACCGACTGAAACGATATGTTTGAAAATCTTAATGAAAAGCTGGAAAGATCCTTTAAACTCCTTAAAGGTCAGGGGAAAATTACCGAAATAAATATTGCGGAAACGCTTAAAGAAGTACGACGTGCATTACTCGACGCCGATGTTAACTTCAAGATAGCCAAAACTTTTACTGAAAGTGTAAGGAAGAAGGCATTGGGGATGGACGTTCTCAATTCGCTGAAACCCGGGCAGTTAATGGTGAAAATAGTTCACGATGAATTGGCAGAGTTGATGGGTGGAAAATTCGTTGACATCAATCTTAAAGGTAATCCTTCTGTCATTTTAGTTGCAGGTCTTCAGGGATCCGGAAAGACCACTTTCACCGGAAAGCTGGCTAAAATGCTTAAAAGCAAGAAAGGAAAGCATCCGCTGTTGGTTGCCTGTGATATATACCGGCCCGCCGCTATCGAACAGCTTAAAGTTCTCGGAGCACAAATCGGTGTTCCGGTTTATACTGAAGACGGCAACAGAAATCCTGTGAAGATTGCTCTGGAAGCTATTCGTCAGGCTAAATTGCAGGGTAACGACGTTGTCATTATCGATACCGCTGGTCGTTTGGCCATCGATCAGGAAATGATGAACGAAATAAGCGCTGTTAAAGATGCTGTAAAACCACACGAAATTCTGTTCGTGGTTGATGCTATGACCGGGCAGGATGCCGTAAATACTGCAAAAGAATTTAACGACCGCCTCGATTTTGATGGAGTTGTACTTACAAAACTCGATGGTGATACCCGTGGTGGTGCCGCTATTTCAATACGCTCGGTAGTTGATAAGCCTATTAAATTTGTTGGTACCGGCGAAAAACTGGAAGCTCTGGATAATTTCCACCCTGAACGTATGGCCGACCGTATTCTGGGGATGGGCGATATTGTTTCGCTGGTTGAAAAAGCGCAGGAACAATTTGATGAAGTTGAAGCAAAGAAACTTCAGCAAAAACTTGCCAAAAACCAGTTCAGTTTTAGCGATTTCCTGAAACAGATTCAGCAAATTAAAAAGATGGGTAACCTGAAAGATCTGGCAGCAATGATTCCGGGAATGGGTAAGGCTTTGAAAGATGTGCAGATTGAAGATGACGCATTTAAGCACATTGAGGCCATTATCTATTCTATGACACCTGCCGAAAGGGAAGATCCCAGCCTTTTAAACGGCTCGCGTCGCAAACGTATTGCCGATGGCTCCGGAACCGACATTCAGGAAGTTAACCGCCTTATTAAACAATTTGCTGAAACACGCAAAATGATGAAGGTGGTGTCGCAAGGTAAAAATATGACACGCATGATGGGCAAGGCCGGTCAAAAACGATAACCTGATTAAAAAAGCTTAATATGATTTTAATTGACGGGAAAAAGACGGCTGACGAGATAAAGAAAGAAATTGCCGAAGACGTAAAACAAATTGTTGCCCAGGGAAAACGGGCTCCGCATTTGGCGGCAGTTTTGGTTGGACACGATGGTGGAAGTGAAACTTATGTAGCATTTAAAATTAAAGATTGCGAAGAAGTAGGATTTCGCTCGTCGCTCATTCGTTTTGAGGATGATGTGACTGAAGCTGAATTGATCGCCAAAGTTCATGAGTTAAACAATGACCCTGAATTAGATGGTTTTATCGTGCAATTGCCTTTGCCAAAGCATATTTCGGAACAAAAAATAATAGAAGCAATCGATCCCCGGAAAGATGTGGATGGGTTCCATCCCGAAAATGTTGGAAGACTGGTTCTCGGAATGCCTGCATTTTTATCGGCAACTCCTTTTGGAATCGTTGAATTGCTTAAAAGATACCAAATTCCGACATCAGGAAAAAGTTGTGTAATTGTTGGCCGAAGCAATATTGTAGGTCGTCCGCTAAGTATTCTGATGTCGCAAAAAGGAGTGAATGCTACTGTAACAGTTGCTCATAGTCAGACCAAAGATCTTGAAAAAGTTTGTGCTGAAGCTGATATTCTGATAGCCGCTTTGGGATCGCCGGAGTTCATTAAGGCAAACATGGTAAAAGAAGGCGCCGTTGTTATCGATGTTGGTACAACACGTGTTGCTGCTCCTGAAACAAAGTCGGGCTGGCGCCTGAAGGGTGATGTAAAGTTTGACGAAGTTGCTCCTAAATGCAGCTACATTACACCTGTGCCGGGTGGAGTTGGCCCAATGACCAGGGTTTCTCTTTTGTCGAATACTATTCTTGCAGCCCAAAAGCGGGTTTAATTATTAACTCATTTTCAGTAACATAAAATGTCAAAATTCACTTATCAAAAACCATTTCCGATCAAGAAAGATACTACAGCGTATCGTCTTTTGACCAAAGATTTTGTATCGACTGTTGAGTTCGATGGCCGTAAAATACTTAAAATTGCTCCTGAAGGCCTTGAATTGCTTGCCAGAGAAGCTTTTGCCGATGTTTCGTTCTATCTAAGAGCAACACATCTCGAAAAACTGGCTAAAATTCTGGAAGATCCGGAAGCCACTGATAACGATCGTTTTGTGGCTCACACAATGTTGATGAACCAGGTTGTTTCTGCTGAAGGTGAATTGCCAACCTGCCAGGATACCGGTACTGCCATTGTAATGGGTAAAAAAGGTGAAGACGTTTATACCGGCGTGAATGATGCCGAATTCCTTTCAAAGGGAATTTTCAATACCTATCAGGATCGCAATCTTCGCTATTCGCAGGTGGTTCCGTTAACAATGATGGACGAAAAGAATACCGGAACAAATCTTCCGGCACAAATCGATATTTATTCGGAAAAAGGCAATTCTTACGAGTTTCTGTTCATCACCAAAGGTGGAGGTTCCGGTAACAAAACTTATTTGTATCAGCAAACTAAATCGCTGCTGACCGACGAAAACCTGACCAAATTCGTCAAGGAAAAAATCATGGATTTAGGCACTTCCGCATGTCCTCCATACCATTTGGCACTTGTAATTGGCGGAACATCTGCCGAAGCAACTTTGGCAACCGTTAAAAAAGCATCTGCCGGATATCTGGATCATTTACCAACCGAAGGCAACGAAGGCGGACAGGCTTTTCGTGATTTGGAATGGGAAGCGAGAATCGAAAAAATTGCACAGGAATGTGGATTGGGTGCCCAGTTTGGGGGTAAGTATTTCGTGCACGATGTGCGCGTGATCCGATTGCCTCGCCACGCTGCGTCTTGTCCGGTTGGTTTGGGTGTAAGTTGTTCTGCCGACCGTAATATCAAAGCAAAAATTACAGAAGATGGCATTTTCCTCGAAGAACTGGAGCGTAATCCTGTCCGTTTCCTTCCGGCAAAAGCGCCAGGTATGCAACCTGCTGTTGATATTGATTTGGATCAGCCAATGGAAGAGGTACTAAAAACTTTGTCGCAATACCCAATTAAAACCCGATTGAATCTTTCAGGAACTTTGATTGTTGCCCGCGATATGGCTCATCTTCGTTTGAAAGAAATGTTGGATGCCGGTCAACCAATGCCTGAATATCTGAAACGATACCCGGTTTATTATGCAGGACCTGCTAAAACGCCAAAAGGAATGGCCTCCGGAAGTTTCGGCCCAACAACTGCCGGACGTATGGATCCTTATGTTGATTTCTTTATGAGCATGGGCGGTTCAATGATCATGGTTGCAAAAGGAAACCGCAGTCAGCAAGTGACCGATGCCTGCAAAAAGCACGGCGGATTTTATCTTGGCTCAATTGGCGGACCAGCTGCAATTTTGGCTAAAGTGAGCATCAAATCGAGCGAAGTGATTGATATGGAAGAATTAGGCATGGAAGCCATTCGCAAAATCCGCGTCGAAAATTTCCCGGCATTTATAATTGTTGACGATAAAGGAAACGACTTCTTTAAACAGTTGTAGGAAAAAGTTGAATGACATAAATAGTGATTTTGTGAGCGGGTTACGTCAAGTTGCCCGCTCACTTTGTCTTTAATAATATCATTTGAACACAAAATGATCTGGACTGTTATTCAGGCAGTAAAAAAAATAGAACAAAAATTTCAGGATGGTTGAAGTTGAAAAGAAAAAAATAACCCGCGAAGGCCTTCGCAATGCATTCAAACTATACAAGTACATCAAACCCTTTCGCCGCGAATACGGGATTGGAATGTTTTTTCTGATTGGGTCAACAACAACCAGTCTGATCTTTCCGAAATTGCTGGGCGATCTGGTTAATTCTGCAAACAAGGAAATCGTTTCCAGAAGTTTGAATGAAGTAGCTATTCTTTTGGGGGTGGTGCTTCTGGCGCAATCTGTTTTCTCTTATTTTCGGATTGTACTTTTCGTGAATGTAACCGAAAAAACACTGGCTTTTTTGCGACAGGATACTTATAATCACCTGATCAAATTACCACTTAAATTTTTTGATCAGCGCAGGGTGGGCGAGCTGAACAGCCGTATTTCTGCTGACATAATTTTGCTTCAGGAAACACTTACCACAACGCTCGCCGAATTCATCAGGCAGATTATTACCATTATCGGAGGAATTGCTTTGCTGGCTTTTACATCGCTGAAACTTACACTTTTTATGCTTGCCGTTTTGCCTGCCATAATGATTCTGGCTCGTGTTTTTGGCAAATTTATCCGGAAATTTTCGAAAGAAGTTCAAAGCCAGGTGGCTGAATCGAATACAATCGTTGAAGAAACTTTGCAGGGAATTCAAAGTGTAAAATCGTACACCAACGAATTCTTCGAAATTGCGCGATACCGCAAGAAAACTGAAGAAATAGCCCAGGTGGGAATTAAAAGCGGTCATTACAAAGGCGCTTTTTCCGCTTTTATCGTTTTTGGCTTATTTGGCGCATTGGTAGCTGTTATCTGGAAAGGTTCGTCCTTGCTCGCCAATGGCGAACTGGTGGCAGGAGACTTGTTTTCATTTGTAATTTATTCGGCTTTTGTTGGCGGAACGATTGGTGGGTTGGCAACTGTTTATACCAGTATTCAGAAATTTATTGGCGCAACCGAAGATTTGTTCGAGATATTTAAGGAACAGGAAGAAAACCTTCAGGAAATCACCACATTGGAAGCAAATGATGAATTGCATGGACAAATTAGTTTCGAAGATCTGACGTTTGCATATCCGTCGAGACCCGACGAAAATGTAATCAGGAATATTAATGTTGATATTTCGGCCAACCAGATGGTTGCGCTTGTGGGAGCTAGTGGCGCCGGAAAATCGACCATCGCAACGCTTTTGCTTCGGTTGCACGATGCTACTTCCGGCGGAATTTTATTCGATGGAAAAGACAGCCGCGAATTTTCTTTGTCAGCTTTGCGCAGTCAGATTGCCCTTGTTCCGCAGGATATTTTGCTGTTTGGAGGTACTATTCGCGAAAATATTGCCTATGGGAAGAGTGGTGCTACCGAGGAGGAAATTACTGAAGCTGCCCAAAAAGCCAATGCGATGGAATTCATCAACCGTTTTCCTGAAAAGCTTGACACTGTTGTGGGCGAGCGTGGTACGCAACTTTCAGGTGGTCAGCGGCAGCGAATTGCCATTGCCCGCGCAGTACTTAAAAATCCTAAAATTTTGATTCTTGACGAAGCAACTTCGTCGCTCGACTCCGAATCGGAAAGACTGGTGCAGGATGCTCTCGAAAAATTAATGCAGGGACGTACTTCGGTTGTGATTGCACATCGATTCTCGACCATTCGCAAAGCCGACCAGATTTTGGTACTCGAGCACGGACAGTTAATTGAAAAAGGAACGCATGATGAATTGACACAACTTGAAGATGGAATTTATCGTAACTTGAGCGAGTTACAATTTAATCTGAATTAATATGAATTTTCCCAACCTGCAAAACGACAATATCGAGTTTTTCCTGAATAAGGAAGACATTATTCAGGAAACGGCTCAGCAAATTATGAAGGACTTTGGAATGTTTGGCATCGAAATTACCTTCTCCGGAAATATTGAAAATGCTTATCACGAGTTGCATGAGCAGCTGATCAATCAGATTTCGGTTTACCTCGACCGCGATTACAGCCGCCTGATGGCCGTTTTGTACCAGGTTGACATTACTGAACGCGAAATAGCGAAGGCTCACCAGGAATTACCGCATTACAACGATCTGGAAGTTTTAGCTCACCAGGTCATTTTCCGTGATCTGAAAAAAGTGCTGTTCCGCAGATATTACAAAGCACAGAATTAGTTGTACAGATATCTCTTAATCTTCTGTGTGGCAGTCTTTTCAAAAGGTTCAGGATGAGTTTGTATCATTTGTACCTGCGAAAACTTGTTGACGTTTTGATTGATGTAGTTTTGAATTTCTTTCAGTACTTCGTTCAGCTTTTGTTCAGCCTGATTAGAGCCTTTTTCAATCAGTTCCGAGTATTTGGTTTGCAGTTCTTCCATGTTCAAATGTACCAGCGCCACCAGTCTTCCTTTTTGATGAACAACCAGTGATTCAATTACATCGGGGTAGTTGTTGATAACCGATTCTATTTCTTCAGGATAAATATTTTCGCCGCTGGCTCCGATGATAATGTTTTTCAGCCTGCCCCGAATATATAAAAACTTGTCTTTATCGAATTTCCCCAAATCACCGGTTTTGAACCATCCATCGGCAGTAATTACTTCGGAAGTAAGTTCTGGTTCTTTATAATAACCTTTCATCACGTTGGGCCCTTTTGCCCAAATTTCGCCTTCACCGGATTTTGGATCAGGATTATTGATTTTCAGCTCAACGCCCGTGATGGCAGTACCTGTTGACTGTAACCTCGAATCGAAGACTTTCATTCCGGCCAAAAGTGGCGAAGTTTCTGTCAATCCATAGCCGATACTGTACGGAAATTTTGCTTCGATAAGGAATTGCTCTACTGTTTTGTCGAGTTTTGCGCCGCCAATTCCGAAGAAATTAATTTCGCCTCCAAAAGTTTGCATCAGTTTTTTACCTGCAATTTCGTGCAGTTTTTTACGTATAAACGGCACTTTGTAGAGTTGCCTCACAGGCCATTTCTTAGTAAAAGCCGGAAGTATTCTGTTACGGAAAATCTTTTCGATAATCAGCGGAACTGCAAACATCATGGTTGGTTTCACTTCGAGTAGAGCTGGAAGTAAAATCGATGGAGTTGGCTGTTTCCCAAGATAATAAACGCAGGTTCCTTTCAGGAGTGGCATTACAAATCCCAATGTATTTTCGTAGGTATGCGACATTGGTAAAATCGAAAGGAAGCGGTCGCGTTCGTGCACAATCCTCACGCATTGGGCATTTTCGGCGGTAAAGCAAATATTTTTATGGGTCAGCATTACACCTTTCGAACTTCCGGTAGTGCCCGAAGTATAAATGATTGCTGCCAGATCGTCTTCTTCAACTTTATAAGACTGGTTGCAAACAGATTCGGCATTAAAAATGATTGAATTCTGATTGTTTGTACTCAGCGAAAAATCTTCAATCCTGATGCGGTATTTTAAATTTCCGGACTGAATCTGGTCTATTTTTGCGTTCAGTTTTTCCGAGAAAAAGATGGCTTTTGCTTCCGAATGGTTCAGGATATTTTCAATTTCAGCCGGCAAGAAATCGGGTAGGAGAGGAACAGCAACTGCTCCCATAAATGTGACGGCAAAATAAGCAATTCCCCAGTTTGGCAGATTGGTACTTAAAATTGCCACTTTGTCGCCCGGCTGAATATCCAAATCTTCCAGAAACCGCATCAATCCTGTAATCTGGCGGTTTACATCGTTGTAAGTCATTGGTTTTTCGCCCACCAGAGCCATCGCATTGTAAGTTCCAAATTTTTCAACAGTTTGCCCGAATAAAAACGGAAGAGTGAGTTTATCTGATTTTTCCATGATTTCAAAAATTTGAATTCAAATGTACAAATCACGTTCGAATAAAACTATTTTAGCAAAATATTCAATGTATCAATATGTGTCTCCGGCTTATTATAATTGCAATTCTATTGAGTGTGTTCTCCGGGGCATTTTCGCAGAAGAATTATACACTAAGCGGAACGATCACAGATGCCGAAAGTGGGGAAGATCTCGCCGGAGCTTTGTTGTCGGTTAAAAATACGAGCTATAATACTATTTCCAATCCTTACGGTTTTTATTCCATTACTCTTCCTGAAGGTATTTATGATATTGAAATTCAGTTTGTTGGATACGAAAATCAACTTTCAAGGTTAAATCTGCATTCAGGTCAGGTAATCAATTTCAGGATGAATGCGGTTAGTTTTAACCTTGACGATATTGAGGTAAGTGGCCAGCGGGCCGACCATAATATTACCTCGCTGGGAATGGGAAGCGTAAAGATTAGTCCAAAGCAGATCGAAAGCATCCCGGTTTTGTTTGGCGAACGCGANNAACCTGATTTTGCTCGATGAGGCACCGGTTTACAACGCCTCGCATTTACTTGGTTTTTTCTCCGTTTTCAATTCCGAAGCCATTCGCGATGCGGAATTGCTCAAAGGTTCTATTCCGGCAGAATATGGCGGACGAGCCTCTTCCGTGCTCGATATCAGGATGAAAGAGGGAAATATGAAGGATTATCATACATCCGGTAATATAGGATTGATTTCGTCGAATTTAAGTTTCGAAGGGCCAATTAAAACTGATGTAAGTTCGTTTATGGTGAGCGCCCGCCGAACTTATGCCGACTTATTCCTGAAGTTTGCCCCCAACAAAGCCCTTCGGGAAACCGATCTGTATTTCTACGACCTGAATATGAAAACCAATTTCAAACTAGATGAGACGAACCGTTTGTTTGTTTCCGGCTATTTGGGGCGCGATAAGTTTCGGATGGAAGATCAGTTCGGGTTTGATTGGGGAAGCAAGACTGCCACTATCAGATTGAATCATACTTTTAGCGAAAAGTTGTTTTCGAACAGTTCACTTATTTTTAGTAATTACTCCTATCAGATTGATATGTCGGGTGATAACGATGTCCTTCTTGGTTCAGTCATTCAGGATTTAAACCTGAAACAAGATTTCAGCTGGTACCTGAATGCAAAGAATACGCTAAAATTCGGAACAAACATTATTTTCCATAAAATTGTTCCGGGCGAAGTTGAAGCTTCACCAAGAAGTGTTTACAAAACCTTGGAAGTTAGGCCACGCCGGGCTCTCGAAAGTGCATTCTATGTTTCAAATAGTCAGCAATTTTCGGAGCGTCTGAAAATTTATTATGGCCTTCGCCTGGCTTTGTTTTCGAATGTTGGTCCGGGCGATTTTTACCGTTTCGACAGTAACGGAAATCTGATTGAAACAAACAGTTACGACCGGTTTAAATGGGTTAAAACACAGGGCGGACCGGAACCTCGCCTTGCATTAAATTATCGGATAGGTACTTACGATGCCTTAAAAGCTTCGTACAACCGGATTTATCAGTTTATTCATTTGTTAACGAATTCAACAGCATCGACACCAACCGATGTTTGGCTGCCGAGCAGCGACAACGTGAAACCGCAGATTTCTGATCAGTGGTCGGTTGGATATTTCAGAAACAGTACAAAAAACAGGTACGAATCGTCGGTTGAACTCTATTACAAGAATCTGCAAAATCAGATCGATTACAGAAACGGGGCCAAATTGGTTTTTAATTCAACAGTGGAAGCTGAACTGGTTTTCGGGCGTGGCTGGGCTTACGGAGCTGAATTTTTATTCAGGAAAAATGAGGGAAAACTAACCGGTTGGCTTGGCTATACCCTGGCGAAAACGATGCGGCAGTTTGACCTGATCAATAATGGGCAGGCTTTTCCGGCCCGACAAGACAGACGCCATGATATTTCGGTGGTTGCGATGTATGATTTGAGCCGGAAGTTGCAGTTGTCGGCAACATGGGTGTATAATACCGGAAATGCTGTAACTTTTCCAAATGGGAAATACATGGTTGATGGCAGGGTGGTTGGCTATTATACACAACAGAATGGATACCGGATGCCTGATTACCACCGGCTTGACATAGGGTTGACCTGGTTGCGGAAGCGAACTGCTAAATTTGATTCGAGCTGGAATTTTTCGGTTTACAACGCCTACGGAAGAGAAAATGCCTATTTTATTTCATTCAGGCAAAACAGGGAAAATCCGGAACAGACTGAAGCTGTGCAGATTTCATTGTTCAAGATTATTCCGTCAGTAAGTTATAAATTCAAATTCTGAGCTATGGCGAATCGGTTAATATATATTCCAGTATTCATTTTAGCCTTTTTTGTTATTTCGTCCTGCGAAAAAGTGATAGAGTTCGATTTGTTGGAATCGGAAGAAGCCTTTGTAATAGAAGCGATTATCACCAACAGCAAACAGCCTTTTACTGTGCTGGTTTCCAAAACCTCACCTTATTTCGGGGCAAAATCCAATCATCCGGTTTCGGGAGCCATTGTAAGTGTGAGAGCCGAAAAGGGAAAAGCAAAGTTTTTTGACGAAATAGAACCGGGAGTTTATCAGTTAAGAGGAACAATTGCTTCTGCCGGATATTGGTATATTATTGATGTTGAATATGATGGCGTAAATTATACCGCAAAGTCGTTTATGAACGAAGTGGTTCCGATTTTGGATTTGAGTTTTTCGTATTTCGATGGATTCGGATTCTTCGATAGCGGCTATAAAGTAAACACTTACATCAGAGATCCGGCGGGAACTGAGAATTATTACCGTTTGAAGTATTACGTAAATAGCCGGATTGCTGACGATAAAGGCGAAATTGCACTTTACACCGATCAGCTTTTCAATGGAAAAGATATTGGTTTAGGCCAGCGTTCACAAGTGTTTCAGGAAACTGATACGCTGACTATTGAGTTGCAATCAATCGATAAAGCTGTTTATAATTACTTTTCGATGCTCGAAAGTATTTCAGGAGGTAGTTTGCAGCAAACAGCATCGCCGGCCAATCCGGTAAGTAACTTTAGCAATGGTGCGTTAGGCTATTTTTCGGCTTATACATTTGACCGTAAGACGGTTGTAATAAAGGATTATATCAGAAAATAATCTGGCCGACTAATTGCCTGCCACTCTTTTGCGGTAATTGCGGGGCGAGATGCCCATTTTTTTCTGGAAATCTTTCGAGAAATAATACGGATCGGAATAACCCATTAAAAACGAAATCTCTTTAATTTTTACTTTGCTGAAATCAAGATATTCGCAGGCCTTTGTGATTTTAAGGTGTGAAAAATAGCTCGACGGACTGTAGCCTGTTTTTTTACGAAACAAGGTTGTGAGGTACGACGGTGAATAACCGGCTGCTTCAGCAATTTCATCCAAACTTAACTTTTTGCCCAGGTTTTGCTCCATAAACTGAATGGCGTGACTGATCCCGGGATTCTGTTCTTCCATCAGATCGTCGCTGGTGCGGCTGGCATAAATAAAAGTTGCCAGCAAATGACCGAAACAAAGATTGATGTATTGATAATTCGCGTTGTAAAAGCCTTTGGTCAGATTGCTGAACAGCTCATCAAAAAGCATCATCCGGTTGGCAACCATATTATTAACCGATGGAATCAGATCGCGCACAACGGTAAAATCTTTTTCCATGATCTTGCTTTTTTCGCCATTGAACTTGCAGGTTAGAAAAACAGATGGATCGGTGTCGCCGGTTTGAATTTTGAAGGTAAATCCCTGTGGAATAATGCAATACTGATTTTGATTGAAAGGAACCAAATCTCCTGAAATTTGGATAATGCCGCCGCCTTTGGTGCAAAAGATCAATTGATGGTCATCCAGCTTTACCTGATCGGACCACAGCGTATCGGATTTTACCAATATTTCGGCCAACTCGCACAAATACAAGTCTTTGGTGAGCGAATTGTTTTTCTGTTCTGCAATGATAAACGTGGGTAGTTTAAAAAACCGCTTTTTAATGATCATGGGTTTGAGTAATTAATCATTGAGTTAACTCCGAAAAGTCGATTATTTATCCCGAAGGGATAAAATTTGAATAACCGCCGGTGAAACCGGATATTCAAATTCAGTCCTTTCAGGACTAACTTTTGACCTACAAACTTTTCGGAGCATAATCACGGATTTAGTAATTAATTCTTTCAAAAAAAGTAATATTTTACATCTTTATCAAAGAAAATACTATTTTTTGTTGATTTGGTAGCAACTACTTTTGAATCACTTTAAAATCTAAAACTCAAATCATGAACGAATTATTAATCAAACTGGCTGAATGTATCGAATTTGGCAAGATAAACATGGCTTCTCCGTATCCACCGCAAATGAAAGGACAGGAAGGCGCCGACGAAATTACTCGCCGTGCTCTTGAAGAAGGTGTTCCGCCGCAGGATATCTTGTCAAATGGACTGATGCCGGGCATGGAACGGATTGGCGTCAAGTTCCGTGAAAATAAAGTGTTTGTTCCACAAGTGTTGATGTCGGCGAAAGCGATGAGTACAGCAATGCTTCATCTGAAACCACATTTTTTATCTGGCGCAGCCAAACAAAAGGGAACTTTTATCATCGGAACTGTTCTGGGCGATTTGCACGATATTGGCAAAAATCTGGTTGGAATGATGGTGGAAGGAAATGGCTACAAGGTAATTGATCTGGGCACCGATGTAGGTTCCGACAAGTTCATTGAAGCGGTAAGGCAAAATCCGGAAGCAGTGGTTGGATTGTCGGCATTGCTGACCACCACGATGGTAAACATGGAAAAGATCACACGCGAAATAAAGGAAGCAATGCCCGGAACGCTTGTTACAATTGGCGGAGCGCCTGTAAACAATGATTTCTGTTCAAAAATCGGCGCCGACAATTATTCTCCCGATCCGCAGGGAGTTGTTGAATATCTGAACAGCAAAATTGCATAAATCGATTTTCCGCTTACTTACCCAATTGGTTTTTTGTAGCAGTCAATTATTGTCTTCATAATCATTAAGTCGTCAGTTCAAATCAACTTAACGACCACCAAATGATAATTAAATGACTTTCAATGACATTCGGTAAGTTTAGGCGTATTCATATAAACTAACACAATACCATGCACGGACTTTCATTGATAAAACAGGCAATCAAACTTAAACCTGTTGCACGCATTCCATGGGTACCTTTTGTGGGTGTTCATGCCGCCTATTTAATTGGAGTGGATGCCGAAGAATACCTGAAATCATCGAAAAACATGATTGCCGGATTGAACAAGGCCATCGAATTGTACAAGCCCGACGGGATTCCGGTTAGTTTTGATTTACAGCTTGAAGCCGAAATTCTTGGATGCAAGTTGAAATGGGCAAAGGAAAATCCGCCAGCGGTGGTTTCACATCCTTTGGTGGAAGGAACATTGCTAAGTTCGTTAAAACTTCCTGAAGCGCATGAAGGCCGAATTCCGCTTGTTCTGGAAACTACCCGGGCATTGCGTGCCAGTCATCCTGAAATTGCTTTGTACGGACTGATTACCGGTCCGTTTACACTTGCACTTCACTTATTGGGGACCGACATTTTCATGAAGCTGTTTGAAGATCCGGAGTATGTGATGGAGGTGATGAATTTTTGTACCGAAGTAGCTGTCAGATATTCGGAAATGCTGATTGATGCCGGATGTGATGTAATCGCGGTGGTCGATCCGATGACCAGCCAGATTGATCCGCTTTCGTTCGAAACTTTCGTGACTCCTTTTGCAAGCCGCATTTTTGATTTTGTGCGCGAAAAGCAAAAGCTGAGTTCATTTTTTGTTTGCGGCCATGCCCAGCAAAACATTGAAGCAATGTGCGATTGCCGTCCGGACAATATTTCTATCGACGAAAACATTCCGCTTGAATATGTGAAAGAAATTGCCTTGTCGAAAAACATCAGTTTCGGTGGAAACATGAAACTGACGGTGGTTCTGCTGATGGGCGATGCCGATGATGCAAAGCATGATGCCCTTGCCTGTATGGATTCAGGAGGAAATCTGGGATTTATACTGGCTCCGGGTTGCGATTTGCCAATGCAAACACCTGTCGAAAATATTCAGGCAGTTTCCGAATTGGTTTTCAGTCAGTATCTTCAGGATGTTGCCCGAAATTTAGAGAAGAAGGAAAGCAAACTTGACATTATGAACATGAAGGATTACGGGCAGTCGGACAAAGTGATTGTCGATATCATTACCCTCGATTCCGAATCCTGCGCGCCGTGTCAATACATGGTGGAAGCGGTAAAAAGAATTGCTCCTCATTTCGATGGAGTAGTTGAATGGCGCGAACATCCGATCAAAAAAATGGAAGCGGTGTCGTTTATGTCGTCGATGATGGTAAAAAATATTCCAACGATTTGTATCGACGGAAAGATTGTTTTCGTATCGCAAATACCGCCGCAAAGCCAGTTAATTGAAGCCATTCAGAAACGCATCAATGAAAAGCTGAAACTCCGGATCAAATCGAAACGCAGCGAAATACTGATTCTTGGCGAAACAGAAAAGGAATGTGCCGAACTAACTAAAAAAGTAAAGCGCGCCATTGCCGAACTGGGTAAAAACATTGCTGTAACAGTTGTTGCCGACAAAGCCCAGATGAATTCCTACGGAATAAAGAAAGGCCCTGCAGTTGTAACCGTGAACTATAAGATGAAATCATCGGCAGCAGTTCCTTCGCTCGATGTAATCAAAGAATGGGTAAAGGAGATTTAAAAAGTGCCTAAAGTGAGCTAAAGTTGGGAGTGCCTAAAGTTTAGCTTTAGCACTGCAGGGGCAATATTGAAAAAAATATTAAAACAGATCAAAACCTATCATTATGAGCAAAATACTACAAGAAATACAAAAAGGTAAAATTCTCGTTTCGGATGGAGCTTGGGGAACTTTTCTTCAGCAAAAAGGATTGAAACCTTCCGAATGCCCCGAAGAATGGAATATTTCGCGGGCTGATGATGTTTTCGACATTGCAAAAAGCTATGTCGATGCAGGCGCCGATATGATTGAAACCAACAGTTTCGGCGGAAATTATTTCAAGCTGAAAAATTACGGCTTCGAAGACCGTGTTTTCGAAATTAACAAAGCAGCCGCCGAAATAAGCCGGAAAGCTGCCGGTTCCGATCGGTTTGTGCTGGGTTCTGTGGGCCCGACCGGTAAACTGCTAATGATGGAAGAAGTTACTGAAGCGGAACTTTACGAGGCTTTTAAAGAGCAATCAATTGCCCTTGAAGCCGGAGGAGCAGATGCCATTGTAATTGAAACTATGACCGATCTTGAAGAAGCGCGCATTGCTGTGAAAGCTGCCAAAGAAAATACCCGTTGCGAAGTTTTCTGTACCATGACTTTCGATAAAATAATTGGAGGCGAATACCGCACCATGATGGGAATTTCGCCCACAGAAATGACCGAAGCGCTTGTTGATGCCGGTGCTGCGGTAATTGGCGCAAACTGCGGAAACGGAATCGCCGATATGATTGGCATTGTAAAAGAAATCAGGCTGGCGAACGCGTCCATTCCGATTTTAATTCATGCCAACGCCGGAATGCCGCATTTTTGCGATGGAGAAACCACTTTCCCCGAGTCGCCTGATGATATGGCCGGAAATGTGAAAGAAATTGCCGAAGCCGGAGCCAACATTATTGGTGGCTGCTGCGGCACAACTCCCGGGCACATTTGCAAGGTTCGCGAGGTGGTGAAAAGCTTGTAGCTGTAGGTTGATGGTATCTATAAAGTTTATAAACTAATTTTTTTCTCCGTGAATCTCTGTGGCTACTTCGTGAAGCTCTGTGAAATAATTAGTTACACAGAGAACTAAAGAGAATACACAGAGAGACACAGAGTTATTAGACACCATCATAGCAGATAAAATATTAAATAATTCAATCCATCAAACTTCATGGCTGCGATTCCGATGCAATTGGTTACCGGTTTTCTGGGAAGTGGCAAAACTACTTTCCTGAAAAATTATCTTGAAGAATTTTCGGGAAGCCGAAGAATTGGGATTATTCAGAATGAATTTTCGGAAGTGAATGTCGATGGCCATGAACTTCGTCAGGAAAATGCTGATTTTCAAATCATGGAAGTCAATAATGGCTCCATTTTCTGTGTTTGTTTGCTTGGAAGTTTTATCGGTTCGCTGGCTGCATTTACCGATCAGTATCAGCCTGATGAACTGATTCTGGAAGCCTCCGGAATGTCAGATCCGCTGAGCATCGGGCAAATATTACAATCACCAATCCTGAAGAATAGAGTCTATCTCGACCATGTTTGGTGCCTGGTGGATGCCATGAATTTTGAGAAAATAAGCAGCCTGCAAACTCGTGTAAATCATCAGATCCGCATTGCGGATACTATCATTGTAAACAAAACAGATCTGGCTGAAAATAAGAGTGATGCAGTCGTTCACCGAATCAAATACCTGAACCCGTTTGCATCCGTCATTTTCACCAGTTTTGCACGTATTGATTTTACCGGACGAAAATCAGTCATGAAGTTTTTCCCTTCAGGAGAAAAGGCAGAAAACACGCGGCCAGACCTTCAGTCGGTGGTTATAAAAAGCAACCGCAAAATTTCTCCTGAAAAGTTGGATGAATTTCTGAAAGTTATTCAAACTGGTTGCATCCGCAGCAAAGGTTACATCAACCTGAGTTCAGGAATAAAAGTATTTTTGCAGGGAAGTTTTGACAGGTTCACGCTTCAGGAAGTTGAAACATTTGTGGCTCCGACTGAATTCATAGTAATTGGTAATTTTTCAGGAGAGGAGAGCTATCAAAAACTATTCGAAAACCTTTGTATATCATGATCCATGAAATTTCATATTCGTTTGACGAACTCACTTTAGACATGAATTATTTGTCGGCTATGCTCGGATTCGCGGATGGAGTTCTTCCCGAACCATTCGATCAGTATGTAGCCGAAGCAATTCAGGAGGCTCAATCGCTGTGTGATATCCGCGGAGCTTTTTATATTTCTGAAAAAAGTGAGTTTATCGCCAGCAATAGTATGATTTCGATTGATGGAATTGAATTTGGAATTGGCAAAACCGTCGCCAAAGAATTGCGGAATTCCACTTCGGTCGCATTGTTTTTATGCACGGCAGGTAAAGGAATCAGCCAACGATCGCAGGAATTATTAAAAGGTGAAAATCCTGTTTTGGGATATGTTTTCGATGTGCTGGGTTCGATGATTGTTGAATCGGCTGCCGATCAGCTACAAAAGAAGATCGGGCAGATTGCAAATTCCAGCGCTTTGTTAATTTCTAATCGCTACAGTCCGGGATATTGCAAATGGAGCGTTGCCGATCAGCACAAACTATTTTCATTTTTTCCGCCCAATTGCTGCGGAATCAGCCTTACCAACTCGGCGCTTATGCATCCAATTAAATCAGTCAGCGGAATAATCGGCCTCGGTAAAGAGGTGAAATTCAGAGAATATACATGTGATTTATGCAGCCAGGTTGACTGTTTCCACAGAAATCACCAAAGAGTCGGGCAAAAAGTTTAGCGTTTTTCTTTATTTTACGACACGAAATTTAATACCAATCATTGATGAAAATAGTTGTACTTGATGGATTTGCCCTGAATCCGGGTGATCTGTCGTGGAAAGATCTGGAAAAACTTGGCGAATGCCAGATTTATGAGCGAACCCGGCCAGAAGAAATACATAGCCGAATTGAGAATGCCGAGGCGGTAATTACCAACAAGGCAATTCTCGACGAAAAACTTATCGATCGTCTGCCAAAACTGAAATATATTGGCGTAACAGCAACCGGTTACAATGTGGTAGATGTTCAGGCGGCAGTGCGTAAAGGAATTGTTGTTACCAACATACCCGCATACAGCACCGATTCGGTTGCCCAACTTGTATTCTCGCATATTCTTAATGTTGCCAATCGCGTTGAAATGCACGCAAATTCAGTTAAGTCAGGTGATTGGGCTACAAACCCTGATTTTGCATTTTGGAGAAGCCCGCAAATGGAACTTTCGGGCAAAACCCTAGGAATTGTTGGTTTTGGCCGGATCGGGCGTAAAGTGGCTCAAATTGGATTGGCTTTTGGGATGAAGGTGATTTTTCATAACCGCTCAAAAGTTGCTGATAATGTGGCAGAAACGCGTCAGACAAATCTGGAGGAAGTATTCGCTGAAAGCGATGTTGTAAGTATTAATTGTCCTTTAACTGCCGAAAACAGTGAATTTGTGAATGAACAGTTGCTTCGGAAAATGAAACCGACAGCCATTCTTGTAAACACTGGCAGGGGAGGGCTGATCAATGAAGCTGATCTGGCAAATTCTTTAAATTCAGGAATTATTGCTGCCGCATGTTTGGATGTACTTTCAGCAGAACCTCCAAAGCCCGAAAATCCAATGCTTTCGGCCCAAAATTGTTTCATCACTCCGCATATAGCCTGGGCAACCATCGAAGCCCGACAGCGATTGATGAACATTACAGTTGAAAATCTGCATTGTTTTATTTCAGGCAAATTGCAAAATGTTGTGAAGTAGGCAATCGAAGAAACTTCTGCATTGTTTGTTCGTTATAAAAGCCGGAAAACAGATTGTAAAACTTCAAAATTATTCGGCATGAAAACAGTAAAAATATTGACTATTGTTGCTTTTTTTCTGGCTTTTACCGGATTTCAGCCCGGCAACAAAAAAGAGAAGCGCCTGCAAAAGGAAAAGGAAATTTACGAACTGATTGAATCAGGCCATTTCCGTTTTGTAGCCAATTCAGCCCAATCTACTTTGGGGAATTTCGATAATCTGGGAACTGATTATCATTTAATTTTTGACAGTTTGAAATTGACAGCCTATTTGCCCTATTACGGAAGAGCATATTCGGTACCTTATGGCGGCAACGGAGGTGTGAAATTTGAACTTACAGCCGAAAATATTGAAAAAGCCTGGAATGAAAAGAAGAAGATGTACACATTTAGAGTGGAAGTGGCTGATTCACAAGATTCGTATTTAATTTATCTTACCGCTGGATTAAGCGGATATGCTGATTTGAAGATCACTTTCAGAAACAGACAAATGATTAGCTATTACGGTATAATTGAGAAGATTAAGAAAGAAGAATAAACAGAACTTTAAAAATATTGAGAATCGCCATTTGTCCGCATCCTAACAAATACGTCAAGCTTAAAAGCTACAATTCCCTTGTTTGTAGATGAAATTGTACAAACAAGGGAATTGAGATGTGCAGGTTTAATTAAAATCGAAAAACAAAGTCAGGTGTTTCTCATACAGAAACATATTTGGCTGGCTCATCGGGCCCAACACTTCGGCTTTGGTGAATTTTGTTCCAATAGGGTTTATGCCGTGCATAAACGAAATATTTCCAACCGGAAATTCAGGTGAAGTATTGTCGTTGTAGGCTCCTTTGGGCTTTTCAGGAGTAAAAAGCCGCAGGAAAACATCTTCGTCTGGACAAACTATCGTGAAATCCTTTTCATTCGATTTAATTGTTGCCCAGTTGAAATTGCGGTGATAGCCCTTAAATTCGGGATATTGCCAGCTTTCGCCGGTAATTGTGTTGTTGTATTCTTTTTCCCAAACATTCAGGGTGTTACCTTTTATGCGGTTTTTCCAAACCCGGTAAGGTCCGTAACCCATCCAGCGCACTCCTTTAACCTGATTTTCAGGATAATCGAAGCTGATGCCCATAAATTTATTTTGATAGGGTGATTTGTATAATACCTCTAATTTAAGCCATCCTGAAGAGAGGATGGTCCATTTTACTTTTTTTAGATCGCCCTTGTAAATACATTCAACTATATGATTGCCATCGGTGGTGTGGTTTTTTATCTCCTGAAATTCAGAGGTTCCGGCTGCTGTTACCGGTCCATTAGTGAAACTGATCGATTGGTTTCTATTCTTTACTCCAGCGAGTAATCCAGTTTTCTTATCCCATTTAAATGTGAGATTGTTGATTTGTGCAATCAGTTCAAACGCATCTTCAGTGATTTTTACTTTTCCTGAATGGTTTTCCTGAACGATTTCGCCCGCAATGGTTTTTGCATTTTTTAACGGCCAGCTCCACGTGTAAATTTCGCGGCCGTGCGGATCTGTAGCAGTGATGAAAAGCACATCGTAGTTATAAAAATTAACAGGAAGAAACATTCGGAGTTTTCCTTTTTGTCCTGCAGCCAGATCGGGTGACTGAATAGCACCCGATTCGCTCTTTTTCTCAATCAGTTCGCCGGGTTTTGGAAGATCGACCAAGTGGAAGCTGAATTTACAATCTTTCAGGTTGGTATATAAATAACGGTTTACTATCGGAAATTCTCCGTTGAAACCTGAAGTAATATAGCGCGTTTCAAAAAATACGGGCGACCATATTTCTTTTATGGTGTAATAACTGCCTTCTTTTTCCAGATAAGGGCCAACAATTCCGTCGGCAGCGTTATTTGCTTTTGTATCAAGCATTCCGCCCTTATCGGTTCGTACCACTGCTTCATCGGCATAATCCCATAAAAATCCTCCGGCCGAAAGCGGATTATTCAACATCATATTCCAGTAATCTTCCAATCCGGCACCCTGACCGCCATCATACAATCCATGCAAAAATTCAGTAGGAAAAACAACCAAACGCCCCTGCTGATGGGTTCCAACACCGTAGTTGTAGTCTTTGTAGTGTTGGGTATCGGTACCTCTGAATTCGGCCCAGGGGTGGATTAACGGGCGTTTCTGCGGATCGAGCTCATCGAAGAAATGATCGAGGTCAGTATTCCAGCCGCCTTCGTTGCCATTGTCCCAGATTACAATTGATGGATGATTCACATCTTTCACGAGCATTTCAATAGCCAGGAGAGACCCGACTCGTGTATCGTAAGCCGATTGCCATCCGGCAAGTTCATCGAGTACAAATAACCCGAGCGAATCGCAAACATCCAGAAAATGGTCATCCGGAGGATAATGCGACATACGCACTGCGTTCATATTCATGTCTTTGATCGTATTCACATCTTCAATGCTTACCTGTTTACTAAGTGCACGCCCTGTATTTGGCCTGAACGAATGACGGCAAACTCCTTTAAACATTACTCTCTCGCCATTCACATAAATACCATCGCTTTCGCGCAATTCAACAGTGCGAAAACCAAATTTTTCGGTCATTTCATGTATCACATCAAGATATCTGATTAGCTGAATATCAACTTTATATCTGTTTGGAAATTCGGGCGACCAGGGTTTTATGTTTTCAGCAAAGGTTTTCAGGCTGGCAGTGGTTTGTCCTTTGTCGATTATTGCTGAAAAAGGAGAGCTGACAGGTTTGCCGTCAAGTGTTTTGATTTGCGCCTTAACTTCCATTTTTTCAGGAATATTGTTCAGAAATACATCCATCTGGAATGAACCGTCGGCTTTCGCATCGAGTGCAATCCGTTCGATGTTGGCGCGTGGCTTGGCTTCCAGAAATACCGGACGGAAAATTCCACCGAAAATCCAGAAATCGCAACGCCGTTCGGCTTCGTTAACGCCTTCGTTTTCAGAATGTTTTGCAACCGAAACTTCGAGCAGGTTTTCCTTTCCGTATTTCAGCAATTCGCTCACATCGTATTTGAAGCGGTAGAAACTTCCCTGATGCATTTTACCTGCGGAAATACCATTTATTTTTACTTTGGTATCCGTCATCGAGCCATCAAAAACGATGTTCACCTGCCTGTTTTTCCACTCTTTGGGTACCTGAAATTCGTATTTGTACAAACCCATTTCCTTGCCCCGGTCTTCGTCTCTGTCGTGTCCGTAATTGTAGGTCCCGAAACCCTGAAGTTCCCAGTTGGAGGGAACCGGAATCTTTGTCCACTTGCCCGAGTTTTGTCCTGCGGTACAAAAGAAATCCCAGTTAACGGTGTTGTTACTGCCTGTTCCTGATAAAAATTGGATTTCGGTTTTTATTGATTGACTAAAGGAAACGGTGAAGAAAAACAAAGTAATTAATGTAAAAAATAGTCGTTTCATTGCCTTTATTTTTGGTTGGATTTAGTTTATCAAAATTAGGAAAATAATATCAGAAGTATCGGTTAATATCAGCTCCAGGGTGAAGGTATTCTGATTTACCGATCATAAATTCTGCCAACTGCTTTGCAAAATATGGTCCGATCAATGCTCCTTTTGAACCCAAACCATTGAAAATTGCAATTTGTGGAAATTCGGGGTGAACTCCTGTAACAGGCTTTCTGTCGTGCATGGTTGGNNACAAAAATATCACTGCTTACAATTTCATTCAGTTTCAATTCCTGAATTTCGAGTTCAAGAATTTCGCCTTTTGAATGCTTGAATTTGAGATTTTTGAAGAATGGATTTTGCGAAACTGAAGATCCTTCGCAAAAAATTATCTTTTGTGCAGCCAGATCATTGTATATGACCGAATCAGTTGTGAAACTAAGTTTTCCGAAGTCAAATTTTTCTTTTCTGACAGCATTCCGGTGTTCTAAAAGTTCAGAAAACGAAGAGATAAGTTTTTGTATTTCAAGTCGTCCTGATTTGTTAACGCAACCAAAGCTGAAAGCATTGGAAATGTGGTGGTTTGTAAAATTTCTGTCGGGTTCTGGATTCAAATAAGGTTCCAGCTTATTGGCGAATGTCTTCTCTTTCCATAAAACCTCATTATCTTCGCGAAGTATTCGCAGCATCCGACCAGGAAAATACAGTTTCACATTCAATAAATCCTCCAGTTGCCGGTAGGTAGTTTCCATGCACGGAAATGCGTCATCAACCAGCCAGCTTTTTGTCATCCGCCGAAAAACAACCGGATTAATTAATCCGGCAGCAACCTCTGATGCTTTGTGTTGGTCGGGGTCGTCGAAAACCACGAAAGTCTTATTTTGCCGTAATAATTCATTGGCAAGTAATGTTCCGGCCAGACCCTGACCGACAATAATAAAATCGACTTTCATGGTTTTCGAAGCTTATTATTTCTTTCCTGATTTCAGTTCCAAAGTCACAATCACAGGTTGATGGTCAGACGGGTAACGCTGATCTTTTGAATCGGTGAGCACAGCGTATCTTTTCACTTCAATTTTATCACTTACAAAAACGTAATCGATACGGTCTTTCATTGGGGCATCGAATTTAAACGCGTTGAAAGTTCCTTCCGGGCCATAAGGTGGTTTTTTGCTGACTGCACGTGAATCTTTCAGTTCGCTGGTAATCACTGAAATTGGTTCTTTGTCAGGCGTCAGGTTAAAGTCGCCCATCAGAATTACCGGTAAATTACCTGTATTTAATTCTTTGATCTTTCTAAGTATAAGTTTGGCCGATTCGCTTCGTGCCTTATTACCAATGTGATCGAAATGGGTATTTAAAACCATGAACTTACCGCCGGTTTTGTGCTCTTTAAGTATAATCCATGTACACACGCGATTACAGGCGGCATCCCAGCCAAGTCCGGGCTTTTCAGGAGTTTCGGATAACCAGAATCCACCTTGCTTAAGCGCTTTAAATTTCTCTGAATCGTAGAAAACAGGTGAGTATTCGCCCGCTTTTTCTCCGTCGTCGCGGCCAACGCCTACCCATTTCATTTTAGGAAGATCGGCATGAATATCTTCAATTTGTCCAATAAAAGCTTCCTGAAGTCCAAAAATTTCGGCCTGATGAAAGTCAAGCAAAGCGCTCACCTTACTGCTGCGGTTTGGCCATGCATTTATTCCGTCGGATGGTGTGTTTAAGCGGATATTATAAGTAACAACACGTAGGGTTTGAGCAATTGCTAAGTTGCTGGCAATCATTAAAATGAGAAAAGTAATTCGTTTCATTCTGTACAAAAATTATAGGTTTGGTAATCACAAGGTTTGTTGTCGGTTTTTATAACGGTAACCCGCTGTTCAGTTCCTTTGTTCAGGATAAAAGAGTAGCAAAAATCAACAATTTCGTTGAAATTGGTAGTCATTGGTTTGCCTGCTATTTCGTGAGCAGAATTGCAGTAAGTGTATAACCAGTAAGGAGTTTCGGTTTTTCGAAGTCTTTCGGCAATGGTATTTGCTCCATGCAAGATCAAATATCCGGGTTGATTCTCTTTGCAGTAATGGTGCGAAGCCGAGCCGTAGGGAACCAGGTTGTCGCAGGTTCCGTGAAAAAGCAGCGAAGGAACGGCCGATTCGGTATAGATTTTCGAAGTGTCGGGTATTGCTCCTGCCATCGAGATTACACCGGCATACGATACCGGGCCGCTGTCGAGATCGTAGCAGTAGGGAGGCTGATAAGCGGCATTCAGCACAGCTTCGGCGCCGGCGCTGCTGCCTGAAAGAATAATTTTATGCGGATCGATACCCATTTTTTCGCGGTTCCTGATCATGAAAAATGCGGCATCCTGAATATCTTCTACCGATTTATTGAAAGTAATCAACTTATCTGCCGCCGGACAATTACATCCAAAAGCGGTTTCGGTGCCTTTTCGTGTCAGTCTGTAAGTTATTGAAGCTGCAACATATCCCCGTCGTGCAAGTTTCCTGCAAAATTCCTGAATTCCGGGTTCATCGCGGTTTCCACCCGAAAAACCGCCTCCATGCACATAAATAATTAATGGTCTTTTGGCCTGATTATCGAATGCGGGAAAGTAGGCATCCAATTCGAGCGACTGATTGTCTTTAAAGGCATAAGTAAATGTTTCAACCCTTACAGAATCGGTGATTTCGTCTTTGTAACGATCTTGAGCCAAGACATTTATACTGAAAAAAAGTAGGGGAAGAGTAATTTTCAGAATAGATAAATAATTGTTCATGAATATAATTTAGTTGTTTAGGATTTGGCTGAAAAACTGTCTAAATTTATATAAAAAAACCGAGTCATGGCAATTATTACCAGCAGAACCAATGAAAATGGCAGGATTCAGATTTCATATCATCGCTGCAATTCGTGCGGACTTTGTGTAAAAGTTTGCAAGGATTTTTCGCTTATCATGAAGAATAACAGGCTTGAAGTGAGCGATCATCCCTTGTTTGGCTGTACCGGGTGCGGACATTGTATGGCAGTTTGTCCAAACCACGCCATTGAGATTTCAGGACGTGAGATTTCAGCGAACGACCTGATTGACCTATCCGGAGTGAAAGACAAAACCAGCTACGATCAGCTTGTAAATCTAATGGTTGGACGACGAAGTACACGCGATTTTAAAGATCGGCCAATTGGTGATGAGATGATTGAAAAGATCATTGAAGCAGCAGTATCAGCGCCGATGGGTTTGCCTCCTTCTGATGTTCAGCTCATTGTTTTCAAGGGAAAAGACAAGATCAGGGAGTTTTCGTTTGACGTAATCGACTATTTTAATAAAATCAGCTGGGTGTTTTCAAAGCAGTTTATATGGATATGGCGGTTATTCGGCAAGGAAACTTACCAATTGATGAAAAGTTTTGGCAATCCTCTCGTTAATTTCATGGTTGAAACGAAGGAGAAAAACGAAAACTATTTGTTGTATGATGCGCCTTTGGCAATGTATTTTATGTCGTCGCCATATTCCGATCCTGCCGATCCGTATATTCCGGCGACCTACGCTATGTTGGCCGCCGAAAGTATGGGATTGGGAACTTGCATGATTGGAAGCATTCATCCGATCATACAGTATGGTGCCAAAAAGTTGAAGCAAAAATGGAATATTCCGCCAAAAGCTCCTTCAGGGATTGTGGTTATTTTCGGTTATCCAAAGTATAAATATACTTCAGGAATAAAACGGAGTTTTGCCAATGTGAAATTCTTTACGAACTGATGATTTTATATCTTCACTTTTACAACCACTTTCTTCACTTTTTCCGGACCATCAATTTGCATACATGGGCGATGAACATCCTGCGGGAAGAAAACCGCGAACATTCCAGCTTCTAAAATCAGCGGAGTTGTTTCTCCTGAAAAGAAAACAATGTCTTTCTCTGCATTGTAAGGCGATGTAACTTCCTGATCTTTAAGCGTAGAAAAACCAATCGCTTCTTTTCCTGAAACAATGTACTGAATATCGGCATACGCCTGATGTGCTTCCAGACGACAATCCTGATGTGGCTTGCTTTCGTATTCGCTCACCAGCGCAAAAACAGCTTTTCCATCAATTTCGTGACGACCAGTTTCAATATTCTGTAAGTCAGCATTTGTAATGAATTCGAATCCTTTTTTCAGATTTTCGCTGATGTTTTTATAGAAATCAGCGTTTTCAATTTTATCAAGAATCATGGATGTATTTTTTTTAGAGTGTAAAAAATTATAAGCCTTGGCAATCGATTGCAAATAGGCGGACAAATATACGGTTTGGATTAATAAGCATGAATTAAACAATTTGAAAATTACTCATCAATTTTCAGTTTTATTATCTTCGCATATTGAGCATACTTAAGTAGCTTAATTAAAAGTGATTTACCTAAACCTAAAAAACTGAAAATTAATGGAAAACAACTCAATTAACCGCAGAACTTTTATCAAAACCACCGGTATTGCAACGGCTGCAACAGCTGTCGCCGGAAACATGGCTTTCGGATCTTCTTTGGTACCTTCAGTAAAAAATGCCATTCCACGATGGAGAGGCTTTAATCTGCTCGATTATTTCGGGGCAATGCCTTCGAAAGACGACCGTTCAAAAACAACCAAAGAGGATTTGAAATGGATGGCAGACTGGGGTTTCGATTTTGTGCGTTTACCAATGGCTTATCCAAGATACATCAACTTCGACAGGCAAAAGGATGTGACTCCTGCTGATATTTTAAATATCAACGAAAGAGTGGTTGATGAAATTCAGGAATTGGTTTTTCGGGCGAATGAAGCCGGATTACACGCCAGCATTAATCTGCACCGCGCACCCGGTTATTGTGTAAATGCCGGATTTAATGAGCCATATAACTTGTGGAAGGATCAGGAGGCACTCGATGCTTTTTGTTTTCACTGGGAAATGTGGGCCAGACGGTTTAAAGATGTATCATCGAAAAAAATCAGTTTCGATTTGGTAAACGAACCCAGCTGGCGGGAAGATATGAATGATCAGTTTGCGCCACGAACCACCATCCCCGGAGATGTTTACCGTAAAGTTGCGTTGGCTGCCTCGACAGCAATTCGCAAAGCGAACCCAAATCATTTGGTGGTTGCTGATGGTAACGATGTTGGCGCTTCAGTAATTCCTGAAATTACCGATTTGAATATTGCCCAAAGCTGCCGTGGATATTTCCCTCACTATATTTCGCATTACCGTGCTTCATGGGTTTTCAAAAATCCCGATGATTCTCCGAAAGTTGTTTGGCCTGGAATTATTGATGGAAAGCATTTCAGTAGAAAAAATCTGGAGGAATTGTACCAGCCCTGGATTGATTTGGTGAAACAAGGTGTTGGCGTACATTGCGGCGAATGTGGCTGTTATCGGGAAACTCCGCATGAAGTTTTTCTGGCCTGGTTTGAAGATGTCCTGGACGTTCTGACAGAGAATCAGATTGGTTACGCACTCTGGAATTTCAGAGGCGACTTTGGTGTATTGGATTCAGGAAGAAAAGATGTTCAGTATGAGGACTGGTACGGACATAAACTTGACCGGAAAATGCTTGATTTGCTGAAAAGATATTAGTACTTATTCATTCTTAAATCTAATTGCCCAACAACGTGTTTTTAAGATTTATAGTTACTGATTTAAACCATTCCTTTAAATTTGTGTTTTAATGTTAAATATAAAATCGCAAAAAATGAACTCAAATTCAATGTTAAAAGGAAAATTGTTTAGGGTGTTGACACTGATGTTGATCGTTAGTGTTTTGGTTGGCTGTAAAAGCTGGACCAACACCGGAAAAGGCGCCGCAATTGGCGTTGGTGCCGGAGCTTTGCTGGGTGCCGGAATCGGTAAACTTGCCGGAAATACTGCTGCCGGCGCTGCTGTGGGAGCTGCTGTTGGCGGTGCAACCGGAGCAGTGATCGGAAAATACATGGATAAACAAGCCGCTGAATTGGAAGCAGAAATGGAAGCCGCCAAAATCGAACGGGTTGGCGAAAGTATTAAAGTAACTTTTGATTCAGGCCTTTTGTTTGCCATTAATTCGAGTACTTTGAGTGTAAAATCAAAGGAAGAACTGAAGAAATTCTCGGAGGTACTCAATAAATATCCAGATACCAACCTGTTCATCAACGGTCATACCGACGATACAGGTTCTGATGAGCTAAACCAGAGTTTATCTGAAAAACGTGCCGCAAGCGTTGCCAATTATCTTAACAGTCTGAATGTTGCCGCAACCAGGCTTACAATTGCAGGTTTTGGGGAATCACAACCCTTAGTTGAAAATACCTCGGCAGCAAACCGCGCGTTAAACCGTCGTGTTGAAGTAATTGTAAATGCCAATGCGGATTTGGTGAAAGCTGCAGAAAGTGGCGAATTGCAAGTGAAATAGTATTTCTAAACAATTGGAATTTAAAATAGAAAAAACCGCTGAATGGCGGTTTTTTCTATTTTAAATCACTGATTTCTGTGACTGATTATTTTCATCAGGGCTTTTCAAACGAATAAACTACCCAGCTGTTATTTTCCTGAAATCCGGTTTCCTGAAGTCCAAGCGATTCGGCTTTTGCTTTTACATCGGGCATATCGTGTGTGTAAAAACCACTCAAATAAAGTTTTCCGCCCGATTGCAATACACTTTCATAAACAGGTAAATCGTTAACGATCACATTTTTATGAATGTTGGCAAAGATGACTTCGTAGGTTTCGTCTACAAGTAAACTGGCATCACCAAGTTTTGCTTCCAGATTAAAAATATTGTTTAGCCTCGCGTTTTCAACCGTACTTTCGAACGACCATGTGTCGATGTCGATGGCTGTAACGCTTTTTGCACCTTTCAGCGAAGCCAGCATTCCCAGAATTCCGGTTCCACAGCCCATATCCAAAACCGTTTTATCGGCAAGATCCATGTTCAGAATTTGCTCGGCTACCAAAGTAGTTGTCTCGTGGTTTCCTGTTCCGAATGCCATTTTGGGTTCAATTACCAGTTCAAATTCAGCAGGTTCATAATCAGTATGAAACGGCGCCCGAACAAGGCACCGATTGCCAATCAGCAACGGTTTGAAATAGTTTTTTTCCCACACTTCATTCCAGTTTTTATCCGGAATCATTTCATTTTCAACCTGAACAGAAAAGGGCAGGATAGAGGTGATCTCCCTGATTTCATTCAGATCAATCGTTTCGCCCGGAATGTAGCCCATCAGTTGTTCTTCCGACTCATCAAAACTTTCGAAAGCAAGGTCCGAAATCATGGCTACCAGAATTTCCCTGTTTTCAGGATTATCAGGAGTAAGTTTAAAGGATATTTGTGTGTAATTCATTCATTATAAAGTTATAAGTTCAATTTTAAATTTTTCTTTAAACAACAGTAATACCTATAAATGTTATTTAAGAATGAAGAGCGCAGCATAAAAAAAAGCCATCCGTAATCGGACGGCCATTCTATTTCTACAATTATATTAGTTCTTTATTTTCGAATGTGCCATCTGCTCAACCGAAGCAATTTCAATAAACGAGGTTCCACCGCCAACACCAAAGTTTCCACCTACATAAACAACTGTATCTTTCTCTGTAATCAGCTTCTTTTCAACTAAATCCAGTAAAGAAGTTTCAATCAGTTTATGCTTGTTCTTTTTTGACTGAATTTCGCTGGGGAAAACTCCGTACGAAAGAGCCAGTTCACGTTTTACCCGTCCGTTATGGCATTTGGCAAATACCGGTAGTGCACCTCTGAAAGCAGCAATATATCTCGCAATTTTTCCGGTAAGAGTATCTGTAACAATCGCATTTACCTTAAGTTCTTTCGATGCCAGCACAGCAGCTTCAGCCAAAAATGCCGATGTTTCGTTGTCGAGACGCGGTACCGGTAAATCATTTCGACGGTCTTTGCTGGCTTCAACTTCAAGCGCAATTTTTGTCATAACACTAACTGCTTCAATGGGATAACTTCCATAAGCTGTTTCTCCTGAAAGCATGATTGCATCTGTACGATCGTAAATTGCAGTTGCAACATCGCCCACTTCGGCGCGCGTAGGCCTCGGATTGTCGATCATGGAATGCAACATTTGTGTAGCAATAATTACAGGTTTCTTTTGCTGAACTGCTTTTTTGATTAGTTTTCGTTGAATACTTGGAATTTTCTCTGCAGGTATTTCAATACCGAGGTCACCGCGGGCAACCATAATTCCATAGGCATATTGCAGGATTTCATCAATATTATTTACACCGTCCAGATTCTCAATTTTTGCAATAATTTTTATTTTACTGTCAAACCTGTCTAAGATTTCCTGAACAGCCAAAACATCATGTTTATTTCTCACAAATGAATGAGCTATAAAATCGATCTGGTTTTTTGCAGAGAATTCGATGAACTCAACATCTTTCTCACTTATTGATGGCAGGTCAACGCTTACTCCCGGGGTATTGATACTTTTTTTGTTTTTAATTTGACCGCTGTTTCCAACCCTACAGGTTAAAAATTCATCCGATTGTTCAATCACATCAAGCGAAAGATCACCATCATCGATCAATATCTGGTAGCCAACAGGAATTTCCAAATGCATTTTGTCATAACTGACAAAGAACATTTTATTGTCAGATTGTCCCTGGCCACCTTTTACTTTAATAATATCGCCTTCTTTAACATTTATAGGTTCTGAAATTCCTGTGGTTCTGATTTCAGGACCTTTAGTATCAACAAGAATTCCGATATCTTCAGATACGCTTCTTACATTTTTAATCATTTCAATTGCACTCTCCGGCGAAATGTGTGCAGTATTTAATCTGACAACGTTCATTCCGGCATCAAATAGCTGACGGATAAATTCAGGATCGCAGCGTTTATCCGAGATTGTCGCAACAATTTTTGTATGTTTCATAATTCAAATATTTCTGTGAGGGCTGCAAAAGTATTGAAAAAAATAGATTTAGTGATAAAGATCATAGTATCTGACCGGAAATGTCATTTAGATTTAATGTATTGCGTAATGGCTTCAATTCCAAGTCGGTAAGAGTCAAGTCCAAAGCCCATAATACTTCCAACACACACAGGGCCAATCAGCGACTCGTGCCTGAAGTTTTCTCTGGTCAGGATATTTGAAATATGAACCTCAACAACCGGTGATTTGATTCCGGAAATTGCATCACGTATTGCAACCGAAGTATGGGTATAAGCACCGGCATTGATAACTATGCCATCGTATATAAACCCTGTTTCATGAAGTTTATTTATTAGCTCTCCTTCAATATTCGATTGAAAATACTCTATTTGCATTGTATCGTATTTATTTTGAAGTATTTCGAGATAGCTTTCAAACGAGGTATTTCCGTATATACTTTTTTCACGGATGCCTAATAAATTCAAATTTGGACCATTTATTAACAAAATTTTCATATTTTGATATTTTATTTGAAAAAAATAGTAACTTAACCGATCGTAAATTCGTATTTTAAATTATGTAATCTGGGTGGATGGCCATAATTTTTTTAAACTTAATTCTGATCGAATTTACAAACCAAAATTATTAATAATAGTTATAGAATTAAAAATTTAAAGCTTTTAATTATGAAATGGGAAGATAGCAAAAAAGGATTTGAGTCTTTCTTACGTTTGGAAAAGGGTTTATCGGCAAACTCAATTGCTGCTTATATCAATGATATAAACAAGCTGATGACTTTTTCTGACGAAGAACTTAAGAAACTAGCTCCGGAAAAAGTGAAACTGAATCATTTGAAGAAATTCGTAGAATGGATCAATGATAAGGGTGTTTCACCAAGAACACAAGCCCGGACAATTTCCGGAATTAAATCTTTCTATAAGTATTTGCTTATAGAAGGAAAAGTCTCAAACGATCCAACTACACTCCTCGAGTCGCCAAAAATTGGCAGAAAACTTCCGGATGTTTTAACTATCGAGGAAATTGATCTGATGATCGATACTGTTGAGTTAAATAAACCTGAAGGCCAGCGTAACAAAGCAATGCTCGAAACTTTATATAGTTGCGGGTTGCGCGTTTCTGAATTAGTGAACCTCAAAATATCCAATCTGTTCTTTGATCAGGGATATATTAAAGTTGAAGGTAAAGCTGACAAAGAAAGATTGGTTCCTGTTAGCGAAAAAGCTATTGAAGAAATAAACAAGTATCTTGATGTTTACAGAAAAACTCTAAAAGTTTCGAAGGACAGTGAAAATGTACTTTTCCTGAATCGCAGAGGCAAAAAATTGAGTCGTGTAATGATTTTTACGATTATTAAGAATCTGGCATTAAAAGCTGGTTTCGAAAAGAAAATCAGTCCTCACACTTTCAGACACTCGTTTGCAACCCATTTAATTAATGGTGGAGCCGATTTGCGTGCAGTACAGGAAATGCTTGGACACGAATCTATCCTCACAACAGAGATTTACACACACCTTGACAGAGATTTTTTAAAGAATACTTTGAATCAATTTCATCCAAGATCATAATCGTTCTCGGATCAAAAAAGAAAATGCCGGTATTGAACATACCGGCATTTTTATTATGTGAAAATCTTGACTTAAACTATACAAGTCGTGATTTAAGATTTTCGAATTGTTGTTTCATTTCAGCAGGAAGCGAGCTGCCAAACTGAGCCTGATGTTCAGCGATCAGTTCACATTCATCCATCCACAATGATTTATCAACGGTTAAAAGATCTTCCATCAATTCAGCCTGACCAGCAAGTCCGTCAATATTGATATCTTCTTTCTTTGGAACCAATCCGATTGGAGTTTCAACTGCATCAACTTTACCCATTACACGGTCNATAATCCAACCCAAAACACGAATGTTATCACCATAACCAGGCCATAACCATTTTCCTTCGGTGCTTTTACGGAACCAGTTCACATTGAAAATCATTGGTAATTTGCTCTTATCAGGAGCATTTTCTCCAATGCTTACCCAATGTCCAAAATAGTCGCCCATATTGTAACCCATAAATGGCAACATTGCAAATGGATCGCGACGAACACCAGCTTTAAGGCCGATAGCAGCTGCAGTAACTTCTGAACCTACAATTGAACCCATGAAGGTTCCATGGTTCCAGTCGAAAGCCTGATATACCAATGGAACTGTACTTGGACGACGACCACCGAACAGTATAGCCGAAATTGGCACACCAGCCGGATCTTCCCAGGCAGAATCAACACATGGACACTGGCTTGCAGGAGCTGTGAAACGTGCATTCGGGTGTGCCACCAATTCGCCTGAAGCAGGATCGTGAGCTTTGTTTTTCCAGTTGATTGTACCTGCCGGGCAATCGTATCCGATACCTTCCCACCAAACATCACCATCAGGAGTTACACCAACATTGGTGAAAATGGTGTTTTTATCGGCGCTGTGCAAAGCGTTGGGGTTGGTTTCCACAGATGTCATCGGAGCTACACCAAAGAAACCTGCTTCAGGATTAATGGCACGTAATACTCCTTCGCTGTCAAATTTCATCCAGGCAATGTCGTCACCAACAGTTTCAACTTTCCAACCCGGAATAGTTGGGATAAGCATGGCGAGATTGGTTTTTCCGCAGGCGCTTGGGAAAGCAGCTGCAATGTATCTCTTTTCGCCCTGTGGATTGGTAATACCCATGATTAACATGTGTTCGGCTAACCAGCCTTCGCGTTTTGCCATGGTTGATGCAATACGAAGTGCCAGACATTTTTTGCCAAGCAAAGCGTTACCCCCGTATCCTGATCCAAACGACCAGATTTCGTTGGTTTCCGGGAAATGCGAAATGTATTTATCATCAATGTTTGAAGCACATGGCCATCTCAGATCTTCCTGTCCGGGTGCAAGTGGAGAACCTACAGAATGGATACATGGAATGAAATCGTTGTTGCCAAGTACATCGAGAACAGCTTTACCCATGCGGGTCATAATGCGCATGTTGACTACAACATAGGCAGAATCAGAAATCTCAACACCAATTTTTGCAATGTTTGAGCCTAATGGGCCCATGCTGAATGGAATAACATACATGGTACGTCCTTTCATACAACCTTTGTAACTTTCAAGCATTTCGGCTTTCATTTCAGCAGGAGCTTTCCAGTTGTTTGTTGGACCAGCATCTTCTTTCTTTTCAGTGCAAATAAAAGTACGGTTCTCAACGCGGGCAACATCACTAGGATCGCTGTTAAAAGCATAACTACCCGGACGTTTTTTCTCGTCCAATTTAACAGCAGCACCTGATTTTACCATTTCGTCGAGTAAACGTTGGTTTTCTTCTTCCGAGCCATCGCACCAGTAAACATTATCGGGTTGGCAAATTGATGCCCATTCGTTTACCCAATTTAAAAGCTTTTCGTTTTTTGTCATTTCAATAATTTGTTTTAATAGTCAGTGAATTCAAATTTTCTCATACGTCACAAATATAAATAGATATACATTTTTAATCATTATTGACCGACTAAAATAG
>DPRM01000038.1 GCA_003537645.1 Prolixibacteraceae bacterium
ACCTGGGGAGTTAAATACCTGATTAAAGAAGGAATTGCCGACTCCACCAGGATCGGAATTATGGGCGGATCGTATGGCGGATATGCTACACTGGCCGGAGTAGCTTTTACTCCTGATGTGTATGCCTGCGGTGTATCGATTGTTGGACCTTCGAACCTGATTACTTTGCTGAATTCTATTCCACCTTATTGGGAAGCCGGTCGTGTAGTTTTCCATATACGCATGGGCGACCCAAATACTCCTGAAGGCAAAGCGCAGCTCGAAAGGCAATCGCCACTCAATTCGGCCAATAAAATTAAGGCCGCCCTACTTGTTATACAGGGAGCAAACGACCCGCGTGTAAATAAAGCAGAATCGGATCAGATTGTAATTGCCCTGCGCGAAAGAGGTTTTCCGGTAGAATACATTGTTGCCCCCGACGAAGGTCATGGCTTTGCACGTCCGGTAAACAATATGGCCATGCTGGCATCAGCCGAAAAGTTTTTGGCCAAGCACCTTGGCGGACGATTCCAGGAAAGCATGAAACCTGAAGTGGCCACCCGCTTAGGTGAAATTACTGTCGATGTTTCAACTGTTCAGTTAGCGCCTGCCGAAACAAAATAAAGCATTTTATTGCAACAAATTATTAGTCCGGGTTTCACTCCAAAAGTGAAGCCCGGACTTGCTTTTACCCATATAAAATCCAACCGTTTGCAAGTTGATGATTTTATGAAAACTCTTCTCTGAAATCAAAGTGTTTCGGGGAAGAGTTTTTATATTTATCGAAAATATATTGACATTTAAAAATGAGAAAGATAACCACCATAGAGCTAATCGAAAAAATTCAGGAAATCAGGACGTGTATCATTCACAACAGAGAGCGCTTTCATACTGAATCACTCGCTGTACACCCAAACTACACCTATGCCGCTAAAAATTTGGTTGACTATCTCTCGCTCCGAACTTTCGACATTCGCATCAAACAAGGGAACCTATCGTTTTTAGGCTTGTCTTCATTTTCAAATTCAGAAAGATATGTGCTTACAAATATCGATAATATTCTATATCATCTTAAGACCATTCAGGGACATAGTGTTGAAGGATTGTTAAATCCGGAAGAAAGTACATGGAACTTTTTCACCACACTTGAGTTGCTCGATCAAAATACAAACAGGCTCTTTGGCGAAAGCAACAACCAAATCAGCACCCGAATAATGGTTACCCTGCCATCAGAAGCCGCCGGCGACGCAAAATACATTACCGACTTGTTAATGAACGGTATGGAAATAGCCCGCATTAATTGCAGTCACGACAATCCGGAGACATGGGAAAGCATGGTAAATACCATCCGCACAGCCGAAAAACAAACCGGGAAACATTGTAAAGTCTATATGGACTTGCCCGGGCCTAAAATTCGCACAGAACAAATTCATGTTGTCAAAAAGAAGAAGAAAAAAAGTGAACCTGTATTGCATATTGGCGACCGAATACTATTGTTTTCTACTGAAGCCGAACTGAATTACGCTGTTGAGAAAATGGAGCTACCAAAAACTTATGCGGCATTGGTTTCAATGAGCATTCCAAATGTTGTTGAAAGCCTTGAAGCTGGACACCGTATTTGGTTTGACGATGGAAAAACAGGNNGCAAGAGCTAAAGGAACAAAACTAAAAAGAGAAAAAGGAATAAACCTGCCCGACACTCCATTGCAATTACCTTCGCTTACAGATGAAGACATTAGCTATTTACCCTTTATTGTAAATCATGCCGATATCGTTGGCTATTCATTTGTAAGAACCGCCAATGATGTGAAACAACTGATGGATGCCCTATCGAAGCTAAACTGCATGGATATAGGCATGGTGCTCAAAATTGAGAACAAAGAGGCATTTAATAATTTGTCAGATTTATTGCTTACCGCCATGAAATGGTCGAACATTGGAGTGATGATAGCCCGTGGCGACTTAGCGGTTGAGCTTGGAGTTGAGCGTATTTCGGAAGTTCAGGAGCAAATACTATGGGTTTGCGAAGCAGCACATGTCCCGGTAATTTGGGCTACACAAATTCTCGAAAATCTCGCACAAACAGGTTTGGCTACCCGTGCCGAAATTACAGATGCCTCCATGTCGGTAAGAGCCGAATGTGTAATGCTCAACAAAGGCCCCCACATATTGGAAGCCATCACAACACTTTTAAATATTCTTCGGCGAATGGAGGCTCACCAAAACAAAAAACAAGGCACGCTCCGGCAGCTTTCTTTTGCAAACGAATTCTTCAACAATGACGCGGAAAGGTTCGTCTGATTTTATACAGTAGTGAGGGTTTCACTCCAAAAATGAAATCACCACTGGTTTTTGCATCTGTAATCCAATAATTTGCAAGCTGATAATTTTCTGAAAACTATTTTCTGAAATAAATAACAGAATTGATATATGAACAATGTAGAGTTGATGAATTTATATTGGACAACTGCCGGAATAGTTCCAGGTCAGGGTGAAATAAGCCGGTTTGATTTTGCAGACAGGGTGAAAGCTGCTGCTGAAGCTGGCTTTAAAGGTATTGGTCTTTGGCATACCGACCTGGAACATATTCTTCATCACAGATCGCTTAAGGAAATGAAACGTATTCTTGATGACAACGACATCAAACACATCGAACTGGAGTTTATTGCCGATTGGTTTCTTGATGGCGCAAGAAAGGCCGAATCGGATAGCCGCAGGAAAAGACTGTTTGAAGCTTCCGCAATTCTACAGGCAAAGCACGTAAAGGTTGGCGACTTTTATAAATCCATTTGTCCGATGGATCGGGTTATTGAATCATTCTCGGCATTGTGTGCCGAAGCGGAGAAATTTGGGGCAACAATCGGTTTTGAAATTATGGGTTGTGCTATGATAGACAATATTAAAGATGCGGTAACCATGGTTGAAACGGCCGGGGCGGATAACGGTGGTTTAATTATCGATATTTACCAGGTTGCCAATCTTGGGATGACTTATGACGAAATACGCAGCATTCCTTTAAAATATTTGACCAATGTTGAACTGAACGATGGAACCCTGCCTGGAAGCAAAAATCATGATCCGTCGAATAGAACATTCTGCGGAGAAGGAGAATACGACATCAACGGTTTTATCAATTGTGTGATGAGCATGGGTTACACTGGTCCCTGGGGAATAGAAATTATTTCAGAAAAACTGTCATTGTTACCCTTGAAAGAGATGAGCACAAAAGCATTCAGCTCTACCATGGCTCAATTTGACGAACTTTTTGCACGGAAATAAATGAGAAATAATTTAAGGTGACCTGACTTTAATCTCTAAATAACCAACTATTTATAAGTTGATAATTTTATGAAAACTCTTCTCTAAAAGTTGGGTATTTTTGGAGAAGAGTTTTTATATTTAGCAGAAAAAATTTTACACAAATTAGAATGATTAGATATATCAGATGCATCTATTTTACAGAAACTCCATTGAAAGGAAAATTTCGATTTGATGATATTTTCCAGATTTTTCCCCTTTATTCAAAAAAAGCCCCATATAGTCCTTATGCAGAGCATTATCCTTTTTTCTTGGAATATACAATTGATTTAGAGCCAAATGTTTTTCATGCTTTAGATTCAGATATTTTGGAGAAATTAGTATTTCAAAAGAATTTAGAGAGAGAAATTATTGAAGTCCTGACAGTCCTTTCAAACCATCGTTTTTTCAACAATGATAAAGGTAATCATTGGGGAGTAATGAGCCCTCCTTTGAAATTTGAGGAATTAGAAAAGGAGGAAAGAGAAATCTATAATAATCAGTATAGTTCTTGGTGCATAAATCAATATGTCTATCCGGGATTATTTGAGGAACTAATAATAGGTCAATTTACAAACACAGAATTTCCGGATATCGAATTAATTCCACATTCGAAATATTTTATAACTGACCCCGTTGAAAATAGGAATGGGATCATTTCCTTTCCTGATACTATCGAATCTTGTCTTTTTAATTATTTCAGTTTAGAACGTTTAAGCAAGAAAAAAATAAAAGCTGCGATACACCTAATAAACAATGGAATTGAATTGTTCGAAAAAATGCCAAGTGTTGCTTTTTTATGTTTTGTGTCGAGTATTGAAACGATGATATCCATTGAAATGAACGATAAAGATATTGAGTTTTGCTCTTCATGTAAGACTTTAAAAAAATCAAAATTCGCTTGTGAAAAATGCGGCAGTCCCATTTGGGGAATTAGAAAGAAATTTGTTGAATATCTAAAGAAATTTGTTGCTGGCGGCGTTGAATCACAGAAAAAGTACAAGCGCATTTATGATTTACGTTCCAACATCGCTCATAATGGACAATTGCTTCTTAGCGAAATAGATTCATCATCTTTTGAAATTGATGGCAGAAAAAATGAATGGTTAAAGGAACTTGAAGTACAACAAATTGCAAGAATAAGCATTGTTAATTGGTTAAGTTATAAAGAAAAAGTGAATCATTGATATTTATGATTCTCTGACTACCTCTTGTTTAAACAACGGTGGTAACAAGGGGTTATGTTTCCATTTTGGAAATAACTGGCTCTAAACCATTTCCATTTTGGAAATAGTTCAGAAAAAACGGTTTTTGAATAATTATAGATTTTATACCCATCGAATTCGATGGAATAAGAATTGAAATTTTGGAGAAATGGCAAAAATTAAAGTAGAGAATACAGAAATTACTGTCTTATCTATCGAAAAGATGGATTACATTTCGCTGACAGATATGGCTAACGCCAAAGAAAGTGAAAGTAGGGCCGCGGATATAATCAAGAATTGGCTCAGAACAAGATATGCGATTGAATTCTTGAGTGTTTGGGAGCAGATTAATAATCCAAATTTTAAAGTGGTGGAATCTGACCACTTTAAAATTCAGGCAGGCATGCCAAGTTTTGTACTTAGTGCCTCTGAATGGATTGAAAAAACAGATGCCATTGGAATAGTGGTAAGGAAGGGAAAATATGGGGGAACTTATGCCCACAAAGACATCGCCTTTGAGTTTGGCTCTGCCATTAGTGTGCCATTCAAAATGTACTTAATTACCGAATTTCAACGACTTAAGGAAGAAGAACAAAAACTATTGGGCTGGTCGGCAAAGCGTGAATTGGCAAAGCTCAACTATCATATACACACCGATGCCATTAAGCAAAACCTTTTACCCAAAGAACTTTCAGAAAAACAAATATCAATTGTATATGCTAATGAGGCCGATGTGCTTAACATAGCCATGTTTGGAATTACTGCAAAACAGTGGCGCGAGGCAAACCCCGATTTAAAAGGAAATATTCGTGATTATGCAAACATCAACGAATTAATTTGCCTATCGAATATGGAAAATTTGAATGCAGTATTTATCAATGAGAATATGCCACAAAAAGAAAGGCTAATGAAATTGAACCAGATAGCCATTCAACAAATGAAAATTTTGCAGGAAGTTGAAACCCGAAAATTATTGCGATAATCAGGAATCCAATGAGCAAAAAAAGAAATGAGGAAACTTCAACAGAATTCCGGAAAAATACTTTGCTCCCTTTGTGGTTAACCCTAAACATCCAAATCCTATGAAAGCCATCATCCATACCCGTTACGGACCGCCGGAAGTGCTGCAACTGGCAGAAGTGCCAAAACCAACGCCCAAAACCAGCGAGGTGCTGATAAAAGTACACGCCACCACTGTAAACCGCACCGATTGCGGATTCAGGAGTGCCGAGTATTTTATCTCGCGGTTTTTCAGCGGATTGTTCCGACCTAAAAACCAAATTTTGGGCAACGAGTTTGCCGGTGAAATTGTTGAAACCGGGAGTTCGGTCACTTCATTTCAGCTTGGCGCCCGCGTATTTGGATTCAACGACCAAACATTTGGCGCTCATGCCGAATACATGGTAATGGCAGAAAATGGCTCAATGGCAACTATTCCAGATGGTTTAAGCTACGAAGAAGCGGCTCCCATTACCGAAGGCGGACATTATGCTTTGTGCGACATTCGGGCTGCGAAAGTTTCACCCGGACAAAAAGTGTTGGTGAACGGTGCAACTGGCGCGATTGGCTCGGCTGCGGTGCAATTGTGCCGGCATTTTGGCGCCGAAGTCACGGCAGTGTGCGCTACGCCGCACCTCGAGCTGGTAAAATCGCTGGGTGCAAAAACGGTGATCGACTACACGAAAGAAGATTTCACAAAAATTGACAACAGGTTTGACTTCGTATTTGATGCAGTGGGCAAAAGCTCGTTTAGCCAATGCAAACCCATCCTGAAAAGCAATGGGATCTACATTTCCACTGAACTTGGTAAAGGCGGACAAAACCCTTTTCTGGCGTTGATCACACCGCTATTTGGCGGGAAAAAGCTGCTGTTTCCATTACCAACCATCAGCAAACAAGATGTTATTTTCCTGAAAGAGTTGGTCGAAACCGGACAATTCAAACCGGTAATTGACCGCAGCTATCCGCTGGAGCAAATGGTAGAAGCAACCAAATATGTGGAAACCGGCCAGAAAACCGGGAATGTGGTAATAATTATCAGATAAAAACCTGGCTAACAAGCACAACAGGCATCTCATCAAAGTCAATCATCGCGTTTATCAGCCCAATTTTTTGATAGTCTCTGATTTGGTCGGTACGGATTTCCTTTTCGGAAACGATTCCCCGATCGAGCAACAATTGCCGTTTGGTGCCTTTCAGGAGTGGTGAGGTTGGAGTAAGCCAGCGATCGCCGTCGAAAAACAGCAGATTGGCTGCAAAAGAATCGGTTACCAACCCGCTTCTTACAATGATGATGTCGTCGCAATTTCCGCGCTGTGCAAACAATTCGTCGAGGATTTGGCGGTCGGTAAATTTTAAATGATAATCGATGCTTTCGTGACGAACCACTTTAAGGCTTTGCACAGCACGAAAATTATAGGGCGCGATTTCAATTTTTCCGATGCCCGGGCCATATAAAACCCGCACTTTATAAATTCCTGACCGGCAATTCTCCGGAATTGAAATTTCCCGTTTCAAATCAATTATTTCGGAGCCATGAAACAGCTCATTCACCGAACGATTCAACCGCGCCTGATGATATTCAAGGTTCTGAATAATTCCGTCTTTCAGCTTCAGCGATTCAAGCAATGGGAACATATACTTTCTGAATTAGTTCGTTGTACTCTGTTTTACAATCACTTAGAAAAGTAACTCCTCCCCCGCTTTTAAAAGTCAGCTGGTCGCCGTCCTGTTCCAGATAGCGAATCAGCACGCAGCTGTCAAGATTTTGCCCGTCGAAAACACCAAAAATTCCGGTATAGTAACCTCGGCTATAGGGTTCGGCTGTCTTAATAATTTCGACAGTTTTAGGTTTTGGAGCGCCGCAAATAGAACCTGCAGGCAGCATTTGTGCGATTATTGAACCAATCGATTGCCGGTAATTCTCCGGAAGTTTGCCCGAAATTTCGGAACTCATTTGCAGCAAGTCTCCCTGATTGGTCGAAATCCGGTCGATGTACCTGAACCGCTCCACTTTTACATCGCTGGCTACCATGCTCAGATCATTGCGGATTAAATCAACAATGGTATGGTGCTCGGCAAGTTCCTTTTCGTCGTTAATCAGCAATTGTTCAGCGTTTTCAAGGTTAGCGTTAATGGTTCCTTTCATTGGGAACGACGAGATTACTCCATCGTTTATCCGCACAAAAATTTCAGGGGAAAAACACACAAACCGGTTTTTGAGCCACACTTTATATGGAGCATCACTTAGGCGAAAGATTTCTTCAGCACTAAGATTGGTAGAAACTTTGGTAGGCATGGTTAAGTTCAGCAAATAGGTATCACCATTGTGTATGTGATTCTGAACCAATGCAAATGCCTTTTCATATTCCTGAAGCGAAACGGGAAAAATGTCCCAGTTTGTTAATTCCGAAGTAACTTTTTCAGAAGAAAAATTACCGGAACCGGGGGTTTTCCAAAGCAAATTTTCGCGATCGCTGAAATCAAAAATCAATGGTTTTTCGAAGTCGAAATCGATGATAAAGACAAAAGGTTCGCCCTTTGCCCCCAATTCATTCATCCGCGCTATTGTAATTTGCTTGTGCGATTCCATAACAGGCGCTAAAGATAGGGAAAAAGTGTTTAGTGTTCTGTCGCAGTTCTGTCGTGATAGAGAAACGTCATCAGTTTCACGTAATTGAATTGCAAATCATTTCAAATTGTTACAATTATTGACCATCAATGACAATTGAATGACTATTAGTGCTATTTTTGAAATATGAGCATAGCCGAAAATATTGACCTGATAAAAGCAAATTTGCCTCTGAATGTCAGTTTGGTAGCGGTATCGAAAACCAAACCGGCCGAACTGCTTATGGAAGCTTATAACCACGGGCAGCGCGCTTTTGGCGAGAACAAGGTTCAGGAACTGGTTTGGAAATACGAAGCCTTGCCCAAAGACATTGAATGGCATTATATCGGTCATTTACAGACCAATAAAGTAAAATACATCGCACCGTTTGTTCACCTGATTCATGGAGTTGATTCATTCAAACTGCTGAAAACCATCGATTCAGAAGCAAGAAAAGCCGGACGGACAATTGCGTGTCTACTTCAGTTTCACATTGCCGAAGAGGAAACTAAATTTGGACTTTCGGTGCTGGAAGCCGAAGGGATTTTGAGTTCAGCCGAATATAAATTGCTGGAGAATGTTCGGATTTCGGGGGTGATGGGAATGGCAACTTATACCGACGATGAAAATCAGGTTAGAAAAGAATTTGCTTGCTTAAAAACATATTTCGAAAAATTAAAATCGGATTATTTTTCTGACTATGAATCATTTAATACAATCTCGATGGGAATGTCGGGCGATTACCTGATAGCAATTGAAGAAGGAAGTACAATGGTTCGGATTGGAAGTACTATTTTTGGTGAGCGGTATTATTGAAAACTAAATTATCTTAAAAACTGATTGATATGACAAATTTAGAAACCAAATACATGGGATTAAAATTGAAAAATCCCATCATTGTCGCAAGTTCGGGGCTAACTAATTCGGTCGAAAAAATAAAAGACCTTGAAAATGCTGGTGCCAGTGCAATTGTCCTGAAATCGATTTTTGAGGAACAAATTAACAACGAGGTGAGCCACCTGATTAACCGCGATCCGCAGAATTTATATCCCGAAGCCGAAGATTACATCTGGAATTACACGCGTAACAACTCGATTACCAGGCACCTGAACCTTTTAAGCGAAGCAAAAAAAGAAGTTGAAATACCGATTATTGCAAGTATAAACTGCATGTCGGCATCGGAATGGACCATATTTGCAAAGGATTTTGAAAATGCAGGTGCCGACGCGCTTGAATTAAACCTGTTTTTTGTGCCAACCAATCGTTTAAAAAGCGCTGAAGAAATTGAACAGCTTTATCTTAAAGTAGTTTCAGAAGTTAAAAAGCAGGTAAAAATTCCGGTTTCAGTAAAAATCGGATATTACTACACCAACCTCATATCGATGGCCGACAGACTGGTAGCCAACGGAGCATCGGCTCTGGTGTTGTTCAACCGGTTCTACGAACCCGATATCAACATCGAAAAAATGGAAATTACCAGCTCCGAAATTTTCAGTTCACCGTCTGACATCCGCCGTTCGTTGCGATGGATTGGACTGATTTCGTCGCAGTTACCCAAAGTTGAAATTGCCGCGAGTACCGGAATTCACGACGGAGAAGCTGTAATTAAACAATTGCTGGCAGGTGCGCAGGTAGTGCAGGTTTGTTCGAGTGTTTACATCAACGGTTCACAAATTATTGCCGGAATGATAAGCGATCTGAATGCTTTTATGAGGAAAAATAATTTTAAAAAGATCGAAGATTTTCGCGGACGATTATCATACAAGAATATTCCAGACCCGTTGCTGTACGAACGTGCCCAGTTTATGAAGTACTTTTCGGGCCAATAAAAATCAAGATTGTCCGATTGCTTACCTATTGGGCATCTTGCGTCAGTCATTTATTGTCATTCTGTCGTCATTTCCTGGCAACTTAATGACTACCAAATGACAATTGAAGGCTTTTATGACATTGGGTAATATTCCAGGTATCCATTAAAATTAAAACCCAATCGAGGGCAAAAAATCGATCACATCAAGCATAAGCGCTTTCTTTTCATCGCTTGTTGTTCGCATAGCCTGGTCCAGTTTTTCAATCTCCTGATCAATGATTGCCTGATCAATGGTGGTAGTCATGTTTGTGATAACTGTGTAAGCTTCAAAAGCGACCAGAAAATCGCTCCCGATAAGCAAATCAACAAAGAGCGACAGGTATTTGCTGTAGTCGAGTCCGTTTTCCCAACAGCACGAAACCAGCTCTTTCATTTCGGGCGCATACTTCTGATTCTGAATGGCTTCAACAATCAAAGGAATGGCATCGCTTTCTTTTAAATTTGAGAACAAAGCGATAATTCTTGATTTAATTTCCGCATTTTGACTAAGATGAAGCATTTCAAGCAAGATCGGAATATCAGATGCTTTTCCGGTAGCCCGCAATTCTTCTATGGTCTCAATTACTTTGATCGAGTCGGCTGACTGTAAGCCCTTTAGTACATTTTTATGATCGTGTTCTGAATGTTCGTGCGTCATCTGATATTGGTTGAAAATGTTTCGCAAATTTAATAATTTGACGATAGGTTGTGACTTTTAATCGGGCTGGTTGTTTCATTGGTAAACTGAAAGTAAAGAATGTCTTCAAAATTTCTGAAAAATGAAATAATGAAACTGGAAATCAGTCATAGTTATAACTTTGCCCGCCCAAAATAATTACTTGTAATGAATGAAAAGACCCGGGAACTTGCCGAACTTAAAATAGCCAAATTAATGCTGAAATTTTTTATTCCGGCGTTTATTGGTGTGTTCGTCAATGCTTTATATAACATTGTCGATCGTGTATTTATCGGACAGGGAGTCGGTTCTCTGGCACTTAGCGGTATTTCGGTTATCTTTCCGGTCATGCTCATTGTAATGGGATTTGGCATGTTGATTGGCATTGGCTCGGGCGTTCTGGTTTCCATCAGCATGGGAAAACGCGACATGGACAAGGCCGAAAAAATTCTTGGAAGCAGCTTTTTACTGATGATTTTGGTTTCGGCAGTGATCACCATCATCGGATTTTCGATTAAAGGCCCAATGCTGCGTTCGTTTGGCGCTACGCCCGAAACAATACAATACGCCAATGATTATCTGAATATCATTTTGGCCGGAACGGTTTTTCAGGTAGTCGGATTTTCGCTCAACAATATCATCAGAGCCGAAGGAAATGCGCGGATAGCAATGTTCTCGATGATTATCAGCGCAGGAACTAACCTGATACTCGACCCAATTTTTATTTTCGGCTTCGGAATGGGTGTAAAAGGTGCTGCCTATGCAACTGTCATCTCGATGATGGTGCTGACAATCTGGGTTTTGCTTCATTTCAGAAGTTCGAAAGCTGTAGTTAAATTAAAATCAGAACACATTCGTTTCGACACAAAAATACTGTTCGAGATTCTGGCCATCGGGATGGCACCTTTTTTCATGCAGATAGCCAGCAGTTTTGTTCAGGGTTTAATCAACACCAAACTGATAGCTTTTGGAGGCGATCTGGCAGTTGGCGCAATGGGAATCGTGAACAGCGTTGCAACCATGATTGTAATGGCAATTGTAGCCATCAACATGGCAACGCAGCCAATAATCAGTTTTAACTATGGAGCAAAATCATTTTCGAGGGTAAAAGAAACGTTGCGAATTGGAATGATTTCGGCCACAATAATTTCGATTTTAGCTTTTATATTGGTTGAAACGATTCCCGGAACAATTGTTAAACTTTTCAATTCGTCCGATCCCGGACTTCTGGATTTTGGACGTGACGGGCTAAGACTGGCACTAATGGCATTGCCATTTGTTGGATTTCAGGTAATTGCCGGAAACTTTTTCCAATCGATGGGAAAAGCTAAAATTGCCGTTTTGCTTACTTTACTGCGGCAGGTAATAATACTGATACCATTGCTTTTTATACTCCCCAATCATTTTGGGCTGAACGGAATCTGGATATCGATGCCGATTTCTGATTTCTTTTCTGCAATAATTGTGATGTTTTTTCTTGTCAATCAGTGGAAAAAACTGAATATCAAATCTTGACAAATGTATTGGCCACCGATTTCGCAGACTTTCACAGAAATTAATTCCTTATAACTGTTGACTGAATAAAATAATTTTAACAATTCGTAAAACATTGATTTTATAAGGATTATAGATGTTTCGCAACCTACAGGGCTCCATTTTTGATGGAATGGTTTTTCTATAAATATTTCGTTCCTACGGAACAATCTTCGATGCCAGCGGCATCAAATATTTATAGCACAACCATTTGGTACAAGTAAAAGCATGCCGTAGGTACACTAGATTTTTGACTTTGCATTTTGTCAGTCACGAATAAATCTGTGCTGAAGTATTTCCCGAAGAGAAGTTAAAGGCAGAATATTATTTTACCACTATTATTTCATTTTTAACTTCTATCTCCTAAACCAAATCGCAGGCTTCGGGCGGCATCCATTTTTTGTCCTTGCCTTCCCATTTAATATTGCAGCCAATCGGATTGGTTACCGGAACTGACACTTGTCTGCCTGCAATTACTTCTGAAAGCGCCCGATCGAGATCATTCACCGTAATTTTTGATGCATCGCGGGGCTGATCTACAGCACGACCTGTATAAACCAATTTCCGGGATTGATCGAACACAAAAAAATGAGGAGTTTTAAGCGCTCCGTATGCCAATGCAACTTGCTGGGTTTCGTCGTGCAGATAAACCCACGGGAATCGGTTTTCATCCATGCGAATCACCATATTTTCGAAACTGTCTTCCTCATAAGTGTTCGGACTGTTCGAGTTAATTGCCACAAAACGAACTCCTTCAGGATAAAACCGTTCTGCTGTTTTCCGGGTCACCTCATCGCTTCCAAGCACATACGGACAATGATTGCAGGTGAAAAATACCACCAGAATCGGAGCATCCTTAAAACTTAACAAGTTATAGGTTTCCCCATCGGTCGCCTTCAGGCTAAAATTGGGGGCAAAGCTCCCGGTTTGTAATGTGTATGACATAAAAGCTGGATTTTGTTTTACAATTTAGAGTAAACAAACTTCCGGATAAAATGATTAAACAGAGCTTCTGTGATAAAACAAAAAAACCATTACCGATGCACTCATCTGCATTGGTAATGGTTTTTTCTGGAAGATTCCAGATTGCTAATCTTCATCTGAAGTAGCAATGATCTTCTTGTTTTTCAACACATTCACTATCACATCAACAATATGATCGTCGAGCATGGTCGAGTAATTGAAAATCAGGTCAAAATCATTGTTGTCGAGCTCCCGTCCTGCTACATGTTCAACAAACAAGTTACGCTGGCGGTCAACTTCGAGTACATATTCCTGCGCATCGGCCCAAGACAAGTTGCTGATTTGCATGATACGATTGATGCGCCAATCGAGCGGAGCCTGAAGTTTTACGCTTAAACGTTTCGGAATATCGTGAGCAATTACACTTGCAGCGCGGCCTACAATAATGTAGTGTCCCTCTTCGGCAATACTCCGGATAACAGCCTTAACGGTGTCAATTACCTGCTGGTCGTCGGCATCATACACTTTTGAAGTGGAAAATGCGGAAGAAACGTCGTGAATGTTCTTTTTGACTTCTCCTAAAAAAACATTTTTAACACGCTCCGGATGCATTTCCAACTCACCGGCAGTCAGCTCTATCACTTCTTTGCTTACCCATTTCCACTCAACATCTGTTTTTGTTTCCGAAAGGTAATTGTAACCAGTCAGAATTTTCGACAACTTGGTAGCAATACGGTTGGCTGAGCATCCACACTCGCGCGAAATAGTAACAACAGGGCCGGGTTGCTGCATTCTCCGGCCACTTACTTTTCCGGCCTGAGCCAGATAATTGCTTAAAAAATCTTTCATAGTGGAGATTATTAATTCGGGATAAATTACTTTTTCAATACCATTATTGTTCTAGTAAAACTACGAATCAAATCACAAGCAAAAAAGCTAAACTGTTATACAATATCCTGTCGTATTTATGTTTTACAACTATTTTAAAAAACATTGAAAAGCAAAATACTTTTTAAAACAATGGGTTGATCAACAGGCGGCATCCAAAATTTCCATACTCAAACCGAATTTGCTGCTCCTTTATTTTTACATTGCAATAACTTAATCCGACCTAAAGTATGAAAACCAAACAACTGATCAGTTTTATCATTGCACCAAGCATTTCGTTGGCAATTATACTTTTTGGCGATCTTAAACACGGCGAACCTGCGGTTACCAATACGCTGGCAGTTGCCCTGCTTATGGCGGTGTGGTGGATAACAGAAGCTGTGCCACTGGCGGTTACATCACTATTACCGGTTGCTCTTTTTCCGCTTTTAGGTATTATGGACGCAAAAAATGTGTCATCCACCTATTTCAACAATGTTATTTTTCTGTTTATGGGTGGCTTTGTTATTGCATTGGCTATGCAGCGATGGGATCTTCACCGGCGCATTGCCCTTAAAATATTGCTGACAACAGGTGTTAGTCCCGGAAGAATTTTATTGGGATTTATGCTGGCTACCGCATTTCTATCGATGTGGATGTCGAATACCGCCACCGCCATGATGATGATGCCCATATTAATTTCGGTCATCGACAAACTTGAGGAATCCATCGGGAAACAGGAAATAAAAGGATATTCAGTTGGCTTGCTGCTTGGGGTTGCATACAGTGCATCAATTGGAGGAATCGCGACTTTGGTTGGTACTCCGCCAAACCTTTCGTTTGCGCGAATTTTCGAAATCTATTTCCCCGATGCTCCCGAGATTACATTTGCAACATGGTTGTTGTTTGCCCTTCCGGTAAGTATTATGCTATTTATAAGCGCATGGATTTATTTGTATTACGTTTACAACCAGAAAAAACAAAACTGGACAAGCGTTAGCAAACATACATTTCGCGATCAGCTTCACGAAATGGGCCCGATTCGATACGAAGAAAAAGTTGTACTCATCGCTTTCATTTCAGTTGCACTTCTTTGGATTTTCAGGCTGGATCTGGATTTAGGCTGGATCAAAATTCCCGGATGGTCGGGTATTTTTCCCAAAAGTTCGTTTCTTGACGATGGCACAGTTGCCATTTTTGTTGCAATTGTACTTTTCATTATTCCATCGAAATCAGCAGATTTTAAACGGATTATGGATTGGGAAGGCGCCACAAAAATACCCTGGCATATCATTCTGCTTTTCGGAGGTGGTTTCGCATTGGCTTCAGGAATTAAAGAATCAGGACTTTCGACCTGGTTTGGCGAACAGCTTATTTTCGTTGCCGATTTCAATCCAATTGTTGTGATCCTGTCGGTCGCCCTGTTAATTACTTTCCTTACTGAACTTACTTCAAACACAGCCACCACCGAAATGATTCTTCCCATTTTGGCCGGAATCGCCATCAGTACAGAAATAAATCCTTTGTTCCTGATGTTGCCGGCAACACTTTCGGCATCTCTGGCTTTTATGTTGCCTGTTGCAACTCCTCCAAACGCCATTATTTTCGGAACCAACAGAGTAACAGTTTCTCAAATGGCCAAAACCGGCTTAATTCTCAATCTGATTGGGGCAGTCATTGTTACTGTGATGACTTATCTGCTGGGAACTTTCGTATTCGATATCAATATTGGTGAATTTCCTGATTGGGCAATTCCGAAATAAAACGCTAATACTGTTTCACAAAAATATGCGCCGGATATTCAATATCAGTCAAAAATAATCCGTGCGCCGGAACCGATAAACCAGCTGCGCCGCGGTCTTTTTGCTCAATTACTTTCCTGAAACCTGCAAGATCCATTTTACCGAGACCCACTTCGAGCAAAGTGCCAACCACTGCACGAACCATATTCCGAAGAAAACGGTCGGCTTTAACCGTAAAAACCAAATCACTACCCTGCTGTAACCATTCAGCCTGAATAATTTTGCAATTATTCGTTTTTACATCGGTGTGCAACTTGCTAAAACTTGTAAAATCAATGTATTCAAAAAGAATCTGACAGGCTTGGTTCATTTTTTCGACATCAGGCTGACGAAAGAAATACCACGAAGTTTCAACCGAAAAAGGATCTTTTCGCAGATTAAGATGGTATTGGTAAGTTCTGGAAACCGCATCAAAACGGGCATGGGCATCGGGCCGAACTTTGCTGACAGCAAAAACAGACAAATCGTCCTTCAGGAAACTATTCAGTTTATGGGTAAAATCCGGATGATCCAAATCGGGTTTCGACGAATCGAAATGCGCTGTAAAATAGCTCGCATGAACCCCTGTATCAGTACGTCCGGCACCAGTAAGCTCTACCCTCTCGCGGGTGATGGTACTTAGCGCGTTTTCCATACATTCCTGAACAGTTAGGGCGTTGGGTTGCACCTGCCAGCCATGAAACCGGGTGCCCTTGTATGCTAGTTCTATGAAATACCTTTGTGTCAATTGTTTGTTTTTGGCAAAAATAAAAAAGTGAATCCATATTCTGTTAAAGGTCGTCGTTTTTATTAATTTCACGGCCATTCTAAGCCAAAATAGCTTAACAAAATTTAACGAAAATTTATCCTTTTTCAAGCATGGATAGTTTATTTTCGTGTTCGCAAAAAAAAACAAACAAATAAATCATTTATCTGAAAAAAACATGGATCAAACAGTTGATATCCGCGAATTAAACGAAAGAATCCAAAGAGAAAGTTCGTTTGTTGACATCATCAGCATGGAGATGAACAAAGTAATTGTCGGGCAAAAACATCTGATCGAAAGCCTTCTGGTTGGACTTTTATCGGGTGGCCATATTTTGCTTGAAGGAGTTCCCGGATTAGCGAAAACACTGGCAATCAACACGCTTGCAACAAGTATTGATGCAAAATTTGCCCGTATCCAGTTTACGCCTGACTTATTGCCAGCCGACCTTCTGGGTACCATGATTTACAGTCAGAAAAAAGAAGAATTCGTGGTTAAAAAAGGGCCAATCTTCACCAATTTCGTACTGGCCGACGAAATAAACCGTGCCCCCGCAAAGGTACAATCTGCCTTGCTCGAAGCCATGCAGGAACGTCAGATTACGATTGGCGAAAATACCTACAAACTTCAGGAACCATTCCTTGTAATGGCCACGCAAAACCCCATCGAACAGGAAGGAACTTATCCGCTGCCCGAAGCACAGGTTGACCGTTTTATGCTGAAAGTGGTGATTAATTATCCGACGAAAGACGAAGAAAAAATGATCATTCAGCAAAATCTACTGAAACAGTTCCCTGTTGCAACCAAAGTTATTCGCCCTGAAGATATTTTGAAAGCCCGTGAAGTGGTGAAAGATGTTTACATGGACGAAAAAATACAGAAATACATTGTTGACATCGTGTTTGCAACCCGCGATCCGAAAGCCTACAAACTCGATAAATATGTCGATATGATTAACTACGGAGGTTCGCCCCGCGCAAGTATCAGTCTGGCACAGGCAGCAAAAGCATTCGCATTTATTAAACGTCGCGGCTATGTTATTCCTGAAGATGTTCGTGCCGTTTGCCCGGATGTGATGCGCCACCGTATCGGATTGAGCTACGAAGCCGAAGCAAATAACATTACTTCCGAAGAAATTATTGCTGAAATTTTAAATACAGTTGAAGTTCCTTAGTGAAACGATACGGAGTTACGGGTTGCATGTTGAACCCGAAACCCGCAACCCGCAACCTGAAGATTAGATGGAAACAAGCGAACTAATAAAACGAGTCAGAAAGATTGAGATCAAAACCCGTGGACTGAGCCGCAACATTTTTGCAGGCGAGTATCACAGCGCGTTTAAGGGTCGGGGTATGGCTTTCAGCGAAGTTCGTGAATACCAGTTTGGCGACGATATCCGAAACATCGACTGGAATGTTACTGCACGTTACAACAAGCCATTCGTGAAGATTTACGAAGAAGAACGCGAGTTAACGGTAATGTTGCTGATAGATATGAGCGGATCGCGTGAGTTCGGATCGTCGGATAAACTTAAAAAGAACCTCATTACTGAAATCGCTGCCATCCTTGCATTTTCGGCCATTCAGAACAACGATAAAATCGGGGTAATTTTCTTTTCCGAAAAGATCGAAAAATTTATCCCGCCGAAAAAAGGACGAAGCCATATTCTTCGGATCATTAGCGAACTGATTGATTTTGAACCAAAAGAACGCGGAACAGATATTTCGGGTGCCATCCGCTACATGACCAATGCGATAAAAAAACGGTGTACAGCTTTTATCATTTCCGATTTCATTCAGAAAGAAAATTCGCTCGAAAACGCGCTTTCGATCGCCAATAACCGCCACGATGTGGTTGCATTGCGAATTTACGACGAACGCGAAACCGAGCTGCCCGATATCGGGATGATTAAACTGAAAGATGCCGAAACCGGAAATTACACCTGGGTTGACAGTTCAGACCGCAGAGCCAGGCAGATTTACCGCTCGTGGTGGAAAGAATTATCGACTCAGCTCGATAACAATTTCAGGAAAAGCGGAGTCGATTACGTGAATATCAGTACCAATCACGACTATGTAAGAGCATTGATCAGTCTGTTTAAAAAAAGAGGATAAAACTTTTTTGTTATGAAATCAGCAAAATTTATTGTCGTACTGTTTGTTTTGCTTTCAGGAAGTTTTCAGCTTCTGCGGGCACAACAGGTAACCGTAAAGGCCAGTATCGACTCAACCCATATACTCATTGGCGATCAGCTTAAACTTGTGCTTGAAGTAGAAAAGCCCAAAGACTGGGATGTTCTGTTTCCAAATTTAACCGATACTTTTGGCTCGAACATCGAAGTGGTGAAACGACTGCCGATAGATACCATTCAGCTCGATAACAAAGAGCTGGAAAAACTGTCGCAAAGCTTCCTGATTACCTCGTTCGACAGTGGAATGCACCAGATTCCTTCATTTTATTTTAAACTGAAGTACAACAATCTGAAAGATTCAATCGCCACAAAAGCCCTCATGTTTCAGGTGATTACCATGAAAATTGACACAACCAAAGGTCCTGTCGATATCAAACTTCCGTATTCAGCACCGGTTACGCTAAAAGAAATTACGCCTTACATCCTGGGAATCATTTTGATAGCAGCTATCATCTTCTTCATTTTTTATTACATGAAATGGAAGAAAAAGAATGTGCCACTTTTCAGTAAACCCGAAAAACCTGCAGAACCGGCTCACATTGTTGCCTTGCGCGAACTCGACCGGATAAAAGCACAAAAACTCTGGCAACAGGAAAAAATAAAACAGTATTACAGCGAAGTGGCCGACACTATCCGAACTTACATCGAGCGAAGGTTCCACATTCCGGCAATGGAACAAACTTCGACCGAAACAATCGGGGTTTTCAAACAGCAAAAAGAATTAATTGATACGACCTCGCTCAATCAGATACAGCACATACTAAGCCTGGCCGATCTGGTTAAGTTCGCGAAATACACCCCTTTGGTTGACGACAATAACCTGACGCTGATGAATGCTTATTTCTTTGTGAACCAAACAAAAAAGGAAGAAGTGAAAGCGCCGGAAAAACCTGAAACCGAGTCTGACTTAAAAGAAGTAGCCGTATAAAAAGCGATTTAAAATGAACGGAATAAGTTATAATAATCCAGAGTTTTTTTATTTGCTTCTTCTTTTACTGCCCATGATTGCATGGTATATCTGGAAGCAGAAAAAAGCAGGAGCCAGTATTCAGTTTTCGTCTGATATGGGATTTGCCCGGATTCCGAAAAGCTGGAAATACTATTTCAGGCACAGTGTATTTGTGTTGCAGATATTAAGCCTGTCGATGCTGATTGTAGCGCTGGCAAGACCCCAATCACAGAACAACTGGTCGAATGTTACCACCGAAGGAATCGACATTGTGATTGCCCTCGATATTTCGAGCTCGATGCTCGCCATGGATTTCAAACCAAACCGAATAGAAGCCGCCAAAGATGTTGCAACCCAGTTTATTTCGGGCCGTACGAACGACCGCATCGGGCTGGTGGTTTTTGCCGGTGAAAGCTTTACCCAATGTCCCCTGACAACTGATCGTGCAGCAGTTATCAACCTGTTTAAAGGACTGGAAAGCGGCATGATTGAAGACGGGACTGCCATCGGAAACGGGCTGGCAACTGCCGTTTCTAGGTTAAAAGACAGCGATGCAATTAGCAAGGTTGTAATATTACTGACCGACGGCGAAAATAACCGCGGCGAAATTGCACCGGTAACAGCTGCCGAACTGGCAAAAACTTTCGGCATCCGCGTTTACACTGTTGGTGTGGGAACAATCGGTATGGCACCCTACCCGCTTCAAACTCCTTTTGGTGTGCAGGTGCGCGATGTGGAAGTTAAAATCGACGAAGAAACACTGCAGAAAATTGCTGCGACAACCGATGGAAAGTATTTCAGGGCAACCAATAACAACAAACTGGCCGAAATATACCAGGAAATCGATAAGCTCGAAAAATCGAAAATCGATGTAAAAGAATTCAGCAAAAAAGAAGAAGGATACCTGAAATACGCACTCTTCGGCGCTTTATTACTATTGGCTGGCATATTTCTGAAAACCACTATTTTCAGGAATATACCATAGCCTGAATGATAATTTATGAATGGAATAACCAATCATGAATATCGAACAAGAAATAATTAATATAAAATTTCCAATATCGAATATCCAATAACGAAAGCGAACTTGGAACTTTGAACTTGAAACTTTTTAGAGCATGTTTAGATTAGCAAACCCAGAATATTTATATGCATTGCTGCTGATACCGGCATTGATAGTCTTTTTCTGGTATTCCAGAATTCAAAGGAGAAAGGCTTTGGCAAAATTCGGCCAAAAGGAAATCATGTCGGTTTTGATGCCAAACGTGAGCGCGGCACGTCCAGTAATTAAATTCATCGTTTTATTATTAGCCCTTGCCAGCATTATTGTTGCAATTGCCCGTCCTCAGTTTGGTTCAAAACTTAAAACGGTGAAGCGCGAGGGAATTGAGCTCATTATCGCGCTCGACGTTTCGAACAGCATGATGGCCGAAGATATTCAGCCAAACAGACTGGAACGGTCGAAAAGAGCCATCTCGCAACTTGTGGATAAACTAAGTGACGATAAAATCGGATTGATTGTTTTTGCAGGCGAAGCATTTACCCAATTGCCCATTACTACCGACTATGTTTCGGCCAAATTATTCCTGAATTCAATAAGTCCGCAAATAGTTCCTACACAGGGAACTGCCATCGGCGCGGCCATCGACCTTGGGATGAAATCATTTTCGCCACAATTTGCAGGCAGTAAAGTAATAATTGTGATTACCGACGGAGAAAACCACGAGGATGATGCTGCCGGTTCTGCCACCAATGCTGCCAAAGAAGGAATTGTAGTGCATACCATCGGGATGGGATTGCCGCAGGGCGCGCTGATACCATATAACTCGAACGGACAAACTACCTACAGAAAAGACAACCAGGGAAATACGGTGGTGACCAAACTCGACGAACCAATGCTTCAAAAAATTGCCGAAGCCGGAAAGGGAGTTTACATCAGGGCAAACAATACCCAGGTTGGATTGAATACTCTTTTCGAGGAAGTAAACAAAATGGAAAAGACGGAAATGGAATCCCAGATTTATGCCGATTACGACGATAAATTTCAGTATTTCATAGCACTCGGATTGTTCCTTATCTTCCTGAACTATTTGATACTTGAGCGGAAGAATAAATACTTAAAGAATTTCAAACTGTTTAGCGATAGAAAATAAAACGATATGAAACGAGCAAGTTTACTGATCATTTTCCTGTTGGCTTTGGTACTTTCGGGCCATGCTCAAAACGAACGGAAATTTGTGCGGCAGGGAAATAAATATTACGGTGCAGCCTTAAAAGATTCGACTAAACTCGATACCATCCAGTTCAATAAAGCTGAAATTGAATACCGGAAAGCCCTTGAGAAAAAGCCAGATGATGCGAAATGGAATTTCAATCTGTCTAATGCCCTTTACAAGCAAATGAAGTTTGAAGAATCGGCAGAGAAATTTAAAGAAATATCCGACAAAACTTCGGATAACATGGATAAAAGCCGTGCGCTTCACAATCTGGGCAATTCGCTGCTCATGAACAACAAGCTTGATGAAAGCATTGAGGCTTATAAACAAGCACTGCGAAACAATCCGGCTGATCTTGAAACAAAATACAACCTTCTGTATGCCATGAACATGAAGAAAAAGCAGGAAGAACAGCAGAAGAAAGATCAGGAGAAAAACAAGGACAAGAACAAAGACGAGAATAAAGACAAGGATCAGAATAAAGACCAGAACAAGGATCAGCAAAAGAAAGATCAACAAAAAGATCAGCAGCAGCAACAGCCGCAAAACAAAATATCGAAACAAAATGCTGAACAGATGTTGCAGGCACTTGAAAACAGTGAAAAGAAAACGCAGGAAAAAGTAAAAAAAGAAAGAGCGCTTCAGGCAAAATCGAAGCAAGTTGAAAAAGACTGGTNNAACTTTGAACTGTACTTTTGGATGTTTTTGAAAAAAGAAACCTTGAATTAACTATGATCAAAAAAATTAAAATACTGCTGATATTGCTGTTTGTTGCTTATGCAGCAATGGCCGACAATGTTCGGTTCGTCATGGAAGGACCTGAAGCTGTCGCCATGGGAGAACAGTTCAGACTCGGCTTTACGCTGAACGACAGAGGCACCGATCTTCAACTGCCCGACCTGTCGAATTTTGATGTTCTGATGGGGCCATCAACCTCGCAGAGCTCCAGTTTCCAGATGATAAACGGGAAAACGACCCAGTCGGTCAGTTTCTCTTACATTTTTGTTCTCCGAGCCAAAAAGGAAGGAAAATTTACCATCCGACCTGCATCCATTAAAGTTGATGGAAAAACTTATGAATCGAATACCCTCGAAATTCAGGTAGTAAAAGGTCAGCCACAGCAACAAGCAGGATCTGCCCAGCAAAACGATCAGGGAAAAGAGGCAGTTCCAACCGGAAATATAAGTAAAGACAACCTGTTTGTGAGGGTAGTACTCGATAAAACGAATGTTTCGAAAGGCGAGCAAATTTTAGCCACAATAAAACTATACATCAGCCAGAATGTGCCCCTCAACGGATTCGACGAAGTGAAACTGCCTACTTATGAAGGATTCTGGACCAAAGAAATTGAGGTTCCGCAACAAGTTAATTTTACCCGCGAAGTATATAACGGGAAAATCTATCAGTCAGGAATACTCAAAAAAACCATTCTTTTTCCACAGCAAACCGGCAGTATTCGTATCGACCCGTTCGAAATTACCTGCCTGATCCGCCAGAGAATACGCCCACAACAAGGTTTTTTCGACGATTTCTTCGATAATTATACTGTAGTAAAGGCGAAAGTGGTGAGCGACCCGATTACAATAAACGTTAAAGATTTACCAAGTCCACCTGAAAAGTTCACGGGAGCAGTCGGGAACTTCAGTTTTACCGGCGCAATTGACAAAACCAGTGTCGCATCCAACGAAGCAGTTACGCTGAAACTTACAGTTTCAGGAAGTGGAAACCTATCGCTCATAAATGCGCCAAAACTTGAATTACCACAGGATTTTGAAGCCTACGAACCCAAAACCAGCGATCGCACTGTTGCCAACGACAACGGATTAAGCGGAACGGTTTCATTCGAATATCTTTTCATTCCACGGTTTGCAGGTAATTTCACAATTCCGTCGGTTGAGTTTGTCTTTTTCAATCCCAACACGCGGCAGTACGAAACCCGCAAGACAGAAGCCTACCAAATGACCGTTACGAAAGGTAGCGACGACCAGAATGCGTCGGTAATGAGCTCCTATTCGAAACAAAATGTAACGATGATCGGCAAAGACATCCGGTTTATCAAGCAAAACAAATCGAAACTTAAACCTAAAGGAAGTTCGTTTTTCGGAACCTTCGAGTTCTACTCGATTTATGTATTGAGTTTTATTGCCTTCGCCATTGTATTTGTGCTCAACCGCAAGAAAATAAAAGAAAGTGCGAACCTTGCTCTGGTGCGAAACAAACGCGCCAATAAAGTAGCGCTCAAACGGCTGAAAGATGCTGCGCGTTTCCTGAAAAACAACCAGGCCGAGCAATTCTACGAATCGGTGATAAAAGCGCTTTGGGGCTATCTGAGCGATAAACTTTCAATTCCGGTGGCCGATCTCAACCGCGAAAAGGCTTCTGCCACACTGCTCAAAAAAAGTATCGATCAGAATACGGTGAATGAACTGATGAAAATTATTGACGATTGTGAATTTGCCCGCTACGCACCTGCCGCATTTTCAGGAACAATGAACGAAATATACGATGGAGCTGCAAGAGTGATGGGTATTTTTGAAAAGCAAATCAAGTAAACAATTTTCAGATGAAACGATTATTAAATACAATACTGGCAATTTTGGTTACGGCAACACTGTTTGCACAAACCGACCTGCTTCAAAAAGGAAATGAACTTTACGCTAAAGATGAGTTCAAACAAGCCATTGACGTTTATAATCAGCTATTGATGACCAATCTTGAGTCTCCTGAAGTTTATTTCAACCTCGGAAATGCTTATTACAAAACCGGTCAATATACACAGTCTATCCTGAATTATGAAAGGGCGAAACTGCTTTCTCCCGACGACGAAGACATCGATTTCAACCTTCAGGTGGCCAATCAGCATGTTGTTGATTCCATTCAGGAATTGCCCGGAGTATTTATTGTGAGATGGTGGGATTCGCTTGTAAACAGTCAAACTACTGATAGCTGGGCAATTATCAGCCTCATCAGTTTCATCCTGTTTTTAACGCTGGCCGGATTGTACTTCTTTTCCAGAACCGGCGACATCAGGCGTATCGCCTTTTGGTCAGCCTGCTTTTTAATTACTGTTACTTTATTTAGCTGGTCGTTCGCTGCCCGTCAAAAAGGCCGGATGGTCAATCACTCATTTGCCATTGTAATGCAGCCAACGGTAACCGTTAAAAGTTCGCCTTCTGAAAAAGGAACCAACTTATTTGTAGTTCACGAAGGTTTAAAAGTAAAAATTACCGACCAGCTGGGCGATTGGCTCGAAATAAAATTGGCCGATGGGAACAAAGGCTGGCTGCTGACCGAATCGATCGAAAGAATTTAAGAAATCATCATTATTGATTGAATTGCCAGTCTGATTTTATGATCAAACTGGCAATTTGTTTTATTTTGCAGCACATCGGCAACCATTTTAAATATCGGTTGTTATCTATTCATAAATTTTTAACTATGGCTTATAATTTACTGAAAGGCAAAAGAGGGATTATTTTTGGCGCTCTGAATGCCGATTCAATCGCGTGGAAAGTTGCTCAAAGAGCATTTGAAGAAGGTGCAATTTTTACACTTTCGAACACCGGAGTAGCAATGCGCATGGGCGATACAGCCAAACTGGCCGAATCGTGCAACACTGTTGCTATCGAAGCCGATGCAACCAGCATTGAAGATCTCGAAAATCTTTTCAAACAATCGATGGAAGTGCTTGGAGGCAAAATCGACTTTGTACTTCACTCAATCGGGATGTCGCCAAATGTACGCAAAGGCAGGCATTACAGCGATTTAGACTACAACTACCTAACAAAGACGCTTGATATTTCAGCGGTTTCATTCCACAAAGTGTTGCAGGTTGCCCGTAAACTCGACGCGATGAACCAGTGGGGCTCGGTAGTTGCGTTGTCGTATGTGGCAGCACAGCGCACTTTCTACGGATACAACGACATGGCCGATGCCAAAGCATTGCTTGAGTCGATCGCCCGTAGCTTTGGATACATTTACGGTCGCGAACGCAATGTGCGTATCAATACCATTTCGCAGTCGCCAACCCTGACTACCGCCGGATCGGGAGTAAAAGGAATTGGACAGCTGCTCGATTTCTCGGAACGCATGTCGCCACTTGGCAATGCAACCGGTGATGAATGTGCCGACTACTGTATCACACTTTTCTCCGATCTGACCAAGAAAGTGACCATGCAGAACCTGTTCCACGATGGAGGTTTCTCTTCAATGGGCATGAGTCTGCGCGCATTAACTCAGTACGAAAAAGGACTTGGCTGCGATTGTGAATGCGGTAAAGAAACCCCTTGCGACGATCACCCATTCGATTAATCCGCTAAGATTAAGATTAAACATTTACATCAATACAAAAAGGCCTTTCATCTAGTTGAAAGGCCTTTTGCATTATTATTCGCAGCGATTTCAAATCGCAGTAATGTCTTCGTTGTTGATCAATTTTTTTTGTAGAATAATTTTCCGGTGATTAGCAGTCCGGCAAAAACGAATGCTCCGAACAAAAGACTGCTGGCGGCAATCTGCATTCCTCCGGAAATCACATGTCCGCTGGTACAACCACCAGCCATACGGGCACCAATCAGCATGATGAAACCACCCACAAATGCCCAAATGATGCGTTTCGCCGATGAATTTCCTTCCGTTTTTGCCCAACCGGTGTGAATCAACTGAATTTTGAAATCTTTTCGGATCAGAGAGATTACCAATCCCGACAACATTGCCCCTGCAAGGAAAATCAGCTCCCAGGTACCAGATTTTACAGTTGAAGCAAAATAATCATTGTCGGTTAAACCAGTTATAGAATCACCCAAATAAGGATACGAAGTGGAAGCGCCTATCACTCGATTGGTTAATGAAGATAGAAAAACAATACAGTTCAGAACTGCCAGCCCGATACCGGCATACAGCCAGTTGTAGCTTTTCTTCCTTTCAATTTTATTCAGAAAGAAAGCAATGGCTACCAAAGCCAATCCAAACACAACAACCAGAATATAATAGAATGCCCCTCCGCCGGTAGCACTTTGAAGCGATATTTTACCCAGATCAGGTCCAAGCATTCCCTGAATAGATGGTTGTATCAGCGTATATACAATTCCTCCAACAATCCCGCCGATAATGCCAATCAGCGCGTCCAGCGATCCTTCGCCCAACGAAACAGGTAGGGTTCCGGGGCAATAACCCAGAATGGCCATTCCGGCACCAAAAATGAGTCCGCCAATACCAATTCCGGCTAAAAGCAAAGGTTTGACATGCCACGAGGCAAATCCAAGTCCAATTTCGATACTTAATAAAATGGCGCCAACCCCAACAGCCACAGCAATGGCTTTTGCTACTGTGTAATCTTCGAGGCGTGCCATTCCGCTGATGGTGTTGTATTTATTCAGTTTTGCACTTTGAAGAATGGCTCCGAAAAGGAAGCCGAAAAAGAGAATTAAAAAAGTCATGATAATATTGGTTTATAGTTATTTACAATTTGGCAATTTACTATCTACAATTTGATCAAAGATTGCATCATTTAAAATAGCGGCGCAATTTACAATTATTGAGGCTTTGCGCCCAATAAATTAAGGCAATGTTTTTTTCCGGACATTTGTGCAAGTTTTTCGAATTTCGGGTGTCAAATACACTAAATTCACGTTTGACAAAATTCAATGGACGAATCCGGATTAATAAAAGGTATTCAGCAAGGCGATCGCAAAGCCTTCCAGACACTGGTAAATTCCTACCAGCGAATGGTTGTGAATACTTGTTTGGGCATCGTTCATAGCCAGGAAGATGCAGAAGATTTGGCCCAGGATGTATTTCTGGAGATATTCCGAACTGCTGAAAATTTCAGAGGTGATGCAAAAATTTCAACGTGGTTATACCGAATTGCCACCAACCGTTCGCTGAATTTCGTCCGCAATAAAAAGCGGAAGGGATTTTTTCAGTCGCTTGAAGAAACATTTACAGGAAGTAAAAACCATACCAGCGAAATATCAGAAAACCGCAGCGATCAGCCAGACCATAATATTACCGACCAACAGCGATCTGATTTGCTGCATCGGGCCATCGATCAGTTACCAGTAAAACAGCGCATCGCTTTTACTCTTAATAAATACGAAGAATTGCCCTATCAGCAAATTGCCGAAGTGATGGAAATATCTTTGGCCTCGGTTGAGTCGTTGATTCATCGGGCAAAAAAGAACCTTCAGGAACAACTTTTAGATTGTTATAAAAAAAATGCGTCTGATTGCAAGTTTTTAAAACGAATGGTGTCTCACATTAAAAGCAACGATATGAAGAACAAGTGCATCCATAAAGACCTGATTTTTTACCTCGACAATGAATTGTCGGCTGAAAAGAGGAATGCAATTGAAAAGCATCTGGAGGAATGTGCTGACTGCCGAAGTTTTTTGGCTTTCGTACGGGACGAGATGCAAGTTATTGAGCACGAAAAGAACCCTGAAGCTTCACCTTACTTTTTTACACGACTAAGCGCCCGATTGGATGAAAAACAGGTTTACCAGACACAAAGTCAATGGGCAAGACTGGCGCAACCGGCATTTTTCTCACTTGTTCTTCTTGCCGGAATTTATGGAGGATTAAAATTAGGCAGCAATGCTTCATCGCCCTTAGTAAATCAACAAACAAGCAGCGGTGTGCAAATGCTCAACGACTTTGCAGCGGAACCGATTGAATCATTTTTACTCGACGAATTATGAACCCAACAAATAAATACCGAATATTAATCTGGATCATAGTTATCCTGATTGCCACGAATCTTTCTACGATCGGTTCATTTTATTACCACCGGATTACCGAGTTGCAAGCAGCGAAGGTGAAACAGGACGAACAAACGAACATTCCGGGAGAACAACGCACCCGATTTTTCAGGGATGAACTGAATCTTGATGCAAACCAGACTGATCAGTTCAGAGAAATTAACCGGACTTTTAACCGGGCAGCCAGAAACATTGAAACAAACCTGGCTCTATTACGCGAGGAACTGATTACTGAACTTGGAACTCAAAATCCTGACAGTACTCACCTCAACCAAATAGCTACAGAAGTCGGTAATAATCATCGCGAACTCAAACAAGTTACATCTAATTTTTACCTGAATATGAAAAAGATATGTACGGCAGAACAACAAACAAAACTGCATGAAATCTTTCAGTCGATGCTCAACAAAGACAATCAGGTAAACCTTCCCCGACCTGGAAATCAGGGAGGACGATGGCGTAACCAATAAACAATCATTTTGAATACAAAACAATGAAAACAAGTCGATTAAATCGGGTTGCTGGGCTTTGCCTTGCCTTCATTCTAACAGTAGGAGTTGCAGTTTCAAGCAATAATCCGGATGGTAAAGGTCGAAATAATGCAGTCGTACAGCAAACCTGTATCAATTCAATTTCAGGATTAAGTGAGTACCAAAAAGGAAGAATTGTTGCCATGGAAACACAAAACCAAACTGCAATGAATGAACTCCGTGAAAAACAACATTCCGTTGACGGAAAATCTCAAAAGGAGGAGATCAAAAAACAAATGGATAAACAAATTGAAACTCACCGGAATGCAGTGACATCAGTTTTAAGCGCCGATCAGCAAAAACAATTCCTTCAATTTCAGGTCAACGGAGGTATCCCAAACAATCAAAACCAAAAGCAAGGAATGGGGAAAGGCGCTGGCCATGGAAATGGTTCGGGTAAAGGCCGGGGAAATGGGAATAAATACCAGATGTAATTTCGATTTTTCAAAAGAATAGATGTTAAACAATTAAAACTAAAAAGATGAAAGCACAGATTTTTTTAACAGGATTAGCCATTGTGGCTTTAACAACTTTTGCAACTGCACAAAACCCGCAGGGCGGCAGAGGAAACGGAAATTGTAACGGAACGGGCAAAGGAACAGCCTTTGTTGACAACAACAAAGATGGTATTTGCGATAACCAGGGAGCTGGTAAATCAGGCGCACAAAAAGGGAAAAGAGATGGCACCGGAAATGGACAAGGACAAGGCAAAGGAAAAGGCAAAAACTTTGTAGATGCCGATAAAAATGGAGTTTGCGACACCTACGAAACCCGTACGAAAAAATAGGATTACAACTAATTAGTGCTAAACAATTAAAACTGTAAAATCATGAAAACAAAGATTTTTTTATCATCGATGGTTATTATGGGCACTTTAGCTTTATTCAGCTCATGCTCTGAAGGAATTGCCGGAACAGAAGAAGTAGTAAGTGCAGATTTAAAAAGCGGCACAATACCAGCTACCTGTATTTTAACCGGAACCATAGCAGATGCACCAATTCCAGCTTGTACAATTACCGGAACGGTAACTGAAACAGAAATCGCAGGATTGCTGTTTATGCGCGAAGAAGAAAAAATGGCACGCGATGTTTACGCATATCTGTACGACAAATACAAATTGCCGGTATTTAAAAATATCACAAAAAGCGAAAATGCTCATATGTCGGCAGTTTTGAGACTGATAACCGGATTTAACATTGCCGATAACAGTACAAACAATCCGGGTGAATATACCGACACTCACCTTACTGAATTATACAATCAGCTGATTACAATGGGAAATCTTTCGGTTGTTGATGCTTTAAAAGTTGGAGTACTGATTGAGCAAACTGACATTGCCGACCTTCAGAAAGAATTGTTGTCTGTAGAAAATACATCTGTAAAAACTGTCTATGGCAATTTATTGAAAGGATCGGAAGCCCATTTGAAAGCTTTTACCTGGAACCTGAAAGTCAGAGGGGTTGTGCTATAATATTATTTCCGAAAGAATTAATCAAGATTAATTATTGAACTCAACAAAGGATTCTGCCCGGATTATGGCGGAATCCTTTGCCTATAATTATTACCCAGAAACAATTTTAAATCTCCTTACGAAATCATTTCTTCGAAATTACTAACTTGCATATTAAGAATTACTTCTAATTAAAACATGGAATTACAGAACAGCGATGCCAGCCAGCGAATTTTTATCAGGAATATGATGTGTTCCTGTTGTATGCGTTTGGTGAAAGAGGAGCTGACCAGACTTGGCATTACTGTACTCGATGTTAAACTGGGAGAAGCTACCATCATTTACGATTCCGAAAAAATCAGCAGAAGACAGATTGATGAAGCCTTACAGGAACTGGGAATGGGTCTTATTCAAAATAAAGATGAAATACTTGTTGAGCAAATCAAGCAAACCATCATCGAACTCGTCCATTACATGAATAACGTGGATTCTATAGTCAGGAAATCGGAATATCTGGTCGAAAAAATGGGAAAAAGTTACCAGACACTTTCGAAACTATTCTCCAAAGTTGAACCCATTACGCTCGAAAAATACATCATTCTCCAAAAAATTGAACGGGTAAAAGAATTGGCCATGGAAGACAAAATTTCGCTGAGCGAAATAGCCTGGATGATGGATTACAGCAGTCCCCACCACCTTTCCAATCAATTTAAAATTATCACCGGTATTTCACTTTCCGACTTCAAAAAAGACCCTGCTTCCCACAAAAAACCAATCAATAAGTTGTATTGATTTCTTTACTGTACCGTATTATATAAATCATTTACAAAATTGTGTAACAACTTCATTTGTTGGTTAAAATACCTTTGATTCATACAAAACAAAAGACAATGAAAATAACAGAAGAAGTAAGAATTAGCGACAATGGATTTGTTTTTAATTCAAGAACCGGCGATTCGTTCAATGTAAATCCAACCGGGCTGGAACTCACCAAACTGATCGCTCAGGGTCATGATTTTGACACGATTAAAAGTCTATTTCTTGAAAAATATGACTTGGACGATCTGACCTTTGAAAAAGACTTTTATGAGTTTTGTGCGCTGATTAAACACCACCAGATAACCTCGCAGGAAGATCCACTCGACTTTAAATAATATGGATATCCGTAATATTAACCAATGTCATAAAAGTCATTCAATTGTCATTTGGTAGTCATTAAGTTGCCAGGGAATGACAACATAATGACTACCAAATGACCACCACTGACTAACGTAAATTGCCAAATAGTTATGTAAGCGGTCAATCATATTAAATAAACACATTACCATGTCGAAGACAAAAATAACAATAGCAGTAACAGGACTTAACAACACGGATAATCCGGGGCCAGGCGTTCCGGTAATCCGGTCGTTAAAGGAATCTACCGAATTTGAACTCAGGATTATTGGACTGGTTTACGAAACGCTCGAACCGGGAATTTACATGGAAGGTTTATGCGATAAAATATTCCAGATTCCTTATCCATCGGCAGGATCGGACGAGTTGATTGACCGTATTGAGGAAATACACCGGCGTGAATCCTTCGATGTATTGATCCCGAATTTTGATGCTGAACTGTTTTCGTTTATGAAAAATGAAGATCGGCTTCTGAAAAGTGGTATTCGTACTTTTTTACCTACAATCAAACAGTTTCAGGAAAGGGATAAAGACAAACTTCCTGAATACGGCGAAAAATACGGGATAAAAGTTCCTGCAAGTATAAATCTGGGCAGCCAAAACCAGATTTCGGAGATCAAAGATAAATTTGAATATCCGGTAATGGTCAAAGGGAAATTCTATGATGCCTATACTGCTTACAATACAGAACAAGTAAAAGAGTCTTTCAATAAAGTTTCGTCGAAATGGGGCTTGCCTGTTATAATTCAGGAATTTGTAAAAGGCACCGAAGTAAACGTAATCGCGTTGGGCGATGGGCAGGGAAACACCATTGCAGCCGTGCCCATGCGCAAACAATACATTACCGACAAAGGGAAAGCCTGGGGCGGAATCACCCTATCGGACGATAAAATGCTGGAAATTACCCGGAGCCTCATCCGTCAGACCAAATGGAAAGGCGGAATGGAACTCGAACTTATCAAAACTGTAAAGGGCGAATATTACCTCATCGAAATCAATCCTCGTATTCCTGCATGGGTTTATCTGGCGGTTGGCGCCGGACAAAACATTCCTGAAGCTTTGGTGAAACTGGCATTGGGACAAGAAGTTGCACCAATGGAAACCTATCAGTCAGGAAAAATGTTTGTGCGTTACTCGTATGACATTATTGTCGATCTGGAAAAATTTGAAACAATTGCAATGAATGGAGAAATTTAAAATTTTGGAAGCCATGGAAAAAATAAAATATGAAAAGCCGTCGATTAGTAAGATTAACGCAGGAATGCCAAGCAAATTCGGGTTGCCTGTAAAACAAAAAGTAATTTCAGAAATCGATGGAATAAAAGTCTCGAAGCTAATAGAAGAATATGGGTCGCCGCTTTTTGTTATTTCTGAAAAGACCATTCGCGAAGTGTTTGCTGATGCAAAACGGGCCTTCGAAAACCGTTATCCAAAGGTGCAGTTTGCCTGGTCGTACAAAACCAATTACCTCGATGCAGTTTGCAGCATTTACCACGACGAAGGTTCATGGGCCGAAGTGGTTTCAGGTTTCGAGTTTGAAAAAGCGCTTTCGAATGGAGTGAGCGGTTCACAAATTCTGTTTAACGGGCCAGACAAATCAGAAGCAGATTTAATCATGGCTATCGAAAACAATGCCTGTATTCATATCGACCATTTCGACGAACTTTATTTGCTGATTGAAACAAGTCGTAAATTGCAGAAAAAAGCCAGGGTGGCTATTCGGGTAAATCTGGATGCCGGAGTCTATCCGATTTGGGATCGTTTTGGTTTTAATTACGAAAATGGCGATGCCTGGAACGCGATCAACCGGATTATGCTGGCCGAAAACCTCGACCTAATTGGATTGCATACCCACATCGGAACCTACATCATTGCACAGACAGCCTATGCCGTTGCAGCATCAAAGTTGGCCAATCTTTATATGGCTATTCATCGCAAATTTGATTATTGGTTAAAATACATCGATTTGGGCGGCGGATTTGCTTCGAAAAACACCTTGAAAGGTGCCTATATGCCGGGTAACGAAACCTGTCCTTCGTTCGACGATTATGCCGAAGCCATTTCAAATGCGTTGATTTCTTCTGAAATTCCTCACGAAAACTTGCCGGTTTTGTTTCTCGAAACCGGACGCGCATTAATCGACGACGCTGGCTACTTGCTTACCACGGTAATTGCAAACAAACGACTGAACAGCGGAAGACGGTCGATGGTTATCGATGCCGGTGTGAACCTGTTATTTACCTCTTTCTGGTACAATTTGGGTGTTTATCCAACCCACGAATTGGGACATGCAGAAGAATCTACGATTTATGGCCCACTATGTATGAATATTGATGTAGTGCGCGATGCCATTGTATTTCCGCAGGTTAAAACCGGTGAACAGTTGGTTATTGAAAGGGTTGGTGCCTATAACATTACACAGTCAATGCAATTTATCACCTATCGTCCGAACGTGGTTCTGATTGATATGGAAGGGAAAACACATATTATCAGGAAAAAGGAAAGTTTGGAAACGTTCAAGCAGGCGGAGGAGAATCCGAAAAGAAAGTGATACGTATTGAATTAGTTCGATATTGGAACTAAAAAAAGAAGAATTAAACAAATTGGCAATACAATTCCGTCCGAAAGAGCATTCATGATTTTATTTATTGATTTGCGCGGACGGTGGAAATGCATTTGTAATTTTTGCTACAAAGATTCCGCACCCAAAGGTGCTGAGAAATCAAGAAAATAAGTTCCGTGTATTTATCAGGTGCATAGCACCGGAATCTTTGTAGAACAATGAATAGAAGGTAACAACCGTCTGCGAAATGACTTTGAAAAAATCAGTGAACATGTTCAGACGGAATTGGATTCGTCATCAAGAATGAAGTTAAAGTGATTTGTAGAATTGATCTTACTTTCATGCAAAAACACATCAATATAACCGCCAAGGAAATCCTGTATTCTGTTTTAAACAGTTATTCGCAGGTGTTTTTTTCCACATCCAAAGTGCTGGCTGTCTTTTTGGTATTCATCAGCTTCTTCGATTATGGTGCCGGAATCGGTGGATTGATTGCCGTTGCCGTTGCAAATTTACTGGCTTATTATTTGGGTTACAACACCTATTTCCTGAAATCAGGCTTGTACGGTTTTAACAGCTTGCTGGTCGGATTGGGAGTTGGTCTGGCCTTTCAGCCTTCGGTAGAACTATATGTATTGGTTGCCATTTCGGCCATTACCTGTTTTTTCCTGACCATTGTTTTTCAGGGAGTTCTCGGAAAATACGGTTTGCCTTTTTTAAGCATCCCGTTTTTGGTCACCATCTGGATTATTGGTTTGTCGGGCGGAGAACTTACCGCGCTGAACATTAGCGAAAGGGGAATTTATACCTACAACGAACTCTTCGGACTGGGCGGGCATACCATGGTTCGATTGTACAATTGGCTCGAAGCCCTGGTGGATTCTTCATTCATCCGGATCTATTTTTATTCGCTTGGAGCCATCTTTTTTCAGAAAGGATTGCTTGCCGGAATTATCATTTCAGTTGGATTGTTGATTTATTCGCGCATTACTTTTGTGCTTTCCATTCTGGGTTATTCCGTTTCGTACCTATTTTATATTCTAGTGGGTATCGAATTTAATTCGTTAAGCTATACTTTCATCGGCTTCAATTATATCCTGACGGCTGTGGCGCTTGGTGGCTATTATTTAATTCCGGGACGCACCAGTTATGTCTGGATCATCATTCTGCTGCCTTCCGTCGTTTTGATAACAATCAGCACCCAGCACCTTTTTCAGGTTTTTCACATTTCGCCCTATTCACTGCCGTTTAACATGGTTGTGCTGATGTTTCTTTATGCCTTGAAACTGCGCGAAAAACGACCCGGTGGATTACTTGAAACACCAGTTCAGTTAGGTAATCCGGAGAAAAACCTGTATTTGCAATCGGGCAACCTGAAACGGTTTCCGGCGAGATATCCTGTTGCAGCTTCCCTGCCATTTTTTGGCGAATGGGAAGTGAGTCAGGGACACAATGGCGAACACACGCACAAAGGTGCCTGGCAACATGCCTGGGACTTTATTATCACCGACAAAAATGGCAAACAATTTAAAGGAAGCGGCGATTTTCTTGAGGACTATTTTTGCTTCGGAAAGGCGATAACCGCTCCGTTCGACGGAACTGTAATGGAGGTAATCAATTCAATACCAGATAACATTATTGGCGACGTTGATACCAAAAACAACTGGGGAAACACGGTGATCATTGAACACAGTCACGGCATTTACTCTAAACTTTCGCATTTAAAATACCATTCGGTTGAAGTGAAAGAAGGCGATCGTGTAAAGCAGGGTCAGTTGCTGGGCAAATGCGGAAATTCGGGCCGTTCACCCTATCCACACCTGCATTTTCAGTTTCAACCAACACCGTATATCAGTTCTCCAACACTCGATTATCCGCTGGGACATTATCTTTTAAAAGGCGATAAATATACCTTCGAAACATTTTCGTTTCCACAAAAAGGGCAGGTGGTCGCCAATCCGGTAAAAAATGAGCAACTGGCTAAAGTGTTGCATTTTATTCCCGGGCAGCGAATTTCAGGCGAGATTTTGATTGAATCAATAAAAACAGGAACTCTGATTCAGCAAAGCAATTTCAACTGGAAAGTAAATACCGATGTTTTCAATTCAACTTACCTTGAAAGTGAGGAAGACGGTTCGCTGGCTTACTTGTACAACAATGGTAACCTGCACTATTTCACCAATTTCACCGGAAAGAAAGAAACCCCATTGTACTGGTTTTTCCTGGCGTTATTTAAAGTTCCGCTGGGTTTTTTGCCCAATAGCAGCATTCGCGATCAGGTTCCGGTAAATATGATGTTTGGCGGTTTACTTAAATTCCTTCAGGATTTTATTGCCCCGGTGTATTTGTTCCTGAAAGTAGATTACACGCTCGAAATCAAAAAAGCAGGCGACATACTTTCGTCGGGCGATTTGAAAATGATTTCGGGAATCACTAAAAGAATTGCAGGCAGAGAAACAGAGAAATATGATTTCACGATAACTATAAAAGAAAGCGGAGTTTTTGAGATTGAAATCCTCGCAAACGATTTAAAAATTCAGATGACATGTCGAAACGAATAGGATTAATGAGCCTTCTGATCGTTTTTCTGACTGCTGTTCAGGCACAGGAAAAATTGAATTATGCTGAAGTTGACAAACAATCGTACCAGCTTTTTCTGGATGGAAAGTGGTCCGAACTGATTCAATTTTCAGATGAGGCCCGGAAACAGGGTATCGATTTTTTTTACCTTGAGGTGCGAACCGGTATTGCCTGGTACAATCAAGGAAAATACCGAAATGCAGCACCGTGGTTTTTAAAAGCTTATGCTAGCGACAAATCGTTCGAATGGCTTCAGGAATATGTGTATTACAGCCTTGTTTTTAGCGGCAGATCATCGGAAGCAATTAAATACGCTCCGTATTTCTCGGATGCACTGAAAAAGAAAATTGGTTTTCATGAAATAGGCCTTACCCGTTTGGCTTATGAAACCGGATACAGTTTTAATCCCGATTTTGAAAGCCTGAAAACACGCGCATTTAACACCGAAGTCAATCTGGGAGAAGATTACGGTGAAGGTTATTTTCTGAAAAATTACAGTTTCCATTCGTTTGACCTTAGCCACCGGGTTGCACCTAATTTTACGCTAAACCATAACCTAACTTACATTGGTGTAAACCGCGAGGCTGTTGTGGATTGGAGCGGACAAACCACTTCGCCCATCAGCATCAATCAGTTTCAGTATTTTATCAATCCGGTATGGGTGATCGGTAAAAAACTGAACATTTCGCCTTCGCTGAATTTAATTTTCGGGAGTGGCGATGTTTATGCAGGTTATTTAAACCGTGATTCATCAAAGGCATACAGCCTTTCGAAGACCAGTTACAGCGATGCTGTTTTTTCGACTGCTGTCTGGTCGAATTTCGGAAACTTTTCTACCGGTTTAGATGTCAATGCAGGGAAAATAAATGATTCCAAATTCACACAGCTTTCAACGTGGATCACTTATTATCCACTTTCGAATACCAAACTCTACATTACGCCAAAGGTTTATTTTAAATCGGGAACAAACGGTTTTGGCTGGAATGCCATGGGGATTTCGGGTGGAGCAACATTGGGAAAGATCCATTTATCGGGTCAGTATCTTTTTGGCGAAATGGAAAATTTTGTTGAGTCAGCTGGTTATGTAATCGCCAATTTCCCCGGAAGATCTGACCGAAAAGTGATGGGAAGTATTTATTTCCCTTTGGGTAAGAAATATCAGTTTGTATTCCGGTATATCAATCAAAATGTGATTGAAAAATATCAGGTTTATACCGGAGGATACAAAAGCAATACATTGGAATATAATTATTTAAAACACACCATAACAGCTGGAATATCATGGAATTTCTAAAAAAGATTACTTGGATGATTGTTTTTTTGTTTGTGGCAAATGCCGCATTTTCGCAGGTTAGCCAGGATGTTTTACAGGCTGCATTTTCGAAAAGTTATGCGACAGAAAAAAATGGAGACTTTACTGCTTCCATGGAGCCGCTAAAAAAAGTTTACGATGAATCTTCGTATGAATTGAACCTCCGGTTGGGCTGGTTAAATTACAACGCTGGTTTGTTCGACGAAGCCATTATCTTTTACGGCAGGGCTCAAAAGTTGAAACCGTATTCGGAAGAAGCCCGTTTTGGTTTAATTCTGCCGCTGGCCGCACTCGGGAAATGGAACGATGTAATTAAAATATACGACGCCATTTTGGAAACAAGTCCAAACAATTCGGTGGCATTGTACCGGCTTGGACTGGTTTATTACGGGCGAAAAGATTATAACAAAGCCAACACCTTGTTCAAAAAAGTAGTCGATTTATATCCCTTTGGCTACGATGGTTTGCTGATGTTAGGCTGGACTTCCTATTTTTTGGGGAACACCAGTCAGGCTAAAGTGCTTTTTAATAAAGTAAACCTGTACAATCCAGGCGATAAATCGGCTAACGAAGGGTTGAGGTTGATTAAATGATATGAACTTTTATTTTAATAAATATCTTGACTCACCCCGAGTGCGCTTCGCTTACTCCGCCCCTCTCTCTTAAAAAGAGACGAGGGAAGCCCGGCTTGTCGGGCTTGGGGTGAGTCAAAAATTTAAATTTAAAATTACCCAATTATGAAACAATTTTTCTCAACCTTAATCCTGATTTTCTCATTTGCTGTAGTTTATGGTCAGATAACCCTTCAAAAAACCTACAACTATTCAACAACAGTTATTAAACTCGAAACATTGGGTTATAAATATTACCTGATGGATGTTCCCAATGCGCAATGCCGGATTTACAACATGGATCATTCCATTTTCAAAACAATTAATTGTGCCGTTCCAAACGGATATTACCTGGCCGACATCAAGTTTGTTTCCGAAAACCTGTTTAATACCGATTCCCAGATTGAGATTCTATATACCTATTACAAATATGTTTCGGGCACATCGCCATATTATATTTACGGAACGAGAATCGTCAATGAAAACGGGAATAATCTGTTGAGCATCGACGGAGCTCAGTATAATTACATCAACAAAACCGGCGAAAACGAATATAAGCTCTTTTCGTATTGTTTCGATTATTCGGTATTTCCTGAAAAAGTATGGACCAACATTTACAGTCTGGGTGGAACTTTTGTTAATTCACCCTACATTTCAGCGAACAAATCCGACGTTCTTCTGGATGCTTTCCCAAATCCGGCCTCAGATATTATTCAACTGAATTATGAACTTCCTGAAAATGTAAAAAGTGCCAGATTGAATATCTTCGATTTAAACGGCAAAGCGGTTAAAAACTACCTGATTGACGGGCATTCGGATCACCTTTCACTTCAGGTCAATGATATTTCTTCGGGTGTTTATCTCTATTTTATCGAATACGATAATCTGCGTTCACCATCGAAAAAAATCGTTATTCAATGAAACGAATTCCATTGCCCGATTTACTAAAAGGGTTCGCTGTATTCCTGATTATTCCGGTTCATATTCTGGAAACTTTCATTGATTATCCCGGAAGGGAAAGCCTTTTCGGGAAAATATTGTTGGTTTTGGGTGGACCTGTCGCTGTTCCGATATTCATGATAATAATGGGTTATTTCATGGCGGTAAGCAGAAAAAGCGCTGCTCAAAATGTGCTCCGGGGAGTGTTGATTTTTATACTTGGGTTCTTCCTGAATATCGGCTTGAATTTTCATTTGCTCCTGAAAATCTGGACCGAAGGCTGGAAATTCGACCCACTTCAGGCAATTCTTGGAGTCGATATTTTCTATCTTGCTGGTTTGAGCATCATTGTCCTTTCAGTTTTGAAAACCATTAAAAAAGGACAGCAATGGATTGCTTTGGCGCTAATCCTTTTGGTCAGCGGTTCAACCTCGTATATCAATGAAATATTGATGGTAACCGAACGAAATTACATTTTACCTTTTATCGGTGGCGAATATTCATGGTCATATTTCCCGCTTTTCCCCTGGCTAACTTATCCGCTGACTGGTTTTTTGTTTCAGAAGACCGAGTCACAGATCAGGGAATTTATTCAAAAACAGAAAGTTGTTTCAATAGCTATTCTTGCCTTCACATTTATTCTGGTAGTTATCTTTTCCAAATCTGGCATCGAAACCACCATCAACCTTTCCGAATATTACCATCATAATTTCCTATTTTTCCTATGGACATTGGGTGTTGACGTATTATGGGTATTGCTACTCTGGTTGGTCGTTCAAAAATTTAGCCAGTTCTCTGTAATCGTTTTTCTACGGTGGCTGGGTAAAAACATCACTGCATTTTATATCATCCAATGGCTGATTATTGGCAACATCGCCACAGCTATTTACCAGACACAGGAACTTTCGAAATATTTATATTGGTTTATTCCAATCTTTATAGTCACCGTCGGATTAACGTTTGTATTAAAAAAAATCTTCAACTATTGGCTGAAAACAAAAGTAATCCATTAATATTTAGCTTATTAACCAACTCAATTTATTAACATCAAAATCTTTAACAATAACCACAGTTAACGTTTATCCTACTTTCAATGGCAATTGCCTTAAGGCATTCGAGTTTTACCAATCGGTTTTTGGAGGAGAATTCCCCTATGTAGGTTGCTACAGAGATATGCCTGCCGATGCCGGACAACCAGTTTCACCCGAAGAGAGCGATAAAATCACGCACATATCCTTACCTATAGTACGGAAACAGCGTTGATGGGCTGCGATACCGGAGGAGAATGGGCTGCGAACTTCGCACAGGGAAACAACTTTTCCATCTCCATAAACACCAATTCGAAAGAATCAGCTGATCGTTTATTCACCGAACTTCCTGCCGGAGGAAAGGTAACCATACCAATGGCAAGTAAATTCTGGGGCGATTACTTTGGAATGTTTACCGATCAGTCAGGCATCAACTGGATGGTTAGCTTCAAAGGAAATATGATGGAGAAGTAGAGAAAAAGGAAAAACAACTTTACAAATCCAGCCATTCTTTAAAACCCGGAACTTTATCGCGACTTACGATAATGGGCTCCTCATCCGCCTTTTTCAGTTTGATTTTCAGGCGGCTGTTTGAATAAACAACAATGTCGGCAATGGCCAAATTACTAAGGATATATTTTCGGTTGATGCGGAAAAACCGTTGTTCGTCAACCATTTCAGAAATACGGTCGAGCGAATAATCAACCAGGTAAGTTTTGAAATCAGAAGTACAGAGGAAAGTCGCTTTTTCGAGGCTGTAAAAAAAGAGAATTTCCTCCACCGGAATAGATTTCAAATGCTCACCAACTTTGATAATGAACCGTGTTTTATACTGTTTCCGCAGCATTTCTTTTACCTTGCTCAACAATTCGCCAGTAACAATTGGCAGAGCCTGAACAGTATGAAACTGCTTCGCGAATTTTTGCATGGCTGTTTCCAGCTCACTCCATGCAATCGGTTTTAGCAGATAATCGATGCTGTTTACCTTGAAAGCTTTTATGGCATATTCTTCGTAAGCTGTGGTAAAAATTACCGGACAAGGTACTTTCACTCGTTCGAAAATTTCGAAGCTCAATCCGTCGGCCAGCTGAATATCCATAAAAACCAGATCGGGCGCCGAATGATGCTGAAACCATTCTTCAGCACCACTTACAGAATCGATCACAGCCAACACCGAAATTTGCTGATCAAACTTCAGGATTAACTGTTTTAGCCAATCAGCAGCCGGCTTTTCGTCTTCAATAATAAGTACTTTATACATGAATTAATCGGTTAATAAAGGAATACCTGCAAGAAATTTATCTCCATTTTCAGAAATGATCACTTTTTTGCCAGTAAAAAATCCGTATTGACTTTTAATATTTCCAATTCCGCTTCCTGTGCCTTCCGATCCCGATTTCTTCTGAAGCTGGTTTTCTACCATCAGATACTGATCGTCGCTTACAAATATTCTAATTTGCAATGGTTTACGATCGGAAATCTCGTTGTGCTTAATTGCATTCTCAACCAGCATTTGTATCGACAAAGGAATGACTTTGAAGTTTCGAAGTTTCACATTCATTTGCACTTCCAGATTGCTGCCGAACCTTATTTTTTGAAGAAAAATGTACGACTCCACAAATTTCAGTTCAGTATCGAGCGCCACCAATTCCTGATCTTTTTGATCGAGTACATAGCGGTAAACTTCCGACAGTTTCTTCACAAAATCGATGGCTTTATCAGGATTGGTGCTGATTAGCGATGTCAGCGAATTCAGGTTATTGAAAAGAAAATGAGGGTTTACCTGGCTTTTAAGGGTTTCATATTGCAAGGCAAGTTGTTCGCGTTTGAGTTTTTCCTGCTGAATCGCAACCTCTTTCCAGTTCTGGAAAAACATTACTGCGTTAGAAATCAATGATCCTAAAACAATGAAAAAGAATGCAATTTTAAACATAAAATAGCCCTGTTTTAGAAAATATCCGGTGGTAATTTGTTCATGCAAAAATAAACCGTTCAGTAAAATTGCGATCACGATAATTGACAGCGAAAAGCCAATCGTGACCAGTGTTTGCACTATTAAGCGCCTGAGCGGAAAATACAACCAGGGCAGCTTCCGGTCAAGAACAGCGATCATAAATGTTAAGCCAATCATAAATGTTCCGCCAACCACTACCGAATTAACAGAACTATATGAAAACATCTCCCATGTAAACCTTTCGCTCCTAAAAGCAAGGAGCATAATGATATTTCCCATGGCCACAAGCAGGAGCATAAAAGCCGGTATCTGCCAGATAAGTTTTTTTAGTTTGATTTGTTTGGAATCAAGCATTGATTGTTTGTTTTGTCGAAATTAAGAATAAAAATTATAGCATAATTGAAACAAGAAAAATAACCTGCCTTACAAAAGGCGATTTTACAGGCTTCGATTCATATTTTCCGTCAGCATTCGGCGTATTCGAAAAATTGTAGCCATACACATTATCAAAACCTGCAAGGTTATTGACCATCAGATGCAAAACCGATTGNNGGATCGTGATACGGCCTGCTGCTTGCAAACGAGTAAGTTACCGCGCCATAGGTATTCAAAGGTGCGAAAAACCGCTTGTAAACTACCGAAAGATTATGTTCTGACACATAGTTTGGAGTTGCTTCCATCTGATAGTCTTTGTAATTACGCCGGGCATTAATCCATGAATACGAAATCCAGTAATCATTTAAATCGAAGGTTTTCTTATCGCGCCAGAAAATATCGATACCTTCTGCGCTGCCGCTTCCGGAGTTATTGTAATCCAACGGATTGGTTGCCAATGGCTGATCGAATTTCACAAGATTGCTGTATTTTTTCGAGTAAGCTTCAATCCTGAAGGTTCTCAGATCAGTCATATATTGCCAGGTCATCACTGTATGTTGCGATTTTTCGGGGCTTAACCGAGGTGCAAATTTCAGGTAATCATCTTCCGGATTCTGCGAAAATTGGCCGTAAGCAAGCGAAACCTGGCTATGTTTTCCGGTTTTGTATGCTCCCGAAAACCTTGGCACAAGCGCAGTTTCATTCAATAGTGAACTGTTTTCGAGACGGGCTCCCAATCGGGTTGCAAATTTCTTCGACAGTTTGTATTCCAACTCAGCAAATCCGGAGGTTTGATTGTTCGTGAATGGTAAGCGAAAATTACCGCCCATTTGTATCTTCTGCTCATAAGAATAACTGATCCAGTCGCCGCCAAATTTCAGTTCGGTTTGCTCATTCAGGAAATGAGTGAATGCCAGTTTTGCCTGAACCATCTTTTTATTGGTGACAACCTGATCGTTATCAATATCGAATTTCTGCTGATCGTAATTTAAAGCAATGCCCGATTTGATCATCCACTTTTCGTCAAGCATTTCGTTGTAAGTATTGTTCAAAAATGCGTTATTGCCATTCAGCAAAATATTCTGATTTACACCTGTTTGCGCATTGGGATAGAGAATTCCGCTACTACTGTTATTAAATGTTCCAAATACCTTGAACATCCCTGTTTTGCTGGTTTTCAGGCGGTACATCAATGTTCCGTCGAGTCCAACCGGGCTTTTGGTCCAGTCAACCAGTTGTTTATTTAGTTTATTCGATAATCCGGAAGTAACATAACTGCCACTAAGCGAAAGCGACGACTCGTCCCAACATTTTGTGGTAGAAGCCATTACTCCAACGGTCATAATCGAAATGCTTGACTGATCAGTTGTTTCGATCGAATTTGTTTTCATATCAACAATAGAAGAAAGTGCCTGACCATATTCAGCTGAATAAGCGCCTGTGCTGAATAATGTTCCGCTGAAAAGTAAAGGAGAAAACCGTCCGCGCGTTGGCAAATCGGGCATTTTTGACATGTAGGGCGAAGAAACCAGCATTCCGTCCATAAAGGTTTTTGTTTCGTAAGCCTCTCCTCCCCTCACAAATACGCGTCCGTCCTCGCCAACCTTTTGCACACCGGGCAAAGTGCCTAAAGCGCCAAAAATATCGCCCTGAGCGCTGGGTGTGGTCGCAATATCAAGCACATGAAGAACCACCGCTTTTTTTTCGTCGCTTGCTTCAAAAGCGCCTGCATTGATTACTACTTCATCAATCTGATCATCAGATTCATGCAAAACAATGTCGAGGCTAATTGTCTGGGCACTGTCTAAATCAAGCTTCCGAAGAAATGGTTTGTAACCAATAAACGTAACCGAAAGCTGATGAATCCCTTTTTTGTTGGTTTTAAAACTGAATTGGCCCAAACTATCGGCAGTCGTTCCATCATAAGTTTCCTGAAGGAAAATATTTGCGCCTGAAAGTGGATTCTTTTTCGGATCGGTAATCTGCCCAGAAATTTGTACCTGTGCACAGATATTGATATGAATCAGGGCAAAAGCTAAAATAATGAATATTGATCTCATGGCTTTGAGAATTTGTTTGCCCAAAGAAAAGCCCAGGATCAGGGGTAAAAAAGAATAAATTACCGGATCGTAGTTTGAAGCTGATGAATCGTAAATTGGGGAGATGAAACTTTACACTTCGGTTTCGGGAACCGTTTCTTCTGCAGGATGAAGAAATTTATCAATCAGCTCGGTAATGTAATTTCGAATGGATTCGGCATTTTTGGCCAGTAAATTTGTCACACCAAATTGCAGCATTACCCCAACAATTCTGAGGAATGTATTGCCATCTGATTTGATCATTATTTTTTTTGTAATATAACCGGTAACGATAGAAAAAATGGTTTCGAAAAGTGTGGCTTTTATTTCTGAAGAGCCTGTCAATTCTTTGATTGAATTCTTAATAAGGTTAATCGGCTTAAAGCTTTCGAATGTAATCCGAAACTGCTCTTTCAGAATTTCCCCCTCTTCAGCCTGTTTAATCTCAAGTAAACGGATGGATTCTTTCAGCGAGGCAACTGCGGTTTGTTTTTTCATAAAGCTTTATTCGAGTACTTGTGTGATGATAGAATTATTGACTGGATTCTTTACCAACTGTTTGCGGAAGATACCGAATATGATTCCAAGAATCGCATAAAACCCCGATACGGCAAAAAATCCGTAATATGACTTGCCCAACAGTTCGCCAATCCACAAAGCCACCCCAATATTTAAGATAAGGAAGAACAATACAGCAAATACAATCACAATTGACCACGAAATTAAAGTTGAAACCACATCAGCTGATTTATCGAGTGTTTTCAGTTTAAGCAGTTCAATTGTCGTTTTGCCGTATTGTTCGCCTTTTTCAATAAGGGATTCAATTAAGCTTTGTTGTTCATCCATGATTAGATTTTTTTTGAAATAAAGGAATAAATCCGATCAAAACCAAACCTTAAGCTTTTGATTCTTCAGCCATTTTTTTGGCTTTTGAATGAACTCCGTCCATTTTTTTGGATAAATCGTCGATCAGTCCATTGAACTTTTCCTTTACTTCATCGACATAATCTTCACCCTTTTCAACAATTTTCTTTCTTGTTTCAGTTCCTTTATCAGGAGCAAACAAGATTCCTAACACTGCACCGGCGGCTAAACCTGCCAGTACACCTAAAAACAATTTTCCTGAACTCATAGCTTTAATTTTTAATTGTTTATGACTACTGCTGCAATGCGAATTCAATATTTTTCTATTAAGTTCGATGCTTTAGCAATATAAAAAAAATCAGTAAAAAAAACAAGAAAACTGGCGAATGATTTGCGGCTAAAACGAAGAATTTAAAACAGTAATGAATTTTGAATTCAATATTTTCACCAATTTACACTTTCGGTTTTGCCCCTTTGCCTTTCTTTCGGAAGCGATTCACAAGTTTATCCTGAATGTGTTCCTGTTCCCTGAAATTAACTTCCTCGCCAAGTAGAAAGCCGTATGGTTTTAGCGAGTCAACATTGTCGCAAATCACCTTTGCCATGCCTGTTAAAGGCATACAAAGTATCATGCCCGGGATGCCCCAGATAAGTGCACTCGAAACTAAAACGAGCGTGGCCGTAAGCGGGTTGATACTGACACTGCTTCCAACTACATAGGGTGTGATAAAATTATTGTCGAGGAACTGTACGAAGAAACAAACTGCAGCAACAGCCAATGTATAACTCATTGCATCTTTAGTGAGAAAAGCCATTGCTATTGGCAAAATACTGCCAATAAGCACTCCAATATACGGAATGACATTAAGTGCCGACGCCAGGACACCGAATAAAATAGCATGTGGAAGTCCAAGTATTAAAAAGCCGGTTGAGTTTAATACTGAAAGGATTACAACATCGAGAAAAATACCCACAACGTATTTCTGCGACACTTTCGATACTTTTTTAACAACCAGCAATGCGTGGTCATTCTTATCTTCTTTTACTACCAGTTGAACAAATTCCTTAAATTTTTCCTGATACAATGACAAAAAGAAAATATAAATCGGAATTAGTGCAAAACTTGCCAGAAATGAGGTAGTTGCTGAAAAAATTCCCATCACCAGAACACCGCCTGTGCTGGCATTTTCCTGAATTTTTGTTTTCAGCCATGCTTGTTGTTCATAACTGCTTATATGAAAGGTCTCGCTGATGTAATCCTGAAAACTGTTCCATTTGATGGTCATTATTTTCTGGAGCATCGGCCAGTCGTTTACAAAGCTCGAAACCTGTGCAATAAAAAAGTAAACCAAGGCCACCACAATAGAAAGAGCGAGAATAATACTTATTAAAATTGCCACCGCTTTTGGGAATCGCCAATGTTCCAGTTTTCGGGAAACAGGCAAAAGCAGAAACGTAAATACAACTGCAATTGTAAAAGGAATCAATATGTTTTTGGCAAGAATCAGAAAAGCCACAATTAAGCCAACCAACAAAAGTTTTACGGTAGCTTTATAATAAAAGGGTTGTTCGGAAATAGTCATGATTAAAAAATTTTGATCATTTTTTCAGAATATAAATTTATATGTTTTATCGAAAATAGTGGCTTCCGAAAAAAAATTGCTGCGTTAATATACTAAAACCTCCTGCCTGTAGTTTTATAAACGATTGGATTTTAATAATTCATAAAAAAATCTATCGGTATTCCGAACTAATCAATCAATTCCCGGTAGAGCCTTTCCAGGGCAGGATTTCCTGCCCTGGTTTATTTAACATTAGTGAACGACAAAACTTTT
>DPRM01000133.1:0-5798 GCA_003537645.1 Prolixibacteraceae bacterium
TTGAGAAATGAATCTTCCTAAAATAATAATAGCCATTGACGGGCATTCGTCGTGTGGAAAAAGCACAATTGCCAAAGCATTAGCCGCTCAACTCGGCTATATTTTTATCGACAGCGGAGCTATGTACCGTGCGGTAACTTTATTTGCTCTTAGAAACAATTTAATTGCCGATGGTAAAGTGGATGATTTGAAGCTGATCAGCTCACTTCCGCAAATTAAAATCGAATTCCGTTACAATCCTGAAAAACAGAAGAGTGATACTTATCTGAACGGGGAAAATGTGGAAGATGAAATTCGTCAGTTGCCCGTATCGCAGCATGTGAGCCCGGTTGCGACCATAGCGGAAGTGCGTGCTGCAATGGTTCGTTTGCAACAGGAAATGGGCAAAAGCAAAGGTATTGTGATGGATGGCCGCGACATTGGAACGGTTGTTTTTCCGGATGCTGAACTAAAATTGTTTGTTACTGCTTCGCCTGAAATACGCGCACAGCGTCGCTTTGATGAACTTACAGGCAAAGGAGAAACGGTTTCGTACAGCGACATTTTGCACAATGTTCAGGAACGCGATTATATAGATTCCACCCGAGAGGCCAGTCCATTGCGAAAAGCGGATGATGCCTTGATTCTGGATAACAGCAACATGACCCGTGATGAGCAGATGGCGTGGGTTATGGAAAAAGTTAAAGAGAAGTTGGATGGAATCAGTTCAAATTCCAGGTAACTGGAGAAAGTAAATATTCTTTGCCGTTCGGCTTTAGCCAACGGTCATTTAGTAGCTATTAAGATCATGATCGTAGAAATTGACCAAAAATCGGGATTTTGTTTCGGAGTGGTGAATGCCATCGGTAAAGCAGAAGAAACGTTGAGTACAGATGAAAAACTGTATTCGCTTGGTCATATTGTACACAACGAACTGGAAGTTAAGCGGCTTCAGGAAATTGGCCTTCAAACCATTAGTCACGACGAATTTTTCAGGCTGAAAGATTGCAAGGTGCTGATCCGTGCACACGGAGAACCACCTTCGACTTACGAATATGCCCGTGCGAACAACATTACGCTGGTTGATGCGACCTGTCCGGTGGTGTTGAAACTCCAGCAACGGGTAAAAAAGGCGGCTGAGGAAATGCGCGAAGAAAATGGTCAGGTTGTTATTTTTGGCCATCAGGGACACGCGGAAGTAACCGGTTTGGCCGGACAAACAAACAATGAAGCGATAATTATTGACCATCCGGATGATTTCAAAAAGGTCGATCCTTCGCGTCCGGTAGTGGTCTTTTCGCAAACCACCAAGTCGGTGGACGACTTCAGGAAAATATCGCAAAATATTCAGGAACAAGCGACTTCAGGAAAAGTGAAAACGCACGACACCGTTTGCCGCCAGGTTTCGAACCGGGTTCCGCATCTCGAAAAGTTTGCCGTTCGGTTTGATGCAGTTATTTTTGTTGGTGGCCTGAAAAGCTCCAATGCGCAGGTGCTTTTCGATGTTTGTAAAAAGCACAATCCACGTAGCTATTTCGTTACCTCGCCTGATGATATTCAGTCAGAATGGTTTTCAGGAGTTGAAAAAGTGGGTATCTGCGGAGCGACTTCAACTCCTCAATGGCTCATGGAAATGGTGGCCGAAAAAATCAGGTTGATTTAAGTCTTCATTAATCTTAGTTCCTTTTTATACCGCACTTACATTTATTTCAATTGCTTCGGCTACCTTTAGTTTGAATTTATTAAACAGCAAAACGAAACGATTATGACAACAGATATGAGTGCTTCTGAAGCTTCTCCAAGAAGGAGAAAATTACAAAAAATAGGTGTTTTTACTTCCGGAGGCGATGCTCCTGGAATGAATGCCGCCATTCGCGCAGTTACACGCGCTGCATTGGCTCATAAACTGAAAGTTGTTGGCATTCGCCGCGGCTATCAGGGAATGATTGAAGGCGATTTTATTCCGTTGAAATCAACCGACGTGAGCGGTATTCTCCAGACAGGCGGAACCATGCTGAAAACTGCACGCAGTGCGGAATTTAGAACGCCTGAAGGTCGAGAAAAAGCCTTTCAGCAATTGAAAAAAGCTGAAATTGACGCTGTGGTTGTGATCGGTGGCGATGGCTCGTTTACCGGCGCTTTGGTGTTGTCGCAGGAATATGATATTTCGTTTGTTGGGATTCCCGGAACGATTGACAATGATTTGTACGGAACTGATTACACCATTGGATACGATACTGCATTGAATACAGTGGTTGAAGCGGTCGATAAGATTAAAGATACAGCCCGTTCGCACGGACGGATTTTCTTTGTTGAAGTGATGGGGCGTGAAGCCGGTTTATTAGCACTTACCAGCGGAATAGCTTGTGGGGCTGAGGTGATTCTAATTCCGGAGTCGAATGAGCAACATACCGAATTACAGAAATTCTTGAAAAAAGGGTATAAAAACAAGGAGACCAGCGGAATTGTAATGGTGGCTGAAGGCGATGAAGCCGGTGGTGCGATTAAAATTGCGGAAAAAGTTCGCAAAGAGCATCCTGATCTGGATGTGCGCGTTTCAATTCTTGGCCATATTCAAAGGGGTGGAAGTCCTACTGCCAAAGATCGCGTAAACGCTACCAAAATGGGAGTTGCTGCTGTTGATGCTTTACTCGACGACCAAAAGAGCATTATGATTGGCCTTGACAATGAAAAGATTGTGCATGTGCCGTTCAACAAGGCTGTAAAAATGAACCATTCGATTGATACCAACTTACTTGAAATACAAAAGTTGCTCAATATTTAACTTTCAACATTGAAATAGGCGACAAGTTTTTTCAGGTTTTCTGCCTGTTTCGATATGTTTTTTGAGTTGAGCGACAGTTCATAAGACGATTCCGCATTTTGCTGGGTTACCAGATTTAGTTGCTGAATCCCCTGATTGATTTCTTCGGAACTTATTTTCTGTTCGAGGCTCGAAGCTGCAATTTGCTGAACCAGTTTAGCTGTATGTTCAATATCAGGAAAGATATCGAGCAGTTTGTTGGCCGTTTCCTGTGCCTGAATTAAACCTTTTGACGATAGCAGATTGATGTCCTTCGCGGCTGTTTGAGATTTTTCGGCCAGCTTTTTAATTTCGGCGGCAACAACCGCAAATCCCTTGCCCTGAATGCCATATCTCGATGCCTCGATGGCGGCATTGATTGCCAGTAAGTTAGTTTGTTTGGCTATTTCGCCGACAATCGAAACTTTTTCAGCAATATTGTTCATCGATTGTATCATAGCCTGAGTTACTTCGTTTCCGGCTTTGATGCCCAGTGCGGCTCTGATGGCTATTTTTTCGGTTTCCTGCGCATTCAGCGTGTTTTGCTGAATTCTGGAAAGCATCAATTCCATCGAAGTCGAAATTTGTTGAGACGAAGCTGCCTGATTGTTTGCTCCTTCAGAAAATCTTCCCGACGATTCAAGCAATTCGAGACTGCTGCTTGCAATAGTATCAGAGCTTTGAATTATTTCGCGCATTATCGTCGTTAGTTTGGCAGCCATCATTGATAATGATTCGGCCAATTCTCCAATTTCGTCATTTTGCTGAACCGACAATTTTGCATTGAGATTACCTGTTGAAATCGATTTTGCAAAATCGACACCTTTTACAATCGGATCACTTATTCTGGAAGCAATGAAATAAATAACGATATATAGCAGGATTAATCCAAGCAATCCGGTTATAATGGCCTGAATTAAAACCTTTTTGGCTTCTTTCAGAATAACCCTTGTGGGAACTTCTATACCAATTACCCAATCTGTAGGTTGGCTGGCGATTGTAATTGGCTCAAAGGAAACGAAGTATTCTTCATCATTTTCCGGGTTTTTATAGGTGAACGAACTCGACGAATTGGTTTTAACCTGATCGAATCCGGTTTTGAAAGAAGTCGAGTCTGAATTAAGCATTCCGAAAAAATCGTTGCCCGTCAATGTTTGATCGGTATGGGCTACAATCATCCGGTTGCCTCCAACAATATACGATACAGCTTCGTCGAATGGTTTTATGCCTGCAATAAGTTTACTCATTTCGGTTAGCGAAATATCGATGCCAACCAATCCTTCAAATTTTCCGGCTGAGTTTTGAATCGGAACAAAAAGTGCTGTCATCAGCTTTCCTTCCAGTTCTTTGGTAACAACATCGTAATATGGATCCCATAACATTTCCTTGTTGTGCTCTCTCGCAGTGTAATAAATACCACTTATGTCAGCATTGGTTGTGTCAACTATGGCTGTTTCAAGTAAAATTTTATTGTTCGCCCTGTAATATCCGTTTCTGATACGGCCATTCTTTTTATTGTATTTTTCGTCCAGTGCTTTGAGTTCCCAGTAAAGTGTAACTGACAGAAAATCTGGATTTTTCTCCAGGTTACTGTAAAGAATTTTTTCGAAAAAAGCGTCACGCTGTGCCGGTTCATATTTTTTATGGGTGCTGAATACGTTACTTAGGGTTCGTGCTGATTCCATCATTGAATTTAATTCATCCGAAACTTTGTTTCTGTATTCGCGTGTTGAGCCTTTAACAATTTCGATTGAGTTTCTGTATGCAATACTTGTTAACCGGTAACTAATGTATCCGATTGCAAGACAGTAAATTATAGTGGCTGCACTTAGAATGTAAACATTCAGTTTTTGCTTAAGATTAAATCTTCTCCGACTCATATTATGGGCGATTAAAGTAAAAAGGTGTACCAAAGATATATTTATCCTTGCTGTATCAGATGAATTTGGCGATGTAATAATTATTTTCCGAAATCTTTTTCGGTATTTTGCACACATGATGGAAAACGATCTTTTTGCCGACCTCATTTTGCCTTTGCCACTGGAAGGACATTTTACCTATCGTGTGCCTATTGCCTTCCATTTAAAAATGAAAACCGGAATCCGCGTTATTGTGCAGTTCGGACGACGGAAGTTTTTTTCGGCCCTGGTTTATCGTTTGCATGAAAATACTCCTTCAGGCGATTTCGAGATTAAAGATATTGACGCAATTCTGGACGAAGAGCCCATCATCGACCAAAAGCAGCTGAAACTTTGGGAGTGGATTGCCGCCTATTATTGCTGTACTTTGGGCGAGGTTTACAAAGCGGCGCTGCCTTCAGGCCTGAAACTGGAAAGCCAGACAAAAATCAGCCTGCATCCAGAAACCAAGCTTCCTGAGAATTTAAGCGACAAGGAAAATGCGGTGATATTGCTGCTCGAAAGCAGGAAAACTGCAACAGTTCAGGATCTCAACCAATTTCTTGGTCAACAGTCATCGTATGCCATCCTGAAATTGCTGCTCGAAAAAAACGCTGTAATTGTGGAAGAACAATTGCGCGATAGCTACAAACCACGTGTAGTCACTTTTGTAAAACTAAATCCTGAATACAATTCCGAAGAAAAACTGAATGCCTGCCTCGATTCGCTCAAAAAGGCCAAAAAGCAGGAACAACTCCTGAAAGTATTTTTAGACGAAACCATGTTTGGCGAGGCCGGTCTGACCGAAATTAGCAAAAAGGAATTGCTTGAAATTGCAAACGCTTCGGATGCTTCACTCAAAAGCCTGGAAGAAAAGAATATTCTGAAACTGTTTTCGAATGAAATTGGAAGAATTGACCGGCAGCAAAATGCTGATTTGCAGATTAAAGAACTTTCAGCTCCGCAGCAAATTGCGATTGACGAGATAAAGAACCAGTTCGAAACCCACTCAGCCATTCTGCTAAACGGGGTAACTTCAAGCGGAAAAACCGAAATATACATCCAGCTAATTGAAGAACAGCTAAAATTGGGTAAACAGGTTTTGTACCTTGTTCCTG
>DPRM01000133.1:5810-36737 GCA_003537645.1 Prolixibacteraceae bacterium
GCGCCGCGCTACAATGCCCGCGATATGGCCATTCTGATGGGAAATATTCACGGTGCAAAAGTGCTGTTGGGATCGGCAACGCCATCGTACGAAACGTATTTCAATGCCCGCAGCAACAAATACGGACTGGTTGAGCTAACCGAACGTTTCCAGGGAATTGAAATGCCCGGGCTGGTTACCGCCAATACGCAGGAAGCCTACAAACGTAAATTGATGCGCTCGGTTTTTACGCCTGAACTTTTTGGCGGGATTACCGATGCGCTTGCCAACAAGGAGCAAGTCATTCTTTTCCAGAACAGGCGGGGATTTGCTCCATATATTCAGTGCGGAAAATGTGGCTGGATACCGAAATGCAAATATTGCGACGTCAGCAAAACGTATCATAAAAACCAGTCGCGGCTGATTTGTCATTATTGCGGGCACACTACTTCGCTGATTACAAAATGTGAAGAATGTGGTTCGGATGAAATTAAAACACGCGGTTTTGGCACTGAAAAAATTGAAGACGAAATTCAGCTTCTGTTTCCTGAAGCGCGCGTTGCCCGAATGGATTTGGATACAACCCGCGCGAAAAAAGCCTACGAACAGCTTATTTACCAGTTCGAAAACCGTAAAATTGATATTCTGGTCGGCACACAAATGGTTACCAAAGGCTTGGATTTCGACCATGTTAGCGTAGTGGGTGTTTTGAATGCCGATAATTTGCTGAATTATCCAGATTTCAGATCGTATGAGCGGAGCTTTCAGATGATCATGCAGGTGAGTGGGAGAGCAGGGCGCAAAAACAAGCGTGGAAAAGTAATTATCCAGACTTCGCAGCCTAACCATCCGGTACTTCAGGATGTGATCGCCTACGATTATATCAGGCTTTTTAACCGGCAAATGGCCGAACGCAAGCTTTTCCGTTATCCACCTTATTACAGGCTCATTAAAATTGTGGTGAAACATCAGAACCGCGACCGGCTCGATCTGGCAGCTTCGCATCTGGCAACTGCGTTTAAAACTCATTTTAACCGAAATGTGCTGGGGCCTGAATATCCGGTGGTTGGCCGAATTCAGATGTGGTTTCAGAAGGAAATCCTGATCAAATTACCCCGCGACGGTAAAATTCAGGAGGCAAAAACGAAAATCATGGAAATCATTAATCGCACCAAATCGCAGCCAAACAACAGCCAGTTAATTGTTTATGCCGATGTTGATCCGATGTAAATTTATTTCAACGGAATGTATTCGGGGCGTGTATGTTTCCAGCGTTTGTGCGACCACAGCCACAATTCGGGTCGCTTGCGGATAATTTCTTCCAGAAATTTCAGATGAGCTTTCGTTACTTCGTATTCTTTGGTTTGCGAGGCATCGTCGAAAAGTTTAGTGAATTTAACTTCGTAATAACCGCGCCGCACTTTCTGAATGTCCATGAAAACCACCGCCTGTTTTAACCGCGAAGCCACCTTTTCAGGGCCGGGAAATACGGGTGTTTCCTGATTCAGAAACATCATCCAGTATTTTGTGTCATAAAGTGCAGTCTGATCGGCTAAATAATAGGTGGCCGATAATTGTCCCGATTTTTCAAGTTCGAGTATTGTACGCAATGACGTTTGTGCCGGTATCAGAAACATGCCGAAACGAGACCGTACTTTCTTCATATAAACATCAAACTGTTTATTTTGCATAGGACGATAAATCACATTGAGCTGATGCTGAATGAATTTTGGCAGCGCCATTGTCCATTCCCAGTTTCCATAATGACCGGAAAGCAACGCGATGCTTTTTCCCTGACCGTATAATTCGTTCAGAACTTCAGGATTCTTATAGCGAATTCGTTGCTTTAGGGTTTTCTCTGAAATCTGAACTGATTTGATTGTTTCGACTACCAAATCGGCAAAATGATGATAAAAGTCTTTGGCTATTTTCAGTATTTCCTGGTCTGATTTTTCAGGAAAAGAATTTTTGAGATTTTGTAGGACTGTTTTCTTTCTGTAGCCAACTACGTAATAACTAATTATATAGATTATATCAGCAAAAATGTATAGCAGCCAAAATGGTGTAAATCCAAGCACTTTCAGGATAAAAATACCAATGTTGGCAAACAGTCGTTTCATTGTGTTGAAATCTATTGTCGGATGTCTCTCGTTTTTCTTTCGTACAATTCAATATTGGCCTGACGTTTGTGCTTCCAGCGGCGGTGCGACCATAACCAGTATTCAGGTTCGGTTTTGATGATTTCTTCCAGTTTATGAATATAGGCCATCATAATTTCCTCTGGTTCAACCTCCGACGGATTTTCTATCAGTTTATAATGAAAAACCTCATATCTGCCTCTTCCCACTTTTCGTGTATGGTGCAGAACCACAGGCTGATTGGTTTTAATCGCAATTTTCATCGGGCCAACAAAAAATGCAGTTTCCTGATTTAAAAAGGTGGTCCAGAATTGTGAATTCGATGGGGGAGTCTGGTCGGCAGCAAGTATCAGCGCCCCGGGCCGCTCTGCGTTGTTAAAAGCAAGTGCTGTGCGTACCGAATGATTTACCGGAATTGATTTTGCTCCGAAGCGTTCACGGGTTTGCAGAATGAACTTTTCGAGTTCCTTATTTTTCCTTACCGGATTGTAAACCACCAGATATTGTGCCTTTATAAACCGCTGGATTGATCCGCTCCATTCCCAGTTGTTGTGGTGCTGCCCTAAAAGCACTATACTTTTTCCTGCCTTGTAATACTCTTCATAAATATCAAGGCCATAAACTTTAAGCCGGTCGTCTATTTCCTTTTCGGTCATTTGGTTAAACTTGATGGTTTCAAGACCCAAATCACTCAGATGATGATAGAATTTTTTTGTGATTTTTCTGATTTCTTTCTGGCTTTTTTCAGGAAATGAACGGACAAGGTTTTCGTGGACAGTTTTACGCCGATACCGTGCCACATAGTAGAGAAGTACGTAAAAAATATCGGCAAGCCCCCATATTACCCAAAAAGGAAGACGAGCTGTTAGTTTGCATAACAGAACAACAAAACGATCGACAATAGAATCCATTTCTTTTTTAATTGAAAGCTGCAAAATTAACAAAATCGGACTTTCTGCTGAGTATTTATTGGATTACTTAATTTCGAAAAACAGGTCGGGCAATCATTATCCCGTTGTTTTTTGATGCAGGTTTTAAAAAATCGGTGATTGGTCCATCAGAAACCAACACTTTTTTACCGCTAAGCGGGGCATGAAGTAAGTAAAACTCTTTGCCCTTTTTTAGTATAATCCCAACATGATTGATATCCACGCCTTCGATGCTACTTGTGAGAGCAATGATGTCGCCATGCTGCAAATGCTTGTATAAATTGGGGATATTCTCTTTTGGAAAATACTGAAAACCTTTAGCAGTAAGTGCTTTTTCCTGAATGGCAATTGATGGAACCAACTCCGGATGTTCCTTTAAAACAGGATACTGCTCCGGATGGGTACTCATGTAATTGATGGTTTTGTCCGATTTTATTCCATTCATATTTGGCATTTCGCTAATTAATCCTTTTTGGTGGTTGTTGCTGATCCATTCGCTGAAATAGTGCAAGCGTGAAGGATACTTGTTGCGAATTCCATCGCGATACCTAATTTTTTCAAGTTCGGCCACAAACGACTCAAAATCAGTTTTTCCGAGTTTTACCGTTCGTGCCAGCGCCAGGCAGTTTTCGACAAAAGTGGTGCAATCCAACTCCCGAAGATCGATGACCATTTTTTCGCCCAGGCCATTTTCGAGCGAAGCCACTATGTACGGAGTCTCCAGAAACGACAGTCCAATTTTTGTGATAAGTTCAGAAATTGGCAAATCCGATTCCGCAGAAAATAATTTCAGTTTTTCTTCTGCTATTTGCTTGTCTTCAGGCGTTATAATCAATTCGTTTTTATTTAGTTGAGCATACGATATGTTTAGGCCAATAAAAAGGAACAAGGTTATAAATGAATTCAGATTTTTCATATTCTAAGAATTTTTAGGTCGATAAAGTTAGGAAAGTTTCATTAAGACAGTTTGAATTCAGAATAAAGTGATGGAATGTGAAAATCGGATTTTTGCCTGAATTATCTGAAAACTGATAATTAGCGCATCTACTGAAAAGTTGTTCTACAACATGTTTTTGTTAATTTTTTATCAACTGAAAGTGTCTTTTATGGTTGGAAACTATTACAGTTCAGTTTAAAAGGTATATCAACTTATAAGTGTAATTAATTCAATGATCGCGCGTATCTTATTGAATATTTGGTGATGTATTGGAGTCAGCCCTCTAAAAACATTATCTTTGGCTTCGTTCAAAAGGGGGTTTAATATTAATAGAAACGTATGTTAAGGTTAAGAAATCTTTTACTCACAGGTTCAGTTCTGATATCAATGCTTGCTTCCGGTCAGGAGCAGAAAGAGGGTGACAAGGAAAAGGGATATCAGTTTACACCAATCAAAGAAATTCAGGTAACATCAGTAAAGGATCAACATCGTTCCGGAACCTGCTGGTCCTTTTCAGGATTGGGTTTTCTGGAAGCAGAAATGTTGCGTCTTGGAAAACCATCAACCGATCTTTCTGAAATGTTTGTGGTTTATCATGCTTATCAGGACAAGGCANNAAATATGGTATTGTTCCCGAGGAAGTTTACAATGGACTTAATTACGGCGAAGAAAAGCATGTACATGGCGAATTCGACCGTGTTTTGCTTGAAAACGTGAAAGCTGTAGTTGATAATCCGAATAAAAAGCTGACAACTGCCTGGCGCGAAGGCATTAGCAGCACTTTGAACAATTACCTGGGCGAGTTGCCACAGAAATTTAATTATCAGGGTAAAGAATATACTCCGCAGAGTTTTGCCCGCGAATATACCGGCCTGAAAATGGATGACTATGTTGAAATTTCTTCATACACTCACCATCCGTTTTATAGCAAATTTATAATTGAAGTGCCCGACAATTGGTCGTGGGACGAAGTTTACAATGTGCCAATGAACGAAATGGAAGAAATTATCGATAACTCAATAAACACTGGCTTTACAGTTGCATGGGCAGCCGATGTTAGCGAAAAGGGATTTGCAACTTCGCAGAAAGGCGTGGCTGTTATTCCGGTTGTTGATAAAACAAACATGACAGATGCAGAAATTGGCAAATGGGAAAAAATGTCGGATAAGTTAAAAAACGAAGAACTTTATAAACTGGCAAAACCTGGCCCTGAAAAGACGATTACGCAGGAATTACGCCAGATTGATTTTGATAATTACCAGACAACCGACGACCACGGAATGTTGATTGTTGGTACTGCAAAAGATCAGCTTGGCAATTTGTATTATAAAGTGAAAAATTCGTGGGGCGAATACAATGATTACAACGGCTATTTCTTTGCTTCAAAATCGTACACCAATTATAAAACGATGTCGATTATGGTTCACAAGGATGCTATTCCAAAGCATATCCGAAAAAAACTGAATCTTTAAGAACTTAAAAACCTCGTCAACCGGCGGGGTTTTTTATTAATATCATTATAGCCAACTGGCGGGCTTTTGTATATTTGGCGAATGAGAAACCTGATTCTGACTATATTTTGTTTATTCCCGCTAATTTCCTTTTCGCAGAGCGACTGGAACTGGTGGAACGAAAAGCACGGATGGGAGCCTGGAATGCCCAGCTGGCGTAGTTTTCTGCATATAACTCCCGGATATCTTGGCCCCAATGCGTTGCCTGTTCCTGATGTAAAAAAAGGAGTTGTACAATCTGGGGCAAACTTCGAATTGGGTTTCGATTTCCATTTTCAGGAAGGAGATCCAACCCAGGATTTATTTGTAAAATACTACCGCTCTTTTGCCGGCAATAAGGTAGCCATAGAACTGTATGGTGTTGCAGTTGAGCATTATGCCATGTCGGAGTTTATTCGCGACGAAAGAGTTGCACGCGATTTCGACGGAAAAGGGTTCGCAATTGGTGATTTGTACTTTTCAACACTTGTTCAGCTGGTTAAAGGGAAAAAATTTCCGGATACAATGATGAGAATGGCCGGCAGAACCACTTCCGGAGGAGAGCTCGAAGCTGCCCGCTATTCTGACAGTCCGGGCTACTTTTTCGATTTTAGCTTTTCAAAAGAATATCCGGGACAGAAGGAAAATCTTTCGTTTCAGCCATTCGCCTCGTTCGGGTTTTACTCCTGGCAAACTAACGACGATCTGAACCTTCAGAACGATGCATTTATGTACGCTGGAGGTGCCGATTTTAAATGGTCGAAATGGACGGTTTCCAATTCCCTTTCAGGATATTCAGGCTATAAAAAAGAACGCGACAGGCCGATGGTTTACACATTCGATTTGAACCGGAAATTCAAGTACAATACATTCCGAATTCAGTATTTACACGGCTTGCGCGACTGGAATTACCAGACAATAAAACTTTCTGTTATTTGGAATCTGAAGAATTCTCTTTGATTCCGAGCGTGTTGCGGATTCCACTGAAGATTGACTTCCACCAGTAATTGAGTACCGATCGCTTTTCGTCTCTTTTGAAACTAATTTCATCGGGAAGTAATTCTTTACCCCTTGGATTTTTTGATCTCAGCATCAGGCTATTTGCTAAGAAACTGGCAAATTTAGCTTCTTTGGTATTTCCGTCTTTCATCGCAAAAAGTGAAATTTTCAGGTCGTTGTAGCCAAAAAATAGCTGCCCGTTTGCCTGATTTCTGTCGGCACTGAAATAGAAATTGAATTGATCAACGTGCCCGGTTCTGATTGAAACGAGCGACAACGGTTCGAGTACAGGATTTAAAATCCTCATATTGAAAGGACTAAGATTTCCGCTGGCAGTAAATAAATTATCGGGGTGATTCATTTGATAATTCATGCTAACGCTCAGTTGGCACGAATCCATGATACTCGCGGTTCCGGTGAGGCCGAAGTCCTGATATTTTAAACCAGCCCCCTTTATGTTTGTAAAGGGTTTCATAACTACATTAATCCTGCTGAAACTGATTTGCCCGGCCTGCTCGCCCTGTTCAGGTTGTTCCGAATATTTAATTTTCGCATTGTTTAACTTTAGCGAATCGATTTGAACAGGGTAGGGCATGCTTTTTATCATATCCTGAAGCATTTCAGGGCGTCGTTTTTCATCAAACGGAAGGCGCTTGTCTCTGTAAATATCCATATCTAACCCGTTAACCGACATGTATTTGCCGGCCAGTTCACCTTTGTCGAACCATCGCCTGATGTTGGGTTGAGCGATTACAACAGAATCGAGTTTTCCTTCATAATAATCTGACTGAAAGCTATTTTGGTTATTGAATTTCTCTTTGCTGAAATTTGGAATCAATCGCAAATCCCTTGCTACAAAACGATTGTTTTTTGACGAGTATTCCGAACTCCCGATTGCGAACTGGTATAATTTCTTTTTATCCTGATGTTTTGTGTTTTGAATTCTGAATGAAAAATCTGTTGAATGGAGAAAGCCTTTGGACGGTAAATTATCAATCCGGAAATTGGTCAGATCGAATGTAATTTTTTCCTTCATCTTCTGTTTCCCATTTTTAAAAATTGTCAAATCAGCATCATTTACTTTCAGGCTTTTGGTTGCAAAAACATCGGCAAAACTCTCGAAATGAGGATAAAGATTTACTCTGAACGGATTAATCTGCACCGAGTCAGCAGCGTTGTTATAAAGCTGGAATACAGGCTTTTCAACCAGAATTGATTCAAATAAATACCGATCGAAGCGGTATGCATTGTCGATATCGAACCCATTCATCGAAAGTGACGGAATCCGCAGCTCGAATTGATCTTGTTTTGTGCTTTTTGTTTTTGGCGAAACAGTCAGCTGTTTAGCTTTAATTTGTTTTTCGCTGGTCGAAAAGTTAAGTTCCTCAATACTAATTTGTTGGTTTTTGTCTTTCGGCGTAAATTTAAACTGAAAGAATCCGGCAGAATACTTTCCACTTTTAAACTCGGGCTGACTGGTAAGCGGATTCTTTTTAATTACTATGTTTTGTGACTCCATTTTTAGGTCAGACTGAACCAGCAAATACGGTTGCAGCCCAAATTCAGAAAATATTTTTAACGATCCGCTGTTCAGGTTGAACTTCCCNNGCTTAATTTCCGGAGAACTGATCAGTAAGTTTTCAGCATCAATTTTCTGATTAAAATATAAATCGGCGATACTAATACCTTTAATTCTTAGCTCCGGAATCGACAACTGAATATTCCAGTTAATCGAAGTGAATTTCTGGCTGTTGGTTTCAGGATACATTCGGGCATTGGTCACATAAATTTCTTTTCGTGCGGTCGAAAATCCAACCGTTCCGGCTTTTATAACATGCACATTATCAGACAATCTGATTAAATGGTCGCGTACCGAAAAATCAACCTGCTCCGAGAAAAGTAGTTTATTCAGGCCAAACTGATCTTTATTTATGACCGTATTTTCGAGCTCAAGTGTAAACTGGTTGTTCAGCGAAATAGTTTTGTCGTTTTTGCTGTGATTAATCAGCCGAATCGTTCCATCAGGAATTTCTACCTTGCCGAAATGTATGTCCTCCAGGTAATTGGATATTAGCAGGTAAAGATCTTCAAAATTAGCTTTAGGTTTTGTTGGTTTCAGTTGTGCAAAATTCTCGTAGTAAATAGTAGGAGTTTTGATGCTTAGCCGATCGGCAAAAAATCGTTTCCTAAAGAATGCCTGGTGGAAATCAGCACTGTCGAAAGCCAATTCAGGAATGGTAAATTCGTATAATTCCGATCGGTTGTACTGTTTGAGCAATTCCTCAATATTTTCTTTTGAATCGGGAAATAAATGCAGATTTTGTATTGAAGCATGTTTTTGGCGGGTCGATAAAAAAAAGTTTTCAACGATAAGTTTGTGTAGTTGATCAACGAGTTGCATTTTGTAATCACTGAAATTCAGCTCTATCTGGTTCGCAAAGAAAAGCCTGTCAGATCGCCCGGCACTGGCTTCATCAAGAGCAAAACCGCTCAGAAACAGCTTCACCGAGGTTTCAATGTTCCCTTTTTGCAGCAGTCCGGTTTTGTTCTGAAGTTTGAATTTCCCTTTTTGTACCGACACCTGATTTGAATAAATTCCTTTCAGGTAAACTGAAATTAGCTGATATACAAAACTTGCATTTTCGGGTTCTTCCTTTTGCTCGTTAACCTTATTCTGTGTCAACTGCACTTCAGGATTGAAAATATTAATGCGCTGAAAATTAAATCGTTTTGTGTGAAATGCTTTCTTGAATTCAAATAAATCTAGCCGAACGCTATCACAACTTCCGTCGATTGTGTTTTTTTGCGTGATTCTGCCCTGATCAGTTAAAAGTGGAAACAGCAAGATATTCTTAATGAATACGGCTTTTCTTTTTGTCGAAATATCGAGCTGACCAACTTTCAGCCGGTGAATATTATCGCCCAGCGTTAATTCATAGTCAGAGGCCGAAAAATCAATATTCCGGGCATAAAAAATTCGGCTGGTGTCCTGCGACGAAACCGAATCGAGCAAAAAATCTTCCAGATTCAGGTTTATATTTTTAAGTTCCTGCTGGCTCGACAGATCAGCCTGATCGCGATAAAGCATTAATTGGGCATTTTCGAGCCTGAAGTTTGAAACGCTCACGCTGCTCAAATCATCTTTAATCAGTTCATAAAGGTCGAAATCATCGATTGTTTTCAACACAGTTCTGGTACTTTTTCTACCCGGCCAAAATTTTATTTTCGCGTTCGAAAGTACCATTGAATCGATTGGAATAATGAAATTACCGTAAAACTCATTGATATGACTACTCTTTATGATTGCCTTTGGAATTGAGATTTCGTATTTACTTGTGGCTGTAACAGTCTGATTGGTAGGTTTAAGTTCAATGTTTTCGGCTTCAATCTGCGATTTTTTAAGCGAATAAGTAACCGTTTGCGCTGTCAGCGTGTGAATGCTGTCGCCAAGACGGTTCTGGTAACTTACCATACGGAGGTAAATATCGCTGGCGTCGAAAAGCTTTGTGGGATCAGGTAAAAGCAACGAATCGGTATAGAAATCCAGAATGCCGATGGTTATGTTTTCGGCATTCGCAAGTTTTCGCGTATCGCCCAACAGATTGTAGAAATCGAAGCTTGCATTGACAAGTTCTATTTTGTTGATTTTTATGTATTTAAATGTTTTCGAAACCAAAGGTTTAAGTTCCTGAAGTACCGAGCTGATTGAATTTTTTTCGTTGTCGGTATCTTCTTGTTTTCCGTGAATATTCAGCTCTGGTTGGGTAATTAATATTTCACCAATTTCAAGTTGTTTGTTAAAAATCAGCTTAAGTAATTTGATCTGCCCGAAGCGAACATTGGGAGATGAAAAAGAATATAGCTGTTTCCCTTGAATAGTATCGTTCAGTGTTCTTATAATTGAATCGCTCGGATGAAAAGCAAGCTGTTCAATTTCGAAACCCCAATGTCGGAAATTGATATCCAGATTGCTGAAGTTCAGTTCGTATTTTCCTTTTGATTTTTTTGAAACGAAACCTGAAAGATTATCGTTCAGGTACGACTGAGCCTTAAAAAACAGCAGTCCTAAAACAGCAAAAATAATCAATGTCATACTTAATAGTATGATTGATAGTATTTTCCATGTTTTTTGCTTCCGGTTTTGCATTTAGAAGTAGATATGCTGTTTTTATAAAAACCATCAATTAGTAAAAATAGTTTCTTTTCTGAAAAATTTATCATTCAATAGCCGGAATCTAAGACAGAAAAAAGGCACCCGGATGCACTTAAATTTTTTCTTGCTCCCGGATGCCTTATAAATTAGCTTTTCAAAAAAATCAAATTCCAAATTCGACGAAGGTTTTTTCAATAATTTCAAGCGCTTCCATCAACTGTTCTTCAGTAATAACAAGCGGAGGAGTAAAACGTATAATGTGTTCGTGTGTTGGTTTTGCCAGCAATCCATTGTTTTTCAGCGCCACACAAACATCCCAGGCGGTTTTGCCATTCACCGGTTTAATGACCACAGCATTCAGCAAACCCTTACCCCGAACAATTTCAATCAGTTCAGAATCAATAGATTTTAATTTTTTTCTGAATATTTTTCCAAGCCGCTCCGCATTTTCAGCAAGATTTTCTTCCCTGATTACTTCCATCGCGGCGATGGCTACTTTGGCAGCAACTGGATTCCCTCCGTAAGTTGAACCATGTTCGCCGGGTTTAATCGTCAGCATAATTTCATCGTCGGCTAAAACGCATGAAACGGGCAGCATTCCTCCTGAAATCGCTTTTCCTAGGATCAGAATATCTGGTCGGACCTCTTCATGATCGCAAGCCAGCATTTTTCCGGTGCGGGCGAGTCCGGTTTGCACTTCGTCGGCAACAAACAGTACATTGTGTCTTTTGCACAGCTCAAAAGCCTTCCGTAGAAAGCCATCTTCAGGAACATATACTCCGGCTTCTGCCTGGATAGGCTCAATCAGGAAACCGGCTACGTTTGGGTCTTCGAGAGCTCTTTCCAGTGCTTTCACATCGTTGTAGGGAATATTTACAAATCCGGGTGTGTAAGGGCCATAATCGTTGTAGGCATCCGGATCCGACGACATTGAGATGATGGTGATGGTACGGCCATGAAAATTACCGTTGCAAACAACGATTTTGGCTTCGCCCTTTGGCACTCCTTTAACTTTGTATGCCCATTTTCTAATCAGTTTCAACGCGGTTTCGTCGGCTTCGGCGCCCGAATTCATGGGCAACATTTTATCGTAACCAAATAAACTGGTCATGTATTGTTCCCATTNNGGGCTTCACGATCCATATATTCCTGCGCATTTAATACTTTCATAAGATTTTTATTTAGTTTTAAGTGCTACAGATTTAGGCATATTTCGGTGCACAATTTATGATTTTAGTCGCCTTTGCAGTAAAAAAAACGGGTAGAAGATATTGGCTGAAATGTAATTATTTCCAGAAACGGATAACTGCCAATTCACAAAGCATAAAGAAGATAGCCAGCATAATAAAGAATTTCCAAAGTTGTTTTCCGTTATTCAAATCCTCCAGAATTTCGCTGAAACGTGCTTCGTTGACATCAATTATTTGCATTTGCTTAAAATTACCGGCATTTGCCTGATTCTGAATGTCTTCGCCTGATAAATATTCAGGAACCGATTCTTTTCTTGAGAAATTATAGGAAACCGATTGAATGACTTTATCTCCGTCTTTTATCAGATAATGGCCGGCTTCGCTGATTAATTCGTTTAATATCAGTTGTTTGTGTTCTGTTCCTGTATTTCGTGCTGAAACTCTGAATTCTTCTTTTGATTGCTGATTAATGAGTTTTAATTCGTCAGACAAGTGATTTTGATTCAGGATAACTGGTTCGTCGCGTTCGATCGAATAGGCATATTTTTGAAGCTCCCCGCTGTTTAAAACCATGTTATAAACGGTTGGCACAAAAATAATATGGCGAACAAAATTGAAATTGATTTTATCGACCGGAAAAGCAAAAGAATAGACATTTCCGTTGCCAAAACGAAAGGTGCTGAGCGCATTTTTCCCATTCCTGAATTTTAAGAGCGGAGTTTCACTTTTCTGAATTTGTTCAGTAAATTTCAGAATACCACTCACAACAGGCAAATCAGCATTTGCTTCCTGCTTTTTAAATACCTCTTTGTAAAGGGCATGGTCGTAATTTATTTCAGAAATACCAAGCGAGGCAGTATCGGATGATGTAATTGTATTGCCGTTTAAGCCCGATAGCAACTCGTTGTAGTCGGTATAATTTGCGTTTCGGTTCGGGAAAAGTACCAGAGAGCCACCCTGTGCGACAAACGAATTAAGTTCACTTTTTAATCCTGAACTTATTTTCTGGTTGTTGAGCATGAAAATACATTGAAAATCCTTCAGCCGTGCGATTTGTACATTGTTTTCCGGAAATTCTTCATAACCAATTAGTTCGTCATCAGTAAACAACGCTTTTAAATAGTCAGAACTATTATTTAACGGATTGAAAATTCCCAACGCCTTCATTTTCCCCCGTACTTTGTAGCTCAAAAAATACGAATTGTCGTAAATAATTGGGTAGTCGTCGAGCTCAACTTTGCAAAGTTGAATACCTTCAGCATTGTTTGTATAACTAAGCTCAACGGTCAGCTCTTCTTTTCCTGAAATGCTGATATTCGAAATTGCACGCAGCGAATCATTAATTGTCAACCGGATGGGGATGTTCTGGTAAGCCTGTTCCGAAAGGTTTTTCAGGCTGACAAACAGCTTTTCCTGCTGGCCGATTTTTCGTCCGGGCACCTCGAACCAGCATGAATCGATGAGCAGGTTATTGATTTTGTCAGATTTGAAAGGCAGAAGGTACGTCCATACCGAAGAATCAGGGTGCAAGGTTTCGAAGTCGATATTATTCTTCTGAAAATCAGATAAGTAATAAAATATTTTATCTGATTTTTTTTCTGATCCGGGAAAAGTACTGATTACCCGTTCGTAAATTTCAGAGAATTTGGGCGATTTAGGGCTTTCCTTAATTTCAGAAACCTGCTGTATGAATTGCTCTTTGCTTAAAATAAACTGATGCTGTGGAAGTAAATCGCTGGTCAGGATTAAATATTGAGTACCGGCCGGGTATGCGTTGGCAATTTCAAATGCTTTCAACTTTGCCTGTTCGAGAATCTGACCTTGCTCGCCCACATTTTTCATGCTGAAAGTATTGTCGATATAAATTGCGACAATCTGGTGGGCAGCTTTGGAAGTCTGGTTTCCGAGTGGAATAAATGGCCGGCTAAAAGCAAAAACCAATGCAGCAATTGCCAGCAAACGAGAGGCAAGAATTATAAGCTGCTTAATTTGTGATTTCTTCCGCGATTCTTGCTTGATTAGTTTAAGTAGTTGAACATTACTGAAATAGAGCGTTTTGTATTTCCTGAAATTAAACAAATGTATGATAACCGGAATTGCCAGCGCAAGTAATGCAAACAGGAATGCAGGATATAAAAAACTCATTACAAAGCAGTATTTTAAATTTTATCCATCATGTTTTAGGCATGATTTTTAGTTTCTGGCCTACCATCAGGCTGTTTGCCTGACGGATATTATTGAGTTTCATGATATCCTGATTTGATACGCCCGGAAATTTCTGCGCAATTGACCAGAAATTGTCGCCTTTTCTCACAGTGTAATATACAAACTCCTCATTTGAGTTTTTTTCAGTTAAAACTTCTTTATCTGTATTTTTGGATTCGCTTGCAGTTGTTGCAGCCGAAGATTCAACCGGTTCTTTTTTCGCAACACTTGCCAGATTTTGTGTCGCAGAAGTTGTCGGTTTCTTATTGAGCGATTTTTGTTTTTCGCTGTGGCTCATCTTGTTGAAATGACTGAAGTATTCTCCATGACCTTCAGGTACATATACAGTCAGCTTTTGACCAACTTTAATGAAGTTTTTATTAATACGATTCCAGTATTTAAGGTCCGAAATACGTACTCTGAACCAAGCTGAAATAACGCCAAGGTTGTCACCTGATTTCACTGTATAAATTACTTTATCACGTCCTTTAATATCGCTTGGTTCGATACTTGCAATTTTACTTTGTGGATTTACGATTTCATTATTTGGAAAAAATTCAGTTCTCCTGTGCTTATGAATAAGCGATTCATTCTCAAGATAAGCAGAAATCTCTTCCTGTGGCAAAACCAGACTGTATGCTTTTATTTTACTGGCCGGAATAATGTCACGGCGGTATTGCGGATTGAGTGTTCGTAATTGATCAACCGGGATTCCGATTACTTCGGCTATCTGATTAAAGTGAAGATAATCGTTCACCATCAGAGTATCAGTGATTATTGGAAAATCAGGAGTTCTTGGATATATATTGTGACTTTGGTAAAAATTCATCACATAATTTGCAGCAATAAACGCAGGCACGTATCCACGTGTTTCTTTCGGTAGCTTATAATATATTTTCCAATAGTCTCTGGCATTGCCCGACCGTTTTATGGCTTTATTTACATTTCCGGGGCCACAATTATAGGCCGCTATAACCAAATGCCAGTCGTTATAAATATTGTATAAATCTCTCAAGTATCTTACTGCCGCGTCGGTCGCTTTTATCGGATCGCGTCGCTCATCGACAAAAGTGCTGATTTCCAGCTTGTACATTTTTCCGGTTGGATACATGAATTGCCATAGACCGACAGCGCTGGCAACAGAATTGGCTCCGGGATTCAAGGCCGATTCTATGATTGGAAGGTATTTTAGCTCCATTGGAAGACCATATTTTGCCAGGGCTTCTTCGAATAACGGGAAATAATAATTTGCGAGACCCAACATTACCGCAACTTGTTTGGGTTTGCGGTTGGTGTACATTGCAATATAATTTTTAACTGTCGAGTTGTATGAAAGGCTAACAGCCGATTGCATCGATTGAAGTCTTTGTATGTAAACCGAATCGGGGAGTGTTTGCTTTAGGGTATCTGCTTCTGCAAGCTCTGTGCTGTCGAGCAGAAAGGCATTCTGAACGTACCAGCTTTTCAGCATACTGTCTAATTTGTCTGAAAAATATTTATCCACGTTTTCATCCGGAATCATGTAATATTTTTCATATCCGCTTAATGTATCAAATGATGCAATGCCTATCGTGCAGGCTTTCAGTATGTTTTCTTTTTTTGCTCCGGAAGTTAAAGTATTTATTCCGACAATTGCCAATATTAAAAATGTTAGTTTTAATAATCTCATAATTTTCTCATTTAGTTAGAATGTGAATCTGCAATGTATTCCAATCAATTTATTGTCCATACACATTACAGGCCCCGGCACCCAATTAATGGTTAAGTCGTCGCTAATGTCGAAGTTGAAAAAGTGAGCATCAACACTGGCATCAATAATATTTACCGCATAAAAAACTACTGTTCCTATAACTACTAAATCTCTGTTTCGTCTCCAATAGTCTTTCCCTTTTCTCAAACTTTCGGTCAATTGACCAATTCTGTCAGGTTCGAGTCTCTTAGGATCAGTAACTAATTTAACGAACGAATTAGTGTTCGGATCAGTATCAATAATGTCAGAATAAGCTTGTCTTAATTTGACGTATTCTTCGTTGTTAAAGTTAATAAAGTAACCTAAAGTTGCAAAACCACCATAAACGAGTGGTACTTTCCAGTATTTTCGGTTGTAAATCTGCCCAAGTCCGGGTAAAACCGCTGAATATATTGTGGCTTTTCTTGGCGAATGAATAGCTTCTTTCTTTTCAATTATCAAAGAATCATTTTTCGATTCTTGTCCTAAGGCAGAAAATCCTGTTGCGAAAAACAGGATTGCCAGAAAACAACTATTTATAAGCCCCAGAGGGTATTTTTGATTTTGTTTATGCATCTAATTTGTCAAGGATTCCTAAAATTCTTTCAAGATCTTGTGCCGATTTAAAGGGGATAACAATTTTCCCCTTGCCGGTATCATCTATCCTGAAATCGATTTTTGAATGGAAAAATTTATTGAGATGGTTGTTAAGATCCTCATATTCAGTCGGAAATTTTGGCTTGGCGATTTTTTCTTCCGCCTTAAAACTTGAATTGTCTTCGTTATAGTTTCTGACAATTTCTTCTACCCGGCGAACTGAATATTCATTTTTCTGAATTTCTTCATAAATCATCAGCTGCATATCCGAATCTTTGATATTAACCAAAGCACGGGCATGCCCCATTGTAATTGTTTTTTCGACGATGCCTTTTTGTATTTTGGCCGGCAGTTTCAGTAAGCGAAGATAATTGGTTACGGTCGAACGTTTTTTTCCAACGCGGTCGCTTAAGTCTTCCTGTGTTAATTTACATTCTTCGATTAGCCGTTGATAGCTGACAGCAATTTCGATGGCATCGAGGTCTTCGCGCTGAATATTTTCGACGAGTGCCATTTCGAGCATTCCTTCATCATCGGCAGTACGAATGTAGGCGGGAATTGTGGTCAGCCCGGCAATTTTTGAAGCCCTGAAACGTCGTTCTCCGGCAATAATCTGAAATTGGTCTCCATCGATTCTTCGCAAGGTAATAGGTTGAATAATACCCATTTCCTTGATAGATGCTGCCAGTTCGTTTAATGCCTCTTCGTCGAATTTCGTGCGTGGCTGATAAGGGTTGGCTACAATTTTTGAAATTTCAACTTCATTAACTGAAGCTTTTACCTCGTTATAATCATCGGCTCCATCTATTAAAGCGCTCAAACCTCTTCCCAGTACATTCTTTTTTGCCATAATCAACAGATTCTTATTCTATTATTTTGTCTGAATTTTTAATCTTAGTCATCCCGTTATTCTGAAGTAGTTCTCTTGCCAGATTCATGTAAGATGCTGATCCTTTAGATGTTGCATCGTAAAGAATAGCTGGCTGGCCGTAACTGGGAGCTTCGCTTAATTTTATGTTGCGATGAATAACCGACTCGAATACCATTTCCTGAAAGTGCTTTTTTACCTCTTCCATTACCTGATTTGAAAGGTTCAGGCGCGAATCGTACATTGTAAGCAGAAAGCCTTCAATCTCGAGTTCAGGATGTAATTTTGTCTGAATTATCTTGATGGTATTCAGTAGTTTACCAAGTCCTTCAAGTGCAAAATATTCGCACTGCACAGGTATTATTACCGAATCGGCAGCTGTAAGCGAATTAACTGTAATGAGTCCAAGAGAAGGTGAGCAGTCGATTAGTATGAAATCGTATTCGTCTTTTATTTTCTCAATTACATGCCGCAGCACTTTTTCGCGGTTAGGTAAATTGAGCATTTCAATTTCGGCTCCAACCAAATCAATATGCGAAGGGATCAAATCTAATCCGGGTATTTCGGTGTTAAGAATTATCTTTCGTGGGTCGAGTTCGTCAACAATACATTCATAAATGCTTGTTTTTACATTTCTAACATCAAAGCCAACTCCTGAAGTCGCATTTGCCTGAGGATCAGCGTCAATTATCAATACTTTATACTCCAAAACTGCCAGGCTTGCCGCCAGATTAATAGCTGTAGTTGTTTTTCCAACGCCCCCTTTTTGGTTAGCAAGCGCAATTACTTTTCCCATATAAAATCTGCTTGTTTGATAAGTTTCAAAGTTAATATTTTAAAAAGAAACAGGTTGTGAATATTCATTAATTAAACTAAATTATGTTTTAACCTGTTGATTTTGTGATTTCTATAAAATAAGTGCTAAGCGATTTGAATCTTTGTCGCTTCAATTTTTAGTTGTTCCGGATCAATTGGTACTACCCCGAGTTTTTCGCACACCAACCCTCCCGCCAGATTCGAGAGTTGAGCCATCACCGGAATTGGCACTCCTGCCGCCAAACAAAGGGCAGCAACGGCAATTACAGTATCGCCAGCTCCTGATACATCGGCTATATCGCGAACTTCGGCCGGATAGTAGTTTTGTTTTACCCCGTTGGTCAGAAATACTCCCATTTCTGAAAGTGTGATGAAGATCAATCCGATCTGATGTTCCTTTTTGAATATCTCCGAAATCCTCTTTAATTCTTTCATATCAGTTTTGTCAACCAAAAAATTCAATCCTTCTTTAAACTCTTTGAAATTGGGTTTGAATAAGTCAACTTTTTGGTAATGATTGAAATTTCTGATTTTAGGGTCAGCGGCAATCAGGATTTCTTTCGATTTTGCCAATTCAATTACATTTTTGATCAACCAAGGAGAAATGAGACCTTTGTCGTAATCAACAAATATGACGATACTGATTTGTTCGCTTTCTATAATTGTGGAAATACGCTCGAAAATCTGTTTTTCTAATTCATGATCTATTAAGGCAGATATTTCCTGATCGACCCGCGAAATTTGTTGTCCTCCGCTAATGATGCGGGTTTTAACAGTTGTCATTCTGGTAGGGTCAACAAAAATGCCATGACTGGTAAGTTGCCGTTCCTGCATCAGTTCTTCAAAAGCACGACCTTTTTCATCATTACCAATTATTGAAATAAGGATAGGTGTTGCTCCTAATGCCTGAATATTTAATGAAACATTTCCGGCGCCGCCCAATCTGTTCTCTTGTTTGGTAACGGTAACAATCGGGATCGGTGCTTCAGGAGAGATACGTTCGACTTTTCCCCATAAATAGCTGTCAATCATTGCATCGCCAATGACCAATACTTTTAATTCCGAAAATTTACTGAAAACCTGCTCTATATTGATTCTTTTCACTTCCTCATTTTTTTCGATGTACAAAAGTAGTAAAATGTAAATGCGAAAAAAATGGTTAGTTGCTACAACTGCAGGAAGGCTATAAAACACGAATGGGAATCATCTTTTTCAGATAATTCCCATTCACTTTCGGTTAACCCGAAGGTTTTCCTAAGTTTCAGACTACGGTTATTGCAGCTGGCTGATCCATCCGGTTTCTCCAACCATTTTTCTCAACCTTGAGCTTTCCTGTATTGCTTGTTATAGCATTACATTCCAGCCGTTCGTTCGATATTTCCGAAGAAAAGCTCTTCCCGAACAAAGTTCCATCAAAGCCACCTTGTTTCATCCGTTTTTTCAAACTTGCGATTGGTGAAAAACTACTTTCAATCCGAAGATTGTTTCATTTTCAGTTCGACTCGGAAGAAACCTAAGTTTCTCTTTGTCTCCTGCTTTTTTGAGTCAACATTTAAATGAACTTTTAACAATCCCTTCATTTGTTGCTGAACCTTGCAATTGAATGTTGCGGTTCAAACTTCAGCCTTTCCTGAATGCGAATCCGGAGATCCGGCTGATTAGGTTTGGGGTTCAGTTAAGCACCTTCTTCCTTTTCCATTCATTCAAAGCAGCTTTTTATGGCTCGTCTGATGATATAAATTTAATACTTGAAGGGTTTAAAAAGCAAGCATTTTTTTAGTTTTGATTCAACTATGTGTGACTCATAGTTATTAACAATTGTTGATAACTTAATTTTGAGTTTAAACTGTTGTTAATCTGAAAGTAATGGTTTTCTGAAAAATAAAAAGTAATACTTATGAACTTTTTTATCAATTAAAATTAAGCGCAATTTTGTGCCTGATTTCCGTTGTTTTGCACCCCAATTAGCCCAAATCAGGCTGTTCATTTGTTAATACAATTCTTAATCCTTCTTCAAATCTAAATTCTGCTGTTTCAATACCATAGCCTTTAAGTGCAGCCATAAAACCTTCGTTCATCATTCGGCCGGCCCTTAGCGGAAAATCGATTAATGCAGGGTAATTTTGTTCATTTTCAGGATGATGATAAAAATTGAGACAAGTATCAAGTTTGGTTGAAAGATAAATTCTGCAAGCCATTGGCCTCGCTTCATATACAGAGCAGGCTCCGTCTTCGAGTAATGGGCAGGGGGCTTTGTATTTTGCCAATTCTTTTTCATCCATTACTGAGGTTGCGGCAAATTTTGTTTCGGCATTTTTTAGCCATTTTGCTGTTTTTTCAGGCGGGAACTTTGTTTTTATCTTTTCTGAAAGAAAGTGCAGTTCATAAGAATTGGCATAAACGGCCTGATGACAGCACCATTGACAGCCTTTATGACAGGCAACATTCATTTTTTGTCTTTCGGCCAAAGCAAGAATCGAATCGTTTAAATCGTCGATAGCTGAATACATTGATTCGATTGCAGCAAATAATGTTGTATTCGTAAGGCCTGAATGAATAGCTGTTTGTGCCAAACGGTATCCATCTGAATAGAAAATCCGGTCGTTTTCGGTAAAATGTTTACTGTTATTTGTCATTTTTTTCGAATTATTTCGGACAAAAATAATTTTAGTTTTCAGGAAAGGCCTTATTTTGTTTTTATTTTTCAACGATTAAAACCTGATTTCCGTGAAATTACTTTCTGTTATTGCTTTACTTTTTACAGCTAATATTATTGCAGCAAATTCGGTTGAATTCCTTCCATTTCCGGCCAGAGATATTGTCAGGCATACTTATTACACTTTATCATACAACGAAACTTACGAGCAGGCTAACTGGGTATATTATTCATTGACCGATAGTATGATTTTGAATTCGGGGGAGGAGCGAGGAAACAATTTTAAGATGGACAAATTGGTGGTAACCATCTCGGCCAAATCGTCGGATTACACCAAAAGCGGTTATGATCGCGGGCATTTGTGTCCTGCCGGGGATATGGGTTTCAACCAGATAGCTATGGAAGAAAGTTTTTACATGTCGAATATATCGCCACAGACACCTGAGTTTAATCGGGGAATATGGAAGGAACTTGAAACAACCGTGCGTAAATGGGCTGTCAATGAACGACATGTGTACGTGGTGACCGGTCCGGTTTTTAAAAACGCTAAAGGTTCGATTGGTAAGGAAGAAGTGTTGGTTCCTGGCTATTATTTCAAAATTATTTTCGACCCTACAGATGAACCAAAAATGATTGCGTTTGTGTTGCCAAACGAAAAGAGCAACAGACCGTTAACTGATTATGCTGTAGCAGTTGATGAAGTTGAGCAATTAACCGGATTTGACTTTTTTTCGCAATTGCCTTACGAACATGAAAACAAACTTGAAACAAAAGTTCAGCTCGCAGGTTGGTTTGCAGGGTACGAACCTGAAACTCCAATTGCAGAGAAACCCACTACCAATAAGGCAAAATCAGACATCAATTTTTATTTGATACTGATAGCTGTAATTTTGTTTGTAGCCATTGTTGTGACTTTAAGCAGCAGAAAAAGAAGGAGATGATTGTATTTGGTCAAGTAACCCGACATTTTTCAGGTTAGAATATTAGTGAAAAAGCCGTTTCAGGAATTCCCGGAAACGGCTTTTTAAATATAGTTGCATACTGATCCGATGATCTAAAATGGGCAGATCAGGCCTACCTGATAGCAGATTATTTGTATTTTTCCTCGCGCAGCGCTTTGATTTTTTCGTCGGTGAGGTAATCCTCAAAATCCATGTATTTGTCGATAGTTCCTTTTGGAGTCAGATCAATAACCCGCGAACAAACCGATTCAATAAATTCATGGTCGTGACCGGTCATCAAAACCTGACCAGGAAAGGATTTCATATTGTTGTTAAATGCCTGAATCGACTCCATATCCAAGTGGTTGGTAGGGTGGTCAAGTATTACTGTATTTGGGTGTGTCAGCATCATTCTGGCAATCATGCAACGCATTTTTTCTCCTCCTGAAAGCACTTTGGCGCTCTTTTGAAGATCGTCACCCGAGAACAGCATTTTACCCAAATACTGGCGTAAAAAGTTTTCACTGGTATCGTGCGAATACTTTCCGAGCCATTCGTAAAGCGTTTCGTTTTTGGTAAAAAAGTCGGTCACATCGTTGGGCAGATAGGCTGTTGTAATGGTCACACCCCACTCGAAAGAACCGGTAGTTGGTTCAAGTTGACGGTTGATAATATTGAAAAATGCAGTGATGGCGCGGTTTTCCTTGGCCAAAAATACCACTTTATCGCCTCGTTCGACAGTAAACGAAATATCTTTAAACAGTACTTCGCCATCCAAAACGTAAGATAAATTTTCAACGGTTAGCACACGGTCGCCCGTAGCACGCTCCTGCTGAAAAATGATTCCTGGATAACGGCGGGTCGATGGTTCAATTTCTTCAATCTTCAGCTTCTCGATCATTTTTTTGCGGCTGGTCGTTTGTTTCGACTTGGCTACATTGGCGCTGAAACGGGCAATAAATTCCAGCAACTCTTTCTTCTTTTCTTCTGCTTTTTTGTTGGCATTGGCTGCCTGACGAAGAGCCAGCTGGCTCGATTCGTACCAGAAAGTATAGTTTCCGGAGAAAGCACGGATTTTTCCAAAGTCGATGTCAACCACATCGGTACACACATTGTCCAAAAAGTGACGGTCATGCGAAACTACGATCACCGTATTCTGACAGTTGGCCAGGTAATTCTCGAGCCAAAGCACAGTTTCAAGGTCAAGGTCATTGGTAGGCTCATCTAGCAATAGATTATCCGGATTTCCGAATAAAGCCTGCGCAAGTAAAACGCGAACTTTTTCCTTTCCGTTCAGGTCTTTCATCAGCGTATAATGCATCGCCTCTTTAATGCCCAGACCACTAAGCAGGTTGGCAGCATCACTTTCTGCATTCCAGCCGTTCATGTTGGCAAAATCGTCCTCAAGTTTGGCGGCTAAATGTCCGTCTTCTTCAGTAAAATCAAGTTTGGCATACAGCGCATCCTTTTCCCTCATTACGCGGAGCAATTCGGTATGCCCCATTAGCACAGTGTCCAAAACCGAATATTCGTCAAAAGCATTATGGTTCTGGTTAAGTACAGAAAGACGTTCGCCCGAACCCATCAAAACTGAACCTCGGGTAGGTTCAAGATCTCCGGAAATAAGCCTTAAAAAGGTTGATTTTCCGGCGCCATTTGCACCGATAACACCGTAGCAGTTACCCGGTGTGAACTTTAAATTAACATCAGAAAATAAGGGTTTTTTCCCGAATTGGATGGCCAAATTTGAAACAGTAATCATTATTCTGGTATATTTTATTCTTAATTTACAGGGGCGCAAAGGTAGTAATATCTTTGCGTCAATCGATTAGTATGGGTTAATAAATTCTTAAAGAGCATTGGTCTGAAAATTCGATGTCATTTGATTGTCAATGGCTTCGCGTCATTTGTTTCAACGATTCATCTAACCACAATTGAATGACTATCTAATAACAATAACTGACAGCCAATTTATCAATCTTCAATAATCAGTCCTCTTTGCCTGATCACTTCGTATATCAGCAATCCAGCGGCAACCGAAACGTTCAGTGATTCAATTTTACCGAGGATCGGAATTTTGACTTGTTCGTCGGCCTGTGCAAGCAGCCGTGGATCGATTCCGGTATCTTCCGATCCCATAATGAAAGCAATAGGGCCGGTTAAGTTGGCATTGGTATAAACGCCCGTCGCTTTTTCTGTTGCAGCAACCAGCTTTAAACCTGATTCTTTCAGGAACGAAACTGTTTCTTTCAGGCTGCGGGTACGACAAACCGGAACCAAATGTAATGCTCCGGCCGAAGTTTTTACGGCGTCGGCATTGATCCGGGCAGAACCTTTATCGGGAATAACAATGGCGTTTACCCCGGCACATTCGGCTGAACGCACAATGGCACCAAAGTTACGCACATCGGTCACCTGATCGAGCACTAGCACAAATGGTGTTTTGCCTTCTTCGTATATGGTTGGGATAATATCTTCGATGCGCTGTAAGGCCACCGGCGACACAAAAGCCAGCACGCCCTGGTGGTTTTTACGCGAAATGCGGTTGATCTTCTCAATCGGAACGTACTGAAACGCAATTTGACGAATGCGGATCAGGTCAAAAAGTTCTTTGAACAGATCGCCAACCAGCCCTTTTTTGATCAGTACTTTGTCAATTTCTTTTCCTGCCTGAATGGCTTCGATCACAGCGCGGATCCCAAATACCAGATCATCGGCGGGTTTATCTTCTCTTTTGAACATTTGTTATTTATTATTGATGTTTTAATTTGTCAATTTGAAAATGAGACAATTCGACAATGAAAAAGCATGTGGTTCAATGGTCGAATTGTTTAATTGTCGAATTTCTTTACCACGTTTTTTTCGCGGCCAGTTCTTCCAGTTGCTCGTGCAACACTTCCCACTCGTACATTTTATTTTCCAAATCTTTTTTCAAACGGTCATATTTCCTGAAAATTTCAGGGTCAGATCCGTTTGTTTCGGCCAGCACCTTGTCCATTTCCTCGATTTTTTGTTCAAGACCTGAAATTTCCTGCTCCGTTTTTTCAATGCTTTTTTCGAGGCGACTAATGTTTTTGTTGATTTCCTTGCGTTCTTCGAAACTTACTTTTTCGGCTTCTTCCGTTTTTTGTACTTTAACTTCCTGATTCAAAGTTATGTCCTTTTTTTCTAATTCCTTCATCGATTCAATTTTCTTCCGGCGAAGGAATTCGTAAATGCCGCCCAAATGCTGTTTTACTTTTTTATCCTTGAATTCGTACACGCAGTTTACAAGTCCGTCCAAGAATTCGCGGTCGTGCGAAACCACAATTACAGTTCCATCATAATCGACCAAAGCTTGCTTCAGGATTTCTTTCGAGCGCATGTCGAGGTGGTTCGTTGGCTCATCCAGAACCAACAGATTCACAGGTTCTAGCATTAGTTTCACCATGGCCAGTCGCGAGCGTTCACCTCCTGAAAGTACGCGGACTTTTTTATCCACATCTTCGCCCGAAAACATAAACCCACCCAGGATATTGCGGATTTTTGTGCGAATGTCGCCAACTGCAATGCGGTCGATGGTATCAAAAACAGTCAGTTCCGGATCGAGCAGATGAGCTTGATTTTGTGCGTAATAACCTATTTTGACGTTATGCCCAAGTTTCATTTCGCCCTGATATTCCAGTTCATTCATGATGATGCGGGCCAGCGTAGTTTTTCCTTCGCCGTTTTTTCCGACGAAAGCCACTTTTTCGCCACGTTCAATGGTCAGATCAATTTCTTTCAGAACGTTCAGTTTGCCGTAGTTTTTGGTTAGTTCCCTTATTTCGGCAACCACTGTTCCGGAGCGCAATGCCGGTGGAAATTTAATGCGCAGGGCCGAGTTATCTTCATCGTCAACCTCAAGTCGCTCAAGACGGTCGAGGGCTTTTACGCGCGACTGCACCTGAACGGCCTTGGTTGCCTGATAGCGAAACCGCGCGATAAATTCTTCGGTGTCAGCAATCATTTTCTGCTGATTGACGTAAGCCGCCATCTGGGTTTCCTTCAGCTCTTTACGAAGAATAAGGTATTTTGAATAATTCGATTTAAAATCGTAGGTGCGGCCGAGTGTAATTTCTATGGTACGGTTGGTTATTGCATCCAGAAAAGCCCGGTCGTGCGAAACCAAAACCACGGCTCCGTTGTATGTCCGCAAGAAATCTTCGAGCCATTGAATCGACTCAATATCTAAGTGATTGGTAGGCTCATCGAGAAGAAAAACATCAGGACGTTTCAACAGGATTTTGGCAAGCTCTATTCGCATTCGCCATCCACCACTGAACTCCGAGGTTTGCCGTGTAAAATCAGAGCGTTTAAATCCTAATCCTATGAGCGTCCGTTCTACTTCAGCTTCAAAATTGTTCCCGCCCAGCATGTGAAACCGGTCGTTGAATTCGGTCACATGATCGAGTAAACGGTGGTATTCAGCTGATTCGTAGTCGGTTCTGGTGGCTATTTCGTGATTGATTTCTTCAATTCGCTTTTCAAGATTCAAAATTTCTTCGAATGAAGTCACCGCTTCCTCAAAAACCGTCCGTCCGTCGAAAATTTCCATGTGCTGCGGAAGGTAACCCAAACGAACATCAGAAGGGACTGATACAACTCCCTCGCTGGGTTGTTGATGCCCTGCCAGAATTTTCAGGAGCGTAGATTTTCCCGCACCGTTTTTGCCAACCAGGCCAATCCGGTCTTTGGGACTCACCAACAACGAAATTCCCTTAAAAAGCTCGAATCCGCCAAAACTGACGACCAATTGATCAACCGAAATCATAACTAATAAAATTGAGGGTGCAAAGATAGAAAAATTAAGCCTTCGCAAGGTTTCCGAAATCAGGCGCTTTCATAAGCTAAGTTTGCCATGCGTTTGTCGGTTTTGGAAAGTTGAAGTCCTTTTGCGAAAAGGTGGTAATTTATTCATGCTTCTGTGTACCCAGGAAACATTGTCTATTGTTTCAATTGCGTCTGCAACAGTTTTTTCAAGGCTTCAAAATCTTTTTCTTCAAATCCAATGGAGCTGAAAATCACTTTTCCTTCCGGCGAAATCACGAAATTTCGTGGAATAAATTGCGTGGCAAACTTCGAATAGATTTTCCTTTCCACATCGGGATAAAATGGCATGGTAAACTTGTTCTCTTTTTTGAATTTATTGACTTCGTCCCAGGTGTGTTCACGTCCAAAAATCAGGAGTTCGAAATCCGGATTGTTTTTGTATTTGTTGTAAATGTCTGATTGAATGTGTGGTAATTCTTTTCGACAAGGGCCGCACCAAGTTGCAAAAAAAGTGATTAGTACTGTCTTTCCTTTGAGATCGGAAATGCCCTGCTGTTTTCCCTGAACTTTTTCGAAAGTGAAATCGGGAACCTTTTCGTTGAGTTTGACAATTGTCGTTTCTTCCTGGGCGAAACCTGCCAAAACCGTTGCAATTAAGATGACTGCGAGTAAGCTTTTTATTTTCAGCTTCATAGGTTGATTTTTTTTTTATTGATTTCTATTTTAATGATACCTCCACTTTAAACTGCGGAACTTTTAATTCCTGCGGAAGGTTTTTCAGGTCAGCTGTTGAAGCCTGCACCGATTCGGCAGGGATTGCCTGATTCTGAACCAGAAAATCAACGATTGCTTTGTTCCGCATAGCAAGAATTTCCTGGAAGCGTGTTTCAATGCGACTCGTTTCGGTACGCTTGATGCAGGCGGCTTCGATGCCCAGCGAATCTGCATCAGGAACAGTTTTCCGAACAAAGGCCAGAAAGTTGTTGTCGTCGGTTTTTATGTCTGATATTGAGTTTATTGTATTATTCGGATCGACTTTAAGCGAGGCCATGAAATCCGCTTTAGTCAGTTCAATGGCAAGCTGTTTTTTTTCATTTTCAGTATCGGTAGTTTGGGTGAAGTTCAATGCCAGATCGGGCTTTTTCTTAAGAATTGTGGCTAATCTCGTGAGTTCATCGCGCTGTTGCAAGCCAAGCGAATCCTGGCCAAAGGCAAATGGCAGTTTTTCGAGCGATTCAGGATTTGTACCAGCCAGTCCGGCCAATGCGTTAAATGGTGAAGCCGCCGTTTTAATCATCAGATTGGCCAGCGTTTTCCATATCAGCTTGCCCAATTTAAATTGAGGTTCCGATGGATTTCCCGAAACCGGCATGTCGATAGAAATGATATCGCTGGCATCTTTCATCAGGTAAAGAGCCAGTCGCACAGGTACTTTCATGGCAGTAGTGTCTTTGGTTCGTTTGCCGAATTCAAGTTCTTCCACCTTTACTTTGTTTGTGTTTGTAAGTTTAGTGGCCGACATTTTCAGGCCAAGTTCGTAATTGAACCAACCTTGTGTAATGGGCGATGCAATATAATATTCCGAATAGGGTGAAAAGCTTAATAAATCGAGTCGTTTCATTTTCAAATCCAACTCCAGATTCATCATATCAACCATGCTCCAAACCGTTTTGCCTGAAAGTTCTCCCCTGTTGTTCAGTCGTGTGCTGAATTCAACCGGAATCTGACCGGCACTTTCTGTCAGCCCGGTCATCGACATGTTCAGGTCGTTAAGTTCGTATTTAAATGGGCGGTTAAGCGTGTTGTCGGCAATTGTAACCAACCCTTTAATTACACTGATGGTGTCGATGCTGTATTTCACCGGAATTTCTTCGTCCGTAATCGTATCGGTCACAGCAACAATCGTATCGCCGCTAAAATAGGGCAACAGGAACCGTTCAAGGTTCGTCATTTCTTTATCGCGCACAACAAGCAAATTGGGCTCGCTGACTTCAATTTTACCAAAGCCAAACTGAAAAGTTTTCAGGTTAATGTCATTGATGCCGAGTTCTATTTTTTGCGCCGAAATGATATTTTCAGAATGGCCGTCAATTATCGATAAATCAGCAATTGAGCCTGCTCCGCTAATCGAAATATTGAGGATCTCATCCATGCTGCCAATAATTTTCAGGTTCGAAGTCAGTGAACCATTCAGTGATTGGACATCAATATAATCGGTTAAATAAGCTGTAACCGGGTTTAGGTCAATATCCTGAACTTTCAAACCGATATTGTATTTTTTGTTCAGGTTATCGACAGTAGCCTGCACATTCACATTTCCCTTTTCGCCCATCCTGAAATCCAGTCCCATATTCGATTGTTCATTATTCCATGAAATGAGCGGCAAATTCAGGTTCAGGTTTTTCATTTCTACCTGATTTTTCTTTTGAACGTCATGGTATTTTACCTGCCCATCGATCAACTGAATGTCACGGATTGTAAATTTCAGCGATTCATTTTGGGTGGTGTCTTTTACCTGAAGGCTGTCTTCTTTCGGAATCAGGCTATCGAAATTGAATTGTTCGCCGTTCTGAATAACCTGAATTTGAGGCTTAACCAGTCGTATTTCTGAAACGGAATATTCGTTGGTCAATAAAGTCCACGGATTGATGTTGATGTAAAACTCTGAAAAAGAGGCAAAAGGATCGGTTTGATTGTCCTCGTACATTACAAAGTCTTTTACTTGAACGGCAATTTTTGCATAGTTGAAATGCAATTCTCCAATTTCGAGTTTCCGGCCAATCAGTTTCTCGCTGTTTTTAACGAGGTAGTTCTTCGTGAAGTCAGAAAGAAAGAACAGAAATACGGCTATTGCCAGAAGTAGAATTCCCGGAATGAGGTATCGTTTTTTGATGCGCATCATGGCTTTTTAATTTGAGGTAAAGATAAACAGGAACTTTGATTACTTTTGTCGGAAATTTTATAAAATCATGGGAAGAGGCCGGAAAGTTAAGCCGTTTTTGGAAGGTGTTTTGATTACTGATATTGGTGCTGAAGGAAAAGCAATTGGGCGCGTGAATGATGTGGTGGTGTTTACCACGCATGTAATTCCGGGAGATGTGGTTGATTTGCAGGTGACTAAGAAGCGCACCAAATACATGGAAGCCATCGTTAAACGGGTAGTTGAAGAATCGCCCGACCGGGTGCAGGCTTTTTGCGAGCATTTTGAAGTTTGCGGCGGCTGTAAATGGCAATTTCTTCCCTACGAAAAACAACTTTTCTACAAGCAAAAACAGGTTGCCGATCAGCTTCGGCGAATCGGTCGCATTGAACTTCCTGAAATTACTCCGATTTTGGGTTCGACGAAAACCACTTTTTACCGAAATAAACTTGAATTTGGGTTCTCGAACAAGCGATGGCTGACCTACGAAGAAATTGGTACAGAAGGTGACGATATGAACAAGAATGCACTCGGATTTCACGTCCCGGGCATGTTCGATAAAATCATTAACATCAACAAATGCTGGCTGCAGGGCGATCCGTCGAACCAAATCCGAAACTTTATAAAAAATTATGCCGACGAAAATGGCCTGGAATTCTTTGACCGGAAAATTCAGTCAGGTTTGCTTCGGAATATTATTGTCCGCAGTTCGACCACCGGCGACCTGATGCTGATTGTTTGCTTTTACAGCGAGCAAACTGAAAATCGTGAAAAGCTGTTGGCTGCCATCACTGCCGAGTTTCCGCAGATTACCTCGCTGATGTACGTAATCAACGGAAAAGGAAATGATACGATAACTGATTTGGAAATTCAGGTTTACAAAGGGAACGATCACATTCTGGAGGAAATGGAAGGCCTGAAATTTAAGATCGGGCCAAAAAGTTTCTACCAGACCAACTCCGAACAAGCTTACGAATTGTACAAAGTGGCCCGTGATTTTGCCGGTTTGAAAGGAAATGAAGTGGTGTATGATTTATACACCGGAACCGGAACCATCGCCAATTTTATTGCCCGAAATTCGCAAAAAGTAGTTGGTATTGAATATGTTCCTGAAGCTATTGAAGATGCACATGTGAATTCTGAACTCAACGGAATTACGAACACCAGTTTTTTTGCCGGTGATATGAAGAAAATCCTGACGAGTGATTTTATAGCGCAAAATGGAAAACCTGATGTAATTATTACCGATCCTCCACGCGCCGGAATGGACGAAGATGTGGTAAAAACTATTCTGGAAGCCGCGCCCGAAAAGGTTGTTTACGTGAGCTGCAACCCGGCTACCCAGGCCCGCGATCTTGCTTTAATGGACGAATTCTACAAAGTTACCCGCATACAACCCGTTGATATGTTTCCGCATACACACCATGTAGAGAATGTGGTGCTGCTGGAGAAGAGAGATGGGAATATTTAACAAAATTAGAATTGAAGAAAAATATTTATTTTCAGATAGTTGTAGGTTATCCAATAAAAAGGTGTAGCTTGCGGCAATTATTTTATTAAAATTATTCATTAGTGAACGACAAAACTTT
>DPRM01000114.1 GCA_003537645.1 Prolixibacteraceae bacterium
GCCTGGCTTTACCATCTATAATTTGTAATGCACCTTCGTGGCAGTTTGGAACACAAACGCCACATCCGTTGCACAAGTCTTCGTTGATATTTACAATTTCGCGTATCATCTTGATTGATTATTTGTGATTGATGAATGTTGATTCATCGTTTCAGTTACTAATTTTGTATTTTTTCTGAAACAAAAGTATAGCCATTCGGTTGTTTGCAATGTAACGAATGTTACAAACAGTAGAAAAAGTAATTTTCTACGAGCTCCCGATTCTCATTTTTATGTGGTATTTTGCAGTAGATGCAGAAATTGAAATAGAAAATCTGTGAATTTATGGAATCAAACAGCGAAATAATCCTCTACCAAACCGAAGATGGCATCACTAAAATTGATGTCCGTTTGGAGAATGAAACCGTGTGGCTTACACAAAAGCTTATCGCAGAGCTTTTTCAAACAACGCCCCAGAATATAACAATTCATCTTAAAAATATATTTGATGAAGGTGAATTGGATGAGATTTCAACTTGTAAGGATTTTTTACAAGTTCAAAAAGAGGGAAACAGACAAGTAGAGCGTAACCAGAAATTTTACAATCTTGATGCGATTATTTCGGTAGGGTATCGCGTTAAGAGCCACGTTGCAACGAAATTTCGCATTTGGGCAACTCAGCGACTGAAGGAATATATCGTGAAAGGTTTTACGATGGATGATGAGCGGTTAAAAGCTGCCGGGCAAATTCGTTATTTCGATGAGTTGGTTGAACGTATTCGAGATATTCGCAGCTCGGAACGTATTTTCTACCAGAAAGTTAAAGACATTTTTACGCTTAGTATCGACTACGACGCTAAAACCAGTCGGGCAAAAGATTTTTTTGCCACTATCCAGAACAAGCTTCACTGGGCAATTCATCAACATACTGCCGCCGAACTTATTGCCTTACGTGCTGTTTCAACACATAAAAATATGGGCCTAAACTCATGGCAAGGATCCAAAATCAGGAAAACTGATGTTGGGATTGCCAAAAATTACCTGAGCGAGGCAGAATTGAGTCAATTGAATTTGTTGGTGGAGCAATTTCTGGCCTTTGCAGAAAACCAGGCCCGCCAGAAAAAAGTAATGTACATGTCGGATTGGATTAGGAAACTGAACGAAATACTAACGATCAACGAAAACGAAATTTTGGAACATGCAGGAAAAATTTCGCACGAACTGGCTTTGCAGATGGCTGAAACCGAATACGATAAATATAACAAGGAAAGATTGGCCGCTGAAGACATAAAAGCCCTCGAGAACCTAAATGAAGAAATTAAGAAACTTGAAAACAGAAATTTGAATTAAATGGTTCATCCCGAAATACTTTGCCAGTCGCCCATTTTCAGGGGTATTGCTCCTGATGATCTTCATGAATTATTCCGTCAGATTCATTATCAGGTTAAAGCCTATCAGAAAAATGATTTGATCACGATGGCCGGCGATATTTGCGATCGCCTGCTCATTATTCAGCAAGGAAGCGTAAAGGCCGAGATGACCGACTATTCAGGAAAAACCATCAAGATTGAAGACATGTCGGCGCCATGGCCTCTGGCGACAGCATTTCTGTTCGGAAAAGAGAACCGTTTCCCGGTAACTGTTTCGGCTACTTCGGATGTGGAAATGGTCTCGATTCCCAAAACTGAATTTGTGAAACTGCTGCAATTAAATGCTCTGATTTTGAATAATTACCTGAACACCATTTCAACCCGTGCGCAGTTTCTATCGCAAAAGCTGAAATTTCTTTCGTTCAAAACCATCAAACAAAAAATTGCTCATTTTCTGCTCGAAAAAGCCGGCGACCGTCTTCAAACGGTTGAAATACAGCAGTCGCAGGGACAGTTGGCCGAGATGTTTGGAGTTACCCGGCCATCCCTTGCCCGAACTCTGGGCGAAATGGTTCAGGAAGGGCTGATTGAAACAGATCGCCGCTACATTAAAATTCTGGATAAAGTCAGGATGAGCCAGTTGCTGATGGGATAAAACAGAATTGTTGCGGGTTGCGAATTTTGGGTTTCGACAACTCGCAATTCACATCCCTAACAGTGCATCCTCACACGACAAAAATCATGTATTGACAGGATAACACTACTTATAATTGCGCAAAAAATTTTGAACGATGAGAAAGATGATTCAGGGAAGGCTTTCTGTATTTAAATTCGAGAGCTTTAAAAAATATAAAGGAATTGCCCATTTCATTACAACTAAAGAAGGTTGGGTTTCGGGCAGCAAATCGCGTTTTACTGGCGACCGGAAGGAGGAATATGCTGAATTCCGCAAGGAACTGGCCATTTCGTGCGAGGCAAACGCTAATCAGTTCGTATTTCCGCGGCAAACCCATTCTGACCATATTGCGGTTGTAACCTCGGCAGATGAAAATACCATTGCCGATACCGATGCGTTGATTACCAACCAACCGGGATTATTTGTGTGTGTGCAAACGGCCGATTGTGTTCCGGTTTTGTTGTATGATCCGCAAAAAAAGGTGGTGGCAGCCATTCATGCCGGGTGGAAAGGAACGGTTTCCAAAATTGTACTGAAAACTGTTCAGAAAATGACTGATCAATTCGGTTGCCAGCCATCGGATATTATAGCCGGAATCGGGCCGTCTATCCATATTCATGCTTACGAAGTGGGCCCCGAAGTAGTTGAAATGGTTCAGAATAATTACAGCAATTCATCTGCTTTGCTCAAGCCATCGCTGAACGCAGGCAGAGCTTACCTCGATTTGTGGGAAGCCAATCAGACTGCGCTGATGGAAGCGGGTATTCCGGAAGAAAACATTGAAGTGATGGGCTTATGCTCGTTCGAACATGCTGATTTGTTTTATTCGGCTCGTCGCGATGGGGCAGATACTGGCCGAATGGTGAGCGGAATAAGGATAAATAATTAAATGTTCTTACCAGTTAAACTCAATCGTTTGCTTCAAGTCGGGATGAACACTCAATGGAACCGGGCTGATTCCGGCAACGCTTTCGATGAGCCGTTTTTCTTCTTCGGAGTAGCCTTTCTTCGGAAAATTAAATTCCATGACTACTTCGGAAACGCGGCGCGGGGCATCGGCCATTATTTTAGTGATTTCGATTTCGGTACCGGTCAGGTCAATTCCGTTATCCATCGCTTTGATGCCCATAATGGTCATAATGCAATTCCCTAATGCGGTTGCCAGCAAATCGGTGGGCGAGAAAGCTTCGCCTTTGCCGCGGTTGTCGCAGGGAGCATCGGTAACTATTTTAGTACCCGATTGAAGATGAATATTTTCGGTGCGCAAATCGCCCAGGTAGGTTGTTTTTACTGTTGCCATCGTTTGATTTTTAAAGTTTGTTATGCATTCGGTAATTTTCCTTCAAGCTTTTTAATTGTCTTTTTCAATCGGTTTATTTCGATACTGCTAAAGACAAATTGTGCGATAAAACCACCCCAAACCAATTGACTGCCATACGGGTAATGCTGAAGTTTGAAAAACGCACCCAATAGTATTGCTGTTGCAGCAAGAACTGTAAGAATCCTAATTACCCGGTCAATTGTCTTTTCGTTCATGTTGTTTTTGGTTTTAAGTGGTTGATTTTTATAAACAGTATAAATCTATGGAAAATATGCGGATTTGTGATACTTATTCAAAACACCAATTTTCCATTTGCCACTCCATCCAAAACTTGTAACTTCGCGGCTAAATCTTAAATAGAACAATCATGTTTTCAGGAATAGTTGAAGAAGCCGGCAAAGTGATTGCCATCCGGAAAGATCAGGAAAATGTACATTTTACGCTTACCTGCTCGTTTGTTGACGAATTGAAAATTGACCAAAGCCTTTCGCACAACGGCGTTTGCCTTACGGTGGTAAATATCGACAGCGAAGCAAAAACCTATACAGTAACTGCTATTAAAGAAACTTTGCTGAAAACAAATCTGGGCAAACTGGTTCCCGGAAGCAAAGTGAACCTTGAGCGGAGCATGATGATGAATGGCCGATTGGACGGGCACATCGTTCAGGGCCATGTTGACCAAACTGCTACCTGCACCAAAGTTGAAGAAGCCGACGGCAGCTGGTATTTTACCTTCGAATACGTGTTCGACAAGGAAATGGCGCAGAAAGGATACATGACTGTTGAAAAGGGCTCGGTTACCGTAAATGGAGTGAGCTTAACGGTAGTGAACTCGAAAGACAATTCGTTCCAGGTGGCCATTATTCCTTACACCTACAACGAAACCAATTTCCACACTTTCGAAGCGGGAACAACCGTCAACCTCGAATTCGACATTATTGGGAAATATTTGAGCAAGCTGATGACCTTTAAATAGTTCGGTGCCTCGCACCCCCAAGAGCCCCGGAGATTAAGTTCTTCGGGGCTTTTTTCGTATTTATCTCATTATAAACGAATATTGGTAGACTCACATTTTTAATACAATATGTATCGTTAAATTGAATAATTACGTTATTTTATACTATAATTATAAAGTGGCAGACTTCAACCCATTTGCCGATCATTCCAAACGAAAAGCGTTAGCGAAATCCAATGAAAACAACTGCATTTTTTATCGTATTTATGCTTCTTTCACAGATAGTTATCTGTCAAAATAGAAGTATTAACATAGAACAATTGTTTATTACAAATAACCTTAATGGCAAATCAGTTAAGCTTTTGACAAATGAAGAGACTCTAAAGAATTTTGGAGAATTGATTACAATAAATGCTCTTGCTCAAAACATTCATTCGGAAGACTACGCCAAAGAGTATGTTTTTGCCGATATAAAAATCTACACCTCAACACTGGGCAAAATCGCATCTTTTGAAACTGAATCAGAGAATATAATCATTGAAAAGAAAGGTTATTTTTCGATTTCACCTGGCATCTTGTTTCTCGATTTGTCAAAGCTTTTTCCTCATGAAACCCAAAATGCCAAACTAATACATTATGGACCAAACAATGAGGAATTTTTATGTGTTAAACTAAATCTTTCTGATTTCAGCCAAAATCTTAATAAATATGTGGATATCGATTATTCGCTCAATTTGTTATTTGATGTAAAAACAGAAGTTTTAGTCAAAGCATATATTTGGATAAAGCCTTAAAACTAAAAGCGAATTTAAAATCCAATGCACCACAAGAAAGCCCCGGAGATTGATTTCTTCGGGGCTTTTTTCGGCTCAATATTGAACACTGCGACTGCGACTGAATTTTGTGACTGAACACTAATTTATCTTTTCATCGTGAACTTGGTAGTCCCAATATTATTTCCGTCGGCAAAAATATCAACGGTATATTCTCCAGCCATAAATTCGGCGCCTTCGTTGTCCCAGAAAATGTTTACAGGCAATGTGTTACCCTCGTAAGTTACTTCGCGTTTGGCCGAATAGGGTATTTTCAGGTCTTCGAATTGAAACAAGTCGTTAGGCGATTTCAGAAGCAATACCTGATTTGGTTTTTGAATGCGTACATAAATCATTTTGTTGCCACGCGGTGCTGTTACGTTTTTGCCAAGCACAAAACTTACCTTGATCTGCACAGCTCTTCGGGCACTCTCTGCGTCTTTTCCACGATCGTTAATGCCAACTGCAACAAGCGCAGTGGTTTCCAGCTGGGCAGCCATTTTTATTTTTTCCTGAAGGCGTTCCTTTTCTTTTTCGAGCTGAACATTTTTCGACTCCGATTGGGCAAATTCCTCTTTCACCTGCACATTTTCGGCCATCAGTATTTCGTTTCTCCGGTTCAGCGAATCAACCTGAATGATGTAATTTTTCATGATCGTGCGCAAAGTTGTTACCTCCTGCCGGTATTGTGCAATTTGGTCGTAGCTCACTTTTTTTACCTGTCCCACTTCGAGCAGCAAATCCTTCACTTTGGTTTGCGCCCCTTCCAGTTCAGCCTGAAGGGTTTCGTTTGTGGTATGAATCGAATCGTAGTTGGTCATTAAAGTATTCAGATCTGTCTGAATAGAAGCCTTTTCCATATTTAAAGCCTGCATCATTTTTTTGTTTTCGCTGTGTTGAACAAAGAAAACCACCACCACGATCGCCAGAACAACCGACAACATAATAATGATCAGGTTATTCCTTCTTTCCTTGTCGGTTTCGCCCAACGAAAAGCCCTTCTTCTTTTTGCCAAATTCATCCATCCTTGTTCAGTTTTGAATTTTTAAAAACGCAAGCAAAAATAACAATTTTAAGGCCATTCCAGACAAATTCAGGCTAAAACGACTTCAATCTCACGCCCAAATAGATCGAACGGGGCATTCCCGGTCCATAAACATAGTTGCTGTCGCGGTTTTTTCCTGAATCAAAATCCGATTGATAAGCGTTGGTGAGGTTTTTTACACCGGCAAAAATTTCAAGCCCCGAATCGGCCGAAGGCAGGTTAAATGTATAGGAAACCTTCGCATTCAGCTCGGTGAACGATGGCGAAGTTTTGTATTCGTCAACCGTTTGTTCGGGCGCTCCGGCAAAATGGGCAAGGTGCATTTTGCCTGTATAAACGCTGCTTACCGAAGCATTGAACTTCGTATTGGGCGTAAAAGATAAGGTCAGGTATCCGTATTCGTTGGGCGAACGAAGGAACTCGCGCATGGGTTTTAGCCCCGGAATATTCTCCACCGCTTCGTCGTACAAACTCTGCTGAATGGTAATTCCGGCTTCGAGTTGCAGCTGACGGTTGTAATTTCCGCGAAGTTCAAGCGTTCCGCCGCTGACTGCCGCGCCCTGACCGTTGCGTTTTTCGAACCGGTCGCCAAATTCATCGGCGCCAATGGGCTGCAAAAAGAACACATCTTTCAGGTGCGTATAAAAACCTTCGAGCGTAAAACCCAGGATAAATTTTTCGGTTGGCCGGTCGTAATTAACCGATCCGCTGAAACTGTTCGAGCGTTCTTCCTTTAAATCAGGATCGAGCGAGATGCGCGAAACACTGCCACCGGCAAAGGCAATGTGCATATCGGTGTCGAACGATTGCGGCGCACGGAACCCGGTTCCCCACGTAAGGCGGAACTGTGTATTAGCGAGGTGATTGGACAACAACGAAAACCTCGGGCTAAGAATCACCTTGTCAACCAGGTTGTGTTTGTCGGCCCGCAAACCGGCGAGGAAAGTCAGTTTGGGTCTTATCTGCCAGTCGCTTTGGGCAAAGAAGCCCACATTTTTGGTTTGCTGGTTGATTTCGTAATTGTAGGACGGAATAGTGTCCAGCACATCGTCGAACACATATTCGGCGCCAAAAGTCATCACATTCGAGCCGCCCAAAAATTCCTGAAAGCGGTGATTGAGTTGAACTCCGCCCTGCAAAGTGGTGTTGGCGGTTGTTCCGTAGGGAGGTTTATTTACGTGGGCGAGCCTTCCCGCTTCGTCGTCGGGAATAATGCCAGTGTAATGTAGGCGGTCGGTTTGCTGTCCGGCGAAATAAGCGATAAACGCGCTGTTGTCGTTGTTGAAGTTAATCTGGTAATCGGCACCGCCCATAAAAACATGGTGGGTGCGTTCTTCCGATTGCTGTGCCAGAAAAGCTGGTTTTGTGGTCATTTCGCCGCCATAACGGTACTCGTTCAGGCTGCTGAAATTCAGTTCAAGTTTCTGATTATAAGTGGGATTGAAAAACAGATTGGCGCCAAAAGAGTTATTCCGGAGCTGCGGAAGTTCTGAAAAATTGTCGCCGTTGTGGTCGTAGGCTTCCCGGTGACGGCGGTTTACAAAAATGGCGGCACCCGCTTTGCGCTTGTTCGTCAGCATGGTGAGGTTGCCGTTCAGGACATTGTCCATTCCGGCTCCGTTCGTACTTTGAGTTACTGCGCTGAAATCGTAGCTGCTTTCGTTCGGGATTCGCGTAATAATGTTCACTGTTCCGCCAATGGCGCTCGATCCGTAAAGGGCAGAACCTCCGCCCCGAACCACCTCGATGCGCTCGACCATATTCGCCGGAATTTGCTCCATGCCGTACAAACCGGTGAGCGGACTGAAAATCGGACGTCCGTTGATCAGGATTTGCGAATACGAACCGCCCAGCCCATTCATCCGGAGTTGCGTGTAGTTGCAGGTCTGGCAATCGGTTTCAACGCGCAACCCGGGCTGAAAGCGCAGCCCTTCGGAAATATTACATGCCTGAACCATTTCGAGCGCCTTGCTTTCGAGCACGTTCACGATCACCGGCGATTCGGTCTGACGTTTGAAGGTTTTCGTACCGGTTACCACCACCTGGTTGATGGTCATGTGTTCTTCCTCCAGCACAAAATTGATTTCCTGCGATTTTCCCAACTCAACAGTGATGTTCTTTTTTGCCACTTTATAACCGAGTGTTTTGGCAACCAGGACATGTTTCCCGACCGGCAGATTGGTCAGTATGTAATGGCCTGTATTGTCGGTGGTGGTTCCGATGGTTGTTCCTTCCAGAAAAATGCTCACAAACGGAATATGCTCGCCCATTGATTGTACATCGCCAAAAACATTGGCATCGGTTTTTTTCGGCGGTTCGGTAGCCGGTGAGACAAGAGATATTATTGCAAGCAGCATAAATGCTATATAAGATTTTATATACATGATTTTGAGAATGTTAAGTGTTGAGATGAATTTATTGTCGTATATTATTGACTCACCCCCTGATCATCTGCGATGATCTTCCCCCTCTCTTTTCGAAAGAGAGGAGGGAACGTCCGTTTACGGACGTTGGGGGTGCGTCGGAGAAAAAAATGAGAAATTATTTCAATCCTCATACTTATAAACGATTGAATTAAATCTTAAAGAAAAAAAGGATTGGCCTGAATTTAGGCTACCGGTGGCCCGCGCAGATATGCGGTTGTTGCCGCGCGAGGAGGTAATTGCCCGGCATAAATTGTGTTGATCTCGCGCTGAACAGGACTGTCGCTGGCGGGAACAAATACTTCAGGAGAAGACTGGAAAAAATCGAAAGTAAATAGCTGATAAAACAGAACCTGATTGGAAGTGTGGCTGTGTTTTACAGGCTCGCCGTTCGCATCGGTAAACGGGTGCGAATGGGTAATGACCAATCCGTTGGGTAATACATGCGAATGCCTGTTTTTTATCGTACTCCCTAATACCAGCAGATATACCGGAATCAGCAGAATAGCAAGGAAGCTGATATGTTTGCGAAGTCTTACCATATTCTGATACCTAAAACCCAAAAACAGCTGTATTGTTGAGCTTCGGGTATTTTTTGCAGAATTCTTTAGGTATTATTATTATGGTATAAAGTAATTAAAAAGGCAATAAAACAGTGTTTTATTGCCTTTGCACATCTGCATTTTTATACATTTGTGTTTATTGATAAGATTTAGAGAATGACCATCGACCAATACATCGACAGCCTAAACCAACGCTACAAACTTGGAAACGCCACCGAGCATACTTTCCGTGGAGACTTGCAGACACTTATAGAAAGTTTGGTTCCGGCAATCAGGGCAACCAACGAGCCCAAACGGCAATCGTGCGGAGCGCCCGACTACATTTTGACTAAGAAAGATATTCCGGTTGGTTTCATCGAAGCCAAAGACATTGGTGACAGAGACCTAGAAGGAGCGAAGAAAACCGGAAACAAAGAACAGTTCGACCGTTACAAAGCTTCGCTTAGCAACCTCATTTTTACAGACTATATCAATTTTCTGCTTTATCGCGACGGACAATTTGTAACCAAAATTGCCATTGGAGAGCTCAATTTCCCCTCCACTGGAGGGGTGGCTGCAGACCGGGGTGGCCGCATTGCTCCTATCTCTGAGAATTTTGCCAGTTTCGAAAATCTCATCAAAGACTTTTGCACCCATATCGGACAAACCATAAAAAGCTCGAAAAAACTGGCCGAAATGATGGCAGGTAAAGCCCGTCTTCTTTCTGAGGTTATTGAAAAGGCTTTGACAAGCGATGAAGAACATCAGGAGGACAGCACATTGAAAGACCAGATGATGGCTTTTAAGCAAATCCTGATTCACGACATTACGCCCAAAGGATTTGCCGATGTGTATGCGCAAACCATTGCTTACGGAATGTTTGCCGCCCGATTGCACGACCCTACTTTACCTACTTTCAGCCGACAGGAAGCCGCCGAACTCATTCCAAAATCGAATCCATTTTTACGGAAACTGTTTGGATACATTGCCGGTCCAGACATTGACGACCGTATAAAATGGATTGTTGACAGTTTGATCGAAATATTTTTGGCTTGCAACGTCGAAGAAATTCTTAAAAACTACGGGAAGTCAACAAAAATGGAAGACCCGATCATCCATTTTTACGAAACATTCCTGAGCGAGTACGATCCCAAATTGCGCAAAGCCCGAGGTGTTTGGTACACACCCGCTCCGGTTGTTAACTTTATCGTTCGCGCTGTCGATGATATTTTAAAAACAGAATTTGACTTGCCGCAGGGATTGGCCGACACAAGCAAAACCAAGATATCCACGCCTCAATATCCCATCACAACCAGCAAAGGTGCAAAATTCCCCTCCACCGGAGGGGTGGCTGAAAGCCGGGGTGGTATTGAAGTTCACCGCGTGCAAATACTCGATCCGGCAACAGGTACAGGAACTTTTTTGGCCGAAGTGATCAAACATGTTCACCGTAAATTTGAAAAGCAACAAGGCATTTGGAGCAATTATGTGGAAACACACCTTTTGCCTCGCCTCAATGGTTTTGAGTTGCTGATGGCCAGTTATGCCATGGCACATTTAAAACTCGATTTGTTGCTGAACGAAACGGGGTATAAAAAAACCACCCCGTCCTTCGGACACCCCTCCACAGGAGGGGAACAGCGGATTCGGGTTTATCTGACCAACAGCCTTGAAGAACACCACCCCGACACCGGAACGCTCTTCGCCAACTGGTTAAGCTCCGAAGCCAACGAAGCCAACCACATCAAACGCGACACCCCGGTAATGGTGGTAATGGGAAACCCGCCGTATAGTGTGAGCAGCAGCAATAAAAGTGAATGGATTGAGAAGTTAACTGCCGATTATAAAAAGGATTTGAACGAAAGAAACATACAGCCACTTTCCGACGATTACATCAAGTTTATTCGTTTTGGTCAGCATTTTATAGACAAAAACGGAACTGGCATTTTGGCTTACATCTCGAACAACAGTTTCATTGATGGAATTATTCACCGCCAAATGCGGAAAAACCTGTTGGAGAGTTTCGACTCCATTTACATTCTGGACTTGCACGGAAACAGTAAGAAAAAGGAAGTTTGCCCTGATGGTACTCCCGACCAAAATGTGTTTGACATTATGCAAGGCGTGTCAATCAATCTTTTTGTGAAAACAGGGAAGAAAAAGAAGAATGAACATGGGAAAGTATTTCACTATGATTTGTTTGGGAAGCGGGAATTTAAGTACGATTATTTACAGGATAATTCTTTGAAATCTTTTGAATGGAATGAATTGAAACCGGAAGCTCCAAATTATTATCTGGTAAAGAAAGATTTTGCAGGAAGTAAAGAATATGAGAAAGGGTTTAGAATTGATGAGCTTTTTAACGCAAATTCTTCTGGTATTAAAACCCATAGAGATCATTTTGTCATTGACTTTCAAAAGGAAACATTGTTGAAAAAGATTAATGAATTTTACAATTCAAATTACAGTGATCTTGAAGTTGCAAAGAAATATGATCTGAAAGATAATAGAGATTGGTTAATATCTTCAGCACGAAAGATTGAATCATTTAATCCTAACAGGATTACATTTATTGAATATCGTCCATTTGATAATCGTTTCTGCTATTATGAAAGTAGTTTAATCGATTTTGGACGAGAAAACATAATGCGACATTTTTTAAGACAAGATAATCTTGGATTGTCAGTATTAAGACAATCGAGAGCCGGTGGTGTTGGTAACTATTGGATTAATAAATCAATAATAGGGAAAGATGCAATCTCATCTTTAGATACATGTACAACTTTTCCCCTTTATCTTTATCCCGAAACCACAGCACAGCAAACGATAGAGCTAGCAGCCACCACCCCAACCCCTCCAAAGGAGGGGAATCGAACGCCCAATTTAAACATGGAAATTGTAAAGCAGATAGCTGTGAAATTGGGATTAGGTTTTGTTCCGGAGAAATCTACCACCCCGCCCGCTGGGCACCCCTCCAGAGGAGGGGAATGTTCGCCACCTTCAGAGGGTTGGCTGCAAGTCGGGGAGGCAGATTCCCCTCCATTGGAGGGGCGTCCGAAGGACGGGGTGGTCAATTCCCCTCCTTCGGAGGGGTGGTCGAAGACCGGGGTGGTTTTAACCCACATAAACAACATCCCCATCAAACGCAACTTTGTCGAAAACCTGCCGCACAATCCTGCTCTAAACCAGTTAGCCCGCGATAAACGAAAAGCTGGAATACTTTCGGAAGTGTTATTTTGGCAACAAGTACATCAGGGAAAATTCCACCAGATTGATTTCGACAGACAGCGAATTATTGGAAGCTTTATTGTTGATTTCTATGTAAAAACCTTGGGCTTGGTTGTTGAAATTGATGGTAGTAGCCACGATGATAAAATGGAATATGATGCTCAACGGCAACAGTATTTAGAAAGTCTGGGATTAAGAGTTTACCGGATTGCAGATGGTGATGTGAAAAAGAATCTTGGAATTGTAATGCAAGAGCTTGAAGATTATATTGTTAGGGAGTATGAAACCACCCCGCCTTTCCCTTCCGTTGGAGCAAAAACCACCCCGGCTTTCAGCCACCCCTCCGCAGTAGGGGAAGGGGAATTTGCGCCCATTGACCTATTGGATTACATCTATGCCGTTTTGCATTCACCCGGTTACCGCGAGAAATACAAGGAATTTCTGAAAATTGATTTCCCCAGAGTGCCCTACCCTAAAGATGCAAACACGTTTTGGCAGTTGGTGAAATTGGGTGGAGAAATCCGCCAGATACATTTACTGGAAAGCCCAACCGTAGAAAATTACATCACACAATATCCTGTTGACGGTAACAACGTAGTCGATAAAATCCGCTTTTCCCCTTCCCCTCCACTGGAGGGGTGTCCGAAGGACGGGGTGGTCAATTCCCCTCCACCGGAGGAGTGGTCGCTGACCGGGGTGGGCAAGGTTTACATTAACGAAACTCAATATTTTGCAGATGTACCAGATACAGCGTGGAATTTCTACATAGGAGGTTACCAGCCCGCGCAAAAGTGGCTCAAAGACCGCAAAGGCAGAAAGTTAGAATTTGACGATATTTTGCATTATCAGAAAATAATTGTGGCATTATCGGAAACTGCCCGGTTGATGAAAGAAATTGATGGGATTGAAATTGAATAATATGAACAGGAAAATGGGATATATAGTAATAGTAATCGGTCTGGCAATCGTTTTATGGGGAATATTGATCGTAACAAAACAGAAAGGGTTAAAATCTCCGGCAAAAGTACTTATCCGGCCTGAACCCGAATTAGAGTATCAGCCAGAAAATGAAAACATTAAACAGAATAATTTCGACGACAATAAGGCCAAAGGTGATGCATTTGAACGATTTGTTGTAAAGAATTTCGACCCCAGATATTTCACCTTGCAAGAGTGGCGCAGCGATAAATATGTCGATGGCATTTATCCGGTTTCCAATCACTTCCCTGATCTGGAAGTAATATTCGATTTTAAGTCAAAAGGTATTCATCAACAATTTGCAATTGAATGTAAATGGAGGAAAGGTTATTTTAAAAACAGCATAGAATGGGCGCGCGATTACCAGATCAAAAATTACAGAGAATATGCCGATACGATTAAAATACCTGTTTTTGTGGTAATTGGCGTTGCCGGAGAGCCCGAAAATCCACAGGAATTATTTATAGTTCCTTTGCAAAAAATGGAAAATGGGTTTATCAGCAAGAATGAATTGATGAAATACAAAAGAAACATTGACGACAATCGGTTCTATTGGGATTACAATAAAAGCGAATTAAAGTGAATGAAAATGCGATAATTTGCTGATTGCTGCGGTATGGATACAAAACGAGAAAAAATATTGATTGAAGCTGGGCTTGAAAGTACCTGCTATAAAGCCGGAAAAATATTTATTCATGGCGAATTTATCACCCGCGAAAAATTCAGGGAACTTTTCATTTCAAGCGTGAAACTTCCTGATATTGAAAGAGTGTAATCTAAACTCTGTCTGATATTCAATCAACAAAAAAACTCATTACCCTTTGCAATATGCGTGGTTAATGAGTTTTTTGAAACCAAAAAAGGTTGGTTTTTTAGCTTTCCGGATTGACCAGTTTGCCGAGTTTTGAATAACCTGCATCGACACCTTCGACCAGTGTTTTTGCAATATTGTCGTAATAGCTTTTAACTGTTCCCGTTTTGGGTTTATTCTCCGGATGATTGGCCTCATCGCGCAGTTTGTTTCTTAGCAACAAGGTATCCTGAACAATCTGAAGCGCTTCTTCATCATTGGGTTTCTGAAACAAATTAGTGTAAGTAATGCTGTCGAGAATCAATTCTGATACTACATAATCAATCTCTTTTTTTAATCGTCTTCTACTTGTCATAGCTATTTAATTTGTGATGTTAATGGATATTTCATTGATTTAGTTTCGATTAGCAATGCTTTGACCGTTCCAACAAGTATTTCAGTTTCGACCTGCACCGGCAGATGGTTTTTGTCATCGGTAAACCAAACTTTCATGTATTCGCCTTCAGGGAAAAAATCGCCTTGCAGTAAATATACAGAAACTTTATGACACCGGTATTCTTTTCCGTTTCGGGTTTTAACATTCTCTTTCCCGAGGTAGCGAAAATAGAGGTCGGCCACTTCCTTGTCAATCAACATTCGGTACGGAACTTTTTGCCCAACGAAGAGCTTGTTAAAATCAAACTTCCTGAAATTATAGGCAGTAGCCAGCAAGTCGAAAGTGTTTTCCTGAAGTGGCAATGTTGCCCTGTAAACCGGTTTTTTAGTTTGCTGAATTAGTGTTTCAATTTTTCGGGTAGCATAGTTGAAGGAATATTCGTGTACCGTGTTTTTTCGGGCATGGTTCAAAACCCTGCGCGAATAGATGGGACTGAACGAATCGGCTTTGCAGAAAACTTCGAAAGTGTCGCGCACTTCGTACATCAAATCGTAAGCTTTGAAAGTCTTTCCAACTGCTTTCAGGTGCCAGGCTTTCTGCTGGTTATAGCTTGTTGTGTCGGCACTGAAATCAACTTCGCCGCTTTGAATCCATATAAAATGCCAGTTGAAATAGGCTCCGTAACGGGCATATTCGCCACTTTTAAACGGATAATCGGTGGTTTGCGCAGTTGCCTTTTCAGGAGAAAAAAAAAGCGAAAACAGGATAAGAGGAAGAAGCAGCCTATTCACCAGCAGCCTCCCTGGCCTTTTGTTTTTCCTGTTCTTTCTTGCGGGCTTTTTCTTTTTCGAGTTCTTCGTCAACCAGTTCTTTTTTATTTGAAGGATCGTATTCGATGCGAATGCTTTCCTCTATTTCGAAATTTGAGCGAACCTTGATGATTTTTGGGTAATAAATAACCCGTTCGGGCTGTATATTCTCGGCCAGAAATCCGGTATCCCATGCCCCGTTTTCGTTCGAATCGAGAATAATCCTGATTTTATATTTTTCAGGTTTCAGGTAGGGAAATTCAATTTTTCCGTCTTCCAGAATCTGAATTTTTTGTATCACACGTTCTTCTTTGTCGTTCGCAAGCAGCTGAACAAGAGCAGCTCCCGAAAGATTCGAAATAGTCAGGATAATTTTTCCGTAGAAATCTTCCTTTTGAGTTTTGAATTTGCGCTCGATTTTAAGGCTCGGATCACCCTGTAAGTTGCGGGCGGCTGCCGAGTCAACCTGAAACAGATAATTTGAATTGGGTTCCCATAGATGTTCGATATAAAATTTCCTGATAGAGTTGGTATCTTTTTCAACCACTATCGGAATTTTAGTCTTTACCGTATCAATCAGCGAGTAAAGCCTGACCATCGACATGTCGAATGAGGCGAGTGGCTCGGGGGCTTCGATCCTGATTCTTTGATACAAATCGTGCCCCGAAGAATTAATGTTATCTGCCAGACCAATTGTTGGAATTTCCTCCACCTCATTCTTTTTCTTCTTCTGTTTGGGCGCTTTGGGGGCAGCATAAACCATTTCAATCGTATCGCGTTTCACCACCAGCTGACTAAGCGAATCGAGCACTTCATATTGCAGCTCGAACAAAAGCGAATCGTTATTGCTGATCAGCGTATCGGTAATCCAAACAGTAATCGAGTCCTTCTTCAGGTTCGATTCGATGTATTTCCATTCGCTGGTTGGGATAGGATTTATGAGATTTATCCGGAAAGAATCGCTTAACGATTCGGCAAAAAAGAAATCGCATTTGTTTCCCTGGTTGCGCTTGTATGAGTCGAGGTACTGATCGAATTTTTCCTCTTCAAACATCATCAGGTACTGCGGTGCCGGCGAATAGTCAACATGACCCGAAACCACCAGCGTGTCGGTTCCCTGCACAATGGTGTCGTTTTCGGCAACAAACCTGGCCGAAGGTATAATTATTGAATCGGCAAAAGCAATTGTTTCGCCGTTTTGGTTGTATGTCAGGCTGTTGTCGGCATCGAGCACCGCGTATAAACGGTAGTTTCCTTTCGCAATATTGTCGATCAGGAAAAGCCCTTCCTTGTTGGTTTTTCCGATGTAATCCGGAATGCTGTCGATAAAAGCAGTGTAATCCATCATCCGGTGAAGCAATACAAGCGCGCTTTCAACCGGCTCTTGAGTAAGTGCATCTTTTAAATATCCGGTAACGCGCAAACTATCGAACGACGACCCGGTACTGTATGAAAACCTAAAATCGTCTATCGGATTTTTTTCGTTGTTATCGGCCACTGCATCTTTAAAATCAAGCGAATAGGTGGTTTCTTTGCGTTGATCTTCAGCAAATTCAATAATCAGCGTTTTGCCTTTCATCTTTATCACCGGCTTCTTTTTCATTGGTGGCGAGATGACCAGTTTTTCACTAATCTCGTCAGAAACAATGTATTCGTTGAAAGTAAAGCGCAGGTCGGAACCACTGAAATTTGTTCCACGCAAGGCCGGGATGGTTTTCACGACTACCGGCGGAATGGTATCCTGATCACCACCAGTGGGCATTCCCTGATTGGCACACGATGTATAGAAAACCAGGTAAAAAACTAAAATACCCAAAAAAAGAGGCACAAAATTTTTCGGCCTGAAGAAACCAATCTGTTGTATGCCTGAAGAAATCCCGGATGGATTTTCGTTGTTGTCAAAACTAATTTGTTCCATAGTCATAAAATCCCTGCAAACTTACAAATTCCTGAAAACAAATGATGCTTTTCAATGATTTAGGAAATCGAAAATAAGCACCTATCTTTGCAGCATGTCAACATTCGAAGAATTAAAAATAAGCAAATCGGTATTAAAAGCGATTGAAGAGTTGGGTTTTACAGAGCCAACACCTATTCAGGAAAAAGCCATTCCAATGATTCGTTCGGGAGTGGATGTGCTGGGAATTGCACAAACAGGTACAGGAAAAACAGCTGCCTACCTCATTCCGTTAATTATGAAACTGGTTAAGGCCGATGGACAGGATCCGCGGGCTGTCATTCTGGTTCCGACGCGCGAACTGGCCATTCAGGTGGGCGAAGATCTGGAAGACCTGACCAAATTTACCAATATACGGCGTGCAACAGTTTATGGTGGCGTTGGCTGGACTAAACACGCCGAACTTATAAAACCCGGAGTCGATATTCTGGTGGCTACTCCCGGTCGTTTGTGGGATTTGTACCGTGCCGAAGCTGTTTCGTTAAGAAAAATAAAAACGCTTGTTATTGACGAGGCCGACCGGATGCTCGACATGGGATTTATGCCGCAAATCCGTAATTTTCTGGAAATACTTCCGCTAAAAAGGCAAAATCTTTTGTTCTCGGCAACATTCAACGAAAAGGTGGAAGAAATGAGCCACGAATTTCTCGATTTTCCTGAGCGTGTGGAGGTTGCACCATCGGCCACTCCTGCCGAACTGATTGATCAGGTTTATTATAAAGTACCCAACTTTCAGACCAAATTAAACCTTATTAACTATTTGCTCCGCGACGAAGAAACTTTTTCACGCGTTATTATTTTCGTGGGAACCAAGGAAAATGCCGAGCAGGTTTTTAAAATTATCAAACGTCGATCGGAAGGCGAAAAGCGGATTATGCATTCGAATAAAGGGCAAAGTACGCGGTTGAACGCCATTAATGGATTTAAAAGCGGCGCCATCCGAATTTTAATTACCACCGATATTTCGTCGCGTGGAATTGATGTGGAAATGATCAGCCATGTAATTAATTTTGATATTCCGTCGAACCACGAGGATTACGTTCACCGCATAGGAAGAACAGCCCGCGCCAACAATGTGGGAACTGCCATCACGCTGGTTAATCCGGCTGAAGAGCACAGCCTGCGTAAAATCGAAGACCTGATACGAATGAAAATTCCGCAGTTGGAACTTCCTGCCGATCTGGAACAGGTAGCAACAAAAAAAGAAGAAAACCTGATTCAGCTGCGCGAGATCGACCGCCAGAAAAGAATTGCAGACCCTACATTTAAAGGAGCTTTTCACGAGAAAAAGAGGATACCTGGACTGGCAAAGAAAAAGGAAAAGCGAAACCTGCCCAAAGACAAAGCCAAGGAAAAACGTTTCAGGGGAAGGAAATAAAAACCAGTTGGGATACAAGTTTGGAACATACCGGATTTCGATGCGTAGTTTCTGCTAAGTGAAGAAAATAGTATCTCAACACCCATTTCTGCGATTCCTTGGAATGGGTGATTTTGAAATAAATCGGGCTATATTTGCTGCTTAAATTCTAACTGTTTTTTTTACTTGAAAGAAGGTCAGGAATACTTGGGTGCACTGAAACTTGGCAGCGAAAAAGCTTTCAGGGAAATAATGGATTGTTGGTACAAACGACTTTTTAATTTTGCCAACGGGTACCTTAATAATCAGGAAAACACAAAAGAAGTGCTTCAGGATGTTTTCCTTAAATTGTGGGATAACCGCCAGCAACTTGCAGAGAATACCGTTTTGAATGCTTATTTATTTACCTTGACAAGAAATCGCTGTATTGACCTCATCCGGCGGGAGCGTTTGGTTATTCAATTCAAAAACGACAAGCAGGAAGAATATTTACGATTAAGCGAGAACTTCGATGCTTTGTCGGATCCAATCCTTGACAATATTTTTGAGCGGGAAGTTCAAAATGAAGTAAATCGCGTGGTTACTTCATTGCCCGAACAATGCCGAAAAGTATTTATTTTAAGCCGTTCGAATGGGTTGAAGAACAAGGAGATAAGCACGATGTTGAATCTCTCCGAAAAAACAGTTGAAAGTCATCTCACCAAAGCGCTGAAAACTATCAGGCGGGTACTCGAACAAAAATTCCCCGGGTCATTAAATCTCATCTTTATTTTAGGACAAAAAATCAGGTTCCTCAAAAACATTCCTGACACTCAAAACTAAAGCTCTGCAACGCCTTGTAAGGGTAAAATGAAGCAAGCATTTTTAGGTGCAGAGCACCGTTGATATTTGTAGATATTGATGCAATAAACACAAAGGTGCAGAGCACCGAAATATAGGCGAATGTTATTTGTAGTATTCCGGTGCGCTGCACCTTACCAGTGTTTATACACTTTTTACTACAAATATTTTGCGGCTCTGCCGCTTTCCGAAGCTAACGAATTACCGGGAACCATTTTATCTATCCTTATCAATTTTGTCTAATCTTTTTGTTTCTCATTACTGAATGTCAATTCGTTGCGATCAATGTAAATTAATCCTTAAAAAAAGATCAATTCTGACTAAGGGTAAATCGTATCCAGTTCGTTTTAAAATCACAACACTTAAAATATGACGGAAGAAATTTTATACAAGTACATTTCAGAACAGGCCAATGCCGAAGAAACCACTTTGGTGAAGCAATGGGTTGGCAATTCGGAAGACCGGAAGCAGGAATTATTAAGGTTAAAGAATAGTTGGATTCTTTCGGGTTTAGACAACGAAATTGACCCGAAGATGAAAGCTGCTGAAATTGAACGGATATGGAGCATCATCAAGAAAATGAATGTTGATGTAAAGCGAAAAAGTTTGCGTTTGCAGTTTCTGAAATATGCGGCAGCCATTGTGCTCATTGTTGGAATTTCAGGAACAATCGGTTTTTTTGTCTCAACATCGGTTTCGAATTCAAATACAAAATATACTGAAATCAATGTTCCGAAAGGCGAACGTTCAACCGTGATTCTTCCTGATGGTTCAACGGTTTTGATGAACAGCAATTCACAGCTGAAATTTGCTTCTTCTTTTAATTCAGGAAAAAGAAAAGTTATGCTGTCGGGTGAAGCATATTTCAATGTTGCCCACGATAAATCGCATCCGTTTATTGTTGAAACGCCATCGTTGCAGATTGAGGTACTCGGCACGAAATTTAATATATGCAGTTACCCGAACGACCAGCTAAGTACCACTTTTCTGGAAAGCGGAAGCGTGAAAATCAGCAGCGCCGCTTCCGGGAATGTCATTCTCAATCCAAATGAAGCATTTGTGTTCAATAAATTCTCGCAAAAGTCGGAGAAAATAATGATGAATGACAAGCGGCTAATGGATTGGACAAAAGGTGTGATGACCATCAACGGGGAAACAATTGGCGAACTTGCAAAAAAGATTGAGCGCCGGTTTAATGTTACCATCACATTTATGGACGACGCGGTTAAAGAACACGTTTATACCGGATCGATTAAAGACGAAGATTTAAATACTGTTCTGGAAGCAATAAAATTTGCTTCGTCGATAGAATACGAGCGCAAGGGAAACCAGATTGTTCTTTCAAGCTCGGAATAAAAAAATACCGGAAAATGATTGCAGCATTTCCCGGTTTTCAGAAGTTAATCAATTATCGTGCCTGGTGATTTGCCGTCGGTAGGCACAATTTTTAACCACCAAAATGTTTTCAAATTTATGAAAAAAAAACGAAAAAAGGATTATCCTGATTATATCAGGCGGATCAGAAAGGGATTGTTAATTATGAAATTATCTCTGTTGTTAATGGTGTTTGGAGTACTTCAAAGTGCAGCATCTGTTTATTCGCAAACATGGCGCATCAGTTTGAACGAAAAAGAAATGTCGATCAGGGAAGTGCTCAAGCAAATTGAAGACAAAAGCGAATTCCGGTTTTTTTACGAGGAAAAGAGACTTAATGTCGATGAAAAAGTTGTAATTGATCTCAAAAACAACACTATTGAGGAGGCTTTAACTAAATTATTCAACAGTCAAAACATAGATTACAAAATACTTGACAATAATTTTATCGTATTAAAGCCCATCGGTGAATCCGGTAAATCTTCGTTAGAGTTGTTCCAGCAGCAGCAAAAATCAGTCTCCGGAAAGGTAACCGATTCGTCGGGATTACCCTTGCCCGGTGTTTCAATACTGATAAAAGGAACAGCAACCGGAACGATTACCAATTCTGATGGAGACTATTCGTTTCAGAATATTCCGGAGAATACTACTTTGCAATTTTCGTTTATCGGAATGAAAATTCAGGAAGTATCGGTTGGAACGAAAACAAAAATCGATGTTTCGCTTGAAGATGAAAATTTCGGTATTGACGAAGTGGTGGTAATCGGATACGGAACCACGCAGAAGAAAAACCTCATCGGCGCGGTCGATCAGATCAATGCGGGAGTTTTGGAAGACCGTCCGGTTAGCAATACAGTTCAGGCGCTTCAGGGTGCTTCGGCCAACCTGGTTATTCAGCAGCGAAGCATGAACCCGAACGACAACAGCATGAACATCAACATTCGTGGTATCAGCACGATGAATAACAACGATCCGCTTGTTGTTATTGATGGGTTGATTGCTGAAATGGAAAGCCTGAACAAGATAAATCCTTCCGACATTGATAATATTTCGGTACTGAAAGATGCAGGAAGTGCTGCAATTTACGGTTCACGCTCTTCAAACGGTGTTATTCTTGTGACCACAAAAAAAGGATCGAAAAACAATAAACCTGTTATCCGCCTCAATACAATGGCAGGTATTCAAGATCCCAAACTGTTGTACGCTCCGGTAAAAGGATACGAAAATGCCTTACTTAAAAACCAGGCATTAATTAACGGAGGTTCTTCTCCAATTTTTTCACCACAGCAAATCAGAGATTTACAGGCAAATGGTGATGGAGAATGGTTTTTGGATGGTATCCTGCAGAAAGGCCTTCAGCAAAACTACAGTGCCAGCATGAGCGGTGGAAACGAAAACTCAACCTACATGATCTCTGCCGGTTACTATAATCAGGAGAGCAATTTTGTTGGTAATTATGGCGCCGAACGTTTCAATTTCCGCACAAACCTGGTAAACGAATACGGAAAACTGAAGGTGAGCGCACTTATGGCATACAGCCGCTCCATTCAAAATGCGCCGAATTCAAACGCCGGAACTTTGATTGTTGATGGCGGACGTATTCCTAATTATTTCAATTATAAGATGAAGGCCGAAAATGGTCATTATCTGACGAATGATGTGCTTTCAGAATTTAACCCGCTTGGAATGCTCAAAGCTGGCGGATATCAGAAAAAAGATGACGACAACTTTAACGGAAGTCTTAATCTGGAGTTAGAATTAATGAAAGGCTTGACCGCAAAAGGTTTGGTTGGGTTGGATTTAAGCGCCAATCACCGGTTTATCCGTAGTCTGGAAGTTCCGTTCTATGCCAGCGAAACTGCTACCGTTCCCAGTTCATTTGCCAACAGTTCAAGAAATACTGAAGATTATAACGAGAAAAAGTATATCCTGAATACCCAATTCCTGTTGAATTACGACCGTACTTTTAATTCGGCCCACAATGTTTCAGGAATGCTTGGTGTTTCAAACGAATCATATACAAGGCAGGCAAACGAGATCAAAAAGAAATATACCGACAGGGATTTAGGACTTCCTGAATCGGACACAGAACTTGATCCGACCAGCTACAATACTCCGGCACAAACGCAGGAAAGAAGTATTTCTTCATTATTCGGTCGTGCAGGGTACAATTACATGGGCAAATATTACGGTGAAGTTAGTTTCAGATATGATGGTTCATCAAAATTTGCAAAAGACTATCGCTGGGGATTTTTCCCTTCTTTATCTGCCGGCTGGAGATTGTCGGAAGAAAAGTTTATGGAGAACTACAAGGAAAAAGTTGGCGATCTGAAAATCAGGGGATCGTATGGAGTATTGGGTAACCAGAATGTGGATGATTACTCGTATTTTACCACTTACAGCGTTTACACCAATTCGTATGGATTCAATAACGGAACCGTATCAGGTACCGGATTCAGTTTCGGAAACAGTGAACTTCAATGGGAACAATCAGCCAATTTCAACATCGGAGTTGATGCTGTTTTCATGGAAAGCAAACTGTACGCTTCTTTGGATTACTTCAATAAAGTAACTACAAATATTTTGCTGACACCGGTTGTCCCAACTGTTTTTGGAGGTGCTGTTGCCAAAGAAAATGCTGGTGAAATGAAAAACCAGGGATGGGAAGCCACCATTGGATACCGTGCAAAAGCTGGTGATTTCAAGCACAATGTAAGTCTGAATATTGCTGATTCAAAAAATGAAGTGATTAATTTCGGAGGAAACGAGCGGATTGACCCAAGTGACCAAATGTCGAAAATCATCCGTGAAGGCAATCCCTTTGGTTCGTATTTCGGGTTCAAGACCGATGGTTATTTCAATAACTATGAAGAAATTGCAAACAGCGCATTGCCTGTTGGCGCCACAGTACAACCCGGCGATGTGAAATACCAGGACTATTTTGAAGATGGCGTAATTGATGAGAAAGACCGCCAGATTTTAGGCAATGCTTTCCCCCGTTATACTTTTGGATTGAATTATAACCTTGAATGGAAAGGTTTCGATCTCGGATTATTGATTCAGGGTGTTGGAAAACGTGACATGTTTTTACGCGGCGAATTGGTTGAGCCTTTTCACTCGAACTATTCTTATGTGATATATACACACCAGCTCGACTACTGGACTCCGACCAACCTGGATGCCAGATGGCCACGTTTATCGTCACCGGGATCGGCTTCCAACACCAACAACTATCAAAAGAGCTCTGATGTTTATATTTTCAACGCGGCATACCTTCGCCTGAAAAATATTCAGATCGGCTACACTTTGCCAACTCAGCTCACCTCTCAGGTTGGAATTAAAAAATTGCGTGTCAATGTGAATGCCCAAAACTTATTTACACTTTCCAATGTATCGTTTATCGATCCCGAATCATCTGAATTCGGAAATAACATGGGTGGCGTAGGTGGTACAGGAGCAAACAGCGGACGTAATTACCCAACGCTGAAATACTACGGATTTGGTTTAGACTTGGAATTTTAATACGATTGATGATGAAAAAGAAATTCTTAACATATAGCGCAGGTATTGCAGGTGCGATCCTTGTTTTATTTACCTCATGTAATCCGCTGGACCTGGCGCCAACCAACAAATTTACCGAGGAAAACTACTGGACTTCTCCCGAAAAAGCCAACATGGTTTTAAATATGGCTTACAGTCAGATGACCAGCAACGATTATTTCTTCAGTACTGAAGCCCTTTCGGACAATATGTACGAAGGTCGTGGTTCGAGCAGCGAAAAGGCGATTTCTTCCGGTCAGGCTGATGCATCGAACGGACGTTTTGCGAACGAATGGAAAAACTGCTACGAAGGAATCAAAACCTGTCACACTTTTCTTGAAAATGTTGACCGGATTCCGGTAATGGATGAGCAGCTGAAAAACAGAATGAAGGCCGAAGCACGCTTTATCCGTGCCTTTTTATTCTTCAGATTAACCACCTGGTACGGCGATGTTCCGTTGTTTGATAAAGACCTGACTTTGTCGGAGTCGAAAGCAATCGCAAGAACTCCGCAGGCCGAAGTATTGACTTTTGTGCGCAACGAACTCGATGCAATTCTCGAATTCCTGCCCACCAAAGAAGAGTATTCAGACGATGACAAGGGAAGAATTACTTCAGGAGCTGTTATTGCTTTTAAAGCCAGAACCTACCTTTACAGCAACGACTGGGCAAATGTGGTTACCAACTGCGAAAAACTGATTAACTCAACCGAGTTTGGAACTTACTCGCTGTTTTCGTCTTACGAAGGAATTTTCCTTCCTGAAAACGAATACAACAGCGAAGTTATTCTCGATTTGGCTTATGTACCATCGTTGCGCACCTGGGGAAATTTTTACGATTATGCACCACTTTCGGTAGGCGCACGCGTAAATTCACTGTCACCGACACAGGAACTGGTGAACGATTACATTACACTGAACGGGAAAACCATCACTGCCGCCGGATCAGGTTACAGCGAAACCGACCCTTATAAAAACCGCGATCCAAGACTTTCGGCCACAGTAGTTTATCACAATTATTCATGGAAAAAAGCAGATGGTTCAACTCAAACTATTTATATAAAACCGGGAACTGCTCCAAACGAATCAGCTGCTGTTGATGAGTACAAGGGACAGGGAACAAACTCTACTTCAACTGGTTACTACATGCGGAAATACTATGATCCAACAGCATTGGCGAGCATGACTTCAGGATTAAACCTGATTTTAATCCGCTATGCCGATGTGTTGCTGATGTATGCCGAAGCCAAAAATGAGCTGGATCAAATGGACGAAGCGATCTGGAACAAAACCATCAAAGCGCTGCGCGCACGTGCCGGTTTTACCGATCCTGAAGCTTTGGTTTTCACCGCTGGCGCAACCAAACAACAATTGCAGGATATCATCCGTCGCGAACGTCGTTGCGAACTGGCTTCTGAAGGGCTGCGGATTCACGATCTCCGTCGCTGGAAAACTGCTGAAGTTTTGCTCAATACTTATCCTCACGGAGCACAGTATGGCGATGCCGCAACCGACAACGGATACATCAGGCTCGACAAAAGGAATTTCAACAAAGACCGCGATTATTTGTGGGCAGTGCCACAGTCGGAGAAAGATATCAATCCGAACTTAGGGCAAAACGCCGGTTATTAATTGAGAATCAGGTAAAACAGAGTTATAAATACTGAATTTAAAAAATATAAACATAAAGTGATATGAAATCAATATTAGTAAAACTGACCATATTGGCATCTTTTCTGGTTGCATTTGCCGGATGTAATGAAGATGACGAATTGAAAGATACCAAAGTAACAGCTGTAAAAATGCTTTACGAACCATCAAACGGAAAATCTGTCGTGTTGCAGAGTTCTGCTTCAGCAACAGTATATTTTGAATGGGAACCAGCCAAAGCCGAAGACAGCGGCATGGTTTTGTACGAAGTTGCTTTCGACAAAGAAGGTGGCGATTTTTCAAGCCCTATTTACCGAATGGCTTCCGATAACAACGGTGGCTACAACCATGCAACCATTTCGCACAAGCAGCTCAACAAAATTGCCGGAATGGCTGGTGTTGAATCGGCTGCAACCGGAAAACTCATTTGGACAGTATTCTCATCAAAAGGAATTAACGATGTGGCGGCCGCTGAAACAAGAGTAATTGAAATTACGCGTCTTGCCGGTTTTGCTGATGTTCCGGTTGATGTATATGTAACAGGTGAAGCTTCTGAAGGCGGAACCGATCTTTCGAAAGCAAGCATCATGAAATCTACAGCTGCAGGAGAGTTTGAAATTTACACCAAACTGACCGCCGGAAAATCGTACAATTTCACCGATGCAAAAGTTGGTACTCCACGTAAATTTTACTCTGAAAATGGATTGCTGAAAGAAGGTACCACAAACAGCACCGTTGCAAAAACTGGTGTTTACCGCATCAAACTCGACTTTAACGTCGGATCAACTGTTTATACTGAAGTAACAGATATGCAATTGTTCTTCAGCCCAACAAATTCGTTCCTGTTCTCGTTGCCTTATCTGGCAAATGGCGAGTGGAAAGCTACAAGCAAACCAATTACTTTCAAACAAGAAGGTTGGGGACGTGACGAACGTTACAAAATCAAAATGACAACCATTAACAGCGCGGGCGAAACTGTTGAAGAATGGTGGGGAACTCCAAACACCGACAGCCGTCCAAACAGTTCAAGTCCGGCTTCGTATTATTACCTGTATCCGGTTGACAACAGCCAGTGGAATGGTAAATTCAAATTTGCCGGTGAAATGGATATGGCTTTGATTGACATGTCTGTTTTATTGCAGGCCGAAAATCCTTATACACACTCAATTGTTAAAGTAGGCAACCAATAAACCGATTATACCATCTTGAAAAGGCGGGTATTTCGGTGCCTGCCTTTTTTTAATTTATCAGAATTAAACATCCGTTATGAGCAAATATTTTCTATTATTTTTTCTGGCTTCGTTCCTGTTTCAGGCTTGCAGCAAAAACGACGAACCTGTTAATACTGGCGATGAAGAATATACCATCAACTGGAACGCGGCAGCCGACAGCAGCAGTAATGCATTCGTAATGTCTTACTGGAATGGTGCCGACAGTTATTTCAACTATAACAACAGCGGACTGAAAGACTTTCATTACTGGCCACAGGCACATGCGCTGGATGTAGTAATTGATGCATATTTGCGCACCAACGATAATTTTTACAAAACAACCATGAATCAATGGTACGATGGTGTAAAAAAGAAAAACGGCAACACATTCCTGAACGAATACTACGACGATATGGAATGGAATGCCCTGGCAATGCTTCGGGCGTACAATGCCACGCAGGATGCAAAGTTTAAAACCAGCGCCATTGACGTTTGGAAAGACATTCAAACCGGATGGAACAGCAATGCGGGTGGCGGAATTTCATGGAAAAAGGATCAGCCTTACAGCAAAAATGCCTGTTCGAACGGTCCGGCCAGCATCCTGGCTGCACGCTTGTTTCAGCAGTTTGGCGATGTAAAAGACAAAGAATGGGCTTTGAAAATCTACGACTGGGAGAAAGAATATTTGTTCAACCCTGCCAACGGAGCTGTTTACGACAATATCGACAGCCGGACAGGTGACATCCAAAAATCGTGGATTTTTACCTACAACCAGGGAACTTTCCTCGGCTCGGCACTCGAACTGTACAATATTACCAAAGAAAGAGGCTATCTGAACGATGCCATAAAAGCAGCTGATTACACACTTAACAGTCTGGTTGATAGCAATACACGTTTGCTTAAAAGTGAAGGAAACGGCGATGGAGGCTTATTTAAAGGCATTTTCATTCGCTACTTTGCTCAATTGATTTTGTGTCCTGATCTGGATGCATCGACAAAGAAGCGCTACATCAACTTCTTTAAACTGAATGCCGAAACACTTTGGAGAACCGGAACCAACAAACAGTTGATTTTATTCAGCAATTACTGGAAAACCAAACCCGGCAACACAACCGATTTGACCACCCAAACCAGCGGAGCCATGCTTGTTGAAGCCGCTGCTCTCCTTGAAAAACAGGGATTATTGGCAAATTAGTTTGTCAATGCCATGAGTGAAAAAACACTCAATATTGTATTATTACTGAATTTTACGAACGGGAAAATTACTGACCATATTTTCCACGGGAAACAACCACCAACTTTAAATCGAATAACAATGAATATAAAAATTGCAGCTATAGCGCTGTTTTTGGTAACAGCATTTTCTTCGCTGGCACAAAAGCAACTCACCAAATATGTCAATCCGTTTTTAGGAACCGCCACCTTGTGGGACAGCATCGACATCGGTTATAAACCTACTCACCGTACCTGGGGAGCCGAAGTTTTCCCCGGATCGTCGCTGCCCAATGCCATGGTTCAACTCTCGCCGGTAACCTTATTCCGAAGTGGCTCCGGCTATCAGTACGAAGACACTGTTATTTACGCTTTTATCCACACCAGCAAAGGCCACTGGAATTTAGGACACATTCCGCTAATGCCTGCCACCGGCAATTTTTCTCCTGAAGATTATTGCTCACCGTTTAGCCATCAGAACGAATCGGCACAACCGGGTTATTACCAGGTTTATCTGGAAAGATATGGTGTAAATGCCGAATTGACTTCGACACTGCGCTGCGCGTTTCACAAATACACATTCAAAGCCGGGGAAAGCAAAAAACTGATTGCCGATTTGTCGCGCTCAAACGAACGGGTTCGGAGCTGGGAAATCAATCAGGAAGGCGAAAATGTATTCAAAGGCTTCCAGCAAACAGTCGAAAAAATGTATTTCTATGCCGTGGCCAACCATTCAATTAAAAACATCGATTCGCAAAAAAGTGACAAGCACGAAATATCCGTCGTCAATTTTGCTGATTCGCCCAAAAACCTTGAAATACAAATCGGTTTTTCGTTCGTAAGCATCGCCAATGCCAAAGAAAATCTGGAAAAAGAAATGCTTGCCAAAAGCTTTCAGCAAATAAGGGATGAAGCGACCAAAACATGGGAAACTTTGCTGTCGAAAATCGCCGTTTCGGGTGGAACGGAAAGGCAAAAAGGATTGTTCTACTCAACCCTCTACCGCTCATTTTTGTGGCCAGCCTTGCGAAGCGATTTCAATGGTGATTTTACCGATGAGCAAGGGAAAGTTGTAAACAAAGGGTTCAACTACTATACCGAACCATCGCTGTGGGACGATTACCGCAACAAGCTGGTTTTACTCGGAATGTTGTCGCCCAAAGTAACCGAAGATGTGATTAAATCGCTGATTGACAAAGGCGAAAAATCAGGCGGTTTTATGCCGACGTTTTTCCACGGCGACCACGCAGCCCCATTTATTTCAGGAACTTACCTGCGCGGAATTAAAGGTTTTGATGTAAAAACCGCTTACAGCTTACTTCTCCGGAATGCCACGATGGAAAACAAAAGTAGGCCGCGCGGAATGGAATACATTGAAAAAGGATACGTCTCGGAACCCGATTTGGCTGATCCGAAACTTGAAACAGTGGCCGCCGCCGGAGTTACCAAAACGCTGGAATATGCCTACGATGATTATGCAGTTGCCTTGCTGGCCAAAGAGTTGGGCGACACCGGCAATTACAACATGCTGATGAAACGCACGGGCAATTATAAAAACATGTTCGATCCATCAACAGGCTTGATGCGCGGAAAACTCGCCAACGGCGAATGGATTAAAAACTTTGATCCGGAGTTTATTTACTACGAATACATGTACCGCGAAGCCAATGCCTGGCAATCTTCATTTTTCGCGCCACACGATGTGAACGGATTGATCGGTCTTTACAAGAGTCCTGCAGATTTTGAGAAAAAGCTGGACGATCTTTTCACCATTCCGTACAAGGGAGCCGAAGCTTATAACATTTCCGGATTTATCGGACAATACTGCCACGGTAATCAGCCCGACCACAGCTTCCCGTGGTTGTACTATTTTGTGGGCAAACAGGAAAAATCGCAGGTAGTGCTCGACAGTATTATGGATCGTTTTTACGACATGGGCAAAGACAAACTGGCCTACTCCGGAATGGATGATGCAGGTGAAAACTCGGCGTGGTATGTGTTTTCCTCCATCGGACTATATACATTTTCCCCCGCCGATCCTGAATACATCGTTTCGGTGCCGTTGTTCGATAAAGTGGATTTCGATCTTAGAGAGCAGAAATTCACCATCATCAAAAAGAATTCAGGAAAGAAAATCGACAAAATTACCTACGACAATAAAAAAATCGACGGCTATTTCATCCCTCATTCAGAATTGCTGAAAGGAAAGAAGCTGGTTATTACAACGCGGGAATAATCACAGGACCCGATGAGTTATCCTGAAAGGATAAAATTTGAATAACCACCGGTGAAGCCGGTGGAAAGAAATAAAAATAAGATCACAACCCTGTAGGGGTTGAACTTTTATTGTATTAGTATTCAGTGTTTTTGGTACTATTTACAAGTTCGAAAAACATTTCGGGCTCAAACTTTTGAAACTTTAAACTATCAATATGACAACACGAAGAAATTTTTTACGCAACAGCGGCCTCACAATGGCCGGGCTGGCCATCGCCGGATCGGGCAAATTGCTGGCTTCAACAATTAATGGAGTAAGCTATATAAGTAAACGTCCTGCTCCTGAAAAACGGAACTTTTCATCAGTCGCCGTCGATAAAGCCATTCAGCAAACAAAAGCAAAACTGAAAGACCCGAAACTGGCCTGGATGTTCGAGAACTGTTTTCCCAACACGCTGGATACCACTGTTGAACATGGCATGAAAAACGGAAAACCTGACACTTTTGTGATTACCGGCGATATTCACGCCATGTGGTTGCGCGATTCAACTGCACAGGTTTGGCCTTATCTGCCAATGGCAAATGACGACAAGGAGCTAAAATCGTTGCTGGCCGGTGTTGTTCATCGCCAGTCGCAGTGTGTCTTGCTCGATCCGTATGCCAATGCCTTCAACAAAGAACTGGTTCCGGGTGAATGGATGAGCGATAGAACCGAGATGAAAAACGGTTTGCACGAGCGCAAATGGGAAATCGACTCGCTCTGTTATACCGTTCGTTTGGCCTATCAATACTGGAAAACAACCGGAGACAAGTCTGTTTTTGATGCGGACTGGCAAAAAGCTGCTGCGGCAATTCTGGAAACATTTACTGTGCAGCAGCGCAAAAACGGACTTGGCCCGTACAAATTTGAACGCGAAACCACCCGGCAGCTGGATACCTTGTCAAACGGAGGTTATGGGCGTCCGCTCAAACCGGTCGGGCTGATCAACTCTTCTTTCCGTCCGTCAGACGATGCTGCGACGTATGGTTTCCTGATTCCTTCCAATCTGTTTGCAGTTGTTTCGCTTAGGCAACTGGCCGAAATTAGTACAAAGGTGACCGGCGATACATCGTTCGCAAAAAAATGCGTGGCTTTGGCTGATGAGGTGAATGCCGCCATTCAGAAATATGCAGTGGTTGAGCACAAAAAATACGGCAAAGTGTATGCTTTCGAAGTGGATGGATTTGGCAATGCCACTTTTATGGACGATGCCAATGTGCCCAGCTTGCTTGGCTTGCCTTATCTGGGCTGCGTTGAAAAGAATGACCCGGTTTACCAGAATACCCGCAAACTTGTTTGGAGCGACGACAATCCTTACTTTTTCAAGGGAAAAGCAGGCGAAGGAATTGGCGGGCCTCACGTTGGTTACGACATGGTATGGCCAATGAGCATCATCATGCGGGCAATGACAAGCAACGATGACAAGGAAATTGCATGGTGTATCAAAACACTCCGTAACACCGATGCCGACACCGGTTTTATGCACGAAACTTTTCACAAAGACGACCCTAAGAACTTTACCCGTTCGTGGTTTGCCTGGGCAAATACCTTGTTTGGCGAGTTAATCCTGAAATTGGTGAAAGAAGGAAAAGAGAATCTGCTGAATGTTTAAGTCATGATATAAATAAGAACGATTCATTGTCGAATATTTCCAACTCACCCCACGTCCGCTCGCGGACGTGGGGTGAGTTCAAATAAAATCAAATATTTAAATGCAACACTATTTCGTTCTAACCCAATAACACTAAACCAATTTAACCGCAATCAACATGCATATAAAAAATCACCTAAACCGGCTTGTTATTCTTTTACTTGTCGGAATAGTGCTGCATTCGTGCAGTCAAAGTACCCAGCCGATGAAAGAATCCGTTACAACCGAGCTTCGGGCACCGGCTTATCCCTTGGTTACGATCGACCCATACACCAGTGCATGGTCAATGGCCGACAACTTGTACGATGATGCTGTTCGCCACTGGACAGGAAAAACCCATTCGCTGATTGGAGCCGTCCGCGTTGACGGACAGATATACCGTTTTCTCGGAAAAGAAGACATTCCATTGAAGACAATTGTCCCGATGGCCAACGAAGAAGCCTGGGAAGGGAAATTTTCGTTGAAAGCTCCGGGGAAAGGCTGGGAACAAAACGATTTCAACGACAATTCGTGGACTTCAGGAAAAGGAGCTTTTGGATCAACAGGTTTTCAATCGGCCACAACTGTTTGGGAAACAGAAGAAATCTGGGTTCGCCGTGAATTTACGCTTCCTGAAATTTCTTCGGGCGCTGATGTTTACCTGATGTATTCGCATGACGACGATTTCGAACTTTACCTGAATGGAAAAGAAATTGTAAACACAGGCAACAAGGCAAAAAGCAATGTACTTTTAAAAATAGACGGGAGTTTGCTAAACAGCGGAGGCACAAATGTAATCGCCGCTCATTGCCTCGATCGGGGTGGTTTGGCTTATGTGGATTTTGGAATTTATACCGAAAGTGATCATAAACAAGTATTTGCACAAACTGCGGTTCAAACCAAAGTAGCAATTTCGGCAACACAAACGCATTACAATTTTACCTGCGGACCGGTTGATCTGAAACTTCAGTTCGTTTCACCGCTTTTGCCCGATGATCTGGATTTGTTATCGCGTCCGGTGAATTACATCAACTACGAAGTTGTTTCGAACGATGGCGGCAAACACGATGTGCAGATTTATTTCGAAACTACTCCAGAATGGGCTGTGAACGAAATCAGTCAGGAAGTGGAATTGACGAAAGGTGAAACTTCAGGAGTAAGCTTTGTTAAAGCCGGAACAACCGAACAGCCGGTTTTGGGAAAGAAAGGCGACAATATCCGTATCGACTGGGGTTATGCTTATCTGGCAGCCAACAAAAAGGAAACAGCTTTGGTTGGGATCGGTGATTATTTTGGGGCCAAACAAGCTTTTGAAAAAGACGGTAACATCGCCGGAGATGTCAGCCAGCTAACAGCAAGGCCTTCAAAACAAATGCCTGCAATGGTTTATGTTGATAATTTGGGCGCTATTTCTTCGAATCCGTCAAATGGCTTTGTAATGATTGGCTACGACGACGTGGAATCAATTCAATACTTTGGAGATAACCTGAAAGGCTGGTGGACGAAAGACGGAAAAGTAAGCATAAACGATGCTTTGCAGTCAGCTTCTGCTGAACACGAATCGGTGATGGATCGTTGCATTGCTTTCGACAAAAAAGTTTGGGACGAAACGTTGGCTGCCGGTGGCAAGAACTATGCTGATTTGTGCGTGCTGGCATTACGTCAGTCGATTGCCGCCCACAAACTGGTGAAAGATACCAAAGGCAACATCCTTTTCCTTTCAAAGGAAAACTTTAGCAATGGTTCTATCGGAACAGTTGACGTAACTTATCCTTCGGCGCCACTTTTCCTGAAATACAATCCTGAATTACTAAAAGGTATGTTGAACCCGATTTTCTATTATTCTGAAAGCGGTAAATGGAACAAACCGTTTGCAGCGCATGATGTTGGTACTTATCCGATTGCAAACGGACAAACGTATGGCGGCGACATGCCGGTGGAAGAATGTGGCAACATGGTAATCCTGACTGCCGCAATAGCCAATGCCGAAGGAAATGCCAACTATGCCAGCGAACATTGGGAAGTGCTGACTATCTGGGCAAATTACCTGCTCGAAAACGGATTGGATCCCGAAAATCAACTTTGTACCGACGATTTTGCCGGACACTTTGCGCACAACGTAAACCTTTCGGTAAAAGCCATCATGGGAATTGCCAGCTACGGAAAACTGGCCGGTATGCTGGGCAAAACCGAAATTGCTGAAAAATATACTTCCGCAGCAAAAGAAATGGCAACCAAATGGATGGCAATGGCCGATGATGGCGATCATTACCGCTTGACCTTTGATCAGCCGGGAACCTGGAGCCAGAAATACAACCTGATTTGGGACAAACTGCTGAACCTCGGTATCTTCCCTGCTGAAGTGGCACAAAAGGAAATTGCGTATTACCTCACCATGCAGAACAAATACGGTTTGCCGCTGGACAACCGTCGCACTTACACCAAAAACGACTGGATCGTCTGGACTGCAACTCTGGCAAATGATAACGAAACTTTCCAAAAATTTATTGATCCTGTACATGCTTTTGTAAATGAAACGCCGGATCGTGTACCTTTGTCAGACTGGTACGAAACGCCCGATGCCAAACAGGTAGGTTTTCAGGCACGTTCAGTAGTTGGAGGATTCTTTATCAAATTATTGGAAAACCATGAATAGAAAATTATCGATTGTTTTCGCATTGCTCTTTTGTGTTTCAGCATTCAATATTCAGGCACAAAAGTTACAACCCGTTGATTATGTGAATACTTTAATGGGAACCGATTCGGAGTTTAAAC
>DPRM01000148.1:0-29923 GCA_003537645.1 Prolixibacteraceae bacterium
CATCAATTGGCAGTTTTGCAGCCAACGGTTACGGTGAACATTCGCCCGGAAATTACAGTTTGCTGGCTGCTATAATTACAGAATTCATTATGACATTTATGTTTCTGATTATAATTCTGGGAGCAACCGATGAAAGAGCGCCAAAAGGGTTTGCCGGTTTGGCTATTGGCCTGGCTTTAACGCTGATCCATTTAGTAAGCATCCCTGTAACAAACACTTCGGTTAACCCGGCAAGAAGCATTAGTCAGGCTCTGTTTGTCGGCGACTGGGCATTATCGCAGCTATGGTTGTTCATTGTGATCCCCGTTGCCGGTGCTATTGCAGCTGGACTTGTTTACAAAGAACTGGGGAAATAAAACGAATCAAAGCTTAATTTGAGAAGAATAATATTTAGAGAAAATAAAAAATAAAAAAACATGAAATCATTTAACAAAACGATTGCATTACTGCTTTGTAGTATAATGCTGCTGGGAAGTTGTTCATCAACCAAAAATTCAACTAAAGGTGGTGTTTTAGGCGGTGCTGGTGGAGCTCTTTTGGGTGCCGGAATTGGTGCTTTGGTAGGTCAGAAAAAAGGAGCAGCAATTGGAGCCGCTGTTGGTGGTGCCGTTGGAGCTGGTGCCGGAGTTGTAATTGGTAAAAAAATGGACAAGCAAAAAGCTGAACTTGAAAAAATTGAAGGCGCAAGGGTTGAAACTGTTACTGATGCCAACAATTTACAAGCGATTAAAGTAACCTTCGATAGCGGAATTTTATTTGCTACCGGGAAAAGCGAATTAAACGCCAGCTCAAAAACCGCATTAAACAAATTTGCAACTTCATTAAAAGAAACTCCTGAAACTGATGTGACCATTTACGGGCATACTGACAATACCGGTTCAAAAGAAATAAACCTGCAACTGTCAAAAAACAGGGCTGCTTCAGTTGCAAGTTTTCTTAATTCCAACGGAATTTTGTCTGAAAGAATTACTACCGAAGGTAAATCATTTGATGAGCCGGTTGCAGATAACTCAACTGCTGAAGGGAGAGCACAAAACCGCAGGGTTGAAATCTATATTACTGCTAACAAACAAATGATCAATCAGGCAGAACAGGGAACCTTAAAGTAAAAAACCTTAAAAACAATTAATCGAAAAATTCAAAATAAGAAAAAATGAAAAAACAGCTTTTAATTATATCACTACTGCTTTTTAGTAGTTTAATCTTTGCCCAATCGCCCATTGCTAAAGGTGAATCTCAGATAAATGCCGGGGTGGGATTATCATCTTGGGGAGTACCGGTATTCGTTGGATTAGATTATGGCGTACATCCGGACATCACAGTTGGAGGTGAACTTTCTTACCGTTCTTATGGTGAAAACTTTGGTGGTAATCATTACAACAGTTCAGTAATTGGAATCTCCGGAAATGGAAATTACCATTTTAACCGCATACTGGAAATCCCTGAAAAATGGGACTTCTATGCAGGGTTAAACCTGGGCTTTTATATTTGGAATTCGCCTGACAATTATGCAGGATCTCATTCATCAGGCCTTGGCCTTGGCGGTCAAATTGGGGGTCGTTACTTTTTCTCCGATAAAATTGGAATCAACTTAGAGTTTGGAGGAGGAAATGCTTTTTCTGGTGGAAAGTTGGGTTTAACATTTAGACTTTAACATCACACATTTCATAATCAGATATCAATATTTTTTTAATTCAAAATTCTAATACTATGAAAATCATTGAAATTGAAGGAATTGGCCAGGTATATGCCGACAAATTAAAAAATGCTGGAGTTTTAACAGTTGAAGAACTTCTGGTAAAGGGTGCCACAAAATCAGGAAGAAAGAGTTTAGCCGAAGAAACAGGTATTGACGACACAAGAATACTATCCTGGGTCAACATGGCTGATCTATTCCGTATCAAAGGGGTTGGATCACAATTCGCAGAACTGCTTCATGCCGCTGGAGTTGATACCGTTAAAGAACTAAGAACCCGTAATGCTGAAAACCTTCATGCAAAATTGGTTGAAGTACAAGAAGAAAAGAAAATCACTCGCACTGTACCTGGATTATCACAGATTGCTGATTATATTAATCAGGCCAAAAATCTGGATCCTGTTATTACATACTAATTGGAACTAAGAATCAACTAATTATCATGAAAAAACTACTTTTTCTTTTAACAGCAATTATGCTTCTCCAATCGGCATTCGCACAGACAGAAGATAAGAAATGGGGATTTGGTGGAGGCTTTGGCGCTTATGGAACCCTTGAAAATGGACAAATAGGTATTATGCCGGAATTGTACCTAAGCAGATATCTTAGCCCCCGGTTCGATTTAATGCTTAAAGGTGACATGGGTGTCTTTAGAACAAATTTGAAGAATAATCTGGATTTGGTTAATCCGTTTCTTAACCTGAGGTTTAAACTCGCTGACGAAACCAAAAATTTTCGTCCTTATCTTTTTGCGGGACCCGGTTATTTGGCCGACAATGGTGTTTCTGCTTTTAACTTTGATTTAGGGTTGGGAGCCAAATACTATACAAAACCAAATTTTGCGCTGTATTTGGAAGCTGGCTATATACGTGGTATTGAATCGACTACTTATCTTGGTGAAACCGGAAGAGAAAATATCTGGAAAGTTACTGCCGGTGGTGAAATTGATTTTGGGAAAGCCAAGGATGCTGATATGGATGGCGTTTCAGACAACAAGGACAAATGTCCAAATACCCCAGCCGGAGTTGCCGTTGATAAAAATGGCTGCCCAATAGACTCCGATGGCGACGGAGTTGCTGACTATGTTGATGACTGTCCCACTGTGGCAGGATTAACTTCACTGAAAGGATGCCCCGACAAAGATAAAGACGGTGTTGCCGATAAAGATGATGCTTGTCCTGATGTTGCCGGTTTGGTGAACCTCAAAGGTTGTCCCGATACTGATGGTGATGGCGTTACTGACAAAGACGATAAATGCCCGGCTACTAAAAAGGGAGACAAAGTTGATGCAAGTGGTTGCCCACTGGTTGTTGATACCGATAATGACGGGGTAATTGATTCAGAAGACAAATGCCCAACCGTTGCAGGGACAAAAGAAAATAATGGATGCCCTATTGATGATGCTGCCAAAGAAGCCATATCTACTGAAATGACAATCGAACCGGTTTATTTTGACTATGATAATTCAACTATCAGAAAAACTGAAAATGTAAAAATTGAAAAACTGGTAAATTTATTAAACTCAAACAGCAACTACAACGTAGGACTCACCGGATATACCGACAGCAAGGGTAATGAGGAATATAACCTGAAACTTTCGGAAAGACGTATTAATTCGGTTGTCAAAGCAATTACTTCTTCCGGAATAAAAGCGGCTCGTATTTCAAATAAAAAACCGTTTGGAGAAGCGCAACCTGCTGCCACTAACAACACGGAAGAAGGTCGCGCATTAAATCGCCGGATTGAATTTGAAATAGTAAAATCAAAATAATTCATCTCTGTAATAACATTAAATAATCCTTGTTAACTTCGGCAAGGATTATTTGGTGCTTATTTCAACAAGCATCAACTCAATAAAACTGAAAAAGTATTCAACTTCTCTTTTTCAATGCCAAAAATGGAATTATAATGATTTATTTTTACCTTTTTTTAAGCCTCTCGACTAGTTTTGCAATTACAGCCTTTATCATCCCGATCATCATAAAGGTTTCAGTAAAAAAAAAATTGTTTGACGTTCCGAATCTCCGTTCGGCGGCCAAACATGTTGTACCAACACTTGGTGGAATTGCCATTTTCGCAGGATTTAGAATTAGCCAAATTATCTCATTAAACAGCTTTGAGGTTAATGGGCTGAAATATATGTCTTTAGGAATACTTACCATGTTCATTCTCGGGCTAAAAGATGATCTTATTGCTCTTTCGGCCAAAACCAAATTCGTAGTACAGTTAGCTGTGGCTCTCTATCTTGTAATACTCGGGAATAACATAATTACAAACTTTCACGGAATTTTAGGAATATACGAAATAAGCAATGTAGCCGGGACTATTTTTTCGGTAATCGTAATTGTAGGTATCATAAATGCAATGAACCTGATTGACGGTATTGACGGACTGGCTTCAGGAATCGGCCTGCTAATTTCACTTGTTTATGGAATCTGGTTTTTTAATGCAGGAGATTATATTTTTGCCCTTACCAGCTTTTGTTTATTCGGTAGCCTGTTGGCCTTTTTCCTGTACAACGTATTTGGAACCGCCAATAAAATCTTTATGGGAGACACAGGTTCTCTCATCCTGGGTACAATCCTGGCTCTTTTGACCATTCATTTTAATGAATTCAAATCATCACCAGCTATAGCCCATGGACATCCGGCAATCTCACTGGCAATTATTATCGTTCCGGTTATTGATACCATCCGGATCTTTGTAATTCGTTTATTGCAGCGGAAATCACCCTTTTCTCCCGACATGAATCATATTCATCACCAGGTGCTGCGATTAACAAACAGTCATATAAAAGCAACTCTGATTATTGTTGCAGTTAACGCGGTATTTATTTTTCTTGCATTCAACTTGCTCGATGTAATCGGAAACAACATGTTATTTCTTCTTCTGCTGGTTCTCGGATTTATTTTAGCTGAAATACCTTTATGGATATTGAAGATTAAAAATAAAAAAGAACAAGCTGCTGAAATTGATGTATATAATGAAGGGCGAATCGTTCACGTAAAGACATACGGAAGTTTTGATCAGGATAATACAATTAATGAAATTACTGAAAGCAAAAATACAAATGAGGCACTGGAAGAAAATGAACTCCTATTTAGTCTCCTGGCTGAATCTGCACCAGTAGGTATTTTCATGACCGATGCTTTTGGCACAACAAATTACGTCAACCCTCGCTGGTGTGAAATTTCACAAATAAGTTTCGACGAAGCAATGGGCGATGGCTGGCTTAAAGCTGTTCATCCCGAAGATCGTGATAATCTGGCCTTTGGTTGGAAACACGCAGCTCAAGACAATACCTCATCAATGGCAGATTATCGTTTCATCCATACCGATGGATCAGTTAAATGGGTAATTGGCCAGGCTGTTCCATTAAAAAATAAAGCAGGTAATAATATTGGGTACTTAGGCACAATAACCGATATTACCGAACGCAAAAAGATGGAAGTGGATCTGATTTTATTAAAAGCGAAAGCAGAAGAAAGCGATCAATTAAAAACTGCCTTTCTTAATAATATGAGCCACGAAATCAGAACTCCATTGAACGGCATAATGGGATTTCCACAACTACTTAAAGATGATAATCTGACATCAGAAAATAAGAGAAAATATATCGCGATCATTGAAAAATGCAGCGACCAATTACACAATATCATCAACAATATTATTGATATTTCGAAAATAGAATCGGGTCAAATAAAAATATCAATATCTGAAATAAACATTGAAGAGGAGATCAGATTCATTTACAAATTCTTTAATGATGATATTAAGCAAAAAGGATTGCAGCTGTCAGTTACTAATTCCTTGAATTCAAACAATGGATTAATCAGAACCGACCGCGAAAAGCTAATCGCCATACTTACAAATTTGGTAAAAAATGCAGTTAAATATACCGAAGAAGGTTCAATTGAAATTGGATGCGGTATGAGAAATTTAAACATAACGAATGCAGGGACTAATAATATTCCTGATGACTTTGTATTTTTTGTAAAAGACACAGGCATTGGGATTCGCAAAGACAGACAGAAAGACATCTTTGAACGCTTTATTCAGGCAGACGTTATCGACAAAAAGGCACGACAGGGAGCTGGCCTGGGATTAGCTATTTCGAGAGCATTTGCTGAAATGTTGGGTGGAAAAATTTGGGTGGATAGCGAAGAAGGAAAAGGAAGTACTTTTTATTTTACCCTTCCGCATTATACCGAACCTGTCGATAAGCAATCGATGAATAAATTCAATATTCAGCTGAAGAACACCAAATCTGCAAGCTAAAAAGAGTATGAATTATTTAATAACAGGAAAACTTTACTGCCAGTAATCGCGTTTTGCAAATAAAATTTTTAAAACCAATTCACATGAAAGCAAAGATATTCTTAATATCATTTTGGGTACTGGGATTAACCCCTGTTCTTTGGGGACAAATAACTGACGGAGAAGCCAAACTCCGCAAACAAAATTCAGATACCATTCAAGGTTGGAAAAAAGGTGGTGTAATAGCTCTCAATCTGGCACAAACATCATTAACAAACTGGGCCGCAGGTGGCCAAAATTCTTTTGCAGTAAATGGTCTGTTCAGCGGATTCTCAAATTTTAAAAACGAGAAAACAGTTTGGGATAATTCTCTGGATATGGGATACGGACTTTTGAAGCAAGGCAAAAATTCAGATTACATGAAAACAGATGACAAATTTGATTTTCTTTCAAAATACGGACGGCAAGCCTTCAATGATTTTTACTATGCTGCATTGGTAAATTTCAAAACACAAATGACTGTTGGAAAGGATTATGCCAAAGACACTGCTAAAATTTCGAATTTTCTGGCACCTGCATTTCTGATTGGTGCAATAGGTATGGACTATAAACCCAATAGCTACTTTAGTGCATTTTTAGCACCACTGACTGGGAAGATTACTATTGTCAATGATCAGCAGCTTGCGAATGCCGGAGCATTTGGAGTAACTCCGGCAACTTATGACAATTTGGGCAATTTATTACATAAAGGGGAAAAATCGAAAAGTGAACTTGGAGGTTACATCCGTTTAATCTACTCAAAGAATGATTTTAAATATGAAATTTTTAAAGGCGTTTCTTTCACTTCCAAATTAGATTTGTTTTCAAACTATCTGAAAAAGCCTCAAAATATAGATATAAGCTGGGAAACACAGATCGCCTTTAAAGTGAATAAATATATTTCGGCCAACATCAACACTCACTTACTTTATGACGATGACATTGCAATTGCAATTGATAGTAACAATGATGGAATCACCGACAAATCGGGTCCGCGCATTCAGTTTAAAGAGATTTTGGGAGTAGGATTTTCCTATAAATTATAACTTTTAATGCTATATCTGTATTTTCGCCTGAGAATTCAGAATAAATAGGACATCAGATAACCGCAAAACTCAAAAAATGGAAAGATTGCTCCGGACGAAAACCATTGATTATCAGAGGTGTGCGTCAAACTGGGAAATCATATACGATCACCGAATTTGGGAATAAACATTTCGAAGGAGCCACCCACATCATCAATTTCGAAAAAAGGATCGACTGGCATTCGGTATTTGACCTAAATGTGGATGTAACCCAGAAACTGATTATCTGGTTGAAATATAAGATCAAATTGTTTCTGTTGAGGTAAAAGGCGGGAAAGGGAGGCAGTTTAAAGAGTCTGCACCTGTTGTTGGAAACCTACCCCAACGTACCCGAAGCTTATGTTTTCTCCGACTCTAATTACGGAAGAATTCCAGAAAAGAAGATTTCGTTTATTCGCTCTATTTTGTAGAATCGACAGTTTTGAGCATAGTGAGGGTCTGACCTAAAGTCAGGCCCTCACTAATTTCCTATTTCAATCCTGCAATCTGCTCTTCCAGAACCTTTATTTTTGCTTCGGCATCGGCTTGCTTGGCGCGCTCTACAGCAACCACAGCTTCAGGAGCGCTACTAACAAAACGTTCGTTGCTTAGTTTTTTCATTACTGAATTCAGGAAGCCTTTGGTGTAATCCAATTCAGCCTGTAGTTTTTTCAGTTCTTCTTCCACATCNNTTGAATTCAGGAGCAAATCCTTTGTCGCCAACCAACACGGCCAGTTCGAGCTGATCTTTCTGCGGAATGTTATTTTTGGTGCGGATAGTGCGTAATCCGGCAATGGCTTCTTTTACATCTTCAAACTGTGCGATCAAAGTTTCGTCGTAGCCAGTAGATTTTGGCCATGAACTGATGGTAATACTATCGCCCTGCTGGCGTTCTTTCAGCAACTGCCAAACCTCTTCGCTCACGAAAGGCATAAACGNNACAATCTGGCTGAATTTTTCGTGGAACCAGCTAATCGCTAATTTCGAATGTTCAGGCTGTGGAATCGTTGAATCCACTTCCCAACCATTCACCAAACGGAAGGAGTTCCAGATTTTAGTAACAAAACCGGCACCTTGCTGCGGCAAACTTTCGTCGAACATCAAATCGCCACCGGCAGGTGAACAAAGCAACATTCCCACGCGAACGCCATCGGCTCCGTAAGTGTCAATCAGATCAAGCGGGTCGGGCGAATTGCCCAGCGATTTCGACATTTTCCTGCGCTGTTTGTCGCGCACCATTCCGGTGAAATATACGTTTTTGAATGGGAACTGATCGCGGTATTCGTAACCGGCAATAATCATGCGGGCTACCCAGAAGAAAATGATATCCGGACCAGTTACCAAATCGTNNGGAGGGGTGTTTGGCGATTGCAAGTTCGCGAGCCTTTTCCTCATTTTCGGCAACCACAAATCCGTAGCTCGTTACTCCCTCCCCTTGGGGGAGGGCTGGGGTGGGGCTACTGATATACCAAACCGGAATACGATGACCCCACCACAACTGACGGCTAATGCACCAGTCTTTGATGTTTTCCANNTAGGTATTTTTAAATTTCGGCGGATAAAATTGAATAGTATCGTTTAGTACATTTTCAGTGGCTGGTTTAATCAGCGTATCCATTTTCAGGAACCACTGAGCCGATAATTTGGGTTCGATTGGAACGTGGGTACGTTCCGAGAAACCAACTTTATTGGTATAATCTTCAATCTTGGCAACATTTCCTGCTGCTTCCAGATCGACCATAATTTTCTCGCGAACAGCAAAACGATCCTCGCCGACAAACATTCCGGCGGCTTCGCTCATGGAGCCGTCTTCATTGAAAATATCAATACTTGGCAAATTGTAACGCAGTCCGATTTCATAGTCGTTCACATCATGCGATGGTGTAATTTTCAGGCAGCCGGTACCGAATTCCATGTCCACATATTCGTCTTCAATAATAGGGATGGAACGATTGATCAGCGGAACCAAAACACGTTTGCCTTTCAGGTGCGTGAAGCGCGGATCGTTCGGGTTCACGCAAACAGCGGTATCGCCCAAAATCGTTTCTGGACGGGTAGTTGCAATCGTTACAAAGAGCCCCCCATCCCCCGAAGGGGGAGTTTGGAGTGCATTTAATATGCTGTTGAGTACTCCTTCAATATTGGTCAACACTTCTTCATTGGTAAAACGGATTACCCGGTAACCCAAACTTTCCAAAATTTCGGTCCTAAGTTTGTCTGCCTCCTGAATTTCAGGTTTTTCGTGATAGCCGCCATCAATTTCAACAATGAGATTTTCTTTCAGACAAACAAAATCAACAATAAACTCATCTATAATGTGTTGCCTCCTGAATTTATATCCTTCTAATTTTTTGCCACTTAAGGATTCCCAAAGAATAATTTCAGTATCAGTCGATTGTTTTTTTCTTTCTGCCGCTAATTCCTTTAGTAAATGATAAGAGGAATTTCTTGCCGTCTCGAACCTGGGGTTCAATTTCCCCCCTTGGGGGGGACTAAGGGGGGCTTCTCCCTCATCTATTTTATATTTCAGGTAATACAGTTTTGATTGCATTTCGCGGAAAATCACTTCTTCGTCTGATAGTGCAGTTTTAGCAGCCGGATCCCAGTTTACCATACGAACGCCGCGGTAAATCAGTCCTTTATCGTACAAATCGACAAAAGTTTTGATCACCGATTGGCTGCGCACTTCGTCCATCGTGAAAGCGGTGCGATCCCAATCACACGAAGCGCCCAGTTTCTTCAACTGTTCGAGAATAATTCCGCCGTGTTTGTGGGTCCATTCCCAGGCATGACCGAGGAATTCGTCGCGGCTCAAATCGAATTTCGAAATTCCTTCGCTTTTCAGTTTGTTCACCACACGGGCTTCCGTAGCAATCGAAGCATGGTCTGTTCCGGGCACCCAGCAGGCATTTTTGCCCAACATACGTGCGCGGCGCGTTAAAATATCCTGAATGGTATTGTTAAGCATGTGTCCCATGTGCAATACACCAGTGACGTTTGGCGGAGGAATGACGATCGTATAAGGCTCACGTTCATCGGGTTCAGAATGGAAAAATTTATTTTCCATCCAGTATTTGTACCATTTGTCTTCAACTTCGGCGGGGTTGTACTTACTTGGGATTTCCATTTTTGGTATTTTATTGAGTATATTCTGTTTGTCTTTTTAAGCGAAGGTGCAAAAATAGAAAAATTAGTTCGTTGAGGGAATAAAATCATCAGTAGTTAATCAGAAACAATTACAAACAATTATGAAAAATTATAGTTTTTTAAGCTTTTGAGTTTCTACATTTATAACAAAAAGGACTTGACTTTTTCGGGATAAAAACCAACACCAACTAAACCTTATTGAAACATGAATTTTGAGTTCGATAAACAAACAATTCAAGATTTAGAAATCTTTGGAAACGAGAAATCACCGAATTCCATATTTCAATATTACAACAACACGAAGACCCATGGAGGTAAAAGGCATTTATTCAGGTTAATGCACTTGCCTTTGACCGACATTAACAAAATACAACAGAGAAGAGATACTATCAAATTTATCTATGATATTGAATTTGAGCTTACTATTAATTCAGGACAGTTCGATTTTATTGAGCATTATTTAAACTTAAACGTATCGCCTTTGCGAAATAATTTCCTCGATGCATATCTTCAATCTATTTCGTACCGGTTAAAGCCACTAAATAATTACTACATCATACAATCAGGAATCAGGCAGCTAATTTTTCTTTTCAAACACCTGAATGAAAAACTGGAATCAATTATTGAATTAACACTTCCTGAAGAACTCAATAATCTAATCAAGCGCATATATGAGTTCATTTGCAATCCTGAAATTAGGGAAATAGTTACTGCGAAAGAAAAATTTTCATGTGTAAAACTAAATAGGTTTGACAACCTTATCAGAAAGAAGTACAAAAATGAAATGACAGAAATTATTCAGATGGTATATGCCCTCGACGCCTACATTTCTGTTGCAAAAGCAGCGAGGCTAAACAAATTCGCCTTCCCTGAATATTTGCCTGATTTAAAACCAAGACTTTCCGTAACCGGATTATTCCATCCTTTTTTGAAAAATGCGGTACCTTATAACGTTGTTTTTGATAAAACTAAAAATCTGTGTTTTCTAACCGGTCCAAACATGGCCGGCAAATCAACTTTCCTTAAATCTGTTGGGTTGTCAATATACCTTTCTCATCTGGGATTTCCTGTTCCGGCCAGCCAAATGGAAACAACCATTTATAATGGAATAATATCCACCATCAATCTTTCAGATGACATGAACAGGGGCTACAGTCATTTTTACAGCGAGGTTAAACGCGTTAAAGAAACAGCGCTGAAAATTCAAGAGAAAGGAAATCTATTCGTAATTTTTGATGAATTATTCAGGGGAACAAACGTAAAAGATGCCTTCGATGCTTCGCTGATAATTATTAAATCATTTGCAAAAATTTCGAGTTGCACATTTTATATTTCAACACATATTACTGAAGTGGCTGAAGAAATTAAAAGTATCAATAGTATTCAATTCATGTATTTTGATTCGGAATTAATTGACCAACAGCCAACTTACAACTACAAGTTATCAACCGGGGTATCGCATGAAAGACTTGGAATGCTCATTATCAAAAATGAAAAGATAATCGACATCCTGAATTCGATTAGCTGAATTGTGGTATAATTTCAGCAAATACGCCCATTTTGTGGGTAATACTCGACAAATGTTTTTTTTACGGCATAATTCAGGAACCAATCTGATGAAACAGAAAAGCCAGAATTAAAAATTCCGGCATTCCTGTTTCATTTATAAAGTAAAACCCCGTTTCCCGGGGTTTCATAAGGACTATAATACTGTTTTAACGTCGTGATAAGGAAGTCCGAAGGCTTCAGCAACTCCTTCGTAAACAACTTTTCCGTTTACAACATTCAAGCCTTTACGTAAAGGTTCGCTGTCGAGGCAGGCTTTCTTCCAGCCTTTGTTTGCAATTTCGATAGCATAAGGCAATGTCGCGTTGGTCAATGCCAAAGTCGATGTACGTGGTACTGCACCGGGCATATTGGCAACGCAATAGTGAATTACCTGATCGATTACGAAAGTTGGATGATCGTGGGTTGTAGGCACAGTTGTTTCGAAACAACCGCCCTGATCAACTGCTACGTCAACCAAAACAGTTCCCGGCTTCATGGTTGGAAGCATGTCGCGGGTTACCAGTTTTGGAGCAACAGCTCCGGGAATTAAAACTGCGCCAATAATTACATCCGAATTTCGAACCATTTCACGAATGTTATATTCGTTGCTCATCATGGTTTTTACATTGGCGGGCATAATATCGTCGAGGTAACGCAAGCGTTTCAGGCTCACATCGGTAATAGTTACATCGGCGCCTAAACCACCAGCCATCTTAGCAGCTTCGGTTCCAACAATTCCACCACCAATAATCAGCACATTTGCAGGTGGTACTCCGGGAACACCGCCCAGCAGCACACCATAACCACCATACGTTTTTTCCAGGTATTTGGCACCTTCCTGAATCGACATACGACCTGCCACTTCCGACATCGGAATAAGCAACGGAAGTGAACGGTCAGGCATCTCAACTGTTTCGTAGGCCAGACAAATTGAGCCGTTTTCGATCATGGCTTTTGTCAATGGCTCGTAAGAAGCGAAATGGAAATAAGTAAATAAAATCTGACCTTCCCTGATCAGTTTATATTCCGATTCGATTGGTTCTTTAACTTTGATGATCATTTCAGCAATGGCATACACATCTTCAATCGTCGGAAGAATGGTTGCTCCTGCATGAATGTAATTATCATCACTAAATCCGCTTCCCATTCCGGCAGTAGCCTGAACAAAAACGGTATGACCACTTTTTACCATTTCGGCAGCACCTGCCGGTGTTAAAGCAACGCGGTTTTCGTTGTTTTTAATTTCTTTTGGAACTCCTATAATCATCGTCGTAGTATTTTATTGTTTTCGAAGGTCTCAAAATTAGGCGATCTGACTATCGGAAAACATGATAAAAAACAATGAATTGGTTCGGCACAAAAATCTGTCATACAAATTTTAAACTTTATTCTACAAATCAGAACAACAACCTATTAAATTGAAAGTTATTAAGCCATTAAGATTTCATATTAAACCAAAACCTAAAATTTTTATTTAAAATTGATAATCGTATATTTGCCGCCTTACTGATAATATTTTTTACAACATGCCAAATACATCGGAACGTGGTAATTTGATGCCGGATTCACCCATCCGGAAGCTGGTTCCTTTGGCCGACAAAGCCAAGGAAATGGGAAGAAAGGTGTTTCATCTGAACATCGGCCAACCTGACTTGCCAACGCCTCAAAACGCGATTGACGCCATCCGGAACATCGACCGGAAGATTCTGGAGTACTCTCCCAGTGAAGGAATCAAATCATTTCGCGAAAAGCTTGCGGCGTACTATCATACGTTCAACATTGATGTTACTGCCGAGGACATTATTATCACTTCCGGAGGTTCGGAAGCGGTAACTTTTGCCTTTTTGGCTTGTCTCGATCCGGGCGATGAAATTATCGTTCCTGAACCTGCTTATGCCAACTACACTGCGTTTGCGATTTTGGCCGGAGCTATAATAAAATCAATTCCATCGAAAATTGATGAAGGTTTTGCGCTGCCTCCTATGGAGGAATTCGAAAAACTGATCACTCCGCGAACCAAAGGAATCCTGATCTGCAACCCGAATAATCCAACCGGATATTTGTACAACCGCACTGAAATGAGTCAAATTCGCGACATGGTAAAGAAATACGATTTGTATTTGTTCTCCGACGAAGTGTATCGCGAATTCTGTTACACCGGTGCTCCGTATATCTCTGCATTTCATCTCGAAGGAATTGAGCAAAACGTGGTACTTATCGACTCGGTTTCGAAACGATACAGTGAATGCGGCTTGCGTATTGGCGCTCTGATTACCAAAAATAAAGCACTGAAAAAAAATGTAATGAAGTTCTGTCAGGCACGTTTAAGTCCACCACTCATCGGACAAATTGCCGCCGAAGCTTCGCTCCAAAATAACAAGGAATACATGCACGACACCTACGACGAGTACGTAGAGCGCCGCAAATTCCTGATCGACGGACTGAACCGTATTAACGGCGTTTATTCGCCAATTCCGATGGGCGCTTTTTACACCGTTGCACGCATTCCGGTTGACGATGCCGATGTATTCTGCGCGTGGTTGCTGAGCGATTTCGAATACGAAAACCAAACGATTTTCATGGCTCCTGCTTCAGGTTTCTATACCACTCCCGGTTACGGAAAAGACGAAGTTCGCATTGCCTACGTTTTGAAAAAAGAAGATTTGGCTACTTCGCTGAAGATTCTGGAAGAAGCCCTGAAAGTTTATCCCGGAAGCAAAGTTCGGCAGGTGGCTGCTGTTGCTGAAGAATAGATATTAATGCACAGATCATAAAAAAAAGCGTTCGGAATTGATCCTGAACGCTTTTTTTATGATTAAATCTCTTTCGGAATGCAAAAAAAATAAATGACAATATTACAAAATCCTGTTTAACAACAAATTAAAGGTAATAAATGGGATAAAATCTCTTTGTAACATCCCTGCCAAATTAATCCTGGCTTCTATTATCCTGGGCTTTTTTCACCAAAGGTTTGTTTTGGTGAGTCTTATTTCTGTGTTGAACATTCTCTTTCTGTGTATTTCCTTGTGGTCGTTTTTCTTCGACACTACTAGCATTTACCTGTCCTCCCTTCGTCCGGGTTCCGTTTGGTTTCCGGTTGCGGTTGTTCCGTTTTTTCCCATGCTCAGGTTTATTAAAGAATTTCTGATCCAGCTCGCCAACATTCATCATATTTTCTTTCTTGGCTTCAGGTTCATTATAGCCTTCAAACGAAGGTTTTTGCCCGCGTTTGTTCATGTTCAGGAATTTTTTAACATCTTCCAGATCAAGCACAAATACACGTCCTCCGTCGGATTGAGCGTAGCTGTACCAAACTTTTTTCTGAAGAATATCAGTCTTGAAATGACGCGCAAGTCCTTTATCAGTATCAATTGCCAACAATTCATTCGGGAAATCTTCCAGCGCTTCCAGGTAATGGTCGAGTTCGTAGGTCAGGCAACATTTGAGCTTTCCGCAGCGGCCTGCCATTTTTTCGGCATTGGGCGACAAGCCTTGTTTAATGGCGGCATCAGATGTAACGCTTGTAAAATCGGTTCGCCAGGTTGAACAGCACAAAGCGCGTCCGCAAGAGCCTATTCCGCCAATACGTCCGGCTTCCTGACGAACACCAATCTGCTTCATCTCAATTTTTATGCTGAATTCGCGCGCGTATTGTTTGATCAGCTCACGAAAATCGACACGGTCGTCGGCAATGTAGAAGAAAATTGCCTTGTTGTTATCGCCCCGAAATTCAACGTCCCCGATCTTCATATCCAGATTCAGTTCGGCGGCAATTTGACGGGCACGAATCATTACTTTGTTTTCGCGGGCTTTGGCTTCTTCCCATTTAATTACATCGGCCGGAGTGGCTTTCCTGTAAATTTTTTGCCATTCGTAGCGTTCCGGCTTTTTAACTTTTCGTTTAAACTGAAGTTCGGCCAGCTTGCCGGTAAGCGAAACCGCTCCAACGTCGTGCCCCGGAGAACACGACACAACTACCAGTTCGTCGCGTTTTAACTGAATTCCGTCTTCATTCCTGAAAAACTCTTTCCGTGTTCCCTTGAAACGTATTTCAACTATATTCGATTCGTTGGTAGTGTCAGGTATATCGTTGAGCCAGTCGTACGTGCCAAGCATGGCTGGACGGTCTAAATCTATATTTGTGTTGCATCCGCTGCATCCCATATCTCTCTTTTTTAAAACAAAGCGACAATATTATCAATTTTTGGGCAGACTTGCTATTTTAATTCGATCTAAATAACGAATAACGGATAAACCAATCTTTTATAGGAAAGCGGCGATTTATCCAAAATCCATTTGATCTGTTCTTCTGAATAAGTACAAAACCTATATCTTTAGAACCAAAATCTTTGATGATGAACATGCGCCAATTACTCCTGATATTAATTTCTATTCTTGGTTTTCAAGCACAAATACATGCCCAGACTTTAAGCCCCGATGCAAACATCAGCATTTTGACCTGTAATCCGGGTACTGAAGTTTATTCGATGTACGGGCACACAGCCATTCGTGTGAGTGATCCGGCAACCGGGCTTGATGCTGTATTTAATTACGGAGTTTTTAGTTTCGAAGCACCCAATTTTCTGTATCGCTTTGCAAAAGGACAAACAGATTATCTGATGGTTGGTCAGAAATTTAGCAGTTTTTTGCCTGAATATGAAAAAGATAAACGAAGTGTTTACGAACAGGTTCTCAATCTGTCTCCGGAAGGGAAAATCAGATTATTTGAGGCTCTGCTTGAAAATGCCAGACCAGAAAACCGCGAATACCGCTACAATTTTTTCATGGATAATTGCGCAACCCGTGTGCGTGATATGATTGAACGAAATGCCGCAGGAACCATTCGTTTCAATGACGATCGCCCAACAAAAACATACCGCGACCTGATCAAGGAATTCCATCATTCGTTTCGCTGGATTGATTTGGGCATCGACTTGCTGGTGGGCAAAAAGGCCGATGAGCCGGTTTCGGCCTCCGGACAAATGTTTTTGCCCGAGTATCTTCAAAATCAGTTTGTCGGCGCAGAAATTACAATTGATGGCAAGACACAACCTTTGGTACTTGAAACCCGCACGCTTGTTGAATATCCGAATACTAAACTTAACAGCAATTTGCCCTGGCCGGCAATTGTTTTCGGATTGTTATTTTTGCTGGTTGCAGGAATTTCAATTCGGGATTACTTTAGAAAAAAGAATAGCGACTGGTTAGATTACTGGCTATTTGGCCTCACTGGATTTGCCGGGCTGATCATTGGCTGGTTTACACTGTATTCCGAACATCCGGCAATGAGCCCCAACTACAATTTGTTATGGGCTTTCCCGCTTAATTTGTTTTTCGCTTTTGTATGGAGATTTAAGAAATGGAGAACCAAAACTAAGCTGTATTTCTGGTTGATTGGTGCACTTTTACTAATCTCATTTGTGGCAGGACAGCAATTAAATCCTGCGGTTTACTTCATCATTCTGACTTTGCTGGTAAGGGTTGGGGTGAATTTGGCCCCGGAAAGGAAGTAAGCTTTTATTCCAGTCTTTAAAACTTATCTTTGTGTTTCTTTAAAAATTCAGAACATTGAGCACTACTTCCAAATATGCCGAAACTCCTTTGATGAAGCAGTACAATGCTGTCAAAGCGAAGCATCCTGATGCCATTTTGTTGTTCAGGGTAGGCGATTTTTACGAAACTTTTGGCGAGGATGCCATCCGGGCCTCCGGAATTCTGGGTATCACGCTTACCCGTCGCGCCAACGGGTCGGCCAGCTTTGTTGAGCTTGCAGGTTTTCCATATCATGCGCTGGATACTTATCTGCCAAAACTGGTTCGTGCCGGTGCGCGCGTAGCTATCTGCGAGCAATTGGAAGATCCGAAAATGACCAAAAACATTGTCAAACGTGGCATTACCGAGTTGGTAACTCCCGGAGTATCCTACAACGACAATATTCTGGAGCACCGCGAAAACAACTTTCTGGCATCGGTTCATTTTGACAAAAAAATGGCTGGAATCGCTTTTCTCGATATTTCAACCGGCGAATTTTTAACCGCCGAAGGCTCGTTCGAATACATTGATAAACTTCTTAGTTCGTTCCAGCCCAAGGAAGTGTTGTTTCAAAAAGGAAAAGGAGCCGATTTTACGGCCTTGTTCGGAGGTAAATATTACACCTTTTCGCAGGACGACTGGGTTTATACTGAAGATGCTTCGAACGACCGGCTGATGCGCCATTTCGAAACCAAATCGCTGAAAGGGTTTGGGGTGCACGAACTGAATTACGGCATCATCGCTTCCGGAGCTATATTGCATTATCTGGATTTAACACAACACCACCAGACCAAACACATCGTCAACCTCTCACGCATCGAAGAAGATAAATACGTTTGGCTCGACCGGTTTACCATCCGTAACCTCGAATTGTTTAATTCGATTAACGAAGGGGCAAAAACGCTGGTTCAGGTGATCGACAAAACCATTTCGCCGATGGGCGCCCGTTTGCTTAAACGCTGGATTGCACTTCCCCTGAAAGAAATTTCGGCCATTAACAATCGGCTGAATGTGGTAGAATACCTGCAGAAAGACGAAAGCCTGAAGGAAAACCTGGAAGAGCATATCCGTCAGGTGGGCGATCTTGAACGTATTATATCGAAGGTGGCTGTTATCCGCATCAATCCGCGCGAAGTAGTGCAGTTGAAACATGCGCTTCATGCGATTGCACCCATTAAAGAAATTTGCAGCCAAACCGACAGCCCGAATCTGAGGCGTTTTGCCGAGCAGCTCAATCCATGCGAATCAATCAGAATGCGCATCGAAAAGGAAATTCATCCCGATCCGCCAACCTTGGTAAACAAGGGGCATGTAATTGCTGCCGGCGTTTCTCCTGAACTGGATGAGTTGCGCGAGCTTGCTTTCTCCGGAAAAGATTATTTGGCGCGGATGCAGGAACGCGAATCGGAACGTACCGGAATTACGAGTTTGAAAATCGCCTTCAACAATGTGTTTGGCTATTACATCGAAGTCCGAAACACGCACAAGGATAAAGTTCCGCCTGAATGGATCCGTAAGCAAACACTGGTTGGAGCAGAGCGCTACATTACGGAAGAACTCAAAGAATACGAATCGAAAATTCTGGGTGCCGAAGAAAAAATCCTGGCCATTGAAGTCCGCCTGTTCAACGAACTGGTGGTTGCACTGGCCGAATACATTCAGGCGATTCAGCTGAATGCAGCCATTATCGGGCAACTCGATTGTTTGCTGTCGTTTGCCACAACAGCCATCGAATACAAATATTTCAGACCCGAGATCAACGATTCGAAAGACATCATCATCAAAGGAGGCCGCCATCCGGTGATAGAACATCAGTTGCCTTTGGGCGAGTCGTATATTTCGAACGATGTGACCCTAAATCAGGACGACCAACAGGTGATCATTATTACCGGACCCAATATGGCAGGTAAGTCGGCATTGCTGCGGCAAACTGCGCTGATTGTACTGATGGCGCAGGTTGGCAGTTTTGTTCCTGCTGAAGCAGCACAAATCGGCTTTGTCGATAAGATTTTTACAAGGGTTGGCGCTTCCGACAATATTTCACTGGGCGAATCAACCTTCATGGTCGAGATGAACGAAGCCGCCAGTATCCTGAACAACATTTCGGACCGAAGCCTGATTTTGCTTGATGAACTGGGTCGCGGAACTTCAACTTACGACGGTATTTCTATCGCCTGGTCGATTGTGGAATACATTCACGAACATCCGAAGTCGAAAGCAAAAACCATGTTTGCCACCCATTACCACGAACTGAACGAGATGGAAAAATCGTTCAGTCGCGTTAAGAACTTCAATGTGACTGTGAAAGAAGTGGGCAATAAGGTAATTTTCCTCCGAAAACTGGTTCCCGGCGGAAGCAACCACAGTTTCGGGATTCACGTTGCACGAATGGCCGGAATGCCGCCTTCGGTGGTTCGCCGGGCCGACGAAATACTGCTTCAGCTCGAAGATACGCACCGAAAGGAAGGATTATCGAAGCCTTTGGAAGGTATGGCAGAGAAAAGAGAAGGATATCAGCTCAGCATTTTTCAGCTCGACGATCCGGTACTGAAACAAATTCGCGACGAGATCAAGAATCTGGATATCAACGATCTTACACCACTTGAAGCCCTAAATAAGCTCAACGATATTAAGAAGATTACCGGTCTGGATAAGCCCTTCAGAAAATAATACATCAAAAACGGCTAAAGTTTTAATCCTTTTTTGGAGAAAGAAAAAATAGGTATATATTTGCATCGCTGTTTTAGAAAGCACTAAACAGTACGTTCAAACCAGAAAATATTGCGAGAATAGCTCAGTTGGTAGAGCACGACCTTGCCAAGGTCGGGGTCGCGAGTTCGAGTCTCGTTTCTCGCTCTTTTTAAGGAGGCCCGGATGGTGGAATCGGTAGACACGCAGGACTTAAAATCCTGTGGCCATTGGCTGTGCGGGTTCAAGTCCCGCTCCGGGTACTTTTAAAAAAATCTGGTTAATTACATTATTGCGAGAATAGCTCAGTTGGTAGAGCACGACCTTGCCAAGGTCGGGGTCGCGAGTTCGAGTCTCGTTTCTCGCTCAAACAAAAAAGCACTTCAGGAAACTGAGGTGCTTTTTTAGTTTTAGGTGTGGAAGTTTTCGTGCATCATAAGATGCAAAGTTGGGCTGTCTGGATAATAGAATCGGTAGTTCGGTCCCGCTCCGATACTTTAAAAGTTTCTGTTCATCCCGAAGTTCAAGTTCGATCTTCGGGATGAGTAAGAAAATGTAAATTCGGTGAAACTGATATATACCTGAACTAAATGAATTTTTTCGGTGATTTCTGTCTAAAAATTATCAGCCTCGATTTCGAAATAAGCTTGTGAATGTTCGCAAACCGGGCATTTCAATGGTGGTTTGGCCGATTCGTGCAGGAATCCGCAAACACGGCATTTCCATACTACTTTTCCTTCGCGCTCAAATACTTTTCCTTCTTCAAGGTTCTTATACAATTTACGGTAGCGCTCTTCGTGTGCTTTTTCAATTTTGGCAATCGATTTGAAAAGTACAGCGACTTTCTTAAATCCTTCCTCCTCGGCAATACGGGCAAATTCCGGATACAATTCAGTCCATTCTTCTTGTTCACCGTCAGCAGCAGCTTTCAGGTTTTCGAGGGTAGTTCCGATCTTTCCNNAATTGTTTGGCGTGCGAACGCTCATTTTCAGCGGTTTCCATAAAAAGAGCTGCAATTTGCTCCAGTCCTTCGGCTTTGGCCTGTTTTGCAAAAAACTCGTAGCGGTTGCGGGCCTGCGATTCGCCTGCAAAAGCTTTCAACAGATTTTGTTCTGTTCTTGATCCTGCTAATGATTCCATGTGTAAATGATTTTATAAACGTTCGGTTGTTTAAACTTTATTAATCTCTAAAAATACAATTTTGCCACAAGCGTTTTATAGACAAATACAATTTATAACCATTCAAAATTAGGACTGAGCAAGCCTGAAAAATAAATCATCAGGATAATTGTAAACCAAAATAATTGACCATTATAAACCAATTTGACATTTTGCATTAGTCAGTGGTGATCATTTATTGTCGTTGGGCGATAGAACGGATAATCATTTACCCTAATGCCGTTTATAAAAAATTTAGCAATTTGTTTACCTGATCAAGACTGAATTTTGTTGACGGATATAAAAAAATAACGACATTTGCATCCTTTAAGCTTTAGTTGATGACAATAAACGAAATACAGCAGGAGATAATTGAAGAGTTTTCGGCTTTCGAAGACTGGATGGATAAATACAGTTACCTGATAGAACTGGGAAACGAGCTGAGAGATCTGGATCCGAAAGATAAAATAGATCAGTACATCATTAAAGGATGTCAGTCGCGCGTGTGGTTGGTTTCTGAATTTGTGGATGGAAAAATCATTTTTCGGGGAGAAAGCGATGCCGTTATCGTGAAAGGATTGGTTGCTTTACTGTTGCGCGTAGTGTCGAACCAGACTCCAAAGGAAATCATTAACAACGAACTATACTTCGTTGACGAAATTGGCCTAAAACAACACCTTTCGCCTACTCGGTCGAATGGTTTGCTGGCCATGATCAAACAAATTAAACTCTATGCTGTTGCTTATAACAGAATTTCAGAAAAGGAGAACGAATAATGGATGCAAGGATAGACTTGATAATTGAAAGGCTGAAAGACGTTTTTGATCCCGAAATACCGGTTAATATCTACGATTTGGGGCTCATCTACAATGTTGACATTGATGATTCGAACAAAGCCAGCATCATTATGACACTGACTGCTCCCGGCTGTCCGGTAGCCGATATTCTGGTGGAAGATGTCCGGCAGGCGGCCTTGGCTGTTGATACGATTTCTGAAGCTGATGTTGAACTCACTTTCGATCCTCCCTGGGATAAATCGATGATGAGCGAGGAAGCCCGGCTGGAACTTGGATTTTTCTAGTCTGGAATCTCTTTCAGTGTGCAGCCCTGAAGTGTGAAAAAGAAAGTTGAGCCTTTGCCGGGTTCAGATTCAACCCAAATCTTTCCACCCAAAAGTTCGACGAGTTTCTTCGTAATAGCCAGTCCGAGTCCGGCGCCCCGGTAGCTACGTGTTGAGATTTCGCTTAATTTCATGAAACGGCGAAAAACCTCTTCATGCTGTTCCCTTTTAATACCAATACCGGTATCCTTCACATAAACAACTATTTCGCGGGTTCTCGTAATTTGATAACCCATTTCGATGGTGCCCGAATCGGTAAACTTGAAAGCGTTCGACAACAAATTGATCAATATTTGTTTCACCCGAACCCGATCCGAAAAAATATAAAGCGCTTTACCTTCAATGCTTTTGCCAATTAAAAGTTCTGCCCGCGAATTGATGTTGCCGTGACTAAACACCTGAAACAGTTCAGAATAAAGGACATCGAGACTAAACTCCTGCTTCTTTAGTGTAATTTGTTGTGTTTCAATCTTCGAAAGATCAAGAATTTCGTCAATCAAAACCAGAAGAGATTCAGTGTTCGATTCGATCAAATCAATAAATGTTTTTTTCTCCATGTCGCCTATTTCCGGGTCGCCCAACAAAGATGAAAAACCAACAATTGAATTCAATGGAGTGCGAATTTCATTCGAAACATTCATTAAAAATACCGACTTAAGCTTGTCCGATTCTTCTGCCCTTTTTCTTGCTTCCATCAAACTTAAATTTGTCTCTTTTAGCCGGTAATTGGCACTTTCCAGATTCGAAACAACATTGTTAAGCTGCTTAGCAGAGGCATCAGACTTTGTTTTCTGATCGAGTATCCGTTCAGTCTGAGCGCTGCTCTTCTTTTCTGCCTTCCATGATTTTCTTAATAAAAAAACCAGATAAAGAACTATGAAAACGAGTACAACAGCAAGTATTATTAAAGCAATGAGGTAATTTTTAGTCAAAACATTTGCCTGAATAGTCATCAAAAAAAAATCTGGATGAACTGCAAATGAGACAATTGCCCAAATGCTGACCATCCAGATATATTTTAGAATGATACCCATCAAAAAGTTGGTATTACTTTTTTTCTTTCAAATTCACCAGCAAATTTAATTCGTCTAACTGTTCCGGAGAAATGGTTGACGGACTATCCATCATTACATCGCGACCTGAATTGTTTTTAGGGAATGCGATGGTGTCGCGAATACTTTCCAAACCGGCAAACATGGAGGTCAGTCGGTCGAAACCAAAGGCGATACCAGCGTGAGGTGGAGCTCCGAATTTGAAGGCATTCATCAGGAAGCCAAACTGGTATTCGGCCTGCTCCGGCGTAAACCCAAGCAAACCAAACATTCGGGCCTGAAGGGCTTTATCGAAAATACGAACCGAACCACCTCCAATTTCAACCCCGTTGATGACCAAATCGTACGCATTGGCACGAACGGCTCCCGGATTGGTATCGAGTAATGGGATATCTTCGGGTTTTGGTGCTGTAAACGGATGGTGCATCGCGTAGAAACGAGCGGTATCTTCGTCCCATTCCAACAATGGGAAATCGACAACCCACAAGGGCTGGAACACATTTTTATCGCGTAATCCCAATTGGTTGGCCATTTCCAAACGCAGATCGCCAATGGCTTTCAGCATTTTTTCTTTCACTCCGGAAAGGATTAACAGCAAATCGCCAGGTTTTGCGCCAAAAACTTCCACCCATTTCTGAAGGTCTTCCGCAGTATAGAATTTATCGACCGAAGATTTGATCGTGCCGTCGGTATTCACTTTCACGTAAACCAAACCTTTGGCACCAATTTGCGGACGTTTCACCCATTCGGTCAGTGCATCGGTTTGTTTGCGGGTATATTCGGAGCAACCTTCGGCACAGATTCCGCCGATGAATTCGGCATCATCGAATACAGAGAATCCTTTGCCTTTTACCAAGTCGGTCAGGTCTTTGATTTTCATCCCGAAACGAATGTCCGGCTTGTCCGAACCGTAGCTTTCCATTGCTTCAGAATAAGGCATCCGCGGGAATTCCGTAATATCGATGCCTTTAATTTGCTTGAACAGATATTTGGTCAGGCCTTCGAACATATTTAGTACGTCTTCCTGTTCGACGAACGACATTTCGCAGTCGATCTGGGTAAATTCGGGCTGACGGTCGGCACGTAAATCCTCGTCGCGGAAACATTTCACGATCTGGTAATAGCGGTCGAAACCTGCTACCATCAACAATTGTTTCAGCTGTTGCGGCGATTGTGGCAACGCGTAAAACTCGCCCGGATTCATGCGCGAAGGAACCACAAAATCGCGGGCGCCTTCAGGAGTCGATTTGATCAGAACCGGCGTTTCAGTTTCGATGAAATTCTGGCTATCGAGATAGGTTCGGGTGGCAAATGCCATTTTCGAACGCAGAATCAGCGTATCGCGCACAGGTGCACGACGCAAATCGAGGTAACGGTATTTCATGCGGATTTCGTCGCCGCCATCGCTTTCGTCTTCGATTGTAAATGGCGGAGTATCCGAGCTATTCAGGATGTTTAATGCTGTTACAGCCAGTTCCACTTCACCGGTTGCAATATTTTTGTTTTTGCTGCTGCGTTCGCGAACAGTTCCGGTGGCCTGAACCACATACTCGCGGCCAAGCTGGTTACCGATTGCGGCAACCGAGTCTTCTGTCTTTTCATCGAAAACCAATTGAGTAATGCCGTAGCGGTCGCGCAAATCGATAAAAGTCATTCCGCCCAGGTTACGAACGCGCTGAACCCAGCCTGCAAGGGTTACTTCCGAACCCTGGTGATTGATGCGAATTTCGCCGCATGTATGTGTTCTGTACATATTTGTATCTGTTTTATTTGTTGCAAAAATAAGCAGATTTTGGAATAATAAGCGGAGGGAAGTCAGATTAGGAAGGAAAGTTTAGAGAATTGTCAACGCATCACCAAAATACTCGTATAGCCTTTAAACCTTAAATCATTTAATCATGAAGACTTTTACCTTGATTTGCATGGTTATGTTGTCATTATCGGTCAATTGTTCAGAAGATAATGGCCAGGGCGAAGGGATAAACATTACCGGAACCTGGGGAATTATTGATCTTACCTATGTTACTCCTGACGGAACCCAAAAGGTTATGGAAGCTGAAATTAAAAACGGAAGTGCTGTTAGCGATTATTATTTTATGAACGACAGTAAATTCAAGCAAACCAGCAACATGTCGGGCTCCGGAATACTTGAAACCTATGAAGGAACCTGGAAAATTACCGGCAATAAGCTAATCATAACACTTTTATACAATGGCCAGAACATTGATGTTGACTACACCGTTGAACTGAAAGATGAAAAACTCATACTAACCCGTACCAGCCCCGATGGCAAAATGAGTATTGTAAACACCTTCAGGAAAAAATAAGCAAAAAAAGTTTCTAATTTTTGTTGGCGTTCACCCACTATTCGTTTAACAAGCATCTTTGTATCATTAATGTTTCACGGATGATTAAAGCCCCAGATTTTCTAAAATATTTTCAAGTTGTGACAATCATTTCTTTACTTTTTTAGACTTCAGTTTTAAACCCTTCGAATTCGAGGGGTTTAATCCGTTGTATGTGTGCCATTTTCCTGGACTACTTTCCATTCATTATCGAACTTTTTAAAAACGAATGTCCAACACCCGTTGTTAATTAAGGTATCGCCCGCGGTCGTTAAAAATTTGCTTTTAAACAAGGTAGTACAGGTGGCAGCATCCTTAGAAAGCGGATAAACATGAAGTTCGACAATATGCATTTCAATAAATCTTTGGATTCCGCTAAATGTTGCCTTCATGGCTGAATGGTACCCGGCATACGATCGGTACATTATATGCCCATCACCGCCCATAACATAGCCTGGCTGATTGGCCCTCAAACCAGTGTGGGTTTCGTAATTCAGGGTTTCAGCGTTCAGAAAATTCCTTACTACAGTCTCAATTTCATCGGAAACTGACTTTTTTTCTTCTGCTGTAAATTTGGGTTGGCACGAAACAAAGATCAATACGAACAGGAATAATCCTGTCATCAAACGAAAAAACAGAGTTTTCATTTTTTTGAATTTTTAAATTTTACGATACATTGAAATTCTATTCTTAAAGATCAAGCTTGCGTCTATATCATCAGAATTAAATCATAACTGATAAAGTTATATTAGGGTGCTAATGTAGGAGGCTACACGTAAGGGAGGATTGCGGGCAATTTCCTGTCAAGCCGAAAAGCTGCATGAGTGGAAAGATATGCTCCGAAAACCACTGTTGCCGCGCTTGTGGAGTAGCCAAGCCGGGAGATTGCATCACTGATGCCAAACAAACAACTCCTCGGTCCTGCTGCCGCTTAAACGAGGGGCAGTGGGGGTTACAAATCAGCGTTAGCAACTGCAACAGTATATCCTGAAGAGCAGTGGACATTTGGAATGGTAGCATCTCATAATTGGTAAGCCTCGGTCCAGCTAAGAACTTTCCATTGATTGTCAACTTTCTTGAGCAGAAATTGCAAGCCTACCGGTTCAAAAACAGCAATGCTATCATTCTTCAGTTTGCAATCCCATTTTGATATTGATGTATAAAATACTGTTTGGGCGTCTAATACAACATATTTTTCGCTGATTATGGTCGCTTTCTGACTGATAAAGTCGCTCATTAGTTTGGGATATTTTTCAACGGTATGCTCATAATCGTCACAGACACCATTAATCAGCGAAACAAAATCAGGAGAATTCATATAGGTTGCCGTCAATTCCGTAGGATCGCAGTTTTCACAAGCTTGAAATATGGCACTTATTAACCCTTTAGCTTCACCAATGATTTTATTTTTATCTGCATCGGTCAAAGGCTTATTCGCATGATTACATGCAAAGCATAGCAAGACAATCAGAATGGATAATTTTGTTTTCATACAGTTTTAATTTTTGCCGGGTTACTTTAGTTTTATTTAAGAAGATATCGACCACTCTACTTCGGATTTATTAAACCAAAGATAGAAGCAGCTGTTACGAACTTTAATGTATATCTGAAAGAGCCGATGAGTTGCGACTATCCAGATTTTGTCCACTTAAGCATACAACAGTCATTGCCTTGCATCAGAGTTTTATCACGTTCAAGCGTTTTATTATTTGTCTTTGCGATAGCATAATCTCCGTAACAAACTAATGCATACCCAATATCTTCAGCTTTTGCCTCACGAAATACTTTAGCCCATAAGCAGTTAGTTATTTTATAGATTCGAGTACTGGCGGTATTCTCTAATACTTGTATATCAAGTACATTGCTCCAAAATTCTTTTGGCATGGTTGAACTTAACCGACTCTCGTAATCAGGTTGAGAACAAACCTTGTCAGTTGCTTTTTTGAGCATCCCGATAAGTTTGTCACGTCCTAATTCATTTGAAAGTTCAATAAGCTGAGGCAGAATTGCATCACGATACGCAAAAGCAAAAACCTGATCATAAGTCATTCCGGTATTTTTGCTAATTCTATCATGGAAGGAAATTGTTTGTTGAGATTCATTGGCCAAACCAATGTTAGGGAATATGGCATTACAGCCCAGACAGCATGAAGTTCCGACAATAAAACTCTTTGAAAGAAATTGTCTTCTTCCTAATTTTTCGATTTGATTTTGTTTCATTTTTAGTCCTCCATATTATAAGTTTTCTTTTGGATCTAACTTTTCGGGCTTTGCGTTCTGGTAGGTTTTGCACCATCTTCGCTACCTCGTTTGTAACCCAATCGTCATTTCATATTTTACCAAAACTAAAACTGTGTGGCAGACGCCAAACAAACAACCTCCTCGTTCCCGCTACCGCTCAAACATGGGACAGTTACGGGCTCTTATATCTAACCAAATATATCAATTTTTCTCAATAATTACTGATAATCAATGCTTTAATTTCAACTGTTTTTCACTTAATATAGATAAAATTTCAATTGCATTTCACGTAAAGTCCTGTAGCACCCGCCCTGCTAGTTTTTTCGCTGTCCTGTTAAAAATATCGTGTCCATGTTATCTGGAAATAAGCCATGTTGAAGAAAATGCCCATCATGTTAAAGATTTTGCTCCCATGTTAGAAGTAATGCCCTCCATGTTAGAAATATTGTCGTCATGTTGGTTTTCTGGCCGCCATGTTAGCCAGGAAGCCGCCATGTTGGAAAAAATGCCCGTCATGTTAAACATGACGATCTTAAAAACTAACAGTAAGGTGAAAAAACTAACAGGACAGCTTTAAAATCGACAGGACGCTGAAAACTGGCATCAAATTACTTTGTACTTTTACCCCTTCGGCTTTGCGCGGTGCATGGCCTTTCACTTTTAGTCTGAACGTATGGAACTTTTTAACGACGAATATTTTATGCGGCGCGCCCTTCAGGAGGCCGAACAGGCTTTTGCTGAAGGCGAAATTCCGGTTGGTGCGGTAGTGGTCTCGCAAAACCGCATTATTGCCCGCGCCCATAACCTCACCGAAACACTGACCGATGTTACCGCTCACGCCGAAATGCAGGCCATCACCTCCGCAGCCAACCTATTGGGTGGAAAATACCTTAACGAATGCACTTTGTATGTTACGCTGGAGCCTTGCGTGATGTGTGCCGGAGCGCTGGGCTGGTCGCAGATTGGCAAAGTAGTTTATGGTGCATCCGACGAAAAGCGGGGTTTTCGCAAGTTTGCCCCCGCAGCTTTACATCCCAAAACCGAGCTTGTTTTTGGCATTCTTGAAAATGAATGTGCACAGTTAATGAAGGAGTTTTTTCTGAAGAAGAGATAGAAAAAGAACCTCAATGTCAGTTGGCTGAAGCCAATGGCAAAGAATAGGCTTAGCCTTGAACATCGATATTGCTGAATTGAAACAATGATATTCTTTGCTCCCGATTAATCGGGACAGGCTGTGTGCTTTAGCTGACGGACAGCTGATCTAACAATGAAATTCTGATTAATCAATATCCGTTGGCTGAAGCCAACGGCAAAGGATAGGCTTAGCTTTGAATAACGCTAACTCCAAATTGAAACAATGATATACATTGCCGACTGATTTAGCTGACGGGCATTTGCATAGAATAAGAATTGATCCAAACATCACAAATCCTTAATTGAAACATTCATATTCTTTGCTCCCGATTAATCGGGACAGGCCGTGTGCTTTAGTTGACGGACAAATGGGCAAACGATAAAGAATATCTAGCTAAAATTCATTAAATTAGCTCAACTACAAAAATTAAAATTATGTCGTATGTCAAAATCTGGTTGCATTGTGTGTGGTGTGTTAAAGATCGGGCCTACCATATCCCGCATTCTTTTCGTTCGGAACTATTGAAACATTTCAGGGCAAATACTGAAGACAAAAATATTCACCTCGATTTCATCAATGCTCACGAAAATCATGTTCATGCCCTGATAAACATGGGCAAGCAGCAGAATATCTCCACCATTATGCAATACCTGAAAGGCGAAAGTTCATTCTGGATAAACAGCCTCAACATGTTTCCATATCATTTTACATGGCAGGACGATTATTATGCTGTTTCTATCGGGCAGTCTCAAGTCGAAAGGGTACGTAAATATATCCAGGACCAGGATGCACATCATCAACGAATTACTTTGGATGATGAGATAAAACAGCTCGAAGAAAAATATGGGTTCGAGAGATTGAAGGATTAATGTCAGCCTTCAATGTCCGTTGGCTGAAGCC
>DPRM01000148.1:29966-66543 GCA_003537645.1 Prolixibacteraceae bacterium
ATAGGCTTAGCTTTGAATAACGCTATCTCCAAATTGAAACATTCATATTCTTTGCTCCCGATTAAATCGGGACAGGCTGTGTGCTTTAGCTGACGGATAGCTGCCTAATCCATTTCTTTCACCTCAAACCCCACCCTTTTCAAATCATCCCAAAATCCCGGATAGGATTTGGTAATTACCATCGGATCGAGGATTGCCACCGGGCCATAAATCTGGCAGGCCGGGGCAAAAGCCAGCGCCATGCGGTGATCGTGGTAGGTTTCAATTTCAGGAACAGTCTGTTTTTCTAGCGGGAAAGTGCCATCCCATTTCAGTTCCCCATGAGCAGGTTCTGTAATTCGGGCGCCGAATTTGGCCAGTTCGTCCTGAAGGGCTGCGATGCGGTTGGTTTCTTTTATTTTCAGAGTTTCCAATCCGGTGAAATGAAACGGGATATGTTTCATCACGCACAAAACAGCGAAAGTCTGCGCCACATCGGGGTTTTCAATAAAATTGAGATTTAAATTCTTGGGCAATGGCTTGCCGTTCTTTACCAATCGCGAACCTTTTTCGGTTGCAACGGTGTCAATTCCCAATTCCTGAAACCATTTGGCGATCTGGGCATCGCCCTGCAAACTTTCAGTGGTTAGCCCAATTAGTTCCACATCCACATCATCGGCCAAAACAGCCATTTCGTACCAGTACGATGCCCCCGACCAGTCGGCCTCCACCGAAAACGGACGGGCTTTGTATTGTTGCTCAGCGATGCGGATTTCGTTTCCTTTCCACACAGATTGCACACCGAATTGCTCCATCAGTTTCAGTGTCATTTCGATATAAGGGCGCGAGGTGATTTTATTTTTCAGGCGAAGAGTTAAACCACCTTCCAGTGTTGGCGCAATCATTAGTAAAGCCGAAATATACTGACTGCTCACACTTCCGTCGAGTTCCAAAACACAGCCTTTCAGGTGTGAACCAAAGATTTTCAGCGGCGGGAAACCGTCGTTTTCGAGGTATTCGATTTTTGCCCCAAGTTTATTCAGCGCATCAACCAAAATGCCGATTGGCCGTTGTTTCATCCGGTCGGAACCAGTTAGAGTCCATTCTCCCACAATTTGCGAAAGAAATGCGGTGAGGAAACGCATCGCAGTTCCGGCATGGCCAATGTCAAATTGATTTGTGTTGGAGTTAAAAACCTTTTCCATCACCCGGGTATCGTCGCTGTCCGAAAGGTTTTCAATCGGGTACGGACTGTAACTCAGCGCATGAATAACCAATGCGCGGTTGGCCACACTTTTCGATCCGGGAAGAACAATACTTCCCTTCAGGGTTTTATCGGATTTGGAAACGAGATATTTCATGTGTGAAAAGATAATATACTGTAGATGAAAGATTTTAGACCCAAGTATCAAGTATTGAGTATCAAGCAAAAAATTCTGATACTTGAATCTTGATACTATTTAAGCATTCTGTAGTACTCCAGTGCATCAAAAATCAATTCTTTAGGGCAATCAACATTGATTTCGACTTTCCCGATTTCAGGAATGAGCGTGAAGTTGATGCGTTTGCCTTCGTTCTTTTTATCGTGGGTCATCAGTTGGTACAAAGCTTCAAAATCGCTTTCCTGAATTTCAAATTTTCCGTATTTGGCAAGCAGCCACGAAGAAATGCTGTTGAGTTCATCCCAGCCCAGTCCGCATTGTTTCACCGATAAATAAAGCTCGGCAATCATGCCATAAACCACAGCATAACCGTGCAAAATAGGGCGACCGGTTTTCATGGCATAACTTTCAAAAGCATGGCCAATGGTGTGCCCAAAATTCAAGGCTTTCCGTATATTTTGCTCGGTCAGGTCGTTCAGCACATGCCATTCTTTAATAGCAACCGAATGAGCAATTATTTCCTGAAGTACATCGTAATCAATATTTTCCATATCAAATTCCAGCAACTCATCCCAGTGTTCGCGGCTTTTAATCAGGCCGTGTTTGAGCATCTCGGCATAACCCGAAAGAAAGTTTTCATGGTCAATTGTTTTCAGAAAATTAGTATTGATAATGACCGAATTGGGCTCCATAAAAACGCCGATTTCGTTTTTCAGGCCATTGAAATTGAAGCCGGTTTTTCCCCCGATTGAAGCATCGACCTGCGCAAGTAGTGTCGTCGGGATATTCACGAAGTCCATTCCACGTTTGAAAGTAGAAGCAGCAAAACCACCCAGATCGGTGAGCATTCCCCCGCCAATATTGATGAGCAGCGATTTGCGGTCGGCGCCGTTGTTGCTCATAAAATCCCAAACCAGCCCAACCGATTGTATATTTTTGTTTTCTTCGCCTGAAGGAATCGCTGTGTACTTAATTGAAAACTCGTCGATTACAGTCTGAATCAATGGAAGGCAAAAACCTGCGGCGTTTTGCTCGGTTAGTAAAAATACTTTTCCTGAAGGATAATTTCGAACAATTTTTTGAAGTTCATCTTCAATATGCTGCGAAAAGACGATATTTGAGTGTACTTTTGAATCTGTCATAAAGTATAAAATTAACTTCGGCAAAGTTAACAAAGCTTAGAATTCGTCAGCAAAAAGGCCTGAATATTTACAATTTTATAAGCAATCATGGAAATTTCGAATCAAAAAAGAAGCAAAAGAATAAAACAGACATTCAATATTATTGGCATTGCAATCGTACTGATCGGCCTTGCATTTCTTTGGTTAAAGCTGGATACTGCGGTTTTAATTACTGCGGGCGTGTTCGCAATCTATGTTGGAATTTCGCAGTTTGCCAATCTTTGTTACGTTTCTTTCAGCACGAACAACGGAAAAATTCTGATCAGGTATTACCCTATTATTTCTTTGCTGAAAAAAGAATACGAGTCGGTTGAATTTGCGCATCAGTCGTTGGTTAACTTCCAGATTGAAAGATCGATGGGATTTGCCGATCTCTCAATTGCAATAAAAACCAAGCGCGGAATTGCCGAATATCCGTCAATCAGCCTGGCAGCAATGAGTAAAGACGAAATTGAACAAATTAGTTTAACTTTATCTGAAATCAGGAAAAATAACCGGAAGGGGTAATTATATTACGTTATCAATAGATGGAGAACACCGAAAATCTCGAATATAAGATAGCAATTTCGCTGATTCCCGGAATAGGAGCAGTGACCGCCCGTAACCTGATTGCCTACATCGGGAGTGTTGAGGGTGTTTTTCAGGAAAAAGAGAAAAACCTGATGAAAATACCCGGAGTAGGCGAGGTGAATGCACAAAGAGTTGTGAGACAGGATGTGCTTGAACGCGCCAAACGAGAAGTTGAATTTATCCTGAAAAACAAAATAACCACATACTTTTATCTGGACGACAACTACCCTGCCCGACTGAAAAACTGTAGTGATGCTCCGATCATTCTGTTTTATAGAGGAAATGCCAATTTGAATGAGCGGCGGATTATTTCGGTTGTTGGAACCCGCAATGCCACCAGCTATGGAAAAGAGTTGTGCGATGAGCTGATCAGCAATATTTCGCAACGCAGTTACCCGCTGCTCGTAGTTTCGGGACTTGCCTACGGAATTGATGTTCATGCCCACAAAGCCTGCCTGAAATACGATATTCCGACAGTGGGCGTATTTGCTCACGGCCTTGATACAATCTACCCGGCGCTCCATGCACCCGTGGCAGCCAAAATGCTCGAAAAAGGTGGATTGATTACCGATTTCATCAGCAGCACTAAAATCGACCGGCAGAATTTTCTGCGCCGCAACCGTATTATTGCTGGCCTGGCCGATGCGACAATTATTGTTGAAAGCGCTGAAAAAGGCGGCGCGCTGGTGACTGCCGATATTGCCAATTCGTACAACCGCGACGTGTTTGCCTTTCCCGGCCGCAGCAACGACCCTTTCTCGAAGGGCTGCAACAAGCTGATAAAACTGAATGAAGCGGTGTTAATTGAAAATCTGGCCGACATTGAAAAAGCAATGAACTGGGATGTAAAAACTCCTTCAGCCAAAATAGTGCAGACTTCGTTGTTTGTTGAGTTAAGTGCTGAAGAAGAAAAGATTATCAACCTCTTAAAAGGCGGAGACCGGTTTGTTGATGAAATAACGATTGAAACACAATTGCCAATGAGCAAAGTTTCGTCAACGCTACTCGGCCTCGAATTTAAAGGAATGGTGATTAGCCTGCCCGGGAAAATGTACAGGTTAAAATAAGCAGGTAAAATTTAGCTTTCAATAAGCCTATCGACTTCTCCTTTTAGTTTTGGTAGATGAACCATGATTATTCCCCAGATATTTTCATCTGAAACGGTATCATAACCGTGAATAATCTGATTTCTTAACCCGACGATTCTCCTTGCATTTTCAATATAAAATTCCTGGTCCTCCTTCAAAATTCGGTTCATTGCTTCACCAATAATTTCGAGGACGCGTTCAACAGCACGTTTTAAAAGAACATTATTTGCATACTCCTCAAATCGCATTTCACGACCTACAAAAAAAGAATCAATTTCCTCAATCGCAAACTTAATGTCGTAGAGACTTTTAAGCACTTTTTCGTTCATAAACCAACTGTTTTTCCCGATCAATAACTCTTCTGAAAATAGGATTTTTTATTGCTTGATTTTCAATCAAATCAACAGACCTGCCGAATAAAGATTCCAATTGCTCTTTAAAGTCCATATAATTGTCAAAATAGGCTAATAAATCAACCTGACTAAACTGCACCAGAAAATCAATATCGCTTGATTCATTGAACTGATTAGTAAGCGCTGATCCAAAAACATACAACTGATTAACCTTATGATTTTCACAAAGTTCAAATAATCTGTCAGTATTTTGCTCAATAATTCCCATTTCACAAATCTAAAAAATAAGTTGCTACTTTTTCAGAAAAACCACACCCGGCCCCAGATTTAGGTGAAAAGCCAAATTGTAAACGTCAGAATTTCCATTTGCAATTTCTATCGACGAATAGGCAAAGGTGGTTTTAACTTCAGCATTGATATAAAACCTGCTTCCCAGATAGAACGGTTTACTCACAGCGAAATTCACAACCGGCCCCGAAATAAAATAGCCCATATCCATTTCGTTGCCGGTATCGCCAAATTCGAGTCCACGTATTTTCGATTCGGGATGCGACAGAATAACACCTGCCCCGACTCGGACACGAACAAATTTCTTCTGAAATACCCGATTGAACATGAGCATATTAAAGCCATGAGAAATATTGTATTTCTGAATTTCAGGAGTTGTATTGCTCAAATAAAGCTTGTGGTGAATTACCTCAAATTCCCATGCTTTACCGGCTTCCCAGCGTGAGAAACGCCAGTCCCAGTAAACCGGCAAAACGAACGGCTCGGTATCAAATCGCGCCCATAGTTTAATATCCTGAAAACCTTCCTGCCTGATTATTAACGGCATCGGAACATTGAAAACCTGCCCTCCGTGCAACTCGAAACTCCATCGTGTTTGGGCATTTGTAATTGGCGATATAAATAGGATGAGTAATAATATTGCAAAAGTTTTTCGCATTGTTACATATACGAATATTGCTCCGGAAAAGGTATATGAACAATACTTCAGCAAGGCAGAATTATAATCCGGAAATTTTTCTGAAATACAGGATATAAAAAATGCGGAAGTTGAAGCCCCCGCATTTTACAAGTCTAATTTTTCTGTTTTATTTAACGAGTTTCTCTACCTTAATTATCTGATTACCTGACCGTATCTTACAAAGATAAATTCCCTGACGGAGAGAATTTACATTCAGACCGATCTGTTGTCCGGATTCAACATCAAAGAAATTCTGAAGTGATACTCTTTTACCTGCAAGATCGCTGATTTCAACCTGCATTTCATTCAGGCGTTTTCCTGAATACTGAATATTGAGTACATCGCTGATAGGGTTCGGGAACAGTTTCACCGCAGGCAATTCTATTTCAGGATTTAGCTTTGTAGCGATGGTTTTCATCGAAATATTTTCGGAATAAACTTCATTGCCCGAAGCATCTTTCAAAATCAGATTCGATGCGCCTGAACCGCAATTGATCAGCGAGAGGGCTATTGAATCTCCTTTCACGACCGAACCATCGCAAAGCCGCCACTCTACTGTATAATCAGGATTCGCTTTTTCAACCTGAACCATTAATTTATCGCGACTGCCGCTAACGGTCCAGTTCACCGGAATCTCGGTAATTGTTCCATCCGAATTGAAAATAAACGTGGTTGAAATATGAGTTCCATCGGGAGCTATTGCCTTTACAGAATATGAATTTGTAGGGCAAAGGCCTTTAACCTCCGGCCCTTCGGTTCCATCCGACCATTTGTAGTTACTGGCCTGTATGAGCGAATCTTTCATGTAAACATGAGCCTTTGCCCATCCTGCGCACGACGACATTTGGGGAGGATAAAACGATTCAATTTTCATGGTATAATAACGAGCCGGCTTGTCGTAAACTGTATCAACCGGGAAATTAGAAACATAAACAGGCTGGCAGAAAGTACTTTGGCAACCATCGGCGGTGTAAATGGTAAGGCAAACTTTCTGTACCGGTTTAAAAATATCGAAGGTTACTACCGGTTCAGCATCGGTACTGGTACTCCCATCCTCGAATTGCCACAAACGACTTTCAACTTTGCCTTGCGAAACATCTAAGAATCTGAATGCTGCTACTTCCGGAAAGGTAATTAAATCGGTAACACGATAATATTTAAACAGGGCTTCGCATTGTACCGTTGTGTCAACCGGCATTTGATCCATATAAATATTGATGGTCTGGCTCACTGTTGCAATACAACCTGTGGTTGTTTTAACCGTTAAAGTAACAGTTCTGAATGGATTTGGGAAGCCAACCGTACTGTCTTTCAGAATCGGGAAATCGAAAATGTGCATCGGATTTGGTTCATTGCTGGTTTTTCCGTCGCCAAAATCCCAATTCCATTCAACGGGTTCGGGCCAGGCTTTCGAATAAAAATCAAGCACCAATGCAGGCGCAAATGTCTGTACTTTGTGATTGACAGTGAATCCGAAATTTGTTTCGCAATAGACCGGATCAATCACTGGTATATTTGGATCGACAATATAAACGGCATCGCAGAAAGTTTCAGTAACCTCATCTGTGCCGGTTACTGACAGGCACACTTTCCATTCAGTTCTTGAAAAATCGAAAGTTACAGCCGGTTCTCTTTCTGTGCTGGTTTTTCCATTTCCAAATTCCCATAAATACTTAAGTGAATCACCTTCAGAAAGATTGGTTAACTGAAACGAAGCCGTACCTGCAATGCTGTCGTAAGCTGTTTGATAGTACTTAAACCTGGCCGTAGTCATCGGATTATTGTGCGAAGTTCCATCGAAAATATTAATTGTTTCTGAATAGAAACTTTTGCAACTGTCAGCAGTCAGGATAGTAAGACTAACTGTACGATAAGGGCTTATCTTAACAGTTGGGCCTCCAACAGGGTGGATAAAAACGTACATCGGATTTTGCTCGTTGCTGGTATTTCCATCGCCAAAATCCCAAAACCAACGAATTCCGTTTCCCTCAGAGCGATCGTGAAAATTAATGGCTGTTGCCGGAACAAGTGTTTTTATGGAATCGTTTACCGCATATTTAAAAGCAGCCCTGCAATTGCCATCAGGAATAAATGCTTGTGCAGTAGTTATCAAACCCGATAACACCAACGCAAAAAGTAAAATTTTTCTCATGGTAACAGTTTTTTGAACATTGATATCACATAGACGTACCGATAGAAAAAAAGGTTGCGCGTTGAAACCTGAAAAAGAAATCAAAAATATTCAGAGTAAAAAGAAATTTATTCTACCTGTTATCAATCCTTTCGGGATACAAATCGTGGTTCATCATTCTGTATTCGGCCATTTGCACGTATTTGGTACCAGGCTTTCCGTAATTGCAATACGGGTCGATACTGAGACCGCCACGTGGCAGAAATTTCCCCCAAACTTCGATGTATTTTGGATCCATCAGGGCAATCAGGTCTTTCATGATGATGTTCATGCAATCTTCGTGAAAGGCGCCGTGATTGCGAAAACTAAACAGGTACAACTTCAAACTTTTGCTTTCCACCATTTTGGTATCCGGAATGTAACTTAGATAAATAGTAGCAAAATCGGGCTGACCTGTAATTGGGCACAAACTGGTAAATTCCGGACAATTGAATTTCACCATCGTGTCGTTTTCGGGGTGTTTATTGTCGAAGCTTTCCAGCATTTCCGAAGAATATTCGAACAGGTATTTACTTTCGTTTCCGAGATTTTTTAATTCACTCATTGTTTTAAGTTTTATCTGCCACAAAGGCACTAAGACACAAAGTATTGTTTTTTCAGTGGGGCTTTACTCAAAGTGAAACCCTCACTAAGCTTTTTGTTTCAAATAACTTTTCAATCCATTTTTACGCAATTGGCAGGCAGGACAATGACCACAACCAGCTCCTTTAATGCCATTGTAGCAGGTAACCGTTTGAGTTCGCACCAAATCGAACACACCCAGCTCGTCTGACAATGCCCAGATTTCCTGCTTCGACTTCCACATCAGCGGAGTATGAATCGTAAAATTATAATCCATCGACAGGTTGAGAGTTTGGTTCAGTGAACGCACAAACTCGTCGCGACAATCGGGATAACCGCTGAAATCGGCCTGACCAACCCCTGTAACCAGATTCGGAATATCCTTTCCTTTGGCAAAGATGGCCGCAAAAGTCAGAAACAGCATGTTTCGTCCTTCAACCAGCGTATTTGGCGGACGATTATCCGGCTTGTTTTCCTCCACATCCATTGCCTGATCGGTTAACGAATTGTGGGTGATTTGTTTGAGTAAATCAAGATTCAGCAAGGTAAACTGCATACCAGCTTTTTCTGCGATGGAACGGGCAGCATCCAATTCTATTCTGTGCCGCTGTCCGTAGTCGAAACACAGGGTTTCAACCTCATCAAAATTCTTCAATGCCCAGAAAAGACAAGTGGTTGAGTCTTGTCCTCCGGAAAAAACGACCAGAGCTTTACTCATGATTATATTTCCTTTACCTTGAATAGATTATACGACAAATTGGTATCAAAAGTATCCACTCCTTCCACGCGTTTTACAAATTTAACTACCCAAATGGTTACGGGCAGAATCAGTATTTCGTAAACGGCTTTTAGCATAGCCTGCGTGAAAATCATGGTAACAAGCATTCCTAAAGGGAAAACACCAGCAAATGCGATCGTTATAAAAATCAACGAATCAGCGCTTTCACCAACTAAAGTCGAAAGAATTGCCCTTCCGGAGAAACCTTTGCCTTTGGTAAGTACTTTCATGCGGCTCATTACAAAAGCATTCAGGAAAGAGCCGATTAAATAGGCGCTCAAACTGGCAACAACTATTCGGGGAGTATTGCCCAAAACTGTTGCAAACGCTTCCTGATTTTGCCAGAAAGGCGCTCCGGGAATGACGATTCCAATGGTAAAAAACAGGACTGCCAAAATATTCACGGCAAAACCTGTCCAGATAATCAGGCGCGCTTTACCAAATCCCCACACTTCGGTAATCACATCGTTCAGGATGTAAGCGATTGGGAAAATCAACACTCCGGCAGGAGCTGCCCATGGACCGATCATCAAAATTTTTGTGGCTAGAATGTTGGAAATCAACAAACAGGTGGCAAATAAAATGCCGGCAAGCATAAATAATACCGATACTTCTCTTTTCATTTTTTCTTGTTTTTTACGTGGTTACCAAGTACACGGCCTTCACTGAAAGCACGGCGCGAAAATACAAATTTTTTCGGAAGGACAAATGTTTGAAAAATCAGGTGGAAATCTTTTCAAAACACATAACAATCAGTTTCATTGTATCTCCATTCCCAGACATCAAACCTCATAAAAAAAGCGGCTCCATTCATCAAAGAATTGAACCGCTTTCCGAATTTATTTCTCAAAATAAAACCTAATCGTATTGCTTAGTTATTTCATTTTATCAATATACAATTGTCTCAACTCCTGCAGATATTCAACACCAATTTTGTCGGAATAAACACGAACAACTTCGTGCAAACTGCCCTCGTAATAAAAAGCAGCTTTTGCGGCATCAAATTTACTGTCAACCCAATTGTGTTTAACTTTATTGGTAATGGTATCAAATTCTTCCCATTTCAAATGTCGCGGTATTTCAATATAGGCATGATTTTTTTCGCGTTTGTCAAGGAAAATACTTTCCGCAATTTCTTCGAGCGAAAAGAATTTGATAATCCTGATCTTTGCAGACTCGTCTTTGTATTTTTTTGATTTGTGTAAGAAATTGATTCCGTTGTCAACAAACGATTGCTGAAGTTTTTCGAGTAAATCGTAATTCCTCAGGTGTCTCACACGCAATACGTTATACTTGGTATCATAAATATGCAAAAAACCTTTACCCGCGTCGAAAGGAGCAACAAACTCGTGCTGCACTTTTTGCGAAGCACGTAAAATATCTACCAGTGTATATTGTTCTTCGAGCGCCAGATAAAGGTAAACCGGCTTCGAACCCATTGGCGTATCGTAATAATAACCCGGAAAAGGTTTTAATGCTTCAAATACCAAAGTGCCGGGTAAAATTTTCTGGTCGATTGTAAAAACTGTTTCTGTTTTTGTTAAGGTTCCAAAAACTTCAAATCGTTTGTTCTGTTCCATATCGTTAGTTTTTTTGGTTTGATTACTTTAGCAAATTATTCGGGTTGATTGAATGACTACAAAATACGTAAATATCGAACAAGTTGGACAAGTTACGTTCATAATTAATGAGCGATCCAGAAGAATTCGCTTAAGCGTGAAGTCTGATGCTGAAATTGTTGTTTCAATGCCTCCTTCGGCGCTTTACCGCGACGCAATTCGATTTGTTGAATCAAAAACCGACTGGATCACTAAACAACAAACTAAATTACAAGCTGGTTTAACTTTATTTGCTCCTGAAAGCTGTTTTAAAACCAGGTTTCACCAGCTGGCAATCACAAAAGGAAATACCGACCGGGTTTATAACAGGGTTGGTAACGGGGTCATTCAGATTTTTATTCCTGAAAAAGTGAACCACGAATTGCCAAAAGTTCAGGAGTTTATAAAGAAAACACTGATTGACGTAATGCGCTGGGAAGCAAAAATATACCTGCCGAAACGGCTGAAGGAACTTGCCGATAAACACGGGTTTAAATTTCAGGATGTAAGTATAAAAAATGCCAAAACCAGGTGGGGAAGCTGTTCTTCGGTTAACAACATCAACCTCAACCTTCACCTGATGCGCGTGCCCGAACATCTGATTGATTATGTACTTTTGCACGAATTGGCACATACAGTAGAGAAAAACCATGGAAAAAAATTCTGGCTGCTCCTGGAACACTGCTACCCCAACGCCCGCAAAGCCGACAAAGAAATGAACAACTACCGGACTCAAACTTTTTAAAACACCCTCCGAATGAATTGGAACCAAATAATATCGACTACCCGTCTGGGGCAGGAACAGCTTGCTTCAAAAGACATAAAACATAGCCGCACACAGTTTCAGCGCGATTACGACCGCATTATTTTCTCGTCTCCCTTCCGGAGAATGCAAAATAAAACACAGGTTTTCCCTCTTCCCGGAAGCGTATTTGTGCACAACCGGCTTACGCATAGTCTCGAAGTGGCCAGTGTGGGCCGCTCGCTGGGAAGCATGTTTGTTGAAAAAGCCAATAGCGAAGGAATGGAAATCGAAAACCCGCTTTTCCAGGAGATCGGATCAGTGGTTTCGGCTGCATGTCTGGCGCACGACATGGGAAATCCGCCGTTTGGACATTCCGGAGAAGATGCCATTGCTCAGTTTTTCAAAAAGAGCAGCGAGCCTCGTTTGCTCGACGAACTTTCGGACGCGCAACGAAAAGATTTCACCCAGTTTGATGGAAATGCAAATGCTTTCCGCCTGCTGAGCCACCAGTTTAACGGACGACGTGATGGCGGTTTTGCGCTGACTTACACCACGCTGGCATCAATCGTGAAATATCCGTTCGAATCGATGCTGACCGACAAGCCCAAGTTCGGATTTTTCCAGTCGGAGAAAGCTATTTTCGAGCGCATTGCCAATGAATTGGGATTGTTGCAATTATCCGGAAACCCCGCAAAATTCGTCAGGCATCCGCTGGTGTTTCTGGTTGAAGCCGCCGACGATATTTGCTATCAGCTAATGGATTTGGAAGATGCTCATAAACTGAAGATTCATTCTTTCGACCAGACACGTTCGCTCCTGATGGAATTTTTTGACCCCCAAACCGAAGCCCGGCAAATTGGCCGAATGAACGAAACGCTTGATATGGTGGACGACAAAAATGAACAGATTGCCTACCTGCGGGCCACTGTCATCGGGAAACTGGTAAAGCAGTGCATCGATGTTTACAGTGAAAAACAAAACGAAATTTTGTCCGGAAGTTTCCAGAAAGCCTTGATTGATCATGTTCATCCAACTTCGCTGCAGGCAATTAAAACGATCAAAGAGGTAAGTATCCGAAATATTTACAACGACCGTTCTGTTATTGAAATCGAAATATCGGGCTACCAGATTATCGGAACTTTGCTCGAAGTTTTTGTTGAAGCTATTTTGAATCCGAAAGAGGGAATCTCGAAAAAGATGCTGATGCTTTTACCCGATCAGTACCGCGGAGACCATGCTTCGACCTACGAAAAAGTGCAGGCAGTAGTCGATTTTGTTTCAGGAATGACCGACTTATACGCACTCGATTTATACCGAAAAATAAAGGGAATTAATATTCCGGGAGTATAGAGAGATGATCTCCAAAAACAAAAATACCCGCCAGAGAAGATGATCTCCAGCGGGTATTTCTATTTCATGTAAAATTTTTCAGGATTAAACGGCCTGCACCAATTCCAGACTTTCGAAACCTTTTTGTACGGCTTCGAGGTTCATCGGAATCAGGTAATGGTGGCGCGTTGGCAGTGATTTCTGTAAACCTTTTTCAACACTCTCCATTTTAACGACTGGTTTGGCTTTCAGGTATGCGCCCAAAACCACCATATTAAAGGTTTTTACGTTGCCTAGTTCTGCGGCAATCAGGGTTCCTTCAATTTTATAAATGTTAATATCGGTACGTTTGGGCGGATGGATAATTCCGTTGGGATCGTATATCAACACGCCTCCGGGCTTTACCATACCTTCAAATTTGTCCATCGATTGCTGATTCAGAATAATGGCGGTATCGTATTCGTTTAAAACCGGAGAGCTGATGCGGTTTTCACTCAAAATCACGGTTACGTTGGCAGTTCCACCACGCATCTCGGGACCATACGATGGAAACCAGGAAACTTCCTGATCGGCCATTACGCCCGAATAGGCTAAAATTTTTCCCATCGAAAGTACGCCCTGTCCGCCAAATCCGGCTATAATAATTTCTTCGGTCATGATTTTCAGTTTTTAAGTGGTGTGTAACTTTCAGGATCGGTTTTCGAACTGTCTTTCAAATCTCCCGGCTGGTAAAATGGGAACATGTTATCAACCATCCATTCGTTGGCCTTTACCGGCGTCATTTTCCAATTCATGTTACAGGTTGAAACCACTTCCACAAACGAAGTTCCTTTTTTATCAATGGCAGCCTGAAATGCCTTTGCCAGAGCTTTCTTGCATTTACGAATAGTAGCAGGAGTATGCACCGATTGACGCGTTACGTAAGATGTTCCGGGTAATTGGGCAATCAATTCAGTAATTTTAAGCGGATAACCGTTTCGGCCTACGTCGCGGCCATTTGGTGTTGTGGCGGTTACCTGGCCAATCAGAGTAGTTGGAGCCATTTGTCCGCCGGTCATTCCGTAAATTCCGTTGTTCACAAAAATAACGACCATGTTTTCGCCGCGGTTGCAGGCATGCAATATTTCAGCAGCTCCGATTGAAGCCAAATCGCCGTCGCCCTGATAGGTGAAAACAACTTTATCAGGATTGGTGCGGGCAATTCCGGTTGCTACTGCGGGTGCTCTTCCGTGGGCGGCTTCCTGCCAGTCGATTTCAATATAATTGTAAGCAAAAACTGCGCATCCAACAGGCGAAACACCAATGGTTTTATCCTGAATATCCAGATCTTCAATCACTTCAGCCAACAATTTATGAACTACGCCGTGACTACAGCCCGGACAGTAATGCATCGTATTTTCGGTTAGCAATTTTGGTTTTTCGTAAACCAGGTTATTTGGGTTAATAATATCTTTCAGTTCCATAAACTATCCTCCTATCAGTTTTTGTTCCAAAGCCTCCACCACTTCACCCGGACTTGGAATAATTCCTCCCATACGTCCGAAATGTTTAACAGGAATAGCACATCCGGCGGCAAGCTGAACATCTTCAACCATTTGTCCGGCATTCATTTCAACCACCAACATGCCTTTTACCTGTTTGGCAAGGGCTGCAATCGGTTTTTTCGGGAAAGGGAATAAGGTAATGGGGCGCAAAAGTCCGACTTTAATGCCCTTTTCGCGGGCCAGATCGACCGCTTTCTGACAGATACGCGACGATGATCCGAAAGCTACCAAAAGGTAGTCAGCATCTTCGCAACTGAATTCTTCGAATAACACTTCCTCCTCTTCCATTTTGGTATATTTCTCCTGAAGGCGAATGTTGTTTTTTTCCATTCTTCCGGAGTCCATTTCCAACGAGGTAATAATGTTGCGTTGACGGTTAGCTTTGCGTCCGTTGGTTGCCCACGACCCATATTTTTCGTTGATTTCTTCGTCGGTCAATCGGGGAATATATTCAGCCAGAACCACTTTTTCCATCATTTGGCCAATTACACCGTCGGTCAAAATCATAGCAGGATTGCGGTATTTGAATGCCAGTTGGAAACCAAGTTCAACAAAGTCGTTCATTTCCTGAACAGAAGATGGCGCCAGAACAATCAGGCGATAATCGCCGTGCCCTCCCCCTTTGGTGCTCTGGAAATAGTCGGCCTGCGAGGGCTGGATAGTTCCCAGACCCGGACCACCACGCTGAACATTAACGATTACACAAGGTAATTCGGCTCCAGCAATGTATGAAATTCCTTCGGCCATTAAGCTAATACCCGGGCTGGAGGAAGAGGTGATCACTTTTTTGCCGGAAGCGGCTGCTCCGTATATCATGTGTATGGAGGCAATTTCGCTTTCAGCCTGAAGAACGACCATTCCTGTTTCATCCCAGGGCTCGCGGTCCATCAGGGTTTCCATTACTTCCGACTGGGGAGTTATGGGGTATCCGAAATAAGCATCGCATCCGCAGCGAATGGCTGCTTCGGCAATGACCTCATTTCCCTTCATTAATCTTAATTCGCCCATCTTTTTTGAATTTGTTATTTGCTTTGTTTAACAAGTGCCTAAAGTGAACTAGAGTTCGGAGTGCCTATAGTACTCCAGGCACTCCGAACTTTAGGCACTTCGAACTTCTTATATTTTTACCCGGTAAACTGTGATGCAGGTATCGGGACAAACTGTTGCGCAGTTGGAACAGCCAATACAGGCTTCCGGGTTCTTCATAAACGAATAATGATATCCACGGCTGTTGACCTGTTTGTTCTGTGCAAGCACATCTTGCGGGCAAGCAACCACGCAGAGGCCGCAGCCTTTGCATTCCTCGTTGTCAACCACTACTGCTCCAATAACTTTTGCCATATCTTTTATTTTAAAGGAAAATCTTCGTTGAATTGCTTCAGCCGTTTTTCCAAATCGTCAAACTGTTCACGTTTTACATGTGATACACATGCCCGTAATCCTTCTTTTTCGCTGCCTGTATTTTTCAGGGTAATGGCGCTAACTCCATAGTAAAGAAGATTTTCAAGCAACTGTCCGCCAGTCATTCCCGGATACCCGATGGTGAAATAGAATCCATCAGCAACCGGTTCATTGCCGTCTTTTTCATACACAATCTGAAATCCGTTGGCGACGAATAAATCTTTCATGATTTTGGCTTTGCGGCCATATTCCTTTACGTCTTCAATAAAATTAAATTCACCGTCGCTGGCAGCCTTAAACATGGCCGCCAAAGCGTGCTGGGTCGAATGTGTAATTCCTGAAGAAAGTGCATACAAAACCTGCATAACGATGGTAAAACCGAATGGTTTGCTACCGAAACGTTTTTCCAGATTGTCGTACTGGCGGCTCCACAAGGCATTCGAAATAGCCATGATGGCGCCACGCTGTCCGGCATACGAGAAAATCTTTGATCCGGAGATGAACAGCACGTAATGATCAGTGTATTTGGCAACGGTTGGCTGGTAGGGTGGCTTTCCCGGAGTGTATAAATCTTTCCTGAAGTCCATGCCGAAGTAGGCCAGATCTTCCATCACAATCACATCATATTTGGTGGCCAGTTCGCCGATAATCTGCAATTCTTCTTCAGTAAAACAAATCCAGCTTGGATTGTTCGGATTGGAATAAACCATCGAATTGATGTTGCCTTCAGCCAGGTAAGATTCGAGTTTGTCCCGAAGTTTTTCTCCGCGGAAATCAAATACATCGAACGATTCAAACTTATGACCCATCACCGTCATTTGCTGTTTCTGTACCGGAAATCCGGGATCGAGAAATAGCGTGGTATCTTTTCTTGCATCCACGTTCCCGGCCACCAAAAGAGCAGCAAAAGTTCCCTGCATGGCTCCTGAAGTGGGGATACAACTGGCAGGTTCAACGTCAACATTCATGAATGTTTTGATGAAACGCGAAGCTTCGTATTTGAGTGGTTTGATGCCATCCATCATCGGATAAACTGAAGCGACACCTGCTTGTAATGCTTTAATCTCGGCATCAACTCCCACCTGTGCGGCAGGAAGTCCGGGAACGCCCATTTCCATACGGACGAATTTAATTCTGCTCTCTTCCTCAACGAGGTTTATTAAAGCAACAATTTCGCGGATGGAGGCTTTCCCAGGATCGCTAATCCGTAACTGGGAAATATATTTTCTTACAATTTCTTGATTTACTGGTGTATTGTTCATCTGATGATTCAGAAATTTTGAGTAAAAATAAGTAAAGTATTTGCGATAAATCAAATGAATTCGGGGTATTGCAAAACAGGTTTGGCAATTCGGAAACACAAGCTGTTTGCGAATTGAAAATTGAAAGCAGGTAACCCGTTCTTGTTTTGAATTAACAGAAATGCAGGCTAAAAAATGAACCTGTATTTTGTCATGTTTTGGAAATTTAGATTCCGAAAGCCGGTTTTATGGAGTTTACCCAGTTGGAAACACGCTCGTCGGTCAATTCCGGTTCAAAGTCTTCATCAATCGGTAGCCCGTAGAACATTCCGTCAATTACAGCTTCCGACTCATCGAAGTCATAACCGGCAGTATCCACTTTCCCAACCAAATTTGCACCGTTTTTCAAAAGATCTTTGGCCAATACTCCGATTGCATTCACGAAATAGCTGGAATAAGTAATGTGATCGCCTAATCCGAAAATAGCTACCGTTTTACCGGAGAAATCGACTTTACTGATGTTGGGGAAGAATTTACTCCAATCGGTATTTGAATAGTTTGAATCCCAGGTCTCTTTTCCAACAGTAGAAATGCCAAACACAATCAGATCGTACTTCTCCAAATCTGAAGCAACGGCATCATTAACCGAAATCATATCTACATTTTGTTCGCCCAAAGCTGCTTTAACTTTTTCAGCAACGCGGTGAACAGAACCTTTTAACGGACCGAAAAATAATCCAATTTTGCTCATATAATTTATTTTACTGGTTATGAATTGCTAATTCTCCACGAACATACTCGCCTAATACAGAAAGACTTGACACATTTTTCAGGATGGCATGAAGTGCTTTCTCGTAATTATCAACCAAATCCCATTCCACATCAACATGAAAGGTATATTCGTTGGGCTTCCCGATAATTGGCACCGATTGTATTTTGGTGAGATTGATTTTGTTTTCAGCAAAGGTATTTAACACATTGGCCAAAGCGCCATAATAGTGGCCAACTTCGAAACACAACGAAGCCTTGTTTGCCAACTCATTGGGCTTGGCATGTTTCGATAGAATAAGGAAACGGGTATAATTTTGTCTGTTCGTTTCGAGTCCCGAATCAAGAATATCCAGACCATAAAGCTCTGAAGTGCGATGATTCCCAATAGCAGCGGCATCTGTTAATTTTTCGTCACGTACCAGTTTCCCTGAAGCCGCAGTATCCTGATTTTCGATCAGATGAGCATTTGGAAAGTGTTTTTCGAGATATTCGGCGCACTGTTTTATAGCAATCGGATGCGAATAAATGGTTTTGATATCCTCTTTGGTGACGCCAGGATTGGCCATCAGATGCATTTGTATATGAATGTAAATTTCACCAATCACCTTCAAATGATAGTCGCGTATCAATGCATAGTTTTGAAGCAAACTACCTGCAATCGAATTTTCGATGGCCATTACTGCAATGCTAACCTCGTCAGAATCAATTAAATTGCAAACGCTGGTAAAGGACTTGCATTCTACAACCTTGATTTCGTCCTCGAAATACCTTCTTGCCGCATCTTCGTGGAAAGAACCTGCAATTCCCTGTATAGCTATTTTTTTCATCTTCTCTTTAATGTTAAAAATCCCGGACAAAGCCGGGACAATTTAGGTAAAATATCCTAATATCTCTCCGGAATGTAAGTTTGCAAAGATAACAAACGAACCGGAGATCAGTTTTTCGACTGATAAGGAATTTAAATCTTATACATATCGCTGGCGCTCACCAGTTCCATTTTGTGTGCCTGAAGGACTTCAATGCATTTCTGAATATTATCGGGTTTCAGTACAATGTTGGCCGATTGATCATTCATCGAATACGCATACAAATACTCGATAAACACACTTTCTCCGGAAAGAATATTCAGCGCCCGGGCCAAAGCTCCCGGCTCATTTGGACTGTTCAGGCAAATTACATCGGTGAGCCTCACCGAAAATTCTGCTTCTTTCAGGATTGAAAGCGCTTTTTCCGGATCAGAAACGATCATTCGCAGAATACCAAATTCGGAGGTGTCGGCCACGCTGAATGCCGACATGTTGATTCCGGCATTGCCCAAAATCTGGGTCACTTCGTTCAGTCGTCCGGTTTTATTTTCAAGAAATACTGACAATTGTTTGATAATCATACTACTTTCCTCCTATAATTTGCGGTTATCGATTACTCGTTTGGCTTTTCCGGCAGTGCGTTCGATGGTTTTAGGTTCCACCAGTTTCACATCAACCGAAATGCCCAGTGTATTCTGAATTTTGTGCGTAATTCTTTTGCGCAGGGCTTCGAGCTGTTTGATTTCGTCGGAGAAGAATTGCTCCTGAACTTCAACCATCAGTTTTACCGTATCCAAGTTACCTTCCCTTTCAACAATGATCAGGTAATGCGGTGAGGTTTCGCTTATTTCGAGCAGAACGGTTTCGATTTGCGATGGAAACACGTTCACTCCGCGAATAATCAGCATATCGTCGCTGCGGCCTTTGCATTTTTCCATGCGAACCAAAGTGCGGCCACAGGCGCATTTTTCGTAGTTCAGGCGGGTCAGGTCGCGGGTGCGGTAGCGAATGAGCGGAATTCCTTCCTTGGTGATGGTGGTGAAAACCAGCTCTCCGATTTCACCTGCAGGCAGTGGCTGTAAGGTTTCCGGATCAATAATTTCAGGAATAAAATGGTCTTCCATGATGTGCATTCCGGCCTGATGCTCGCACTCGCACGAAACGCCGGGGCCCATAATTTCGCTTAGTCCGTAGATATCGATGGCTTTAATGCCCAGACTGGCTTCAATTTCCTTGCGCATGTTCTCGGTCCACGGCTCGGCACCAAAAATTCCAATGCGCAATTTGAGTTTGCTTTTGTCAATTCCCTTGGCTTTCATTTCTTCGCCCAGGTGAAGCGAATACGATGGTGTACAGGCAATTACTGTTGTGCCAAAATCTTCCATCAACTGCAACTGCTTGTCGGTATTTCCTCCTGAAATCGGGATCACCGAAGCGCCCAAATTTTCGCAGCCGTAATGCAGACCCAGTCCGCCGGTAAACAATCCATAGCCATAAGCCACTTGCACAATATCGTCGCGGTGCACACCTGCCATACAAAGTGCACGGGTCACCATTTCGGCCCAGTTGTTCAGATCTTTGCGGGTATAGCCAACCACAGTCGGTTTTCCGGTTGTTCCTGAAGAAGCATGGATACGCACAATTTCGCTCATCGGAACGGTGAACAGTCCGAAAGGGTAATTGTCGCGCAGATCAGTTTTCAGGGTAAAGGGCAGTTTTACCAAATCGTCAACCGATTGGATATCGTCGGGAACCAAGCCCGCTTCCTGCATTTTTTGTCGGTAACTGGGCACATTGTGGTAAATCCGGCGGACAGTTTCCTTCAGCCGTTCCGATTGAATGTCGCGCATTTCGTCGCGGCTCGCACATTCTATTTTTTCGTTCCAGATCATTCTTATTTACGATTTAAAGATTTACGATTTACTTTCCCCATACACTTTGTCGTCGGCAATAATTTTCAGCCCGGCTTTCTGAAGTTTTTCCCTGGCATCAACCACATCTTCCGTATCAATAACAAAGTAGGCATTTTCGTTGGCATAGGCCGACCGTCCGTAGGCATTGGTGAAATTGACTCCGGCTTTCACGATTTCTTTCAGCAAATCGTCCAATCCACCGGGTTGATCTTTCATTTCGATGACCACAATTTCACGAAGTGCTGCCGACAAGCCTTTTTCAACCAATAACTGGCGGGCAAGTATGGGATTTGAAACCACCAGGTTCAGGATTCCCCAGCCGCTGGCAGTGTGGTTCAGGTTCATGGTGCGAATGTTGATCTCTGCTTCTTTCAGCACAGCGGTTACCCGTTCGAGGTGACCGATCTTATTTTCGAGAAATATGGAAACCTGGTATGCCATGGGAATGATGAATTATGAATGATAAATTTTTATTTAGTATCAAGTATTAGGATTTAAGTATCAAGCAGTCCAAGCAATGGCATTTTTTTTCTTGTCTTGATACTTGATTCTCATATCTTGCTACTTATCTATGAATTTAACGCCACCCGGAGTTCTTTAACCCGAACAGCTTTGCCTTCCGATTTGGGAAGAGAACCTGGCTCAACCAGTTTTACGATTGGTTTTACCAAAACTTCATCGCGAATCTGACCTGAAATCAAGCGGGAAAGTTTATCGAGACGGGTAATGTCGCCATTAAACCAGTCTTTTTTCACTTCCACTTCAATAATCATTTCATCCGATCCGTTAATGGTGTCTAAGGTAATTAAATAGTCGGCACCTACCTCCGGAATTTTCATCAGCACACCTTCAATCTGCATCGGGAAAACGTTGCAGCCTTTCACAATGAACATGTCGTCGCTGCGCCCGGTGATGCGGTCGAGGCGAACATGAGTACGTCCGCAGGCACATTTCCCGGGAAGAATTCGTGTGAGGTCGCGGGTGCGGTAACGAATCAGTGGCATTGCTTCACGGTCGAGTGTGGTCATAACGAGCTCGCCCACTTCTCCGTCAGCAACCGGTTCAAGTGTATCGGGATTAATGATTTCGATGATGTAAGCATCTTCCCAAATGTGCAAACCGTTCTGGGAAGTACATTCGAAAGCAACGCCAGGGCCGTTCATCTCGGAAAGGCCGAACGAATTGTACGCTTTTACACCGAACATTTCTTCGATACGACGACGCTGTTCTTCGGTGTGAGGTTCAGCCCCAATCACAAAAGTATGCAGCTTGGTGTCTTTTCGCGGGTCGAGTCCTTCTTCCTGAAAAACTTCGAATAAGCGATTCAGGTAACTTGGAATGGCATGGGCAACGGTTGTTCCGTAATCCTGCATCAGTTTAATCTGGCGTTGACTGTTTCCTGCCCCGGCCGGAATACTCAAACAACCTAAACGTTCAATTCCATACTGAAAACCCAACCCGCCAGTAAATAAACCATACCCGCAAATGTTCTGGAATACATCGGTATCGCGTACCCCGGCACAAAATAGTGAGCGCGCCATCAGGTTTGCCCACGAACCGATGTCGTGCCGGTTATGAAAAATAACGGTTGGGTTTCCGGTTGTTCCGCTCGAACTGTGCAAACGGATCAGCTCTTTTTGAGGCAATCCTAAAAATCCGTATGGAAAATTATCGCGTAAGTTTTGTTTCGTTGTAAACGGCAATTTCCGGATGTCGGCAACCGATCTGATCGAATCTGCTGACAGACCCATTTGTTTATACAGGCTTCCGTAATACAGCGAATTCATCGCTGCCTGGATGGTTTTTTTCAGGCGTGTAACCTGAAGTTTTTCAAGATTATTCCGGTCAAGGGTTTCAAGTTCGTTTTCCCAATACATATCGTTCAGTTTAGAAAGAATACATCAACATCAATTGACCACGGTGGTTGGTGACATCTGTAGAACTGCTGTAAAGCCCATCTGCAAGATCAATTTTACCCGAGCCGTACGCTGCCGAAGTCAGTTCGTATTCGAATACCAGGCGAACTTTCGAAATATTAATGGCAAAATGTGGGGCCACCCTGTAAATGGAAGCCACATTCGGGACCAAACCAGGAGTCACAGCAACCGGATCGGCAGATGTTCCGAAATTGTAAAGTGCATCAATTGTGCCCATGTTCTTCAGGTAACCGGCAAACAGGCCTACCTGATATTTTTTACCGTACACCGCATTAACGAAACTGGTGAGTGTATTATAAGGCGTGTAGCTCATCGAACCGGTTGACTGATCGACCGACTTCACCCCATAACCTCCCGGAATGGTCAGGTGAGTCATATTCTGCCCCAGAACTGCTTTTGCGCGAATAGTAAACATGTTTTTCACGTACTGCGTGTATCCCATAAACGAAAGACTCTGAACCAAATCGTCCGAAACATATTTTTTGCTTTCAGTGCCGACTGTGTAAAGCGTTGGCTTGATATATTTTAAACTAGTTCCTGCGCCAAGAGTGAAACCTCCATTGTTTGTTTCAATATTCGCAATCAGTTCAGGAATACCGGCGTTGCGGGTAAAACATTCACTTTTGTCAATGGCCATTGACTTTGGATTCATCGCATCAATCTTAGTAAAGCCATACGACTTATACTGAAATTCGGAAACCATTGCTGCCGAAAGGATAAATTTAGGGTTAGGCTTGTAATCAAATCTCAACTGAGGGCTGCGGTTAAACGGTTGAAACGGGCATCCGGTATTCAGTCCGCCCACTGTTGGAAAAACTTTTCCGCTCCAGAACGGGTGCCAGGTTTGCCCAACCAACAATGATGATTCGGGCCAGCTAAAAACCACATTGGCCTGACGCACACGAAACATAGCAGGGTTATTGCCCAAATCGCCGGCAAAGTCGGTTTCGATGTTTCCCGATGTTTTAGCTTTGAAAATTTCAGGGCCGTTTATCCGAATTCCGAAGCGGGTGGCCATCGACGAAAAGTTGTAAGTTGGCGTTTGGTTGATGTGTTCTCCATTGGCATCAACTCCGGCGTAAAGCGGAAGTACAAAAAACTGTTCGTTGGCGGCATTCAGGCCTTTGTAAGTATCCCAGAAAGCTTCGTAGCGAACAAATCCGTACAATTCGATGGTCGTTTCTTTGGGTTTAACTTCCTGGCTTATAGAAACAAGTGAGCAGAAAAACAGAAAAGCAGAAAATAATTTTTTCATTTGAAGTTTGAGTCTTAAGATCAATCGTTGAGAATAGCAGAGTCCCGGGTATAAGTTTCACCCTGACATCCTATCTCATTTTTGGTTTTTTTTATCCTGAAGAATGTGAATTCCAGCTATGTAAACCCATTTTTTCAGAATCGGAACCAAAAGTATAAGATTTAAATATAACTACAAACCAGCCCAAGATGCAGGTGTAAGTAATTTTGTAATAATACTTTCATTATAACACATGAAGTGTATTAAAATAAAGCATTTATAAGTAATCACAGGCGTTTCATGAAAAATCAGAATAATTGTAATTTAGATTGAGTTTGAATAATGAAAATCTCAAGAAGTCTTTTTTATGATTTCTGCCTATCATTTAAAGTTTGTTTGGCCTGTACAGCCATAGAATTAGCTTCAGTTTGCTGTAAATATTTATGCATTAGGCTAATAAAAAAATCACAAAAAGTTATTTCGGCGAATAATTTGTTGAGACAAATGTATTTTGAATTAAAATATAACTATTTTTGGAGAATTAATTCATCCATTAATTAAACAGTTATTATGAACATTTTTGTTGGCAGCCTTCCCTTTAAAATTGAGGAAAGCGAATTACAGGAAATTTTTGAAGAATACGGAGAAGTAACATCCGTAAAAATTATCACAGACAGAGCTACTGGTAGATCTAAAGGTTTTGGTTTTGTGGAAATGACAAACGAAGAAGAAGCTAAAAAAGCAATTGAAGAACTGAACAACGCTGAGATTGAAGGCCGGACAATTGTTGTAAATAAAGCTGAAGAGAAAAAAGAAGGTACTCGTCCAGGTGGCGGTGGTTTCCGTGGTGGAAGCGGCGGAGGTGGCGGTTTCCGCGGAGGTAACTCTGGCGGTGGCGGCGGATTCCGTGGTGGAAGCGGCGGTGGCGGTGGCTATCGTGGCGGAGAACGCGGTGGCAGCTCAGGCGGCGGTGGCGGCTTCAACAGAGGCGGTGGCGCTGGTGGAAACAGAAGATCAGAATACTAGGATTCCATCCGTATTTGATGTGCACTTAAAGTAAAAATTGGCCAGTCCAATTCTTACAACTACATAAAGGCTGATAAACCAAGGTATTTCACCAAAGTTTATCAGCCTTCGTTTCTAATATAAAAGCCCCCTTCCCGTTCCCCCGAAGGGGGAAAGATGTTTTGCTCTTTTAGGAATTGTTAGGACAAAGAGAATCTCATTTCAAGCTGTATAACTCACATTCCCCTCCTTCGGAGGGGTTGGGGAAGGCTTTACTTTTCAATTCGTATTCTTACATCAACGGCCATGAGTTTATCTCCATCGCCCATCAACGGATTGATGTCCATTTCTTTTATTTCCACAGCAAAGCGCAAAAGGGTTGACAACCTCACCATAATTTCTGCAAATTTACGCTCGCTTGCTCCGTTTTTCCCACGATAGCCTTTTATAATCTGGTACGAACGCAGACTTTTTATCATCGAAGCCGCTTCGCACATCGTTAGCGGAGCCAGTCCTGACGTAACATCTTTCAGCACTTCAACGAAGATTCCTCCCATTCCGCAAAGGATCACATGTCCAAAATGGTCTTCGTATTTAGCACCCAAAAACAATTCAATACCCGAAGCCATTTCAGCCATCAGCACTGCGGTCGTATCCTTTATCTTAATCAACCGCCGAAATTCGCGCTGTACCGTTTCAATGTCTTTTACATTCAGAACCACACCATCAACATCTGTTTTATGCACCGGCCCCACCACTTTCATTACCAAAGGAAATCCAAGTTGCCGGGCTGTTTCTGTTGCATCTTCTTCAGTCGTCACAGTAATTTCCCTGACCAATGGAATTCTGGCAGCGGCAAATAAGCGGTGAATGATTTCGGGCGACTGAAAACCATTTTCAGTATGATCAATAATGCGTCGAATCTCAGGAATATCAATTTTATCAAGAAATATCTTCTCTTCGGAAGGACGGGCAGTTTTAAGTATGGATGTCAATGCTTTTCCCAGTAAAACTTCATCAGGAAAGTTCACATTTCCCTGTGAAATAAAATAGGCAACGTCTTCTTTCACATTGATCACTGAAGGTAAAATCGGAAAAATCGGTTTTTTGCAAGTTTGCATTTTCTCGTTCAGCACCTGGTAAACATCTCTAACGGGAGTTAATCCCGGACTACCGAATATAACGGCCATACCGTCAATTTCATCAAAATCGTTTTCGCAGGCATCAATTATTGCAGCCAACTGTTCGGCATTTCCGGTAGCCAGAAAGTCGATGGGATTCTCGACCGACGAACCGGGGAATAATTTGTTTTTCAGCCTTTGCCGGGCTTCCGAATCTTTGATATTTGGAATATTCAATCCACCACTTTCGAGCGAATCGGTGAGCATTACTGCCGGACCACCTGCATGAGTGATAATTGCAAGTCGTTTGCCTTTCATTGGCTTACAGTGAAATACATTCGCCACTGTTGTCAGTTCTTCGCGGCCATAACAACGCACAATTCCCGCTTTGCGGAACAAAGCCTCAACCGCCAGATCGGAGTTAGCCATGGCACCTGTATGCGAAGCGGCTGCCCGACTTCCGGCCTGACTGCTTCCAGCCTTGATTGCCGCTATTTTGCACCCCTTCCGGATGAGCGATGAAGCGTGTTTCAATAACTTATCCGGATTTTTAATGCTTTCGATATACAGTAGTTTCACGCGGGTACTGGTCTCGGGATTGAAGATCTCGTCCATAAACTCCAGGATTTCCTCAACTCCGTTTTGAGCAGAATTGCCAACCGAAAATACACTGGCAAAATGCAGCCCTTTCGGAATCCCGGATTCCATGATAAAAACCGCTGTAGCTCCTGAACTTGAAACCAGATCGCAGCTCATTTGCACGAGCTTCGGAATAGGAGTAGTAAAAACACTGGTATGTGCATAAGTGATGATTCCAATGCAGTTCGGCCCAATCAGACTGCCACCATTGGCTTCTATTATTTTTACGATTTTTTGTTCCAGAACACGCCCTTCTTCACTTTCTTCGCTAAATCCGGCAGAAATAATGATAAAACCTTTTGTACCTTTCTGAGTTGCCAGAATTTCTACAGCATTAACACAGGCAGCAGCTGGAATGGCCAAAACTGCCATATCAACCTGTGGCAATTCTTCAGGACCTGAAAAAGAACGAATCCCCTGAACCTCGGATTCATTTGGATTTACCACCCACAACTCCCCTTTGAAATTATTGTCGATCAGATTCTTAAGGAGCTTTCCTCCAGGTTTCGAAATATTGTTTGAAGCGCCTACAACCACAATACTTCGGGGGGCAATCAATTCTTTGGTAATCATTGTCAGAATTTTAGTTCGCGAGCAAATTTACGCAAAGCAAGTTCAGAAGGAACTGATTTTTTACGGCTTTTCACAGATGTTCAGCATTCGCAAAAAAAATCAGTTAAGTTTGTCACCGAGATTCATTTTTATGACCTATTCAGACCAAAAAGTTGTAGTTGTTTGTGATTTTTCGGAACGGATGAACGAGGTGATCGTTCATGGCGCCCGATTGGCAGATATTCTAAAAAAAGAACTTTGCCTGTTTGCATTATGGAAAGATAAATCACAAAAAAACGAAGTTCAGGAAAAGCTTATCCTTATGTCACGAAATCTCAAATCCAAACTACCTGATTTGCAGATTTCCAATTTAATTCTCCGGAATACGTTGCCCGACAACATCGAAAAACTTGTGAATGATTACAATTCAGTATTAGTTGTTTTGCATCAGGAGCAGATTAAAAATTCGATGAAGGCTTTCAGGGAAAGCAGTATTCCGTTTTTATTTGTGAATGGAAGTTCTGCTGAATATCTGCAATACAAAAATGTATTGGTTCCGGTTGATTACCGAAAAGCTTCGAAAGAAACCTCGCTTTGGGCTTCGTATTTTGGCCGGTTCAACCACTCGCTGATTCAGGTAATTTATGCACGCGAATCGGACCGCGACAACGAAAACCAGCTGATGCGCAATGTGAAATTTTTCCAGAAATTTCTTTCAAGCCTGAATGTGCGCCTTTCGCTTATCGAAGGGAAATCGTCGAGCTGGGGTATTTGTAAAGAAACCCTCGAAAATGCACAAAAACTAAAGGGTGATGTGATGATTTTTTCGGGAAGTAGCACCATCACATTAATTGATCTGATGATTGGTCTTCCGGAGAAACGAATCGTGCAGAAAGCCGGTAATTTACCGGTAATGCTTATCAATCCCCGGAAAGATATTTGTATGATTTGCGACTAAATCATTCTTCGATCACCATTTCGTTGAGCAGATAGCCAGCTCCCGCCAGTTTGTCGATAATAAAAAGTGCATAACGGATATCAAGCGAAATATTGCGGCAACGTTCAGGATCGAACATCAGGTCGCTCATGGTTCCTTCCCAGCAACGATCGAAATTGAGACCGATTAATTTTCCGTCAGCATCGAGAACCGGACTGCCTGAATTACCTCCGGTTGTGTGGTTTGACGCGGTGAAGCAGACATTCATCGTTCCGTTTTGACCGTATCGTCCGTAGTCTTTATTCTCGTAAAGGTCGCGCAGAGCTTGTGGAACATTGTAATCGTAAATTTCAGGATTGTCCTTTTGCATGATACCTTCGAGTGTTGTATAATAATCGTAAACAACGCCATCCATCGGTTCGTAGCCTTCCACTTTTCCATACGAAACGCGCAGCGTTTTATTGGCATCGGCCCAAAGTGGTTTTCCCTGGTTCATTTCAATAATACCGGCAACGTAAACTTTCTGGGTTTCATCTATTTGCTTCTGAAGAGCTGAAAAATAAGGTTCAACGTTCAGTTCAAAATGTTTTTTCAAGCTCCTGAACAGTTTGAAAGCAGGATCGTTGACAAGCTTTTGAAGGTTTTTTGCAGTAAGGTTGTCGGTTACATTCTTTAGTTCTGATTGGTCAGAAAAAACTGATTTGCGGTAAATATTGCTTATCAATTCTTCAGAAGAAGTTTTGCTCATTAGCACTTTAAAATCAGCAGGCAAAAACTGCGGGTCGATATCATTGAAGTACATACGAAGTAATGCCGCAAATACTTTCTCGTCGGTTGCACGGTTATAGTCCTTAAAATGATCTTCAAGCTTAAGTTTTACGGCTTCCTGAAGTTTACTTTGGTCACCTGAAGTTAGCTGACTCCAGCGTTTCTCAATCGGGTCGAAGGACGAAATGATGTTAAAAATATCTGTCCCTCTGAAAACGATTTCAGCATAATAATCGTTTGCTTTGGTGTAAGGTTCAAATTGCCGGTACAGCTTTTCGAATGCCGGAAGAACTTCGCCGAAGCGTTTCTGTCGTTCAATATTGTCATCTATCCATTTCTTAAATTCAGCCTCTCCGGCTTGTTTTACCGCAACAGCATTCATCCGTTTCAGGCCCTTTACCTCACCCTGCCATTTTTTCCAGGCATTGCTTGTTGTTTGGTATTTTGCCGCATACTGAATGCGAACTTTCGGATCTTTATTCATATCGGCTGCAAGCAGGCTAAGTTTTGCATCCCGGATTTTTATTTTGTCGGGATCGCCCTGCTCCATAATCTGTTGTATCGCCTGTGAAGGTAAAAATTGCTGTGTGCGACCTGGAAATCCAAACACAAGAGTGAAATCCTGCGATTTGACTCCCTTGAGCGAAATAGTAAAGAATTTTTTAGGCTTGAATGGCACATTGTCAGCCGAATACTTAGCCGGTTGATTGTTTTTGTCGGCATAAATGCGGAACAATGAGAAATCGCCGGTATGGCGCGGCCACATCCAGTTATCAGTATCGCCACCAAATTTACCAATCGACGATGGCGGTGCGCCAACAAGTCTCACATCTTCGAAAACCTGGTAAACGTATAAAAAGTATTGATTTCCGTAGAAAAGTGGCTGTACCGAAGCTTCGAATTTGCCCTTTTCGTTTGCCTGCGCAACTATTTTTTTTGTGTTCCGGGCAACGATCACCGCTACCGAATCGGCTGCTTTTCCTTCAGTTCCGGCCAGAATATTTTCTGAAACATCTTCCATTCGATGGAGAAACCGCACACTTAAGCGGTGGTTGGGGAGTTCTTCCTGACGGTTTTTAGCCCAAAATCCATTGGTAAGATAATCGTGTTCAACCGAACTATGATCCTGAATAGCATCAAAACCACAGTGGTGGTTGGTAATCAGCAATCCGTCGTTCGAGATAAGTTCGCCGGTACATCCTCCGCCAAAAAGCACAACGGCATCTTTCATGCTTTCGTTGTTGACACTGTAAATGTCTTCAGCGGTGAGCCTGAAACCCATTTGCTGCATTTCGGCAATGTTGTATTTTTCGAGTAGCGTAGGAATCCAAATTCCCTCTTTGGCAAATGTTGCCGCCAGTGAAATCAGGATAATACCAATGAGAAGTCCGGTTTTTCTGATCATTTTCGTTAACTTTTAAAAGCCACAAAAATAATGATCTGTTTCTATTCCGGTTTGGTAATTTATCATGAATGCAAAAGAAATTACTACTGCCCTATTGGTTTATCTCGGCCGAAGTATGAAATCCGGAAGCCACAACTGTTGTTTCAATATTGGAGCTGGTTACAACAGTTGCATTAACCAATATCGATTTAACGAGTACTTTCCCGTTACTTTCAGTGGTAAATTGCTGGTTAATCTTTTTATTCTTTGCCAAAGCAACGGCCAGCTCGGCAGTAGTTAGTGCGGTTTCCTGTAATGGTTTAAGTATCGTACATGTTTGCAAACCGTCACTAATTGCTCTAAGGTTCTCCAACTCAGCATCCTGACCGGCAAGAAGAATTTTGCCTTCCAATCCGGCTTCTTTCAGCGCCATTATAGCTCCAAGTGCCTGATTGTCGTTTCCGCAAATTATTCCGGTCAGCCCTTCCGAATATTTTTCTGTAATAATTTTCGCTTGCCGGTAACCGTCATCTTTGGTCCAGGCTTCACCAAATTCACTGTACGAAAGGCTAACATCTCCGCTTTCCATCAGCGGCTGAAAAATATTCATCTGCCCTAAGAAAAGACGCGAAGAATTGTTGTCGTATTTGGAGCCGCCAATCAATGCATAATTTCCTTTGGGTTTAAGTGAGAGCAGGTACTTTGCCTGAATTTCACCGGTATTCACACTGTTAGTCGAAACGTAATAATCGAGCTGACAGCCATTAATCAAACGGTCGTAGGCAATTACTTTCACCTCTGCTTTTTGCGCCAGTTCCACAATTTTTGCAGCTTCATCCTGATCAATCGGAACGACGATCAAAACTTTTGCACCTTTATTAATCATGTCCTGGGCCTGCGAAATTTGTTTCTGCTGATCGTTATCGGCCACTTCGAGCAAAACTTCTGCTCCCAGTTTTGTTAGATTTTCAACCAGGTAATCTTTGTCCTTAATCCAGCGTTCGTTTTCGTAGCTATGTATCAAAATTCCTATTTTCGGATGTTTTGGCTGACAGCCTGAAAAAACAGAAATCGTAGTCAGAAAAATTAAAACGATAGCGATAGATTTGGTTTTCATTGGATAGTGTTTATAATTTAGCCGGGGATGAAGATACTAAATGAATTTAAAATTTATCAAAAAGCTTTAAGGTGCTCGTAAAGGCTCTGAATTGGTAATCCCATTACATTAAAAAAGGAGCCTTCGATGTGATAAATACCAATGTAGCCAATCCATTCCTGAATTCCATAAGCACCGGCTTTGTCAAACGGTCTATAATTTTCGAGGTAATAGTGAATTTCTTCGTCGCTCAGTTCTTTGAACCAAACATCGGTTAAAGCATAAAACGAGACTTTCTTTTGAGTCGAAAGCAAACATACTCCTGTTAAAACCTGGTGTTTCTTTCCTGATAATTCTTTCAGCATTCTGAATCCGTCGGCGTAATCAACAGGTTTGTTCATCACCTGACCATCGAGCCATACAATTGTATCGGCAGTAATCACCACCTGATTATCTTTCAGGAGCGGACGAAATGCTTCGGCTTTCAGTTCTGCCAGATAAACAGGCACTTCGGTCATTCCCAACCCTTCCGGAAAATCTTCAGGAACATCCATCAACTGAACGGTGAATTTCAAGCCCAAATCAGCAAGCAATTGCTGACGACGCGGCGATTTGGAGGCGAGGATGAGTTCGTATTTTTCAAAAAACTTCTGATGCATGATTTTTAAGTTGAGCGTTTGAAGTTCGTAATTCATAGTTCTCCAGGCACTCCAAACTTTAGGCACTTCGAACTTGATTTTTTAATCTGCCTTTATTCCTGAAATTTCCTGGCCGAACCATTTTTGCTGCGAGCGCATTACTTGCTCAATCACATCGCGAACGCAACCTTCACCACCTTTTTTATCGGAGATATAGAGTGAAATTGCTTTAATTTCAGGAACTGCATCCAGCGGACATGTTGGGATTCCGATTTGTTTCATTATTTCATGGTCCACCAAATCGTCGCCCATATAAAGAATCTCGCTTTTCTGTAATCCTGTTTTTGTAAGGATATCTTCCAGGCATTCGGTTTTGTTGAACGAATTGAGGTAAATGTGTCCGACACCCAGTTTTTTGTACCGAAGTTTTACGCGTTGTGTATTTGCGCCGGTTACAATTGCTATCTGAAACCCATTTTGGAGCGCAAATCGAATGGCGAATCCGTCTTTGATATTGGCAGTTCGCACCGGATCGCCGTTTTCGTCGAGCGGCGAGGTGTCGGACGATAAGACACCATCAACATCGAAAATGAATGCTTTGATATTTTTAAGTCGTTCTTTAAAGAAGGTCATGCGAGTGTTTTTGTTGAAGCTGAAAAATGCTTTCTGTCACAAAACTATATATTTTCTGGTATTCAGGTTTGTCGTGCAGCATTTTTAATTGTGCATTTATTATGGACTGATCGTTCCGTTTGGCCGGACCGGTTTGGGCTTCAAGCGGATGAAGTGCGTTTATTTTTTCGGCAGTTTCGCGGATAAGTGGCTTCAAGAGTTCGAAGTCCAGCTTTTTATCATGAAGAATTTCGGCACCAATTGAATAAAAATGGTTCACAAAATTGTTGACAAAAACGGCAGCCAGGTGTAACGATTTCCGTTCTTCGGAATTGATCTGGTTCACAGATGAAGAAAGGCGTTCGCCCAATTTTTCCAATTTCATCGTGGTCGATGGATGGTTGGCCTCGATGCAGATCGGGATGTCAGAAAAATCGACTTTCCGGCTTTTCGAGAAAGTTTGCAATGGATAAAACACCCCGTAACAATTGGTGAATCCGTCCAAAATACTCATTGGGACGCTACCGGCGGTATGCACAATAAGCCGGTCTTCATTCAGGTTAAGATTTTCGAGTATTTCCTGAATGGCCGAGTCTTTCACAGCAATGATGTAAATGTCAGCATCGGCAATAAGTTGCGACAAGTTATTTGTAAAGGGCGCGTTCACTTTGTCAGCCAGTTGTTTGGCCGATTCAATTTTCCGGCTGTAAACCTGCTTTACCCTGATTCCCTTTTCGTTCAACGCCTGCGCTAGTTGAGTAGCGAGGTTTCCGGCTCCGATTAAAACTACATTTTCTATCATGGGGTGCTTATTTTATTTTTCTGGTCCTTTTTATTCTTAGTGGCTGACGACTACCATGGATGATATCCAAAATCACTATTTCCTGATGAGTGATCTTATAAATAATTAACCAACTCAAACAAACGGCCTTTCTGTAATTTTTATTTTTTGTTTGGATTTCTTCACACTCACGAAAGACAAATGGATTCCTTCCAATACAATTAATGGTTTTAAATATCTCGTCGCCAACGCGGATTGCGCTCAGTGGTTCAAGCATTGTGAAAGCAATATAACCAGTGATTTGTTCAAAGCTTTTTAAGGCCTGACTGGAAATCCTTACCGGATAAGGCTTTTCAGTTTCTTCTTGTGTTCGGCCCATTGTCGCTTTGCTTCAGTTAAGTTTACCAACGGAGAATTTTCAGACTGCTCGATCAATTTTCTAAAATCTTCAGTAGATATTGGATTTCCTGGCAGAGCGCCATAAATTGAATCAGGCTCATTTACAATGCGTATCAAATGTTGACGCTCTAACTCTTGCAACGCCTCCAACGATTTTTCTCTTGTAAGCTCTATCTTTAATGTTTGCATGGCTAAAGTTATTTATTGCAATTGTTTTTCTGAATAAGAAGCGAAGTTATGAAATTTTTTTTGACGAGACTGCCCTAAATGCAAGTGAGCGGGTGACTTCAGAAATCACCCGCTCACTAAAAGATATGTTGTAATAAAACTTACTTGTTTTCGAAACGCTTGCTAACCACATCCCAGTTGACAATATTCCAGAAATTGTCAACATAGTCGGCGCGTAGATTTTGATATTTCAGGTAATAAGCGTGTTCCCAAACGTCGAGGGCTAAGAGCGGAGTTCCTTTTTTCTCCACCACGTCCATCAAAGGGTTGTCCTGATTGGGAGTTGAGGAAACAAATAATTTGCCGTCTTTTCCCAGAACCAGCCAGGCCCAGCCACTTCCGAACTGCTTTTTGGCCGCACCTGAAAATTCTTCCTTGAATTTATCGAACGATCCAAAATCTTTTTCGATGGCAGCTTTTAGCGATGCCGATGGGGCCGTTTTGGCGGCTGTCATATTTTCCCAGAACAGGTTATGATTGTAATAACCTCCGCCATTGTTTCTAACAGCAATTGGTTGTTTGCTTATTTCGGCAAAAATGCTCTTCAGATCGAGATTGGCTGCCGGAGTTTCTTTTATGGCCGCCAAAAAATTATTGTAATAAGCTTTGTGGTGTTTGCTGTAATGGATTTCCATCGTTTTGGCATCGATAGTTGGTTCCAGCGCATTGTATGCGTATGGCAGTTCAGGAAAAACAAGTTCGACGGCTTTGGTCGAAAGCGCTTTATCGGATGGGTTGGATGCAAAGAGCGGCAAAACAGCAATTGCTAATACGAATGTTAGAACGAGATTCTTTTGTTTCATGGTTTTCAAATTTATAATGTTTATGATTTTTTTCGTAACTGAACTCATAAACAGCTATAAATCTGATTTGTTTAGAACCTGAAAGATGGGAATTTTCTATCGGGAATAGAGAAAATAAAACTAGTCGCCCAACTCGAACATTCCGGCGAGGTCGGCTTTCGAGAAGGTTTTGAAAGCCACCATCGACTCCGTTTTTGTGATTCCTTCCACCTTGATCACCTTTTCGGTCATCAGCTCGGCGAGGTCGTCGGCGTGAGGAAGCTGGATGATGGCTACTAAATCGAAACGTCCGCTAACCGAATAAACTTCGGCGATTCCATACAGGCTAACCAGCTGTTCTGCAACTGAATTGATTTTAGTGCGTTCGGCATTGATGAGTATAATTGCGTTGATCATGGTTTTAATTTTATTTGACCTTTTCAGGATTTTGCATAGTATTGAATAGGAAAACAATGTAAATAAAGTGATCCTTTACTTCGTAGAAAATAATTGTTTGTTTACTTAACACTGCTTTCCTCAACCGCGGATTGTATGTCGATGCCGGAAATATCAGTGGAAATTTGCCAATCAGCCGAATCTGCCGGGAAAGAATATTTTTGAAATTAACCAATTCATTTTCAGTCCATTTGTCGGACAGATAATCAAGGATGCTCTCCAGATTACGTGTAGCCTCTTCTGTCCAAAACAGCTTAAAATCAGAGTCCATATTTCATTTTCACATCGTTATGCGAAACAATTCTTCCGTCAGCGATATCATTAATACCACGTTGAATACCATCTTTAACCGCGTTCGGCAGTTCGTGCCACCAATCATTTTCCGATCCTTTAGAGTCTTTAACTATTTTCAGATAGTTAAGCGTTTCAGTGTCTTCAAGTTTTGTAAGCCACTCTATTAACTCTAATTTTATTGCGTTGTGTCCCATTTTTATTTGGTTTTTACAAAGCTAAAAAAAAAGTCAATCAATAAGAGTCTAATAATTTCTGAATGCAATTTCCAAATTCGTAATAATGCGAAATTTTAATGACTGTCAATTCCTTCCAGCATATAAATGGAATGTTCGATGGTAGGCAAAATTTCGTTGCAATATTCTGTCACCGCTTTCACACTTCCCGGAAGGCAGTAGATCAGCGTCTTTCCTGAAACTCCGGCAATTCCACGGCTCAAAAGCGCGGCAGGTTTTTCCATTCCATATTTCACCCTGATCAGTTCCATGATTCCCGGAATTTCTTTTTCCAGCAATGGTCTGACGGTTTCAGGAGTGAAATCACGTGGTCCGATTCCGGTACCTCCGGTTGTAAAAACGACATCGGCTCCCTCCAATATTGCATTTTTTATCAGGATTGTCAGTCTTTCTGGATTGTCTGGTATCAAATGGTGCGTGAATTCAGCCGGACGGTTGATTCCTGAAAAATATTTTTCGGTGAGGTTGCGGATTTGCGGACCGCTCTTATCAGCGTATTCACCAGCACTGGCGCGGTCGCTAAGAGTGATAATGTGCACATTAATCACTTTTCGCAGATAGTTTAGCTCATCGCCTGATCTCAAAACTCCGCTCCGTAGTACGCGGGCAAAAATTCCTTCTTTGGGCATCACGCAATTGCCAACTTCTCGAAAAATAGAACAGTTGTCGCCATGACATTTTTTACCGATTTGCGTAACTTCCAGTTCCAAAGTTTCATTCACGAAGCGGTCGAGCGGTTTGCATTCGTGCAGCAAAAGTCCTTCGGTGGTAATATTTTCAGCAAACTCACCATATTTGATCGGACGCCCAGCTTCTTCCGAAAATTTGGCAATACTTTCGGTTGCCAGCAGACTGACCTGCCGGTGCCATTTCCCAGAATGGGCATCTCCAACCACTCCAATATCAGCAAGTTGAATTAATTCGACCGGGTTTTTAACCGTTCCTTTTTTTTCTGAAATATTGACAGATAAAATTTTGATTCTCATTGTTCTATTTCTTTGTTTTGCTGACAAGCCGGATATTTTCGATCACCATTTCCTGATCTACTGCTTTGCACATGTCGTAAACCGTGAGCAGAGCCAC
>DPRM01000140.1 GCA_003537645.1 Prolixibacteraceae bacterium
AGACGTGATTATGTTGAATCTGAAACCGCTGAATAATGAAAACATCAGAAATTAAAGAATTATCGAACGCGGAGGTACTGGAAAGAATCCAGACCGATCAGGATTCCTTATTACGGATGAAAATGAACCATGCAATATCACCACTCGATAATCCACAGGTAATCGTGGGCGTCAGAAGAAATATTGCTCGTCTAAAAACCATTCTACGTCAAAGGGNNCCCACGATGAAAAGAACAGCTGCAATATTGGTGATACTGTAAAGATCATGGAAACACGTCCGATCAGTAAACAAAAATGTTGGAGATTAGTGGAAATCATAGAAAGAGCTAAGTAATCATGATACAACAGGAATCAAGATGTACCGTTGCCGATAATAGTGGAGCAAAAGAAGTGCTCTGTATCCGCGTACTAGGCGGTACCAGAAAGCGCTATGCAACACTTGGCGATACCATTGTAGTAACAGTAAAAAGTGCTATAGCGGGAAGTGACATGAAAAAAGGTGCCGTGTCGAAAGCAATTATTGTACGTACTTCAAAAGAAGTTCGTCGTCAGGATGGATCATACATTCGTTTTGATGATAACGCAGTAGTATTGCTGAACAATGCAGGTGAAATGCGTGGAACTCGTATTTTCGGACCCGTGGCAAGAGAACTTCGTGATAAAAACATGAAGATTATATCACTTGCTCCTGAAGTACTTTAATGCATAAAATAAAAGCAATGCAGACAAAATTACACATTAAAAAGAGCGACACTGTATTTGTTATAACAGGCAACTACAAAGGTCGTGAAGGCAAAGTGCTTGAAGTAATTAGAGCCACCGGAAAAGCTATTGTGGAAGGTGTTAATATGGTTAAAAAACATACCAAACCCAACGCGGCACATCCGCAGGGAGGTATTGTTGAAAAGGAAGCACCTATTCACATTTCTAACCTTATGATTAAGGATCCTAAAACAGGAAAACCTACCCGTATTGGAAGGAAGCTGAATGATAAAGGTAAATTAGTTCGTTATTCAAAAAAATCAGGAGAGGAGATTAAGTAATGGCTTACGTACCAACACTTAAGAAAAAATACTTGGACGAAGTAGTTCCTGCATTAGTGAAGGATTTTTCCTACAAAAACTTAATGCAGGCACCAAGGTTAGAGAAAATTGTCATCAATCAGGGAGTTGGAGCTGCTATCGCAGATAAAAAGTTAATCGAAATCGCTACCGAGGAGATTACTACTATCGCAGGTCAGAAAGCAGTCCAAACCAAATCAAAGAAAGACATTTCTAACTTCAAATTAAGGAAAAAAATGCCCATCGGGGTTCGTGTTACACTGCGCAGAGAGCGGATGTACGAGTTCCTTGATCGTCTGATTAGTGTATCTCTTCCCCGTATTCGCGATTTTAGAGGAATTGAAGGAAAAATGGATGGACAAGGTAATTATACCCTTGGTATTCCTGAACAAATTATTTTTCCTGAAATTGTAATGGACAAAGTTACACGGATTAACGGGATGAATATTACTTTCGTTACTTCTGCCGATTCTGATGAAGAAGGCTACGCTTTGCTAAAAGAGTTAGGTTTACCTTTTAAAAATGCTAAAAAGAATTAAGATATGGCTAAGGAATCAATGAAAGCTCGGGAAGTAAAAAGAGCAAAACTTGTTGAAAAATATGCCGAGAAAAGAGCCATGCTTAAGGCTGAAGGTGATTATATCGGTCTTCAGAAGTTACCGAAGAACTCTGCCCGTATTCGTATGCACAACAGGTGCAAATTAACCGGACGCCCGAAAGGGTATATGCGCCAATTCGGTATCAGCAGGATCAATTTCAGGGAAATGGCTTCTTCTGGTTTAATTCCGGGTGTTAAAAAAGCAAGTTGGTAATTCATAATTAAGAAGTAATGAGCAAAATTACAGACCCAATAGCAGATTATCTGACACGAATCAGAAATGCCCAGAAAGCAAAACATCGTGTGGTTGATATTCCTGCATCCAATATCAAGAAAGAAATTACCAAAATTTTGAAAGATAAAGGATATATCCTCAACTACAAGTTTGAAGATGAAATCAACTTTCAGGGCAACATTAAAATTGCCTTGAAATATCATCCAGAATCGCGCATTCCAGCGATCAAAGCAATCAGAAGAATCAGTAAACCTGGTTTGCGGAAGTACTGTCATACCGACAGTATTCCAAGAGTGCTTAACGGTTTAGGAATTGCCGTAATATCTACCTCCAAAGGCGTGATCACCGACAAAGAAGCTCGGGAATTAGGTGTTGGCGGTGAAGTCTTATGTTACGTTTATTAATCTAGGAGGAATAATAATGTCAAGGATAGGTAAACTACCCATTGAAGTCCCGGCAGGTGTAAAATTTACTGTAAGCGATACAAATCTGGTAACAGTAAAAGGTCCGCTGGGCGAGCTATCACAACAGGTTGATCCGGATATTACTTTTTCATTGGAAGATGGTATTTTAACCGTAATTCGTCCTACTGATGAGAAAAGACACCGTGCCATGCATGGCCTGTACCGTTCACTTATTAATAATATGGTGGTTGGTGTATCAAAAGGTTATGAAGTAAAACTCGAATTGGTTGGTGTTGGTTATCGTGCTGAAAACGATGGTCAGATACTCGATTTGGTGCTAGGTTATTCGCATCATACTTATCTTCAGCTACCTGCTGAAGTTCAGGTTGAAGCAAAAAGTGATAAACGTAGTAACCCGATTGTAACTCTGAAGAGCTGCGATAAACAATTGATTGGTCACATTGCGGCCAAAATCAGATCCTTCAGAAAACCTGAGCCTTACAAAGGAAAAGGTGTTAAGTTTGTAGGTGAAGTTATTAGGCGCAAAGCCGGAAAATCAGCTGGGGCTAAATAGTAAAATTTAAAAACCATGGCTTTAACGAAGCAAGAAAGAAGATATAGAATTAAGAAGAGGATCCGGAAAATTGTTTCCGGAACTGCAGAAAGACCACGTTTGAATGTATTCAGAAGCAACAAGCAAATTTATGCTCAGTTGGTTGATGATGTAACAGGAAGAACAGTTTTGGCAGTATCTTCACTTAATAAAGATTTCGAAGGTGCCGAGGGTACCAAAATCGAAATGGCCGCTAAAGTAGGAAAAGCTGTTGCCGACAAAGCTATTGCTGCCGGTATTACTGCTGTAGTATTCGATCGTAATGGTTATTTGTATCACGGAAGAGTTAAACAATTAGCTGACGCTGCCCGCGAAGGTGGCCTTAAATTTTAATAGTTATGTCAGGAGATATCAGAAAAGTAAAAACCAGTGATCTGGAACTGAAAGATCGATTGGTAGCTATTAACCGTGTTACTAAAGTAACCAAGGGAGGTAGAACATTCAGCTTCTCAGCAATTGTTGTAGTAGGAAACGAAGACGGTATCGTAGGCTGGGGCCTCGGTAAAGCCAGCGAGGTAACTACAGCAATATCAAAAGGCGTTGATGCAGCTAAAAAGAACCTTGTGAAAGTTCCGGTACATAACGGAACTATACCTCACGAGCAGGAAGCTAAATTTGGTGGCGCCCGTGTATTCTTAAAACCGGCAACTTCGGGAACTGGAGTAAAAGCAGGTGGTGCGATGCGCTCTGTACTGGAAAGTGTTGGAGTTCACAATATCCTTGCGAAATCAAAAGGATCGTCGAATCCTCACAATCTGGTAAAAGCAACTATGAACGCGCTTCTCGAATTGAGGGATGCTCACACCGTTGCTGATCACCGGGGAGTAACATTGGATAAAGTATTTAATGGATAAGGAGTTATGGCTAAGATTAAAATTACACAAGTAAGAAGCGCAATTGGTTCCGATAAAACACAGAAAGCGACATTAATCGCTCTGGGAATCAAAAAGCTTAATCGTGCGGTTGAACATGAAGTAACTCCGCAAATTCTCGGGATGGTCAATAAATTGAAGCATCTCCTAAGTGTTGAAGAAGTTTAAACTTATTAAGAGCAAGAAATATGGATTTAAGTAATCTTAAACCTGCTGAAGGTTCAACCAAAAGCGAAAAGCGAATTGGTCGCGGCCAGGGTTCTGGTCACGGTGGCACCTCTACCAGAGGTCATAAAGGCGCCAAATCACGATCTGGGTACAAAACCCGTCGTGGTTTCGAAGGAGGTCAGATGCCTTTACAGCGAGTGGTACCTAAATTTGGCTTTAAAAACATCAACCGGAAAGAATTTAAAGCAATTAACCTGGATGTAATTCAGGAATTGGCTGAAAATTTAAAGTTAACCTGTATTGATGTTGATACTTTAGTAGAAGCTGGAATGGCTTCCAAAAGGGATAGAGTGAAGATCTTGGGAGATGGAGTATTGAACCTTAAATTGGAAGTAAAAGCACACGCTTTTTCAAAAAGAGCTAAAGAAACCATTGAGAAACTAGAAGGAACCACCGAAATACTCTAAAACTGATGAAAAAGTTTATTGAAACCCTAAAGAATATTTACAAGATTGAAGACCTGCGGTCCCGGTTGGGGATTACTTTGTTCTTCCTTTTAATATATCGTTTAGGTTCGTATGTTTCTTTGCCCGGAGTTGATCCTGCCCAATTGGGACAACTTGCTGATCAAACATCTGAGGGGTTGCTCGGATTGTTAGATATGTTCTCAGGAGGAGCTTTCTCTAAAGCATCAATTTTTGCTTTAGGGATTATGCCTTATATATCAGCCTCGATTGTAATTCAGTTAATGGGTATTGCGGTACCATATTTCCAAAGATTGCAAAAAGAGGGTGAATCAGGACGTCGCAAAATCAATCAGTTAACTCGTTATCTGACTGTTGTGATCCTGCTCTTCCAGGCTCCTGCATATTTAGTAAACCTTCATGCCCAGTTACCCGAAAGCGCTTTTGCAATTTCAGGTACTATATTTACAATATCATCGACAATTATTTTAACTGCCGGTTCGATGTTCGTAATGTGGCTTGGTGAGCGTATTACTGATAAAGGAATCGGAAATGGTATATCACTGATCATCATGATCGGAATTATTGCACGTCTTCCACATTCAATTCTTGCTGAATTTATTTCACGCATTGAACAACAAGGTGGCGGTATGGTAATGTTCCTTTTAGAATTTGTTGTATTGTTTGTTGTATTTATGGGATCTATTTTGCTGGTTCAGGGAACACGCAAAATTCCTGTTCAATATGCAAAACGCATTGTTGGAAACAAACAATATGGCGGTGTTCGTCAGTATATACCGTTGAAAGTAAATGCTGCAGGAGTTATGCCTATCATTTTTGCTCAGGCAATCATGTTTATTCCTATTAGCCTTGCCGGATTTGCTCAATCAGATAGTTTGAGTGGTTTTGCAGCAGCATTTTCAGATCATACAGGATTTTGGTATAACCTAACTCAATTTACGCTGGTAATTCTGTTTACATATTTCTATACAGCAATTACAGTTAATCCAATGCAAATGGCTGAGGATATGAAGAAAAACGGTGGTTTTATTCCCGGAGTTAAACCCGGAAAGAAAACTGTTGAATTTCTTGATACCATCATGTCAAGAATAACACTGCCTGGATCTGTTTTCTTAGGTATTGTTACTATTCTACCTGCTTTTGCCATGATGGCAGGAATTAACACACAGTTTGCCTATTTCTTTGGTGGAACTTCACTGTTAATTCTCGTGGGTGTTGTACTTGATACATTACAGCAAATTGAAAGTCACCTTTTGATGCGTCACTATGATGGTTTGATGAAATCAGGCCGTATTAAAGGACGTACCGGAACTGGTGGGGCATACTAAATCTATTCGGACATTTATGTCCCTGATTATTGAAAGTTCTAAACTTGTTAAATTAAATTCAAAAATAACGAAGTAAGTCCGGTAATTCTTGTAGTTTTGCCGAATTTATCGGAGGATGATATTTAATCCTCTGAACCGAAGTTTAAAAAATGAATTTTTTCAGTAAGAGTGTAATCTCTAAATACTTGATAATTAATCTATATTTATGTCAAAACAGTCTTCAATAGAACAAGACGGAACAATCATTGAATCATTATCGAATGCAATGTTCAGGGTTGAATTGGAAAATGGACATACCATTACTGCACACATTTCAGGAAAAATGCGGATGCACTACATCAAAATTTTACCTGGTGATAAAGTAAAGGTTGAAATGTCGCCATACGACCTGACCAAAGGAAGAATTACTTTTAGATACAAAAACTAAAGCACAAAATAATGAAAGTAAGAACATCCATTAAAAAACGTAGTGCTGACTGCAAAATAGTGCGCAGAAAAGGCCGTTTGTACGTGATTAACAAAAAGAATCCTAAGTACAAACAACGTCAGGGATAATTAATTAACTTTGTAAAAAATTTATTTATGGCTCGTATAAGTGGTGTTGACATCCCTAACAATAAGAGAGGCGAGATAGCATTAACCTATATTTACGGTATTGGGCGCAATCTTTCTGTAACGCTCCTCGAAAAAGCCGGCGTTGACAAAAACATCAAAGTTCAGGATTGGACTGATGAACATTTAGCTGCTGTTCGTGCGGCTATCAGTGGAAACATTAAGGTAGAAGGCGAATTACGCTCCGAAACCCAAATGAATATTAAACGATTAATGGATATCGGTTGCTATCGTGGTATTCGTCATCGTGTAGGCTTACCTCTTCGTGGACAGAGCACTAAAAATAATGCCCGCACACGTAAAGGAAAAAGAAAAACTGTTGCTAATAAGAAAAAAGCCACTAAATAATTGATATTTGAATTATGGCAAAAAAGACTGGTTCTACTAAAAAACGAGTTGTTATCGTTGAAGCAATCGGACAGGCACACATACATTCTTCATTCAACAACATCATTGTGTCGTTGACCAATGGTAATGGTGAAGTAATTTCATGGTCGTCAGCCGGTAAAAAAGGGTTCAGAGGTTCTAAAAAGAATACTCCTTATGCTGCACAGGTAGCTTCTGAAGAATGTGCCAAGACCGCTTATGATCTTGGACTGAGAAAAGTTAAAGTATATGTAAAAGGTCCAGGTAATGGCCGCGAATCTGCAATACGCGCTATCAGTAGTGTAGGCATTCAGGTAAGTGAAATTGTTGATGTTACCCCACTACCTCACAATGGATGTCGTCCTGCAAAAAGAAGACGTGTTTAATCTAATTAATTAAGACAGTAATGGCAAGATATAGAGGACCACAATCCAGAATCGCCCGGAAATTTGGTGAACCAATTTTCGGACCTGATAAAGTACTTGAAAAGAAAAATTTCCCACCGGGAGTTCACGGTTTGGCTAGCCGCAGACGTAAAAAATCTGAATACGGTTTGCAATTGAGAGAAAAGCAAAAAGCAAAATACATGTATGGTATTTTGGAAAAACAATTCTCGAATTTGTTCAAAAAAGCTTCGGCATCGAAAGGTGTGACCGGCGAAGTTCTGTTACAACTGCTCGAAGCTCGTTTGGATAATGTAGTGTTCCGTTTGGGCATTGCTCCAACCCGTGCTGCTGCCCGTCAGTTGGTATCTCATAAACACATCACAGTAAATTCAGAAGTTGTTAATATACCTTCTTTCCATTTACGTCCAGGTGATGTTGTAGGTGTTCGCGAAAAATCAAAATCGCTTGAAGTAATTACAGCTTCAGTGAATTCTCGTCGTCACAGTAAATTTGCATGGTTGGAATGGGATAACACTCAATTGGTAGGTCGGTTTTTAACTCGTCCTGAAAGAGTAGATATTCCTGAAAACATTAAAGAACAACTTATTGTAGAGTTGTATTCTAAATAATCAATTACTCAGTATTATGGCAATATTAGCGTTCCAAAAACCCGACAAAGTTATAATGGTTGAAACCGATGATAAGTACGGTAAATTTGAATTCCGTCCATTGGAGCCAGGCTATGGTATTACAATCGGTAATGCTTTACGAAGAATTCTGTTATCCTCTTTGGAAGGTTATTCAATTACAACTGTCAGAATCGACAAAGTTGATCATGAATTTGCTACCATTAAGGGAGTGATGGAGGATGTTACCGAAATCATCCTTAACTTAAAGCAAATCAGGTTCAAACGCGAAGTCGAAGATTTCGACAGTGAAAAGGTATCAATTTCAATTTCCGGACAAGAGACGTTTACTGCCGGAGATATCAATAAATTCATGACCGGCTTCCGTGTTTTAAATCCTGAATTAGTTATATGCAGGATGGAACATGAAGTTAAATTGCAGATGGATATCACCATCAACAAAGGTCGCGGATACGTCCCAAGCGCTGAAAATAAGCCGATCGATGCTGAGTTTGGAGTTATTCCGATTGATTCAATTTTCACACCTATCAAGAATGTGAAATATGCTATCGAAAATTATCGCGTTGAGCAGAAAACCGACTACGAAAAGTTAGTTTTTGAAATCACTACCGATGGATCAATTCATCCGAAAGATGCATTGAAAGAAGCAGCTAAAATTCTGATTTATCACTTTATGCTTTTCTCTGACGAAAAAATAACCATTGATTCGGATGAGAAATTTGCAAACGAAGAGTTTGACGAAGAAGTACTGCACATGCGCCAGCTTTTGAAAACAAAACTGGTTGACATGGATCTTTCTGTTCGTGCATTGAACTGCCTCAAAGCAGCTGATGTTGAAACACTGGGAGAACTGGTTACTTATAACCGGAACGATTTGCTTAAATTCCGTAATTTCGGTAAAAAGTCACTCACAGAACTCGATGACCTTTTGGTGAGCCTGAATTTGACTTTCGGAATGGATATNNCACAGAAAAGCTATGTTGGCCAATATGGCTAATTCATTGATTTTTCATAAACGTATTACAACAACTTTGGCAAAAGCCAAAGCATTAAGAGTATATGTTGAGCCACTTATCACCAAAGCAAAAGACGATTCGACTCATTCTCGCAGAACTGTCTTCGAATATCTGCAAAGCAAAACAGCTGTTGCCGTATTATTCAGAGATGTTGCTGAAAAAGTTGGCGATCGTCCGGGTGGATACACACGAATTCTGAAGACTGGCAACCGGATTGGGGATAACGCAGAGATGTGTTTTATCGAATTGGTTGACTTCAACGAAAACATGTTGGCAGCTAAAGAAAGCAAAGCTAAACCAGGACGTGCCCGTCGTGGTGGTAAGAAAAAGCCTGCAGGAAATGTGGAATCTGCTAAAGCATCTGCACCAAAAAGCAGTGCTCCGGCAAAAGAAGCTTCTCCTGAAGTTCCTACCGAAGAATAGAAAATATTCAAAATGAATAGAAAAAGGCTGATGAATAATCAGCCTTTTTTATTACCCTTTATTCGAACCGAAAATAATCTGATGTATTGGGATGCTACATTGTTCAGGTAAAACCTGACTAGAATATTTCCTGTTTTTCTTTTATATGAAAGTCGATCGATTTAAGCAGTTGCTCTATATCAATTGGCTTTATTAAATAATCATCCGCTCCGCTTTGCATGCACCTGATTCTTTCGTGCTCAAAATCGTTGGTAGTTACAAAAATGATCGGAATGTTTCTATTACGCTGGTTTTCAGATTCTCTGATTACAAGAGTTGCTTCTGCTCCATCCATGTAAGGCATTGAAAGATCCATTAAAACTACATCAAAAAGTTTATCCTCAAGCACTTTAACCGCTTCAAGTCCATTATTCGCCATCTCTATGTCGAAGTGTTTTTTTAGAGAATAGAATAAAAACTTCTGATTTATTGGGTTATCATCTACAACTAGTAATTTCACAATGTATATTTTGAATGACTCAAATCTTAATTTATAAAAATACAGAATTTGACTCCTAAAAAGCGCTATTTTTGATAACTCAAATTAGGGTTTAGATAACTGAAAGTACAGTTTCGAATCGAAAACAAATAAATATATTAATATGGCAGACGATAAAAAAATAATTTTCTCAATGTATCGGGTAAGTAAAACCTTCCCGCCGCAGAAGCAGGTTTTGAAAGATATTTCCTTGTCTTTCTATCTTGGTGCAAAAATTGGCATCATCGGTTTAAATGGCTCCGGAAAATCAACTCTACTTAAAATTATTGCCGGAATCGAAGGTTCTTTTCAGGGCGAATTGGTTTTTGCACCCGGTTATACCGTTGGTTATCTGGAACAGGATCCGAAACTCGATGAAACCAAAACCGTAAAGGAAATTGTACAGGAAGGCGTTCAGGAGATCGTGGATGTACTGCAGGCATACGAAGATATTAACCTGAAATTTGGCGATCCTGAAGTGTATGAAGACCCTGATAAAATGGATAAGCTGTATGCAGAGCAGGCTATCCTTCAGGATAAAATTGACCAGCATGATGCCTGGAACCTCGATGCAAAACTCGAACGTGCAATGGATGCTTTGCAGTGTCCGCCTGACGATCAGCCGGTGAGTGAACTTTCCGGAGGAGAGCGCCGTCGGGTAGCTTTGTGCCGTTTGTTGTTGAAGGAACCGGATGTACTGCTACTCGATGAGCCTACCAACCATTTGGATGCCGAATCGATCCAATGGCTCGAAATGCATCTTCAGCAATACAAAGGAACCGTGATTTGTATTACGCACGACCGGTATTTCCTCGATAATGTGGCTGGCTGGATTCTCGAACTCGACCGTGGCGAAGGTATTCCGTGGAAAGGCAATTACACTTCCTGGCTGGATCAGAAATCGAAGCGGATGGAGCAGGAAGAAAAGGTGGCTTCCAAACGACGCAAATCACTGGAACGTGAGCTGGAATGGATAAGAATGGCGCCCAAAGCCCGGCAGGCCAAATCGAAAGCCCGTATGGGTGCTTACGACCGCATGGTGAACGAAGACGTGAAACAAAAGGAAGAAAAACTTGAGATATTTATCCCGAACGGACCACGTTTGGGCGAGCGGGTTATTTCTGCTGAAGCCGTTGCCAAAGGTTATGGCGACAGGTTGCTGTTCGAAAACCTCGATTTTGTACTTCCGCCCAATGGCATTGTTGGAGTTATCGGGCCCAATGGCGCTGGTAAAACCACGCTTTTTAAACTGATAATGGGATTGGAACAGGCTGATAAAGGAACTTTTGATGTGGGCGAAACTGTTAAACTTGCTTATGTCGATCAAACTCATAAGGCTATTGATCCTGAAAAAACGGTTTTCCAGGTAATTACCGGCGGAAGTGATTTGATTTCGGTGGGCGGAAAACAACTGAATGCCCGTGCCTATGTTTCGCGCTTCAATTTTGGTGGAGCCGATCAGGAAAAGAAATGCGGGTATTTGTCGGGTGGTGAAAAGAACCGTTTGCATTTGGCTTTGGCCCTGAAAGAAGAAGGTAACGTGCTGCTTCTCGATGAGCCTACCAATGATATCGATATCAATACATTGCGAGCTTTGGAAGAAGGTTTGGATAACTTTGCCGGTTGTGCTGTGGTTATCTCGCACGACCGCTGGTTTCTCGACCGCATTGCAACCCACATACTGGCTTTCGAAGGCGATTCGAAAGTGGTGTTCTTCGAAGGCGGATTTACCGATTACGAAGAAAACCGCAAAAAACGAATGGGTGATGTTGGTCCGCAGCGTGTGAAATATAAAAAGCTGATGAAAGATTAGGAAAACAGTCCGAAGTCCGAAGCTGGAAGTCCGAAGTGAGTGGTTGCTCATTTCGGACTTTTTCATTTTCAGGGGTTTTAAGTGAGGAAATTGTTTGTAATTTTTTGTAAAACTGGTTTGATAAATGGGCTGAATGGGGTAAATTTGAGAAGCATTAAAATCGTGGAATCCAGAAATTAGATGTATTCCCATTCTAATTCATACACATATAGCAAAAATACCCGCCATTGGCGGATTGCAGATGCTAACTGTAATGCTATGTGCGACAATTAATATAAAGAATATGGAATATAGAATTGAAGAATTAAACATCGACGACAGGCTTGAAGAGTTGGATTTAAAACTTCCTGTCGGTTTATCATTTTTCCCTGAGAACTTTGAAACTGCAAAGAAAAAGGGTGACTTTATTTTTACCGAAAGTATGGTTGATTTGAACAAACTATTCAGACAAAGTAATATAAGTTTTGAAGCGTTTGGCGGAGACACCGAACTATATAGAAGTAGGAAGAACGCAGACATTTATTTACCAGCAATCTTTTTAAGTTTTTCTTTAATTTCGGAGAACCCAAATTTTATTTCTGTTTCATTAAATATTCTGTCAAGTTATGTATATGACAGGCTCAGAGGTAGTTTTGGAAAAAATACCGCTCAAGTTGAATTTTATATTGAAACAAAAGAAAAAGGGAAAGTCAAAAAAATAAGCTTCAAAGGAGATTCGGAAGCAATTAAAAACTTCGAAAATATATTAAAGGCTTTGAAATGAAAATATTTTTAGAAAACCCAAATCTCTTAATTAAAGAGTTTAATGAAATGGCGGCTATTTCACAAGGAAAAGCATTCATAACTGTTGGTATTGAGATTCAAAAGCAAGAAATAGAAACAATCAAAAATTACAGGACTGAACTCATCAAACTTAAAAAAGATTTTGTGACAAGAAAACTGGAGAATGAAGCCAACCTCATTTATTGTATTGACAATTCTTTACTTGCAATCCAATTTGAATTACAAATGCTTGTAAATATAAAAGAGGACAAAATGAGTGAAGCTTGGGGAAACTTAGTTAATGCTCAGGTGACATATGGAACTGTAATTAAAAATTATCCTTTTGAACTTCAATCTGAAAATGGTTATATAGAAAGATTGGAAAGCTATGAGAAATTATTATTTCCAAATCTATATTTCCAAAGTGTTGGTGGTATTATTAAAAAAAGTCATTGTTCTATTTGTGAGCAAAATTACAACAAATGTGACCATGTTAAAGGAAAATTATACAATGGAGAAATCTGTTGTCGTATAATAACAGAAATGGATTTAGAAGAAGTTTCACTTGTTGAAAATCCTGCAAACAAACACTGTCGAGTATTGACTATAGAGCAAAATGGGAAAAAGATAGACATTCTGACACTACGAGAAGGAAGCACTACGGCTAATAACAGCAAGCTACCCGGCAAGTCGGGTTTCAGTGCTTCGTTGACAGAAATTTGTTTTTGAAAAGCAAATCTCTGTAGGAAGTTCAACGGAAAAATTCAGTTCCCCTTGTAGTTGCAGGCATTCTCAGCCTTCAAGATAAACCATCACCATCAGGAGCAACATTAAACTTTTTGAGAGTAAGCAGATTCGTTTGGTTTGGAATGAATTGGAGCAAAAATGGTATCTTCGGTTCAGGATTTAGCATGAATATTTTTCGCGTATTTAAACCCATTTGATTTTGAAATTATGCCCAAAATAATCTCCCGGAAATTACTCAATGAATTAAGCCAAAAGGCAATTCAATCTCCGCGTAAACGATTGAACCACAATTTTCACGACGATTTGGCCGACCCGATCAACCGGATGCTGAACGCTTTCGAACCGGGGACATATATTCAGCCGCACAAGCATGAAAACCCCGATAAACGCGAAGTTTTCATCGTACTGCGTGGTAGTCTGGTGGTCGTCATTTTTGATGAATTGGGTATTGCCACTGATTTTGTATTGCTCGAACCCGCGAATGGAAACCATGCTGTTGAAATTCCGCCCGGAATATGGCACAATGTTATTTCGCTTGAAACCGGAACGGTTGTTTACGAGATAAAAGATGGTCCTTATCAGCAGATTTCGGATAAGAATTTTGCAAGTTGGGCGCCAAAAGAAGGAGATCGCGGTTGCGATGAATATCTCCGGAAATTGACGGATCAATATTATAACCGATAAATGCTGCCCCAAATGTCGGTTTATCCTGAATTTCCTTAATTTTGCGCCTTCAGAAATAAAACGAACATGGCACAGAAACCTTCAATTCCAAAAGGAACCCGCGATTTTTCACCGGCTGAAATGACCAACCGGAACTATATTTTCGATTCGATCAAAAGCATTTTCCGCATGTACGGATTTCAGCCCATTGAAACCCCTGCGATGGAGAACCTTTCGACACTGATGGGTAAATATGGCGAAGAAGGCGACAAGCTGCTATTCAAAATCCTGAATTCGGGCGATTTTGCTGGTGGTCTTTCCGATCAGGAATTATTGGAGAAAAACAGCATCCGTCTGACCAACCGAATTTCTGAAAAAGGTTTGCGCTATGACCTTACCGTGCCTTTTGCGCGATTTGTGGTGCAATACCGAAACGATATTTCATTCCCGTTTAAACGCTACCAGATTCAGCCTGTTTGGCGTGCCGATCGTCCGCAGAAAGGACGTTACCGCGAGTTTTATCAGTGCGACGTTGATATAGTTGGAAGCGATTCGTTGCTCAACGAAATGGAACTGGTTCAGATTGTTGACGCGGTTTTTACCAAATTAAAAATCAATACGGTTGTTAAAATCAATAACCGGAAAATCCTCGCCGGAATTGCTGAAGTAATTGGCGAAAAGGACAGGATTGTGGATATTACGGTTGCCATCGACAAGTTGGATAAAATTGGTTTGGAAAAAGTAAACGAAGAGTTGATAGGGAAAGGCATTCCGCAGGCCGCGGTTGATAAGCTTCAGCCCATTTTGCATTTGTCGGGTTCGGTGTCCGAGAAATTAGCGCAACTGGAAGCTGCCATTTGTCAGTCGGAAGTTGGAGCGAAGGGAATTGCCGAGATGCGCACTTTGTTTGCATACCTCGCATCTTTCGAATTAAACACTGAAGTTGAACTGGATTTAACACTTGCACGCGGATTGAACTATTACACCGGCGCTATCTTCGAGGTAAAAGCCAAAGATGTACCAATGGGCAGTATTTGCGGCGGTGGCCGTTACGACGACCTGACCGGAATCTTCGGGATGCCCAATGTTTCGGGCGTGGGTATTTCGTTTGGAGCCGACCGTATTTACGATGTGCTCACCCAACTGCAATTATTTCCTGCTGCCACAGCCGATTCAACTAAATTGATGTTTGTGAATTTTGGAGCAGCCGAAGAAGCGTTCTGTTTGCCGGTGCTGTCTGCCGTTCGGAAGGCAGGAATCAATGCCGAAATCTTTCCTGATAAAAGCAAGATGGCCAAGCAAATGACCTGGGCCAACAACAAGAAAATACCCTTTTTGGCCATTGTTGGCGAAAACGAAATGCTTCAGGGAAAAATAAACCTCAAAAACATGATAACCGGCGATCAGCAGTTGGTTGATCCACAGGAACTGATAAAAATCCTTTCCGCCTAAAAATTGTTTGAGTTTCTTTCCTGAAAATTTTCGGGAATGATTTTTTTACTCAAAGAATATCGATTTTCAAAATCCATTGGGGGCGACATCCGCTGTCCCTGAGAAAAGCCCCCTTCCTGTTCCCCCGAAAGGGGAAAGCTTCATTATTTCTGTTTGCAACTTTCGTTGGTTCCTGGAGATTGGTTGTTGAATATTGGGACTTTTTTAAACTCAAATATCCAATAATCAATATTGAATATCCAATATCCAATGAATAATCAATATCCAATAATCAATAATAAATTTGAGATCACATGGAAAGACCAATTCATTATATATCGCCTGAAAAATTAACCTATTCAATTATTGAAGACATTCTGGAAAACCACAAAATACTGGTGCTTTCAGACGAATCGGTCGCGCTGATCGAAAAAAGTAAGGCGTATCTCGACCGCAAAATGAGCGAAACAAACGGCCCTTTGTACGGAATCAATACCGGTTTTGGCGCGCTGTGCAACATCGAAGTTTCGAAAGACGATTTAAGCAAATTGCAGGAAAATCTGGTGATTTCGCACGCCTGCAATCTGGGACCAGAAATTCCTTCGGATGTTGTCAGGCTGATGCTTATGCTAAAAGCACATGCACTGGCCAAAGGAAATTCGGCCGTTCAATTGATTACTGTTCAGCGGATTCTCGATTTGTTTAATGCCGATATTTTACCAATCGTTTGCGAGCAGGGTTCGCTGGGCGCAAGTGGCGATTTGGCTCCGCTGGCTAAACTGTTTTTGCCACTGCTCGGAATGGGCGAGGTGTATCACAAAGGAGTTCGGAAACAAGCGGCAGATGTTCTGGCAGAAATGGGGTGGAAGCCTATCCGTCTTCAGGCAAAAGAAGGATTAGCCTTGCTGAACGGAACCCAGTTTATGAGCGCCCACGCTGTTTTTACACTCCTGAAAGCTTTCCGCCTGTTGGATTATGCCGATATTATTGGAGCCATTTCTCTCGATAGCTTTGATGGACTGATTGAACCTTTCATGGCGCAGGTTCAGGAAATCAGGCCACATTCGGGACAGATAAAAACTGCGGCCAATTTCAGGAAATTACTGAATGGGAGCGAACTGATCAGCCGAAAAAAAACGCATATTCAGGACCCTTATTCCTTCAGGTGTATCCCGCAGGTGCACGGTGCGGTGAAAGATGCAATATTTTACGTGGCCGGAGTGATTGAAACTGAAATCAATTCGGTAACCGATAATCCAACAGTTTTTCCAGATGATGACCTGATTATTTCCGGCGGAAATTTTCACGGAGAACCGCTTGCTTTGTCGCTCGATTTTTTAGCCATTGCCTTGTCTGAGATAGGCAGTATTTCGGAACGCCGCACCTACCGTTTGATTTCGGGCGACCGCAACCTTCCGGAGTTTTTAGTAGCCAGCCCGGGACTGAATTCAGGATTTATGATTCCGCAATATGCTGCTGCATCAATTGTTAGCCAGAATAAGCAGTTGAGTACTCCGGCTTCGGTCGATTCTATTCCATCGTCGAACGAGCAGGAGGATCATGTGAGTATGGGTGGAAATGCAGCCACCAAAGCGCTGAAAGTAGCTACCAATATTTACAGTATTCTGGCCATTGAATTGTACAACGCCGCACAGGCTATGGAATTCAGGAGACCGGCAAAGTCTTCGGTTTATCTTGAAAGTTTTCTGGCTGATTACCGGCAGCATGTTTCGTTCGTTAACGAGGACACTCTGATGTATGTCGGGATCAATAAAACGATTGAGTTTCTCGAAAAGGGGAAATATTCTTTATAGAAGTAATTTGAATGTTTGTAAGTAAAAGGATTGAAATAATGTCGCATTTTTTAT
>DPRM01000053.1 GCA_003537645.1 Prolixibacteraceae bacterium
GAGACGCTTAGCAGCCAAATTAGCCTGATAAAAAAAGCGATAGAGGTGATACCTGTAGAAATACCCGTTCATTTTACCGACATTCCGGCCGAATACAATCTTTACTGGAAAATCAGAAAAGGGCTGTTCCCATCGGTTGGAGCGGTACGAAAAACAGGAACAACCGTGATCATCGAAGATGTGGCTTTTCCGCTTCACCGACTGGCAGAAGCAACGCTCGACCTGCAATTGCTGTTCAAAAAATACAAATACAATGAAGCGGTTATTTTCGGACATGCCCTCGACGGAAATCTACACTTTGTATTTACCCAGGATTTTTCCACTTCCGAAGAAATCGAACGTTACGAAATATTCATGCAGGACGTGGTCAATCTGGTTGTTAAGAAATACGACGGATCGCTGAAAGCCGAGCATGGAACCGGCCGGAACATGGCACCGTTCGTCGAACTGGAATGGGGTGCGGAGGCTTTTGAACTGATGAAGCAGATCAAAAGGATTTTTGATCCTGAAAACCTTCTAAATCCTGGTGTGATCCTGAACAATAATGCGAAAGCGCACCTTAAAAATCTGAAGCCGCTACCTCCTGCAAACGAAAAAGTGGACAAATGTATTGAATGCGGCTTCTGTGAACCCTCCTGTGTTTCGGCAGAATTGACACTTTCGCCACGTCAGCGGATTGCGGTTTACCGCGAGATAAGCCGGTTAAAAGTTTCAGGAGAAGAACCGCACACTGCCGCCGCGCTGGTCAACCAGTTTAGTTATGCAGGCGACGAAACCTGCGCCACCGATGGTTTGTGCGCCATCAGTTGCCCTGTAAAAATCGACACCGGCAAGCTGGTGAAGGAATTGCGTTTCCAGAATATCTCCGCAAGACAGGCCAAAACAGCGATGTGGATCGCCAGTCATTTAGAACTGGTAACCTCTTCGGCGCGGAATGCCTTGTCGCTGGTCAACTTTTTTCACACGATACTTGGCACCCGACTGATGAAAAACATTTCAGGAGGGATGAGAAAACTTTCGGGCAACCGGATTCCGCTGTGGACCGCTCCAATGCCATCAGGTGCAAAAAAAATAATGGTTAATCCTGAAATTTCCGACAATCCGAAGAAGGTGGTGTATTTTCCTTCGTGCATCAACCGGTCGATGGGAATTTCAAAAGGATACGATTCGGAAGTTCAACTGACAGACAAAATGCAGCAACTCATCAGAAAAGCCGGATTTGACGTTATTTTTCCGGAGGGAATGAACGAATTGTGCTGTGGAATGGCCTTTTCGAGCAAAGGTTTTAAGGATGCAGGCCTGAAAAAATCGAAAGAACTGGAAGATGCGCTTTGGATTGCCAGCAAACAAGGCTCCTACCCGATTGTGTGCGATATGAGCCCGTGCCTTTATACGATGAAAGAAAACATGGAACCACGCATAAAACTCTACGAACCAGTCGGATTGATTATGGAATACCTGCTTCCAAATCTTGAAATTACGCCTCTGGATGAAGCGATTACAGTATTTCCGGTGTGCAGTATGAAAAAAATGGGATTGGAGGATCAACTTATTCAATTGGCAGAAATGTGTGCGAGCAAAGTGGTGGTTCCGGAAACCAATTGCTGCGGCTTTGCTGGCGACCGTGGCTTTTCTTATCCTGAACTGAATGCCCACGGCCTTCGTGATTTAAAGAATCAATTGCCGGGTTCGATAAAAAAAGGCTATTCAACCAGTCGTACATGCGAAATCGGGCTGACCGAAAACAGCGGAATAACGCACCAGTCAATCGTTTATCTGGTGGATAAGGTAAGCAAATCCAAATAGATTCAGTACAAGTACAATTTGTCATTCAGATTATTCAAATAAGAAGAGCGGTGTTTAGTTGGTTTAGTTATTTTTGGGTTGAATTTTAATGAAATATCATAAACCATTTTAAACCTTTCAAAAAAAATGACAAACAGAAGAGATTTTCTTAAAACCAGTTCTTTATTGGTTGCCGGAAGTTTGGTAGGGACCAGCATTCTTCAGGCTTCCGTACTTCAGGCCAAAGGAAAGAAAAACATTGGATTACAGCTATATTCATTGCGCGATGCCATGAAAGCTGATGCATTGGGAACCATGAAACTGGTTTCGGATATTGGATTTACGACGCTGGAAACTGCTAATTATGCTGATGGAAAGATATATGGTATGACTCCTTCAGAATTTAAAAAAGTGGTAAAAGGTCTTGGCATGAAAATGACCAGTGCCCATTTGGGTGGCCCTAATTACACCAAAGATAAGCACACTGAAGCGATGGATTGGTGGAAAAAAGCACTTGAAGATCATGTTGAAGCCGGTTGTAAATTCATTGTAAAACCCAGTATGCCAATTCCAAAAACACTGGAAGAATTAAAAATGTGGTGCGATTTCTATAACGCTATTGGTGAAATTACTTCCAAAGCCAAAGTTCAGTTCGGATTTCACAACCACGCACGCGAATTCGAAAAAATTGAAGGTGAAATCATGTACGATTACATGATCAACCATACAGATCCGAAAAAAGTATTCTTCGAAATGGATGTGTATTGGGTAATGCGTGGTGGTTTTAAGGCAGTTGATTACATGGAAAAATATCCGGATCGCTTTCCGGTATTGCACATTAAAGATGAAAAAGAAATTGGCGAAAGCGGACAGTTGGATTTCAAACCGATTTATGAAACAGCCTATAAAAACGGACTGAAAGATTCATTCGTTGAAGTTGAAAGATACAATTTTGAACCGATTGTCAGTGTCCAGAAAAGTTATGACTTTTTAAAAGCAGCGACATACGTGAAATAAAAACGTAAAAAGTGACAAATTAAAAAGCTGGCAATCGGGATTTTAATCCAGCTGCCAGCTTTTTTTTATACTTTTTTATGGATATCTGTATTATTACCAGATGTCATAAAAGTCATTCAATAGTCATTTGGTGGTCATTAAATTAACCTCGATTCGACTTCCCAAATTTCTGCAACTGATTTTTCAACCTGAAGCCGAATAATACTGCTGCAGTTGAAAGTCCGAATACAAATCCGATCCAAACGCCGGAATACCCAAAATTAAATACAAATGCCAGCAGATAACTGATGGGTAAACTAACTACGATATATGAGAAAAAGGCCATAAACATTGGAATTCTGACATCAGCCATCCCGCGCAATGCGCCCAACAATACAACCTGAACGCCATCGAATATCTGGAAAAAAGCGCCAACAATCAACAATCCGGCTGCAAACCTTATTACTTCCGGATCGCTTGTAAATAGCAGCGGAAGCTGATTGCGCAATACAACAAAGAGAATTCCCATGAGCGACATAAATGCGATTACAATGTGCAGCGATGCAAAAATTGCATGCTTTAATTCATTGCGGTCGCGATCGCCAAATGCATGGCTCACTCTAATGGTTGTTCCTGAAGCCAGACCAAACGAAATCAGATAAGTCATACCAGCCATCCCAATTGCAACCTGATGACCGGCCAGCGCTTCTTTCGAAATCCATCCAAGCATAATTGCCCCCATGCTGAAAGCCAGAATTTCGATGATCATTTGCATTCCAATGGACAATCCAATCGATAACATTCGCTTAATTTTATCGATTTCAAACCGCGCTTTTTTTGCCGACTCAAAATATACCTTGAAAGATGGTTTCTTCAGGATAATCAGGAGAAAAATTAAAGGCATGATTATTCGAGCAATTAAAGTGGCATAACCGGCGCCATTCAGTCCAAGAGCCGGAAACCCCAACTTCCCGAATATCAGGATATAATTCAAGCCTATATTTACAGTGTTGGCAATAATGGTGATGATCATTGCGATTTTTGTGTTGCCGACCCCTTCGAAAAACTGCTTGATGGAAAAGAAAAGCAACATGGGCAAAAGAGAGGCAACCTGAATCAGGTAATAAGGAATTGCGGCCCGCACAACCTCTTCGCTCTGCCCCATTCGTCCCATAAAGAAAACGACCGATGACATGATCAGACAAAGTAAAATTGCTGCAATAAAATGAACAAGAATGCCGTTTTTGAGCCATCCTCCTACTCCACCCGGTTTTTTCGGGTTGAATGATTGCCCCACCAAAGGAGTAATACCCAAAGTAATACCCAGGCCGAAAAGCATTCCAATATGAAAAACATTGATAGCAAACGATGCGGCAGCAAGTTCGGTAGTCCCTACATGGCCAACCATCATATTATCAGCCAGATTAACAGTAACCTGCCCAATCTGTGCTAAAATAACGGGAACGGCAAGTGTTAGATTCTTTCGGTAAACAGGTAAATAATCAGAAATAGTCACAACAGCAAGTTCTTAATTTCAGGCAAAAGAACGCAATTTATAACGAAAACCAATAGCTGAATTTGACCATAAACACATTTTGCGACTGTACATTCCAGATGTTTCCGAAACTTTTCAGAATCGACTGATTGAACTGATCTGAGTATTCAGAACGTGTATTGGTCCAAACCAGATACAAAGTTGATCCGGGTCTGAATTCCCATCTTCCAACCATATTTGAGCTGAATTCATGGTAGTTAAAATCAGGATTTTTAATCCGGGATACCGGTACTCCATTCTTCGCCAATTGATAATAATTGTCAGGTTGAAGTGTACTTTGCAAATTGTTATATCGTAAATTCAACGCTTTATTATCAGCATCAGCCACTTCCCTGAAATTTTCAAATTTACCATTCGAAGCATAAGGGTTTCCGTAGTACTGAAGCGAAATTTCAGGCGAAATGAAGTATTCGAACCTAAGTGTCGATGAAATCGTATTGCGGTCGATGGTTCCCACAATGTATTTTGTATTTCGAATGTATTCGTGATGATCAGTTGTATTATCAAAAATAGTTCTGGAAGTAATGCTGAACCGATCGCTCAATTGCCACCGTACCAATGCAGTAAAATAAGTGGTTTTTGAAATATCGTCGGAAAAGAATTTAAACCGGGGACCAAAACCTACAAATAAATCTTTCACCTGATTCGATTGAATAAACAACTCGTAATCCTGCAAACAATTATCTTTAAACAATTTAGGCCCGCCACGAAGCTCACGGGTATCAAAAAAGTTGAGATTTGCTTTTAGGTTCAGGTGCACGCTCCATAAATTTTTGAACTGCGTATAACCATGTAGTTTAAAGCGGTCGAGTGTTGTTTCACCACCAAAGTTCCAATCGTGTTCTTGCTCGGCTTCAACATAATAACTCCTGATGATTCCTTTTGGCTGACTGACTTTGTATGTTACGTTTACCATTTCTTTGATCACATCGGCCTGGTACAAATAACCAACATCGTTTAAATCGACACCCGGCGAACGCCAGTTTAAAGTTCCGACTACCCGAAGTTTTCCACTGCGTTTTCCTCCCTGAAGTGAACCACCCCAGCCAGACATGCTGGTTCTTTCCGAATCGTATTCAATATGGCCGGCATCTGTACGTTGATAATAATGTACCGGCGAAGTTTGTAAAACTTTAATTGCAGTAGTGTCTCCGTTTATGTTACTGAAAAAACCTTTGAAATCGACAAAGTATTTTTTATTCTTCCAATTATGCTGAAAATCAATCCCTCCGGACAATGCAGAGTTGGATAATTTCTGTAAATGTGTGTCATGAATATCGCGTAGAGTTGAAGTTAACATTCCCCCTAAAATGGTATTTCCTTTATCAAAATCCTGTTTTATCCGGCCAACCATAAAACTTGTGAACGGTTCAACAGTTACTTTCGAATTTGAACCATTGCCATAAATGGTCGCATTTTCTTTTGCGGTTAAACTCTGAACTACACCGACCGAAAGCCCGTCCTTTGTTTTCCCAGTTAATTTCAAAGCACTGATAATAGGAACATTATCAGAAATAGAAATGGTTTGATTGTCGTTTAAATCAGGAAAATAACTTGGTGCATGACCAATTCTTCGACTATAAAAAAGCATGTCGTCGTCAATCGAAAAATCAAGAATGGTATTTCCTTCCAGAAAGAATGGGCGTTTTTCCTCGTTAAAAACTTCATAAGAAGTAAGATTCAGCACTGCCGGATCCGACTCAACCTGCCCAAAATCCGGGTTTATAGCATAATCGAGTGTAAAGCCTGAATTCAGGCCAACTTTCCCATTCAGTCCAACTCCATAAGTTGTTTTATTTTCATAATCGGTATTTGGACTGAACCGGGTATTTACATATGGTAAGAACTCGTAGTTTGTTTTTGGTTTAATTCCTTCAATTCCACGCAGTTCTCCAAATAAATATACCATCGCAGGGGCATCAATCGGTATTAGTTTCCATTGGCTTTCTTCATTATACCGGTCAATCCATCTCCATATATGAATTCCCCACACCTGTTGGTCGCCCGGAGCGAAACGCAACTGGCTGAAAGGAATCTGAATTTCAGAAGTCCAGATCGAATCATTAACCTGTGCTTTTCCATCCCATACAGCATCCCAGTTAAAATCCCAGTTATATGCACCAAGATGCACTAAATCAATCTTTTGTCCAGCAGCTGAAACATTAAATTCATAAGCAGTTTGCTTGTCATTATACGAATCAATTGCAATACCGGCAATGTCACCGGCCATTTCGTCCCTTCGGCTTAAAATGGGTCTGATATTACCCGGTCCTTTATCAAAACATTTGAACCCTACGTACAAATTATTGTCGTCGTACAAAAGTTTTATTTCTGTTTGCTGCGATGGTTTCTTTCCCTGATTGGGTATTTGCTGAGTAAATCCTCCCGACCAAATGCCCGATTCCCAGCAAGATTCGTTCAGTTTTCCATCAATTTTCGGGCGTTTTTCAATACGGGTAGCATAATAAACACGATTTTCTCCTGCAAGACGATTTACTGCAGTATCAGTTGAAAGATTATATTTGTCGGAATTCTGTGCAAGCAGATTTGATGCACTTAATAATAATATTATAATAGCGTAAACATCAGAACGAAAATGCATATTATTTAATTTAAGAGAAGCAAATATATAGAAATCATTTCAATTTGATATGTTAATTGAAAAACTTTTAATAAAATAAGAATCAATTTAGCAAACATTTAAGCTGTTTTTGGGTTTTTAATCCGTGCAAAAAAATTATTGGTTACAAATTAATCCTTAAGGATAACTAAATATAACATGAAGAAAATCATAAAAATCCTAATTGCGAACCGAGGAGAAATAGCTGTAAGAATAATGCGAACCTGCCGCGAAATGGGTATTTCTACCGTTGCAGTATTTTCCGATGCCGACCGAACATCCATGCATGTTCGATATGCCGACGAAGCCTATCACATCGGAGCATCCCCCTCCTCCGAAAGTTACCTGAATGCTGACAAAATTATTGAAGTTGCCAAAAAGTGCAATGCAGATGCCATCCATCCCGGATACGGATTTTTATCGGAGAATGCGGCATTCTCAAGAAAATGTGACGAAAACGGAATTATTTTCATAGGCCCAAAGCCTGAAGTGATTGAACAGATGGGCGATAAAATAAGTGCCCGCCTGACAATGATTGCTGCCGGTGTACCAGTTGTACCAGGAACCACCGAAAGTGTTAAAACCGAAAAAGAAGCGATTGATACAATCATGGAAATCGGACTTCCGGTAATGGTAAAAGCATCGGCCGGCGGTGGCGGCAAAGGAATGCGTCTAATTACTGAAGAAAAAGACATTACATCGCTGGTCAGATCAGCGCGATCTGAGGCAAAATCATCCTTCGGAAACGATTCGGTTTACATCGAGAAATATATTTCGTCGCCACATCACATTGAATTTCAGGTCTTGGGCGATAAACACGGAAATTTCCTTCATTTGTTCGAACGCGAATGCTCGGTTCAAAGGCGACATCAGAAAATGATAGAGGAAACCCCTTCTCCACTTATGACACCTGAATTAAGAAAAAAGATGGGCGAATATGCTGTGGAAGCAGCCCGGGCGGTAAATTACACGGGTGCCGGAACCATCGAATTTCTGGTTGACAATGACCTGAATTTTTACTTCCTCGAGATGAACACCCGCCTTCAGGTTGAGCACCCGATTACCGAACGTGTAACCGGAATAGACCTAGTAAAGCAACAAATTTTAATTGCTGAAGGTCAGCCACTTAAATTCAATCAGGAACAATTAAAACAAACCGGTCATGCCATTGAATGCCGGATTTATGCCGAAGATACCGACAACAATTTCATGCCAAATCCGGGTAAAATATACAATATTACCCAACCACTTGGTTTAGGAGTTCGTACCGACGGATATGTTTATGAAGGATATGAAATTCCGATTTATTACGATTCGATGATCTCGAAACTCATCGTTTGGGCCGAAAACCGGTCGGAAGCAATCGAACGGATGAAACGCGCTCTTTACGAATACAAAATCACCGGAGTTAAAACATCCATCAAATTTCTGGAAAGAATTATGGATACTCCCGATTTCAGGAATGGTAATTACGACACCAACTTTATCGAGAAAAACAAAGAACAGCTGCTTTTAGCTTCAAAATGCACAGAAAATTGTGAAGACATGGTAATTATTGCGACTTACATCGAATACCTCGATCAGTTAAATATTGCTCAAACATCAAAGGAAATGTATCCGGCCAAAAACAGGTGGAAAAAATATACTTACCAAAAGAATTTCGAACGTTTGTAATCCCCCAAAAATATGTCAATCGAAATAAAATTAGACAAACGAATTGCATCAGTAGAAATATTAAAGCAGTTTGAAAATTTACTCGAAATCAAAGTTGACGATAAAATCTATCAGGTCGATTTAATGCACAACGACGAGGGAATCTTCTCTATCCTGGTAAACGGACGTTCGTTTAACATCGAATTGGTTCCGCAATCAAAGCCAAAACATTACACAGCTTATACGCTTTACGACTCTTACGATCTGGAAGTGATTGATGCAGAATCGCGGTATTTGCGCAACCGTACCGGCGGCGCCCAGATGCTGTCTGAAAACAGCATCACTTCGCCAATGCCGGGCAAGGTGGTTAAGATTCCGGTTTCGGTTGGCGATGAAGTGAAAAAAGGAGATACTCTAATTACGATCTCAGCCATGAAAATGGAAAGCGAATACAAATCGCCTATCGACGGAAAAATTGCCATAATTCATGTTGCCGAAGGCAGCACAGTTGATGCTAATCAGGTTTTAATAGAAATCGAAAAAATCATATAAAATGGATTTGAAAGCCAAATTTGAACAATTTGAATTGCTGAACAAACAGGCAGAATCAGGCGGCGGAGCCGATCGGGTAGAAAAACAACACAAATCAGGAAAAAAAACCGCCCGCGAACGAATCGCTTTCCTTCTCGATCCGGGAACTTTTAATGAGATCGATAAAATGGTTACCCACCGTGGAACCGACTTCGGAATAGATAAATCAAAAATACCGGGCGACGGGGTTGTTTCGGGATACGGAAAAATAAACGGACGGCTTGTGTATGTTTTTGCTCAGGATTTTACTGTTTTCGGTGGAACTTTAAGCCGTGCAAATGCCGACAAAATCCTGAAAATTCAGGAATTGGCTGTTAAAATGGGCGCTCCACTGATCGGCTTGAACGATTCAGGAGGAGCCCGTATTCAGGAAGGTGTTGAAAGTCTTGCCGGTTATGCCGATATTTTTTACAACAATGTACTTTCTTCCGGGGTCATCCCGCAAATAAGCGCGATAATGGGCGCATGTGCCGGTGGTGCAGTGTATTCACCCGCTTTGACCGATTTCATTTTCATGGTCGAAAAAACCAGTCACATGTTTGTAACCGGACCTGAAGTGATTAAGACAGTTACACACGAAGATGTTACAAAAGAAGAACTGGGCGGGGCGACTACTCATGCTTCAAAAAGCGGTGTTGCGCATTTTACCGGAAGCGATGAGGAACAAACTCTGATGATGGTTAGAGAACTTATAAGCTTTATTCCTTCGAACAACATGGACGAACCGCCTCTTAAGATTTGTACCGATCCTGAAAACAGAACAGATATTTCTTTAAATCAGGTCGTTCCGGTTGATCCAAATAAGCCTTACGACATCAAAGATATTATTCACAAAATCATTGATGATGAGCACTTTTTGGAAGTTCAGCCACATTATGCTGCCAATATGGTGATTGGTTTTGCCCGAATGGGAGGAAAGCCGATAGGAATAGTTGCCAATCAACCGGCCTTTTTAGCCGGTGTTCTCGATATTAACTCGTCGGCCAAAGCTGCCCGTTTTGTTCGTTTCTGCGACGCATTCAATATTCCACTTGTTACATTGGTTGATGTTCCCGGATTTTTGCCGGGTACTGGTCAGGAATTCGGAGGAATTATTAAGCATGGCGCAAAACTGCTGTATGCATTTGCCGAAGCTACTGTGGCCAAGATCACGCTTATAACCCGAAAAGCATACGGAGGCGCATACGATGTAATGTCGAGCAAGCACATTGGCGGCGATGTAAATTTCGCTTATCCAACCGCTGAAATTGCAGTTATGGGTCCCGAAGGCGCCATTAATATTTTGCACCGTGGAAAACTTAGCGAGGAAGAAAGAATTGCCGCTGTTGAGGAGTACCGTGAAAAGTTTGCCAATCCATATCGGGCAGCAGCTCTTGGATACATCGATGAAATTATTCTGCCACAGGATACACGCTCAAAGATAATTCAGGCATTGAATATGACCCACAACAAGCGGAAATCCAATTTACCACGCAAACACGGCAATATTCCGTTGTAAAATGATTGGAACAAACACCTCCCGAATTCGTAAAAACCGATGAACAAATGTTGAAGGGAGGTGAGCAATGCAAAAAGGAAATAACAAAAACTATCTGCTAATATCGGCAATAATCCTGATAACAATTGGTATCGTTTTATTTGCAATGCTTTCGGG
>DPRM01000117.1 GCA_003537645.1 Prolixibacteraceae bacterium
GAACCGGGAAACGCATGTCGTCGAAATTGCGGTCGCTACTGATGTGCACCGATTCCAGGAATTCGAGCATACTTGGACCGTGGTACCATTTCATCTGTGTAGTTGGCTCCACCACGTTTTCGCCTTTCAGCGCCGAAAGCGGAATAAAGTTCACATCCGGAACATCGAGTTGCGTAATAAACGATTTGTATTCGGCCACAATTTCATCGAACACTTTCTGGTCGTAGTTCACCAAATCCATTTTGTTAACGGCCAGTACCACGTGTTTAATTCCAAGCAGCGAAACCAAAAACGTGTGGCGGCGTGTTTGTGTAATTACGCCTTTGGTGGCATCAATCAGGATAATGGCCAGGTTGGCGGTTGATGCGCCGGTAACCATGTTTCGGGTATATTGCGTGTGTCCGGGCGTGTCGGCAATAATGAATTTACGTTTGTTGGTCGAGAAATAGCGGTACGCCACATCGATGGTAATTCCCTGTTCGCGTTCGGCTTTCAAACCGTCGAGCAGAAGCGCATAGTCGATTTCCTCACCGGCATGACCCACGCGTTTGCTGTCGCGTTCCAGTGCCGAAAGCTGATCTTCGTAAATCTTCTTGCTGTCGAACAGCAAACGCCCAATCAGTGTCGATTTTCCATCGTCCACCGAACCGGCTGTTAACAAGCGAAGCAAGTCTTTCTTCTCGTCCTGATCAAGGTAAGCGTTGATGTCGAGGAAGCCCAAGCCCCCCTCAATCCCCCCGAAGGGGGGAAGTTTGGCTGTATTCTGATTATTATCGTTATTCATATTATTATAGTATTATTTGGGTTTTTAAGCCTCCCCTTCGGGGAGGTTTGGAGGGGCTTCTCTCTAGAAATACCCTTCTCTCTTTTTCTGTTCCATCGAGCCATCCTGGTCGAAATCGATCACACGGGTGGTGCGTTCCGAAACCGTTACGGTCATCATTTCTTCCACGATCTTTTCGATGGTGTCAGCTTCCGATTCAACGGCGCCGGTCAGCGGATAACAGCCCAAGGTGCGGAAGCGAACCATTTTCATTTCTGCTTTTTCGGCTATTTCTTTCGGCATACGGTCGTCGTCAACCATAATCAGGTTGCCATCCTGATTCACTACCGGACGTTCTTTTGCAAAATAAAGCGGCACAATTGGTATTTTTTCCAGACGGATGTATTGCCAGATGTCTAATTCAGTCCAGTTCGAAATCGGGAACACACGGATGGATTCGCCTTTGTGTACGCGGGCATTGTAAATGTCCCACAATTCGGGGCGCTGATTCTTTGGGTCCCACTGGTGAAACTTATCGCGGAACGAGAAAATACGTTCTTTGGCGCGCGATTTCTCTTCGTCGCGACGGGCGCCACCAAAAGCGGCGTCGAACTTGTATTTGTTGAGTCCTTCGAGCAAAGCCTGGGTTTTCATTACATCGGTGTGATATTTACTGCCGTGGGAAAACGGACCAACGCCAGCTTCGAAAGCTGCTTTGTTGTAATGAACGATCAGGTTCCAACCGTTTTCGCGGGCATAATTGTCGCGGAATTCAACCATTTCCTTGAACTTCCATTTCGAATCGATGTGCATCAACGGGAATGGAACCTTTCCGGGATAAAAGGCTTTTTCGGCCAAACGAACCATTACTGATGAATCTTTTCCGATGGAATAAAGCATCACCGGATTTTCGAATTCGGCTGCCACTTCGCGAATAATGTGAATCGCTTCTGCTTCCAGTTCTTTGAGGTGCGAAAGACTGTATTCTGTCATTTGTGATGTTTTCGTTGTTATTTCGAGTTGGCAAAAATAATACTTTCAACTCTTTATCTATGGGTATTAATACTAAAAGCTGTTTAATGTTAAAAGTTTAACTTTAGAAGCTCCAGAAAAGAGGGATAAGCAATAATGAAACCAGGAATATGATAATATTGAGAGGAAGACCGACTTTTACAAAATCCCTGAAACGGTAGTTTCCAATCCCTTGCACAATCAGATTCGTTTGATACCCGATTGGAGTCGCAAAACTTGCCGATGCCGCGATACATATTGCCACGAAAAATGGCTTGGGATCAACTCCCATTTGGCTGGCAGCAGCCATTGCAATCGGAAAAGAAATGGCAGCGGCAGCGTTGTTGGTAATTACTTCAGTAAAAATATTGGTGATAATATAAATGCAAGCTAAAACACCGATTGGGCCCCAGCTCTTTGCAAAATTGATGGCTGTATGAGCAATTCCATCGGCTGCACCGGAGTTTTGCATTGCCTTGCTAATCCCGAATGAACAGGCAATGGTGATTAAAATATCCCAACTGATGGCTTTGGTGTATTTTTGATGAGGAACAATTTTTAGCCAAACCATCAACATTGCAGCAATGGCTGAAAAGTAAAACATGTCGGTTTTCACATTTCCGAATTTAGGCATATAATCTGCTGCTGTAGCTCCTGCAATCATCAGGAATAGAATGGTTAATGCCAGCCATTTTTTAGATTTTCCGTTTGACTGATGGTGATCTCCGATATAAGTTGTGAGATAGAAAATTTTAGATTCACCCCAATTTTTAATAAACCTGTCGGTGGTGAGAAGTATCAGATTGTCGCCCGCTTTTAACTTTAAATTGCGAAGATTGGAAGTAATACGCTCTCCGTTTCGGTGCACAGCAATAATTGCAGCCTCGTAATGTTCGAAAAAGTTGAATTCAACAATGGTTTTTCCAATGCCCGGAAAACGTGGAGCAAGTACCGCTTCGTACTGTTTCAGCTCACTTGTATTAATCTGATCCTTAAGCAAATCGAGACCTTTCAATCTCACATAAGACAATTCCTTGATTGCATCAAGGCTGTCTGATTTTCCCCCAACCAGCAATTGATCGTCGGCTTCAAAAGTTAAATCCGGAGTTTTGCCGCTAATTTTTATGCCATTACGCTCAATTTCAATAATATCAAATCCTTTAAGATCTTTCGAACGTCCATTCTTAAAAGTTTGTCCAATCAGCCGGCTGTTTGCTGGAATAACCAGATCGTAATAGTAATCTTTCTGGTCGGAGAGCGGCCTGCGGATAAAATTTTTCTCACCCGGAAGCAAATGAACCCCAATATAGCTCATGTAAAAATATCCCACAAAAGCCAGAATTACTCCGACCTGCCCCAATTCAAACATAGTAAAACCCTCTAATCCGTTGTCAAGCATCAGACCGTGAACGACCAGGTTAGTCGAAGTTCCAATCAGTGTGCAAATTCCACCCAAAATAGTTGCATACGATAATGGTATCAGAAATTTTTGGGAAGACATGTTCAGTTTTTCTGCCCATTTTTTTACCAAGGGAGCAAATATTATTGCAACCGGAGTGTTGTTCAGAAATGCAGATATAAACGAGACCGGAAACATCAGCCTGAAAAACAACAATCTAACCTTTCCCCTCTTCTTTGGTAAAAACGTATATGCCAACTGATTAAGCGCGCCCGACTGCCGAACACCTTCGCTCACAATAAAAAGAATGGCAATTGTTATCATTCCTTTATTAGAGAATCCGGCGAGTAATTCATTGGGCGAAATGCTCCCGAAAATCATCATGATAATTACCGCCGAAAACAGCACCAATCCCGGACGCATGACTTCTTTTGCCAGCGCTGCAATCATTAAAACAATAATAACGAGTACGAAAATTCCTTGTGCTGTCATACTGCGATAAAATGAGGGTTTTGTAAGTTTTCTTTATTGTAGGTCAATTCTGACATTAAATCGGTATTAAAAATGTTTTTTCCTGAAGCTTTGAGAATCGCATGTCCGGCGGCTGTATCCCATTCCATTGTTGTTCCCAGTTTGGGGTAAATAGAAGCGGTTCCTTCAGCAACCATGCACATTTTCAGAGAGCTTCCTTTCCTTATAATTTCCAGTTCAGGATGATCTCTTTTCAAATCTTCAATAAATGCGAGTGTTTCAGCATTCAGATGGCTGCGGCTTGCTGCTACGATATATCCGGCTGATGATTTGGCAATGGGGAGTTTTGTTCCTTTTTCAGAAATCTCTTTAAATGTAATATCCAATTCAGGATTTGATATTTTCCATGCTCCTTCGTCAACAATCCCAAGATACAACTCTCCTGAAACCGGGATAAAAATTACACCTGCAATTGGTCTGTTTTCGCGAATCAAAGCAATATTGACTGTAAATTCGCCATTTCGGCTGATAAACTCTTTGGTGCCATCGAGCGGATCGACTAACCAAAAGGATTTCCATAACGATCTTTCAGCAAAATCAAGATGAATGCCTTCTTCGCTTAAAACAGGTATTTTGGTGGATTCTAGGATATTAACAATTTTCTGGTGAGCTTCACGGTCGGCTTTGGTTAACGGACTGAAATCATCCTTTTCAACGATTTCAAAATCATTGGAAGCATAAATTTCCTTGATTTTTTCACCGGCCAGAAGGGCGGCATTTATAGCTTTATTAATAAGTAGCTCTGTTCCCATATTTCTTTTTCAGCAGGATGTTTATAAAAAAACAGCCAACTTCAAAAGTAAGGAAGAATACTTAGACGGTTTTAGGCTTTTATACTTATTATATCTTCATACTCAATTTCGACCAATGCCGAACAACCCAGCTGTTCAAGTTCAATGGCAACTTTACTTTTCCCTTTTATTTTCTGAAGTTTACCTTTAATTCCAATCAATGGTCCGGCCACAACTTCTATCATTTGGCCGGGCTTCAGTTTTTCCCTTGTAATTTCGATGTCCGAATTGTCTTGCTTCAACATCAACTTAAGATAATCAATCTGATAATCAGGAACTATAGCCGCTTTTCCTTCGAACCTGACATAACTGACCACGTAATTCGATTGCAGAACTAAATCGTATTCTACACGACTGGCTTTCACAAATAAATAACCTGAAATCAAGGGCGTTTCAACCCATTTTTTGCGGTCGCTCCATTGTCGTAATTTGCGCTGAAGTGGAAGGAAAGTCTCAATTTCTTTGGCCTGAAGTTCGAGTTGAGCTTTTTTTTCGGACCGCGATTTTACGTAAACAGCATGCCAAAAATATGGGTGTACCGGATTTATTTTTTCCATACCTTATCTCTTTCACCATAAATACGCTCAATGATGTCAACCACTTTCATCCCTTCAAGTGCATTGGTGCTGATTGGTGAGTTTCCGTTCAGTGTATCGACTACATTCTGAATCACGAAGTGATGATTTTGAGCCGATCCTTTATAAAGCCCGTAATCGTTGGGCGGAGCGCTGGCCTCAAGTTCGGGCATCTCATAATCTTTTATATTACAATACACCACTTCATTCATATATTGCCCGGCCACTTTAATGGTTCCCTTTTCACCGATAATCGTCAGGCTACTTTCCAGGTTCTCATGATAAATGGCTGTAGAATAATTCATTGTACCGACTCCTTCGTTTACAAACTGAAAATTAACAAGCCCTGTATCTTCAAAATCGGTCAATGTATGATGGTTAAAATCCTGAAACTGGCCACTGATATTTTTTATATCGCCAAACAACCAATACATAATATCGATAAAATGAGAGAACTGTGTAAACAGAGTTCCACCATCGAGTTGTGCATCACCATGCCAGTTTTTGCGCGTATAGTAACGTTCGTCGCGGTTCCAGTAACAGTTAATTTGTACCTGAAATAATAGTCCAAGCAGTTTTTGATCAATCACTTTTTTCAACCAAACCGAAGGCGGAGAATAGCGGTTTTGCATCACGCAGAATACATTCCGGTGCCTTTCCAACGATTTGAAAACTACGCGCTCGGCATCAGCCCTGGTTAATGCCATCGGTTTTTCGACCACCACATGCAAGCCCTTTTCAAGCGATTTCAACGCCATTTCAGCATGTAATCCGTTGGGAGTGCAGATATTAATTACATCTAAATCCGGCTCTTTTTCAAGCAATTCATCAATCGACGAATAAAATGAAACTCCCTGATACGAAGTTTTACAATCCTCCGCTGAACGAATATCGCAAACTGCAACCAACTCCGACTGCGGATTTTGAATAATCATTTCTGCATGGCGTTTGCCAATATGTCCTTGTCCGACAACTGCAAAGCGTATTTTTTTTTCTGAAAACATAGACTTTTAGATTTTTAAGACTTTACCATTTTCCAATAAGTACTGTTCGTGGCTTTCAGGACAAACAGCAATTCCTTCGGTATTAAATTTTAATTTGTGGCCGAATTCACTCATCCAACCAGATTGGCGGGCAGGATTTCCAACGACCAAAGCATAATCAGGAATATCTTTTGTAACCACAGCTCCGGCTCCAATAAATGCAAATCTGCCAATGGTTATCCCACAAACGATGGTAGCATTCGCGCCTATTGTTGCACCTTTTTTAACCAATGTTTGCTTGTATTCATTTTTGCGGGCGATGGCGCTGCGGGGATTTATCACATTTGTAAACACCGCTGATGGACCAAGAAATACATCGTCTTCGCAAATTACTCCGGTATAAACTGAAACATTGTTCTGTATTTTAACATTGTTTCCAATTCTGACTTCAGGAGAAATAACTACATTCTGACCAATAGAACATTGGTCGCCAACAAAGCAGCCAGACATGATATGGGAGAAATGCCAGATTTTGGTTCCAGCACCAATTGAGCAATTCGGGTCGATTACAGCAGTTTCGTGTGCAAAAAAGGATGTTTCCATTAACTAAAAAATTCGCGAATAGCCGAGGTGATATAAACCAGCTGTTCGGTGGTTAATTCGGTGTGCATCGGCAAAGATAATACTTGTTCCGAAAGTTCTTCGGCTACCGGGAAATCACCTTTTTTGTATCCAAGGTAACGATATGCTTCTTGAAGATGCAATGGAAGTGGATAATAAATCATACTCGGAATATTTTTGGTTCCGAGAAACTGCTGTAGTTCATCGCGCTTCTCCGGAACTTTTATAGTATATTGATGGAAACTGTGCGTGCTGTATGAAACCCTTGCCGGAATTGATATTTCAGGAATACCAGCTAATTCGTGGTCATAAAAAGCGGCAGCTGTTTGCCGGGCAACCACATATTGATCGAGGTATTTTAATTTAACATCCAAAATTGCCGCCTGAATTGCGTCCAACCTTGAATTCATTCCAATTTGCTGATAATAATAGCGTTTGCTCATTCCATGATTGGCTATTGACCGCATGGTTTGAGCCAGATCGTTGTTATTTGTAAACAAAGCTCCCCCATCGCCAAATGCTCCGAGATTTTTTGTTGGAAAAAACGAATTCGATGCAATATCACCAATAGTACCTGCCTTTGCAGTCATTCCATTCCTGAAATGATATTCAGTACCCAAAGCCTGACAAGCATCTTCGATAACAAAAAGGTTATTCTCGCGGGCAATTTCGTTCAACGATTCCATATCGGCGCATTGCCCGTAAAGATGAACCGGAACAATTGCTTTTGTATGATGATCGATGTGCCGGTTTACAAGTTCCGGCCTTATATTGAAATTGTTTGAGTCAACGTCAACCAATACAGGTTTCAGCTTCATAAGAGCCAGCACCTCGAGCGTTGAAACAAAGGTAAATGGAGTGGTAATTACTTCGTCACCTTCTTTCAGATCCAAAGCCATAAGCGCAATTTGAAGTGCATCAGTTCCATTTCCGCATGAAATAACATGACCAACCTCCAGATAATTCTTCAGATTTTCCTCAAATTCGATCACTTTTCCACCTTTTACAAAAACGGAAGAACGAATCACCTCATCAATTCTGGCATTAATTTCATCTTTTATTTTATTGTACTGACCCAGTAGGTCAACCATTTGTATGTTCATGTGTTTATTTTTTACGATGAACGAAATATACACCGTTTGATTGTATAGTTGAGCTAGTTCAAATATAAAAATGTTTAATCAGAAAATATTGTGATTAGCCCTTGACTTTTTCGAATAAATGTCTATTTTTGCATCCGCTTTTGAAAAACAAAGGCACATTTAAGGATGACTCAGTAGCTCAGCAGGTAGAGCACATCCCTTTTAAGGATGGGGTCCTGGGTTCGAATCCCAGCTGGGTCACGGATAGTAAAAATAAAAACCTTGTAATCAAACGATTACAAGGTTTTTTTAATTTTTTCATACCATTTTTCATACCACATTTATTTATTTGCTGCTTTATAGGCCAATAAAAAACCCACAATTGATTATCAATCATGGGTCAAAAATGGGTCAACATTTATTTATTAAATCACAAAAAACATCCATTTTATTTTGATAGCAGCTTGAAACTGCCACCCCCTTTCTTCAGGTTCGGGATAGTGGCATTGAAGATTGTCAGCAGGAAGTTCACTATCGAATTATCCTTTTCTGTTGGTGTTAACCGGGCAATCAAATCAAAGAATCCAAGAAGCCCCAAAATCAATACGCCCCAATTGTCAGAAAAAAAATTGCCTCCTGATTCTTTATCAACATTGGTTTGTTCTGGTTCAGGCTGTGCAGCCAGTTCCTCCGGCTGCATTGATGTAGTTGCCGAATTAGACGCGCTTTCGGCAAAAGAAACCTGATCGCTGGCATTTGAGGCTTTTAATTGGTATGAATCCGGCAACAAGGCAAGCTGGCCAATGATCAAAATCAAAACTGAAATAAATTTTCTCATGGTATTCAATTTTTAAGTTTATTGGAAAAAACGGTGAAATTGACCACCTGATTTCAGTTTAAATTGACCACCAGATTCGGAGCAAATTGACCATGCGTTGCCGATTTGAATCGGCACAGGGTGGTCAGTTTGACCGGAATTTACAATTAACAAAATTATTAACAGAGAGGGATGAGACGTGAAAGATTGCGCTGTGAAGAAATTTAAAACCCCATTGCCATTGCTGGCAAAGGGGTAGAACCAAATCTACATCTTCCGATAGCTTATCTATTTTTAGAGCACTTTTTATGGTGCGCCAAAATAATCTGCTTTTCTTTTTTGGTCAAACATTTTATCCATTCAACTTTTTCCTTAAAAGAAAGATGTTCCACTTGCTTTAAAGGACAATTATCAAGTCGCTCAAGGACTGGACAATTATATGCAATCCCATAAATATTATTTTCTTTCAAGATGTGCGAACTAATTAACTTTATTTGCGATTGATAAAATTATGGACATGAAATAACATTCGATAATGCAGAGCATCCATTCTCATTAAAAGCTTCAACGGCAAAGTAGTATTCCTGACCTATTGTCAAACTTTTCAGTTCGAGGCTATTTTTATCGTAAACCATCCATGAACTGTAAAGTTTGTCAGGCGCAATCCCCCAACGAACGTTATAACCCTGGCAGTTTTGCTGTTTTTCCCATTGAACAGACACATCCCTGCGATCAATTTGACGACTTACCTTAAGGTTTTTTACCTGTTTGGGAGCTTGCCCTGTACCTTGTCCGAAAACACGTAAGTCAGAGATGGCCAAGTTTGGCATCGGGGCATGGATGTTTTTAAACCTAACATAGCGGACAACCTTTGGTTCTTCAAGTTCTATATAGTCATTAGGCACGTCCTTGAAATTTTTTCTCCGATTAACCAAAATATCCCAGACTTTACCGTCAACCGAACCTTCAACAATATACCTGTGATATAAACCAGGAACCTTCCCGTAGATTCCAGATTTAAAGTCGTGATAGTTCACCTGTATTGCATAGACTTTTCCCTGATTAATAAGATCAATCTCCAACCATTGATTCTCATCGTTTTGTTCAGCCAACCAAAAGCTTTTAACATTTTCATCCGTTACATTTGTTGAAACAAATCTATCTTTTGAAGATGAACTTTTAACCGGTTTTTTATACGAAAGAAGCATCCAACCTGTAAATTCCCCCTTCTTACCTGGATAATCAGGGGCATAATGAGGATAGTCTCCAAAGGAGGTGTTTGAATACATCAACCCATCCTGATCAAAATAGGTCGGAAACATACAGATTCTGCGTTCCCAGTTCATGTTTGCCGAAAGAGCCATTGAAGCAAAATGCCAATAATGCCCGTCATTTGCGCGTACCGTACTCCCATGTCCTGCTCCATTCATAAAGCCTCCTGGTTTATACGAGATTGGATTGTTTTTAGCATAGTTGTAAGGACCCAACGGAGTCTCACCAACATAGACGCCATCCGCATAAACATTAAATTCTGTACCTGGCGCAGCATATTGCATGTAGTATTTCCCGTTGTGCTTTGTTAGCCAGGGGCCTTCAATGTAACCACCTAAAACCGTATCGGAATGGTTTTCACCAAAGCGTTCCCACCCATGTTTTTCAGGAACTAAATTGAAAAGTTCAACGGTTTTCTCATCAGCGATAAACCGCTTATTTTTATCCAATTTCTTTCCTCTAATTGGAAATTTATTAGACGAACCCCAAAACATGTATGCCTGCCCGTCATCATCGATAAAGAGGTTGGGGTCTTGTAAATTGTTTAGGATGGAGGGAACCGCTTTCCAGTCACCTTTTTTTGGATCGTCAGTGTAGAGAATACTCATACTTCCTGAGGGATTACCAGTTACATAAAGTACCGAATCTTTGTAATTATGTGCTGCCGGTGCGTTTGAACCTTCGAAATACCATTTTTCAGGAGTAATGAAATTCCAGTTTAATAAGTCAGTCGAATGCCAGTATCCCATTGAACGAGTCACAAACATGTAATACTCGCCACGAAATTCAACTACAGCGGGATCAGCTCCTGATCGGTACGAAATGTCGAGATGCGAATTGTAAATCATGTAGGTGTAATCGATATTAATCGGATTGCACCAAGTGTTATTACGTGAAAACTGTGCCTTTGAAACGTTTACAGTCAATAGCAAAACGAAAGTGGCCAAAAGGAGTTTTATCGAGTTTAGTTGTTTCATAATTTCTTTTCTATTTGCAATGTTCATCCGGAACTTCGTAATGCTTTTGCAAACGCTGAAGTTCCGATTTTAATTTCGAAGTGATTTTTTCTGTTCCTTTTCTTCCGGATATGTTGTTCATTTCGTGAGGATCCGATTTTAGGTCGAACAGTTCCCAATTATTCTCCTTATAAAAGTGAATTAGCTTATATCGGTCAGTTTTTATTCCGTAATGCGCCCTTACGCTATGGAATCCGGGAAATTCGTAATAGTGATAATACAAAGATTCGCGCCAGTTTTTCACGCTTTTATTTTCGAGTAGGGGTCTGAAAGAAACACCCTGCATTTCTTTTGGAATTTCGATTCCGCAATAATCGAGGAATGTGGGTGCAAAATCAATATTTTGAGTAAGTTTTGAAACTTTTTTTCCGGGATTTATCTTTCCCGGATAGCGCATCAACAGAGGCATAATCATCGATTCCTCATACATAAACCGTTTGTCGAACCAGCCATGCTCACCCAAATAAAAACCCTGATCAGTGGTATAAACTACAATCGTATTATCAGTCAATCCATTTTTATCAAGGTAATCCAAAATTTCGCCAACACTTTCGTCAACCGATTTGATGGTAGCCATATATTCTTGCATGTAGCGCTGGAATTTCCATATTGCCACGCTTTTCTCATCATTTTGGTCCAAATCAAAAAAGAGGTCGTTCTTTTCACGATAGGCTACCCGGTAGCGTTGCTTTTCATCCGAAGTCATCTTTCCCATAAAAACATGCGGCCACGGATCGAAACGAAGGCTGTCGCTTCCTCTTGATACAACCATTTTCAGGTCGTGACCTTCGTACATATCGCGATAAATATTCATTTTTTGATGCGAGGCTGCGTATCTTCCTTCATAATCATCGAAATAGTTTTCAGGTAAAGGGAAAACGGTATTGTCGTAAATATTATAATGCCTTTCAGCCGGAACCCAATTTCGGTGAGGCGCTTTGTGGTGCATCATCAAAAAAAACGGCTTCTCTTTGTCGCGATGGTCGAGCCACTCCTTTGTAAAATCAGTGATCAGATCGGTCACGTAGCCCGGATAACGCGTGGTATCTTTTTCGGTGATGAAATCTGGATTATTATACTCTCCCTGATCATTTAGAATTTTCCAGTAATCGAATCCTGTTGGTTTCGAAATCAGGTGCCATTTACCTACAATTGCTGTTTCATAACCATTACGCTGCAAAATCTTTGGCAATGTTTCCTGTGATCCGTCAAAACTCTTGTTTGAATTCTGCATGAATCCATTTAAATGACTGTGTTTGCCGGTCAGTATGGCTGCACGACTCGGACCACATATCGAATTACCGCAGTAATTGGCCGTAAAGAGCGCCCCCTGTTTTGCCAGTCTATCGATGTTGGGTGTGGGTGCAAGTTTCGAGAGCGAATGACCGTAGGCGCTGATAGCCTGGACAGCATGATCGTCGGACATGATGAAAAGTATATTCGGCCTCTTCTCTTGTTTGTTTTCAGTGGCCTGGCCAATTACCGGCAAAAGCCCCAGACAAAACGAAATTTCCTTAATGTATTTTAGCTGTTTCATATTTATTGCTTTACGATTCCTGAATTTAAATCAACTGAATAATTGTGAGGTTTCCCTGTGTGATATTTTTTCTCCCAGGTCGAGAATGTTTTGACGTCTATCAGGCTCTTTCTGGTATCGATTTCCACGATCCGCAGATACCCATTCCCGCCCCGAATACTGTTATCAACTCCACGTTGAAAATTGGTAAGGATCTGAACTACACTATTTCCTTTTTCGCCTTGGCTCACCAGCAAACCTGTTCCAGATTTCAGGACATGGCCACTAAAAACGGCTACAATATTGGCATGTTTTGATACGAGTTTTTGCCAAATCTGTTCACCATCGTTCACCGTGTCGATGGTATCTTTCCCAATTCCATACGATTGTGGCCTCCACCAGTCGCCATTTCCCATGCGGGTACTATCTAGATACAGATAGGCATGAGTGCTTAAAATCACTTTTTTATCCTGATTCTCACTGACTACTTTATTTGCCCAACGCAATACCTTGTCACTTGGGCCGAAAGCCAGCGAAAGGATCAGCCATTCGGTTTTTCCGGTTTTCAGCAAATGATAACGGTTATCCATTTTCCCTTTTTCAAAGCAGAAAGAGGAATCGGTTTGCGGAACCGGAAAATATTTGTTGCCCAGAGTACTTTCACGTGTATCTGCAAACATACCGGGCTTGCTGCCCATATCATGATTTCCCAGTGCTATGGAATATGGTACTTTTAGTTTTTCAAAATTTTTACGGGCAACGTACCATTCCACTTCACGGTTATCCTGGGTTACATCGCCCAGGTGGATCACAAAATCAATTTTCCTTCGCTGTTTCGCAATCCAGTCGAATTGATTTTCCATCACTTCAGGATGCGATTCCAGATAAGTTTGGGTATCGGGAACCACGAGAAACCTGGTGATTTGTTTACTGCCAGTACAAGAAGAAAGCACTGTCAGAAAAAGCAGAAGGTATGTTGCCTGTATTCTTATCATTGCTATTCAGGTTTATTTTAAATGTGGACTTTTAAATCCCAACTTTTTTAATCCATTCTGGATGTCGGGATGGCTCATAAACAGGTTCCAGATCAGTTGCGAGCGGTAATTTTCAATCATCACCACAATCGGTCCCTGATCGATGGCCAAATACGATTCAGCATACCAATCGGCAGTTGGATTAAAGGCATCTTTAAATCCGTATTCGCCCCAAAGTTTATCTCCAAGTTCTTCATAGAAATAGCGCAGGGCTTCCATTGAATATTCAGGAGTGTATGGGAACGAAGAGAGTGCAGCAGTTGGGGTAATCACACCCCGGTCGTTCGAAGGCGAATGGGCTGAATAACCTTTGTCACCGTCGCTGGCAGTCAGTCCCCAACACTTGGCGCTGTAGCCTTTGTACTTGTTTGGGTTCAGAATGCAATGCTGCCGGTTGATCAGCGTGTGGTTGACCATCTGCTCCCAATAGTCGGCGTAATTGTCTTTTAACCCGCGGGGATCAATCCCCATGTAAGAATAGTGGGTAAAAAACAGTGGTCCACCAAAATCGGTTCCTAGCGGAAGTTTTATTCCGTAGAACTCCTTTTTGTTCAAAAACACCCGGCTTTGAGCCCAACCTTTATGGTAAACCGATTCTTTTACAGGATAAGTAGGCGACGAAGCTGCCAAAATATATGCAATGTGACATTCATTATGCCCCTTGAGCTGGTGGTTCATTGCCCAGCCATTATTGGGTGACCAATGCCAGTACAACACATCTTCACCACCCTTTGTAAACCAATCCCATTCGGCCTGCCGCCAAAATCGATTGATAATCCCTCTGATGTTATTTTCTTTGGGAGAATTGTTTGAAAAATATTGATGTGCTGCAAGCAGCCCTTCGAACATGAAAGCCGATTCAACCAGATCAGCGCCATCATCTTTACGGCTGAAACGAAAGGTCTGACCGGTTTCTCCGTTCATCCAGTGTGGCCATATTCCGTGAAAACTATCAGCTTTTTTATCGAGAAAAGTCAGGATTTTCAACATCCTTTCAATGCCTTCGTCCCGTGTAATGAATTTGCGTTCGATTCCCACAATAATTGCCATTACGCCAAACCCCGAGCCACCGGTAGTAACTACTTTTCCTTCGGATGCAGAATTGCTTCGTTCGTGTGCCAAACCGCTTACCGGATGGGCAAAATCCCAGAAATAGCGGAATGTTTGTTTCTGGACTAGCGTGAGCAATTCTTCATCGCTTAATTTCTTGGTTGTTTTCGCCTGACTGTATGCTGTATAGTTCCACACAGAAATCAGCAACAGTAATATTATCGATAGTTTTTTCATTGTGTTATTTTTGAGGATTAGTTTCCAAAATGAAATACCAATGGCTGTCAGAAGGGAAGATCTGATAAATTCGAGAACCTAAAATATTGCGGTTCAAGTCCCTTCTGACAGCCATGGTAATATTCTTAGTTTTGAGTCAATGCTCCAAAAGTCAAGTCAATCTGGGTTTGAGGAATCAGAAATTTGCTGTGCTTTGTTACATCAAAACTGGTTGTGACTGTTTCTCCGGTACCGTTCACAAAGGTTTTCAGTGCCAAATTGGCATATCCGGGAACAACTTTATCGGCCCGGATAATATCGAAGAAACGGTGACCTTCGGTGGCCAGTTCAATGCGACGTTCTTTCCAGATCAGCAAACGCAAAGCTGCTTTATCGCGTTCAGTGATTTTTGGAAGCGGAGTTGTTCCGTCAACATATTCCACATTTCCACGGGCGCGCTTACGGACCATTTCTAGTTTAGCCAGCGCATCGTCGGTTTCGCCCAATTCGTTACAGGCTTCAGCATAAATAAGTAAAACATCGGCAAAACGAAGATAAGCAAGGTTGCAACTCATCTTCCCATACGCTCCGGTATTCCAGTAACTTTTTGGCCAGATTGTCTTTTTGTAGGCCATCGGTGCATTGATCAGGTCGAGTTTTACCACACCATGTCCTTCCACGTTTTCCCCGTCAACAAAAATAGTGGCTTCTCTGCGAGGATCACCTGTTTCGTAGGCATTATACAACTCTTTAGATGGAGAACCAAATGCCCAGCCAAACGATTTACTATTGGTTGAACGTACCCCCTGCCATTTCACAAATTCGCTGTTGATGTTCCTGCTTGTTTCAGCTCCCCACCAAAATTGTCCGGCGATCATGATCTCTGAAGCGTACATGGCTTCAAGCGTTGGAGCGAAAAGATTTCTGTAATTCGAATAAAGATTGTATTCGCCTCCATTGATTACATCGGCTGCATATTTTTTTGCGTTGACATAATCCCGTCTAAAGAGGTAAACTTTAGAGAGCAGGCCTTGTGCTGTACCTTTGGTCATCCTACCTAAATTGGCATTTCCCCACTGCGCACGTGTTGGGAGGTTGTTGGCTGCATATATCAAATCGGGAATAATAATTTCGGCATAGATTTCTTCTTCCGGAGAACGTGGTAAAGCATATTTGGCCGGATCGGTAATCACATTCATAATTTTAGGTACGTCACCAAAAGTCCTTACCAAATTGAAATAAAAGAACGCCCTGAAAAACTTTGCCTGGGCAATCGCTTTTGTTTTGGCAGCCTCATCCTTCAGTACATCAATATTGTCGAGCACCACGTTGCAATAGGCAATTCCTTTGTAATTACCCGACCACCAACCGTTTTGTTCACTGGTGGTTGCATCGTAGGTAAACATATTGAAGGTATTAACCCGTGCAAAACTACCATCACCGGGGTGGCTGCCTGTGTTTGAGTTGTCACTTGGTAATTCGCAAATGCCAAACCATGAGAATCCAACTAAATCCCAACTTCTTAACATGGTATAAACAGCATTTATACCGTTTTCTACCCCAGCTTCTTGCGAGAAGAGCACATCCTGCGATAATTTGCCGAGCGGTTCTTTGTCCAGAAAATCTTCGTTGCAGGCAGAAAATCCTGCCAGAAAGATTAATATGATTGCTATTTTTTTCATTTTCACTTTTTTTATTGATTAGAAAGTCACATTTACACCAAATCGGGCAGAAGACGTAACCGGATAAATTGAGCGGTCAATTCCACGTTCAAGATTGTTACTACGCGAAATTTCAGGTGTTAACCCGTCATACTTCGTGATGTAAAAGAGGTTGTTCCCGCTTACGTAAATCCGCACGTTCTGTATCTTCATCTTATTCAGCAATGTTGATGGCAGACTGTAACCCAATTCTGCTGCCTGGAGTTTTACATACGAACCATCCTGTAACCAACGAGTAGAAATTTGGTAGTTGTTTCCTCCTGTTGTCATACGCGGTAATTTTGCACTTGTATTATCCGGAGTCCAGCGATCGAGAAAAGCTACGCTGTAATTATCGTCACCGCCGTAGCGTTCGAATATTTTGGAATTGAAAATTTCATTTCCGAAGTTACCTTGAAGGTCGAAAGAAAAATCAAAACCTTTATATTCCATGCTGATGTTTAAGCCACCGATAAAATCGGGAGTTGGATTGCCGATAAAAGTTCTGTCCTGACCAGCGCGAACCATTCCGTCGCCATCCTGATCTTTAAATATCAAATCACCGGGAGCCAGTGCCGGTCCCGAAAAGTTTTGGTATTTCTGTCCTGCTGTTTTTGGCAAAGTATTGTAATAGGCAATATCGTCAGGCGTTTGGAAAATACCAATGGTTTCATACCCGTAGAACGATCCTATCGGGTAACCTTCGCGGGTCATGGTAACCAACAATCCTGAACCAACATCCCCTTTAGGAATATCTTTGCCTAATTTTGTCACCTCATTTTTAATTGTAGTTCCGGTAAAGCGAATATTATATTTAAATTCCCTTACTGAATGGTTCCAGCCAAGGGTGAAATCAAAACCCTGGTTACGAACTTCTCCCACATTGGTATCAACCGCTGAAAGTCCAACCTGGGCCGGAACATTCACCGTTACGAGCATATCTTTGGTGTCGCGGGTGTAATAATCAATTTCAGCGGTCAATTTGTTTTTTAGCACCGCGATGTCAATTCCGAAGTCGGTTTGTTCCGATGCTTCCCAATGAATTGCCCTATTGTAGAGCGAAGTAATTGTTCCTCCGGGATAAAATACACCATTGTAAACGGCATCGAATGATGAGGCCATATTAGCGACCCCTGCATATTGATAGTTCGCAATTTTATCATTTCCAATCTGCCCCCAGCTTGCGCGGAGTTTCATATTGTCGATCCATGTTGCGTTATTTTTCACAAACGATTCTTCCGAAATCCGCCAACCAGCTGCGGCCGAAGGGAAATAACCCCAGCGGCTTTCAGGACCAAATTTTGAAGAACCATCGGCACGGAATGATGCAGTCAGCAAATAACGGTCCTTCAAAGCATAATTTACCCTGAACAGGTATGACATCATTGATTCTGAACTCGCGTTGTTACTCCCTGATTTCCGGTCAGCAGCAGACTGGTCAACATACACATAATTTGGATCGTCGGTGAAGAAATTTCCACCACTAGCACCCAATGTCTCGCGGTCGTAGTTTTGAGCAGTGATACCCCCGAGCAGGTTAATGCGGTGAATATTTGCCAATGTTTTTTCGTAGCTCATGGTATTTTCCCACAGCCAGGTAAAATGGCGTGTCCACGATTTGCTAAGGCTGTTCTCTGTATTTTTTTGGTAATCAGAAATGAAGTAAACCGGAGAATAACTTCTACCTTTCGAATAAGTTAAATCTAAACCGAGATTCGATTTAAAATTTAACCCCTTTACTAATTCCCATTCGAGATATGAATTTCCAACCAAACGTTCGGTCTTGTTCTGCGAATCGAGATATTCTAAAGTAGCCACCGGATTAGATGATGAGGCATTAAGCGGAGACGTGAAATTTCCGTTTTCATCCCTCACTGTCAGAGCTGGACTCGTGCGATAAGCTGCTGTGATTACACCGGCATTTTCGTTTTTTGTATCGCTAAAAGAAGCGGAAATGTTGTGCCCAACCGACAGTTTATCTGTTAACTTATAGGTGTTATTTAATCGAATGGTCGTGCGTTCAAATGAGTTTTTCTTTACAATCCCATCCTGACTAAAATTGCCTAAACTGATGTTATATAGAACTTTATTTGTTCCTCCGTTAACAGAAACCTGATAATCGTGTACTGGTGCATTGCGCAATACTTCGTTTAACCAGTTGGTTCCTTCACCAAGCGATGCCGGATCGGCAAATTTTTTGGCCGAACCAGAATTGACCAACGCTTCATTTAGAAGCTGGCCATAATCGGAAGCATTCGCCACCTCAAAGGGACTATTCTGGAACTGAATGCCCTGATTAGCTTTCAGGTTTATCGAAACTTTTCCTTCTTTTCCCTTTTTTGTGGTAATCATGATTACTCCGTTTGCTCCGCGCGAACCATAAATAGCGGTTGAAGAAGCATCTTTCAGTACTTCAATTGATTCAACATCGTTGTTGTTCAGAAAGCTTATGTCGCTTAGCAGCATGCCATCAACAACATACAAAGGGCTACTATTATTGGTAGTTCCAATACCGCGGATGTTGATTACTGGCGAAGAACCCGGTGCGCCACTGGCTTCAACCATTACGCCCGAAACTTTTCCCTGAATGGCATCCATTGCGTTAGCAGTATTAATTTTTAGCAGTTCTTTGCTTTTCACCGAAGCTATAGCTCCGGTAATATCCGAGCGGCGCTGAACGCCATACCCAACGGCAACTACTTCTTCTATCCCAATGGCATCTTCCTCAAGGGTCACATTAATCGTGGTTTTGCTGCCAACAGCAATCTCCTGAGTTTTCATCCCCACAAACGAAAACTGCAGCGTGGCATTCTCAGGAACATTGGGCAGCGAATAATTACCGTTTCCATCGGTAATAGTTCCATTGGTGGTACCTTTAACCACTACCGAAACTCCGGGCAATACTCCTCCCGATGAATCGGCCACTTTTCCTGAAACGGATTTTTGCTGCTGCAAAAATTCATTGGATTCTTCAACCGGGACAATAGCAATATACCGGTCAATTACCTTGTAGGTGAATCCAGTTTCCTTAAGCAAATCATTAAGAACCTTGTCAAACTTTTCGTTGGTGTAGTTGACGTCAACTTGTTTGTCCAGAATACCTTTGTCATATTTCAGGACAAAACGATAATTGGAAACTTTCTCCAACTGTTCAAATACTTCTTTGATATTAGAGTTCATTTTCAGGTTTATCTTATCAACCTGGCCAAACGATTCGGCATACACGTGCATGCTTAAGATAAACACGATGACTGCTGTTATTCTCATTATGCGCAAAATTTTTTTGAATCCCACCAGAAATGGGATTCCGTTCTTTTTTTTCATAAATTTGAAATGTTTTATGTGAATACTAGCCTTTGTCCAGAAGGCTCTTAATTTACCTTAACTTGGGATAATTCAGAAATCGTTATCCCTGATTTACAGACCGGAAATATGTCCAGTATTTTCGGTCTGATTTTTTTTAGCCTGAGTTTAATTCTGTCATACATTCTTATTTTAGTTAGATTTATATTCCCAATAGATTAGCGTACGTTCATTGGCTCGTGGAACAATCTGGTACTTGAGAGACGAAGTCAATGCAAATACCTCCAAAATCTGGTCAATAGGTTTATTTTTCAGGATGGTTCCCAGGTAGATTTCTTCACCAAGGCGTGCATTTTTAATTACAATCTCTACATTGTACCAGCGTTCAATTTTTCTGGCGATGTCTTTCAGTTTTTCATTTCTGAAAGTAACCAGACCATCTTTCCAGGAGGTGTACATGTCGAGGTTTACTTTTCCTACCTGTAGTTGTCTGTCATCATCGCTGTAAGTTGCATTTTCGCCCGGTACCAGCCGTGTAATTTCACTGCCACTTTTGCCAATTATTCCCAAACTGCCTTCCACCAAGGTTGTATTGATCACTTTGTCTTCAGGATAGGCCTGGATATTGAACGATGTGCCGTAAACTTTAAAATCCAGCAAATTGGTTTTTATAACAAATGGGTGCTCCTGATCTTTTACTACATCAAAAAAGGCTTCTCCTTCAAGGGTTACAAGCCGCTCGCCTGAATTGAAATTGCCCGAATAAGCCAGTTTTGTTCCCGAATTTAAATGAACAGTCGTACCATCAGGCAATACAACATTCGACATTTGTCCAAGTGGAACTTCAATCCAGGTTTCAGCCAGATAGGTAAACTGTTGCTGTGATTTTTGAGGAAGGATGTATTGCATCATCACTCCCAAGCCAAACACCAAAAGAAAGCCTGCTGCCACCCTCCAATAATTGATGGTATTTAGATGTTTCTTTGGTCTTGCCAGTTTATTAGAGATTGTATTCCAGTTTTCATCCTGATTTACTGTAGTTTTAGCGGTTAAAGCCCATATTTTTTTGTATTGAATAAATTCTTTTCGGTTTTCCAAATCAGAATCGATCCACTTAAAAATATCCTTTACTTCAGCTTCCGAAGCGTTGCCAACAAGGTATTTATTGATTATTGAGTAGTCCATGATATATTTTGTTCTTAAATAGGTAAACTTGTGCAAGTCTCAACCCTATATGGAATCGAAAAAATATTTTTGCTGACCCTCAAATTAGGATGATTCTTACGAAATATGGTGCATGATTAATTGTACGAGAATGGCCGGTAGATATTCAGATAGTTTTGATTTCAAAGTTTTTAGAGCCCGGGTCATATTTGCTTCAACCGCTTTTACCGAAATATTCAATTCTTCAGAAATTTCCTTGTTCATTTTTCTATCGTAGCGACTCATGATAAAAACCTGCCGGCATTTTTCTGGCAAATCATTGATGGCTTTCTGAATTAATTCTTCAAGCTCTGAAAACTCGAGCGAATTGAAATCAAAAGATTCGAGCACTTCGCGGTTTATTTCTTCTTCCTTTTCCTGAAGTTGTTTGTCCTCGTACTTACTGATTACCTTTCGGTGGCGGAGGTAATTTAAACAGCTCGATTTGGCATAGGTGTATAGGAATGACCTGATCCCATTCAGCGTTTCAATTTTTTCGCGGTTCAGCCAAAGGTTGAGGAATACTTCCTGAGTCAGACTTTTTGCTTTATCCCGATCGGAGATAAATTGATTACAAAACCCTACTATTTGATCATGATTTGATTTAAAGATTTTTTCAAAAGCCAACTCATCCCCACTTTTGAAACGGAGAAGAAAAAAATCATCTAAATCTATTTTTTCAAAAGCCATCAGTGAGCAGAAAATTTTATTGTGGTGCAAATATGGTGATTTTTGGTATTAAAACGACCATAATTATATTTCAACGCAATCTGTATATTTCAATTGCTTTTTGTATTGGCGATTTCTGTTTTTTTGTTCCAAATACAAGTTTTTTGATTATTATATGTTCTCCTGCCCATCAATTTGATTTGAGCTAGTCCCCCTTCTCTTAGCGGGTAGGAAGAATTATTAATAGAAATACTCATTGGTTGTTACAATTTTACCAACGCGTCAACTTGTTTTCGTGGATGTTATTTGATAATGGTGGCGTGAGTGCTGTTGATGGAGGTCAAACAGTCCTATAGAGGTGACGATTACAAATCGTCACCTCCGGACGCAAATTATTGACATATCCAGAAGAGCAGGGACAAAGGGGAAAATTAAGTAAAATTCCAATCAACCTGGAATTGGCTAATTCATTTAATGCCGTTGTCAATTTTCAGCTTATATTCTCCAAAGCAGATAACCCTTTTCATCGTCATTTCGCTCTGAAATCAAAAAACAACTTAATTCTAAGAACATCACCTTTCATCGAATATAGCATATTTGTATATCCTTGTGGTCCAAGTTCTTTGGCAGGTTGTGTTTTAGTGCCGATAGGTGTAATTCCGTGCAGAAATGAGATATCGCCTGCAGGGAAAGCCGGAAAAACATTTTCTTTTGACAATACTTTAGGTCGCTTAGGACTAAATATCCGCAAAAAAATATCGTAACTACCAGATACAACAGTAAAAGGCATTTCTTTATTTTCAACCGTTACCCAATAGAAGTCGGAATGATAACCTTTAAACTCGGGATAATTCCAGCTTTCGCCGGTCACTGTATTGTTGTAATCTTTATGGTAGAGACCGAATGGAACTCCTTTTAACCGATTTTTCCACACCCGATATGGTCCTCTTCCCAGCCATTTCATTCCGGTTACTTTTTCTTCTGGATAACTAAAATTGATACCTTCAAAATCCATTTCTCCATAAAACGAATAGCCATAATCGATTTGTAACCAACCGCTTGAATGCATTGTCCAAACCATTTTGCGGGTATTTCCTTCAGCTTCAATTTCAACCACATGCTTAGTCCCTTGCGCATAATGTTTGATACTGGTACATTCAAATTTACCGAAAGCCAATTGGGGGCCGTTATTAAATGAGATTGAACCGGTTTTATTTTCAGCGCTGATAAGATATCCGGTTTTTTTATCAAATTTTACGGTTACCCCTGAAGCTTCCAATGAAATCTCATTGTCATTCTCGGTAACTGAAACTGAACCCGCAGAAGTGGTATCAACAATGTCTGAAGCCATTTGTGCGGGCGATTTCACCGGCCATGTCCACTTATTCATTTCACGACCATCAGGATAAAAAGCCTCAATGGACAAAGCATCATGATTTCGCCAGTCGGAAGGAAGTGGTAATTGGATAGAACCTATCGTTGCCGGTGCTATATCAGGAGAAATCGGTTCGCCAGAAAAGACAGTTTTCTCATCGGGTGAGGAATCCGACGGTTTGGCATAATCAACCAGTTTCCATTTTATCTGACACTGGTTTAGATTGGTATATTGGAACTGGTTACGAATTTCGATTTTCCCGTTAAAAGCCAGGCTGATGTATGGTAAGTCGATGTAAACAGGCGACCATATTTCTTTTATGGTATAAAAACTTGCTTCTTTTTCGCGGAATGGCCCTACAATTCCGTCAGGGGCACTCTCTCCCGAAACATCAACTATTCCACCTTTATCAGTACGAACCAATCCTTCGTCGGCAAATACCCAGATGAAACCTCCGGCAGATAACGGGTTGGTCAGCATTAACTTCCAGAAATCGTCAAGGCTGGCGCCAGCGCCACCATCATATAGACCATGCAGCATCTCTGTAGGGAAAAAGATATCTCGACCCTGAAATGCGATGTTTAATCCATAATTATAAGGTTTGTAGTGACTTGTGCCAATCCCTTTGTAGTTGTCCCAAGGATGAATAACCGGACGGTTCTGAGGATCATATTTGGCAAAGTCGTCGTCTAAGTCAAAGTTCCAACCACCTTCGTTTCCATTATTCCATGCGATAACTGATGGATGGTTCACATCGCGGATCACAGTTTCTTTCACAAGTGGCCTTCCTGCTTGCGTATCGTAGCTTTTTTGCCAGCCGGTCAGCTCATCCAGCACAAACAATCCCAATGAATCGCAAACATCCAGAAAATGTACGTCAGGTGGATAATGCGACATTCTTACCGCATTCATGTTCATTTCTTTCATGAGATTGACATCCAAAATACTCAATTCTTTGCTTGTTGTTCGTCCAGATGTTGGCCAGGCTGAATGTCGGTTAACCCCACGAAAAATTACCTTTTGACCATTCACATAAATACCATCGTTCTGACGAACTTCAACAGTACGGAACCCAAATTTTTCAGTAGTTTGATGTACTAACTTGCCGTCCTTTTTCAGGTTAAAAGTTACGGTATATAGAGTTGGCCATTCAGGATTCCATGTTTTGGGGCTATTTACTTTTCCTGAAACTGATACCTTCCCTGATAATGAGTTTTCAAGGGGAGTAATATTGTTCAGGACAATTTCACCAAATGTATTCTTTATGGTTGTTTCAACCGATAAATTTTTAGATACTCCTCCCAGATACAAGTCCGCATGAAAGCTTCCGTCGGCGAGGGCATTTATTGCAACCCGTTCTATATGATGTTTGGGGAAAGCTTCCAGAGAAACAGGACGGAAGATGCCACCAAACACCCAGAAATCGACTTCACGTTCGGCTCCGTTAATGCTTTTGTTTGTTGATAGTTTGGAAACGGTTACTTCAAGAAGGTTCTCTTTCCTGTATTTGAGAAGTTTGCTTATGTCGTATTTAAATTGGTAAAAAGCTCCCTGATGGATTGGTCCGGCCAGGGTTCCGTTTATTTTTACCTCAGTATCAGTCATCGATCCATCGAAAATGATTAAGATCTTTTTGTCTTTCCAATCAGAAGGAACAGAAAATGGATAACGGTACAAACCTTTTTCGTTGGGCAAGAACTCCTGTTTGTTTCCATAACTTAAAGTTCCATAGCCTTGCATTTCCCAGCATGATGGCACTGCAATGGTTGACCACATGTTACTATTTCTCCCTCCTGTACAAAAAAAATCCCATGTTTTAGTATGGTCTTTGTCTGTTCCCGATAAAAACAATTTTTTGGTTTTCTGCGCCGATGTGAATAGGGTTAAAAGACTCAAAATAAATAAGATAATTGGTTTCATGATTTAGGGTTTAAGTTTATTTAGGATTCAAATAAAAGGAGGGTACCAGAATAGAAACTATACAGATATCCTCCTTTTTACAAATTAATATTCTCTTATATAACAAGTGGTTAGTATCCGGGATTATTTGTTGTTATTTTTTTGTTCTGATCTAATTCATCCTGTGGAATTGGGAATAAAATATGATCTGTCGGATATTTCGACAGGCCAGATGTTGGATTCCTGAAACGATTACTTGGATCGGTAATAAAATCGGAGTAAAAATGGAGTTTTACCTTCGATCCCTTTCCAAAAGCTTCTTTAACAGCATCCCATCTGAGGAGGTCAAAAATTCGTTGTCCTTCCATGCCAAACTCTACCCGGCGTTCATGTCTGACAATATCTCTCAATGAACCGTCCGCGGTTGTTTTTGCAGGCATTTTTACTGAAGCTCTTGCCCTCACTTTATTTACCCAAGTCAGAGCTTCAGCTTTTCCTTGTTCGGCTAAAGCTTCGGCCAGAATTAAATACAAATCGGCCATTCTCATAGCAGGTATATCAATACCACCATATCTTACATTTGTCAATCCACCTACATTTTCAGTTAGTTTTTTAACGCTCATCCCTGTTGGAGACCATTGATAATCGTACCTGACAGTATCTCCGGTTTTATAAGTTTTTGAATACGTAACTAATTGACCTTCATTGTCATACTTTTTATGAGTGTAAGTGAAAGGATTTGGGCTATTATAAATACCAAAAACATCGCCTGGGGCAAATATTGTATAGCCGCGCCTTGGATCTCCATTTTCAAATGCATCATATAAATCGCGATCAGGTAAAGCATAGCCCCAGCCTTCACCCCCTTGGATGTGGTTGAGAGCACCTGGAATATCCCTGACACCTCTTTCTACTGACATGGTAGTACTGTATAATTCATTGTTACGTGCAAATGGGAAATAAAACAAAAGTTCGGCATTTCCTTCATTTGTTATACTAAAAATAGAATTGTAGTCGTCAATAAGCTTGTATCCATTGGCTTCGGCAATTGTAACCGCACTTCTGGCTGCAGTTTCAGCTTTTGCAAAATCTTTTTTATACAAATATGCTTTAGCCAGAAATGCAGCGGCTGTTGCTTTTGTTGGAGTACCTTTATAAGCTTTATCATTGTCTAAAAGTTTCTCCTTCGCGAATTCTAAGTCGCTTATAATTTGTGTGTAGACTGCTTCAACAGATGCCCGTGGCTGAGAAAACTCCTCAAATGATGAAAGCGGATGATTAATAAGAGGAACTTCGCCGTAGAATGTTGTCAGAACTAAATAATCATAAGCTCTCATAAACCTTGCTTCGGCAATATAAGGGTCGAGTTTATCCTGAGTTAATCCTTTTTCGAGTAATGTTGGAATTTGCTTAATTGCATAATTCGCAGCATTAACACTTTGATAGATGTATATCCACCAGTCTCTCATCACTTCGTGGTTGGGTTGAAAATCCCAATTTCGCATCTGAATTCTGTAACCTCCGTTCAGGCGAATGTCACTGTCATCAGTTAAAGCATCACATAGGATGATGAACTCTTTAAAATGCATATATTGTAAATTTGCCCTTGTCCATGGATTATAACAAGCTATAACCACTTTTTTTGCTGAGGCTTCATCCGTTAAATAGTTTGCTGGACTTGGTTTATCTTGGGGATATTTCTCTAAGAAATCTTCAGTACAAGCGGGAATGAGGATTGTTAAAAAAACAATTCCTAAAATATATTTATTTATTATAGTTTTCATATACTCCTTGTATTTAAATATTTGTCTTAAAAAGTTGCTTTTAATCCAATAGTCCAGGTTCTCGGTACTGGAATGGAGGTCATATTATTACTTCCTTCATTGTTAGTATTTTTGATGGTCTGATTACTATCCAAACCCGGATCGAAGTTGACATCCATTCCTGTACCATAAAAACTGGTAAATGTGTATAGATTTTGAACACTACCAAAGATACTTAACTTATACAGTCCTGCCTTTTTGATTATTTCAGATGGAAGATCATAATTTAAGTTTACATTTCTAATACTTAGGTAGGATGCATCTCTTAACCAAAAATCTGAAAGACTACCATTTTGGCCTTTATCATCAATAGATACTCTGGGATATTGTCCATTCGCATTTTTTGTTGGATGAAAACGATCAAGAATGTAATCAGCTTCAACGTTTGGTTCGCCAGCAAACATATCAGTCGCTCTACCACCCCGAATATCTCTGTCAACTCCTGATAGGCCCTGAATTTGCACTTGTAAAGTCAGATCTTTATAGCTAATCGAACCAAAAGCGCCAAAGGTTAAATCTGGATAAACACTTCCTATAAGTGTTCTGTCGGCTGCATCAACCTTACCATCTGGAGTTCCGGTCAATTTGCCTTTTGCATCATATCCATCAATATCCAAGAACCAAATATCACCTATTTGCTTTCCAGCATATTGAGGGTTGTTTTTTAAATCAGCATCTGTTCGAATAATTCCATTTGTCTTGTAGCCAAAAGCGGTAAATAATGGATGACCTATTTCTATTCCGTTGGTTCTCATATCTCTGCCATCCAAATCAATGGCTTCATTTTTAATATGGGAGAGATTAACACTTACATCATATTTCCAGTCTCCTACAGTTTTCCTATACCCCAATTCTAAATCAAAACCAGTATTACGGATATGGCCGGCATTAATAAATGGGCTACCTGCAAGTCCGGTAGAGTAAGGCAGTGGCTGTTTAAATAAAAGATCCTTAGTATCTTCAATATAAAAATCGCTAACAATATAAAACTTGCTATCAAACAAATAGGCATCTAAACCCAGGTTCTTTTTAGTCGTGCTTTCCCATGTAAGGTCAGTATTTACAGCATTTGCCAAAGTATAACCAACAACAGGCTGCTGATTCATTATTGAATTCCACTGAGTTAATGTACTTGTAGTTCCGTAAGTATCAATACTAAGGATATTTCCAATTGTGCCATAACTTGCTCTCAATTTTAACTCATTAAGCCAATTAAGATTACTCATAAAGTTTTCTTTGGTAATCCTCCAGGCAGCAGAAACGGATGGGAATGTTCCATATTTATTTCCAGTGGCAAGGCGTGAAGTTCCATCACGTCGAACTACTCCAGAGAGGTAATATTTGTCCATAAATGAATAGTTCAAACGCCCAAAGGTGGATACAAAAGACCATTCTGAAAATGAGTTGGCATTTACGGAGGTTAAAGGATCTCCTGCATCTAAATACCTGATCTCATTATTAGGAGTACCGCCTCTTTTGCCTCGTAAATTCTCATAAGTCTGATCTTCTAAAGAATATCCCAACAAGACACTAATGGTGTGGTTTTCAAAAAAGGTTTTATTATAGTCCAATAAAAAATCGCCGATCCAATGAGCGGTTTGCATATTTTCCTTTTGTATTGAGTTTACATTGCTCCCTTCCATTCCGTAATGAGGACTCATAGCTCCAATAAATGTATTTCTATCTCTGTTTGTCCATTCCAAACTTCCCCTTGTCGTCATCTTTAATCCTTTCAGAATATCAAACGTTAAGTAAATATTGCCACTAAGTCCCTTTGCTTTATTTCCAAGCGCCGAATTACTTAACATCCATAAAGGACTAGGACTTCTACCTTCAATATTTGAATTTCTAATTGTTCCGAAATCTCCATTGTCTTCATACTGGCGATTTAATGGAGTATATCTAAACGCAGCCGTATAAACATTTCGTCCATCAATATCAGTATTGCTTCTTTGATTGGAAGAAAATATATTTAGCGAATTCCCAAAAGATATTACTTTATTGATTTTGTGATCAGTATTTATTCTGAAATTAAACCTTTTATAATCCTGACCTTTTATAATCCCTGTATTATCTAAATAACCTGCTGAAACAAGATAATTCGATTTATCTCCACCACTTTCAACCGACAAATCATAACTCGATAAAAAGCCTGTTTGCATTACTGCTTTTGGCCAATTAACATCTACACCTTTATAGTTTGTCAAATCTGCTTCTGTCCATTTAATCGATTGACCAGAATTAGTATATGCTTCAGTAATAAGTTCAAGCCATTGGTCGGCGTTAACGTAGTCCACTTTTAGGTTGCTTTCCTGCTGAACACTTTGCCTTGAACTAAAACTAATTGTTGGCACTTTAGATTTTGTTCCACGTTTAGTAGTAACCAATATAACTCCGTTTGCAGCTCTCGATCCATAAATTGCAACGGCCGAAGCATCCTTAAGAACGGTAAGTGTTTCGATATCCTGGGTATTAATATTATCAATACTCTCTGATATTGTTCCATCGACTACATAAATTGGAGAATTTGTACCATTAATTGATTGGGTTCCATGAATCTTCACACTACTACCGGCACCAGGTTGTCCGGAAGTTGGTGTGACAGATAAACCAGCGATTCTACCCTGTAATGCCTGTAATGGATTGGTTGTAGTTACTCTTTCAAATTTATCGACATTGAGCTGCGATACAGATCCTGTCAAATCGCCGCGTTTCACTGTTCCGTATCCAATTGCAACAACCTCTTCAATGCCAATACTTTCTTCCTTAAGGATAACACTAATGGTAGTTTTTCCACCAACTACCACTTCCTGCCCTTTCATACCTACAAACGAATACTGCAAAGTCGCATTTTCAGGAACATTGGGCAGCGAATAATTACCGTTTCCATCGGTAATAGTTCCATTGGTGGTACCTTTAACCACTACCGAAACTCCGGGCAACGGCGAGCCGGAGGAGTCGGTAACTTTACCGGAAACAGATTTTTGCTGTTCTGTAACTGAAGAAGTTTCAAAAAGACTAGCTTCTGGTGTTGTCAAAACTATTTGTCTCCCCTTCACAGTATAATATACATTAGTGCCTGCAAAAATTTTGTCAAGTATTTTTTCAATTGTACTTCCATGTACCTCAATATTCACTTCTCTGTTCACATCAACAATCTTTTCGGAGTACAGAAAGAAAAATTCACTCTGGTTTTCAATAGCTCCTAATGCATTTCTGACCGTAGAATTTTTAAGTTCCAACGTTAATTTTGTTGTTTGGGAGTATGACTCTGAAGCAAAAGCTCCCAAAAACGAAAAAAGAATAATACACAGCGTAAGTTTCATTTTTAATAAGATTTTGTTCGCACTTGGCAATAATATTCCAAGCGCATGATCCCATACTTTTTTTTTCATACTTTTGTTTTGAAGTGGTTTAAAATTTACCAAAATTCATTTTTGGCTTTTTTTGAATCTCAGGCAGGAAGATGGTCGCACATTTTCCTGCTTTTTCTTTTCTGATAAGTATTCTATCTCATAGGTATTTATTTAGGTTTGATTATAATTATGCGCTTAATATCATTTAGTTTTCAATCCAATGATTACTTTTTGTTTGGAGAAACTTCCATCAGGTAATTTCTTACTAAAAGTTAGCCGATAGTTAACTGGAGTCGCCAACGACAACAATTCAAGCACCTGGGGCAAAGTTTCGTTAGAAAAAGTGGCAGTAAAAGGATATTCCTTTATTTTTTGATCGGTAATTTCAACATCAATGTTGTACCACCTTGCCAGTTTTTTTGCAATACCTTCTACATTATCGTTTTTGAAAACCAACAAACCATCTTTCCAGGCTGTATATTTTAAGGTGTTCCCCGATTCAAGTGAATACCTATTTTTTTGGACGTCAAATTTTAAACATTCGCCAGGTGATAATGCTTTTATTTCGCAGTTATTTTTTTTCTCGTAAAGAATAACCTTACCTTCAACAAGAGTAGTCTCAACCGCATCGTCACCTGGATAAGCGCTAACATTAAAGGCCGTTCCGGTAGCTTTCACATCCAAATGATTTGTGCCAACAATAAATGGAATCTTTTCATTATGAGCTACTTCAAAATAAGCTTCACCGATTATGAAAACTTTACGATTTTCACCATCGAAACGATAGGGATATTTTAACTTACTGCCATGGTTAAGCCACACCTTTGTACCATCGCCCAGTTCAATATGCATTCGGGATCCGGCAGGCGCTTCAACTTCCAACTCATTTAAATTGGAAGCATAACGATCCTTGTCCGAAAGATTGGTGTAGAGTAATAACAATAAAACTGGCAGCAGAAGAATGGCTGCAACACGTGTTAGTATTGTTAATAACCGTTTGGGGGTCGGGGTTTTTGAAATTACCACTGGCGTGGAATTCTGCTTAATATTGATTTGATGATGAATTTTATCCAATAGGCGGTTGTATTTTAATCGTTCAACTGATCCGGCTTCAGGTTCAAATTCCTCCCATATCTCCTGAACGATTCCTTTCCCTGAAATTGATTGAGATCCTTCTCTGATCCAGAGCAGAATCTGATCAAACTCTTCTTCTGTGCAATTTCCTTGCAGATATTTTATAAATAAATCTTTTGTCATAATTGATGTGTTCTGAAAAACTGATCTTTAATTACAGAATAGTACAGATATCGTTTTATCAAACTGGTACTTTTAACCGCTTTTTTAAGATTGTTTTAACTGTGATACGTTTTAGTATGCAAACACCACTACTCAAAAACAAAAAAAAATTAGTAATTCTCAAAAAAAGTGATTTTGGAAAATTGGCTTAACCTGACTGAAGTAAAATATGACAGAAATCACAGCCCGAAAAATAAATTAGTCTTTAATTTAAACTAAATGAACAGGCTTACAAACAACATATTTATCAGCAAGGAATTATCCATATTCTGGCGCAGGTATTTTAAGGCTTTTACCATATGGTTTTCAACCGTATTTTTCGATATTCCCAATCTCTCAGCAATTTCAGGGTAAGTCAAACCTTCCTCTCTATGTAAAAGGTAAACCTGCTTCTGCCTTTCAGGTAAATTCGCAATCAATTTGTCTGCCTGACTATTCAGTTCATTAAATTCAATCTGACTGATAAGGTTTGGAGTAACATTAATAACAGAAGAATTTTTCAGGTGTTCCAGGTATTTGGTGTTGTTAATTCTTTTACGGATGAGATCAATCGAATTATTATAAGCAATTGTGAAAATATAGGAATTCAATAATCTGTAGTCTTCAAGTTTTTGCCGCGACTCCCAAATTTTCACAAAAACTTCCTGCACAATGTCGTCAGCTTCAGCTTCATTCTTTAAAATTTTGAAAACGAATGAAAACAGTTTATGACTGTATAGTTCATAAACCCGATCAAAAGCCAACATATCCCCGTTTTTCAATCGGGTCAAGAGTTCGTAGGTAATATTGTCCTTGTTAAGATTCAATGTCAAGTTTGATCAGATAGTTCAAGTGGCTAAATTATAAAAATACTTAAACAACCGATTTAGCTTTTAAATTTTGGATGAATATTAGCTACCTATTGAGCTCAAACAACTCCGTCACCTCCAAATACGGAAGCCCCTTCTCAAATAATTCCTTACAGATTTCCATGCCGATATCATCGGCACTAAAATAAATTTCGCCGTGAGGGCTTTACTAATTTGTGTTCCGTAGAAAGAAACCGTGTGTCCGATCCGGTGTCCAGGTCGAAGGAAACGCGCAGCGGAATTTCAGGAGTTCCGGCTACTTTATAATATTCGTTCTGGTCCAGAAGAATGACTACCCATTTACGGCCAATCATATCATTTATAATTGACTGGGTTTCCGGAGCGTCTTTCGGGATAAAGGCATTGATTTCATTTTTATAGGCGACCCTGTATTTTTCAAGAGTCGCTTTTTCGGTAAAGGAAATGCTTCCGGGCGAACAATACATTTTAACGATGTTATCGGTTGTGGAAAAACTGACAGTATTAAAACTGATGGTAATGTCACTCGGTGGAACCGCCCAAATGGATAAAAGCCCGCCAAGGTTGTCGGTGGGTTTATTCAGCTGCTTCATAGTTTTGTTTGGCTTT
>DPRM01000033.1 GCA_003537645.1 Prolixibacteraceae bacterium
CCCGGTAGGGTCACCACCACTTTCTACAAAGCGTTGTATTTAAAACAGATACAACGCTTTTATTTTTTATAGCGTACACTTTTTGCGGCCAGATTTCTATTTTTTGTCCTTTCCAATGATTCTTTTGAGCCGCTCAATTTCATTATTTAAAAGGGCATTTTCATCCTCCACTGCGTTGAATTTGGCGTGTAATTCCTGAAGCTGCTTTCTGAGGGATGCTATTATAATATCGCGGTTATCCATTTTAGTTAAGAATTTTTAAATCATTCATTCTCGAATAGAAAGTATAATCATAAATCCTGCGTATTTCTTTAATCCTGTCAAGCACCCTGTTGATATGTTTTTGCTTTTCAAACTGAAGTGAATAAAATATTCTGGTTTTGTCGTGGTGCCCCTGGTAGCGTTGTCCGTCAAATTCAACAGAAGATCCTTTCCAGTCAACGGTTCGCCAAAACAACAGGTTAAAAAACTCCCATTTTTCCAACAGCTCCTCCTCTTTATTAATACTCACAACATTTGGGTTGCCTGGTTTAAAATCGTCAAATTCACGTGCCAGGTTAAGCACTCTGTTAAAGCTTTTTGACCGGCTTATTGGAAATATCAATTTGATTGAAAATGATTTATTCACTATGTAAATATTGAAATAACCTTAATCAAAAGAAATATGCCAATTCCGGCAAAGATTAATATAGCAATTACCCATGCATAAAATTCGCCTGAAGATTTTGGAGGTTGATTATACACAGGTTTTTCGCCCGGGTTAAACTGGTACCCACAATTCAGGCATGTAATTTTTACCTTATTGCTTCCGAGTGTTCCCGCCGCAATCCCCAGAGGACCCGCAAGAACTGCTCCTGCAACTGCTTTGCCACCTGAAAAACCTTTTTTATTTGCTGAAATTTGTGTTGATCTGCACTTCGGACATTTAATAGGCTCATCCATATTCAATATTGTTAAAGCTTCCTGTTTAATTTAGAACAATTATAAAATACAACTATCTGGGTACTTATTTTAGCATAATGACATTTTTTCAATGTTTTTTTTTATTTTTTTATATCGGGAATGAAAAATACTTGGTGAAATTATCATCACACCGTGTTAACGGTGCACCCCCTTATACCCTTAACACTCTTAAATGGCTTCTTTCTTTTTGCTTCCAACACTGCCTGTAACATAAGATATCAATTCGCGGTTCGATTCCGCAAGCTGATCAATCGTGCGCTGCTTATCCTGCAATTCACGTTTCATTATTTCTAATGCTTCCTCAAGGATTCCTATCCTTTCTTTTTCGTCCATGATTTGTTGATTTATTGGTTCGTTTTCGTTTTTTGTTTCTGGTTTTAGCATTTTACCCTCACCTGTTAGCAGCCAGGTACGATTAATATCAGTATAGAAATTCAATATCTTTTCTATAGTTTTTTTCGACAAATCGCTATCCGGTTTTCTCGATTTACCCAAAAGACCTATTGACATGCCTAAATCCAAGGTAACTTTATTATCGCTAAAGTCCTTGTATTTCAAGTATTTATCAAACCTGTCAATATTTCTTTCCATTTTTATTGAAAATTTTTCTATATTTTCTATAATCGTATTGAATAATATTCTATATTTGTACAGTATTATAAAATTCTTATTCAAAACTATATAAAATGGAAGTAAAAAACAATACTACAAAAGGGGGATTTTCCAAAGCCTGGGATTTGGTTCCGGGGGGAAAACAGTTTGACGTTCGTGTTGAAATCATGGAAAAATGTGATTGGAGCTCTCGCCAAACATTCTACAACAAGCTTAGTGGCAGATATCCTGTCACTAATCCTGAGTTAATGGTTCTTAAAAATATTTTGGAACCTTATAATATCGATCCCGAAACCGGCGAATACATTAAACAACTGGTGTAACCTAATCAATTAACGCCATGGAACCTTTATCTCAACGTGAAATACAAATCGCAGACCTTATCCACAAAGGATACATTGAAAAGGAAATTGCAAGTGAACTGAATATCAGCTTCAGTACGGTTCATACCCATTCGAAAAACATAAAAACCAAAATGGGTGCCCGCAACATTGCTGATATCACACGCATTTTTCTTACTCAAATCAGGGCAAACGCAGTAAATATAACACTTGTCATACTGGCAATTATTGCGGCTTTTTTTTTACAGAAATACCCTGATCTGCTCGAAACAATTAAGTCATCATTAATTCACTTTAAATAACTATAAAATTAAGCACAGCCCTGCATAGCGTTGCAACGGTGTTAAAAACAGATCCAACTCGCTTTTATCTATTCTGTAACAGTGCAAAATTTTACGAAACAGTTTGAAAATATTAATCTTTTAACTACGAAAACAATGGCTTTAAAATTAACGCCTGAATTTCTGAACCGCCCGATTTACACCCTCACAGTCAGGGAGTACATGGAGCTTAATAAGCTTTCTGAAAAGGAAGAAGACACACGGGAAAAGGAAAATGACGGTTACGAAATAAAAGGAATACATGCCCTTGCTGAATTTCTTAAAGTAAGCCCCACCACAGCACAGAAATTAAAAAACAGCGGAAAAATACCTTTCTCTCAATTCGGGAAAATTGTCCGGTTTGACAGTAAAAAGGTTTTGGATGCTCTTGAAAAAATAGAATCACTTTAAAATCAAAAATCATGAAAGGCACACGCAAACTTATTTTATTTCAAATGCTCGCGGCAGTATTTGCTTCTCAGGGAAAAGACAAATACCAGTCAGAAAGAAAAGCGTTTCATCAAAGCTTTATGGATGGTGGAAATCCGATTTACAATACCGGGAAACATCCAATAATGAGCTATGCAAAGCAGAACAGGCTTGCAAAACAGCGCAGAAAATCAAATCGTTACAGTGAATGCTGTAAATAGAATCACTTTAAAATCAAATCACAATGAAACAAGTAAAAATCAAATCAATGTCCCTTGCTAATTTCAAAGGGATAAAATCATTCAACATCGAATTAAACGGTGCTACAAAAATCTACGGTGACAACGCAACGGGTAAAACTACCCTTGTAGATGCTTTTACGTGGCTTCTTTTCGGCAAGGATTCAACCGACCGGAAAGACTTCAGTATTAAAACATTCGACAGTCAAAACAATGTTATACACAAGCTGGATCATGAGGTTTCAGCGGTGTTCGACATTAACGGCGAAGAAATGAACCTCCGCAGGGTGATGCGTGAAAAATGGGTAACAAAACGCGGGACTGAAACGCCCGAACTTTCAGGACATGAAACGCTGTTCTTTTGGAATGACGTCCCGATGCAAGCCGGGGAATATCAGGCAAAGGTTGACCAGGTTATCAGTGAGCAAACCTTTAAAATGATTACCTCCCCGCTTTATTTCAATTCACTGAAATGGCAGGACAGGCGGAATATTTTAACCTCGATTGCGGGTGATATTTCCGATGCTGAAATAGCCCAATCAAATAAAGAGTTCAAAGCTTTAATTGATTCTTTGGGTAACAAATCTTTGGAAGAGTTCAAAAAAGAACTGGCAGCAAAACGCAAAAAACTGAAGGATGAATTACTTCTTATTCCTGCACGGATTGATGAAGTTACCCGGAATACACCGCAATCAAAAAACTGGAAACAGATTCAGGATGAGATTGATATTATCAATCACCAAATCGGTACAATTGACGCCCAACTTGCCGATTCATCAAAACAATCTGGATCATTCTATGCTGAAAAACAGGCAAGGCTAAAACGTATCAACGACCTCAAAACAATTGTTTCTGAATTTGAGTTCAAAGGGAGGCAACTTTTCAGCAACCAAATGCACGAAAAGCAAACGGTAATTGAAGCGGCACAAGGCAGGATCGAAAAACTGAAAAGGCACAGGGATGAATCTGCAAGCGAAATAGAAACGCTGAAAGCAAGTATTTCAATTTTCAAAAGTGAGCAAAGCAAATTGCGTGACCAGTGGATGAAAGTTAATGCTGAACAGTTCTCGGGCTTCGATTCTGAATCTGACAATTTTGTTTGCCCTACCTGTAAACAAATGCTTCCTGATGAAGAAATTGAAAGTAAAAAGGCTCAATTGGTTGCAAATTTCAACGCAAACAAAGATAAACGCCTGAAAGCAATTTCAGAGGAAGGGAAAGCAATTAACCCGCGTATTGCAAAGCTGGAGGAGCAGATTAAAGCTATCCAGGAAGCTGATTTTGACGGGTTGATTAAAAAAGAGGAAGCAATTATTCAGCAATGGAATGACAAAAAACTCGAAAGCGTTCAGTCCATCCTTTCCGGGAATAAAGAGTATGAAGCTGCTGTTACTGAATTGAATAAACTGGAATCAGAGCCCGAAGAAGGTTTTACGCAAGCTGACAATTCAGAATTGAAATCAAAGAAAGCTGATTTGCTTACAAAGGTTGATTTGTTGAAAAAGGACTTGACCTTAAAATCGCAAATTGAGCAGGCAGATGCACGGAAAACCGAATTGCTTAATCAGGAAAAAAAATATGCAACACAACTGGCAGCACTTGAAAAAACTGAATTTACAATTCAGGAATTTACCCGTGCAAAGGTTGATGTGCTTGAATCCAAAATTAACGGCATGTTCCAGGGTGTGAAATTCCGTTTATTTGATACACAGCTCAACGGTGGCCTTATCGAATGTTGCGACACATTAATTGACGGTGTTCCATGGAATGATGCCAATAACGCAGCCAAAATCAATGCAGGGATAGCAATCATTAATGTACTGACTTCTCACTACGGGCAAACCGCCCCGATATGGATCGATAACAGCGAATCCATTACAAACATTCATTCAACCGAATCACAGCGGATTGAATTGTATGTTTCTGAATCTGACAAAGTTTTAAGGGTAGCATAAATCACAATTTAAAATCAAATCACAATGACACCAACAGCTCCGGCTCAACAAAACAAAGCAGTATCAAAAATGGATACTTTGAAAAACATTCTTTCGGCTCCTTCGGTTTCCGAACAGTTTAAAAACGCTTTAAAAGAAAATTCAGGCGCTTTTGTTGCCTCAATTATCGACTTATACAACGGCGACAATTATTTACAGCAGTGCAACCCGAAAGAGGTTGTTATGGAAGCCCTGAAGGCCGCAACGCTTAAACTCCCGATTAACAAAAGTCTGGGATTTGCTTATATCATTCCTTACAACAATTCAGTAAAAGACCAAAACGGAAACTGGCAGAAAGTAACACAGCCTCAATTCCAATTGGGTTATAAGGGTTATGTTCAACTGGCAATGCGAACAGGTCATTACAGGTTTATCAATACCGATGTCGTTTACGAAGGTGAATTAAAACAGGTAAACAAACTCACCGGTGAAATTGACTTTTCAGGTCAAAAAACTTCTGATAAAATAGTTGGGTACTTCGCTTATATCGAACTATTGAACGGATTTTCAAAAACCATTTATTCCGACGTTGAGAAAATAACGGCACACGCCAAAAAGTTCAGCCCATCATTTGGAAAGTCCGGCAGCAACTGGACCAAAGATTTTGACGGGATGGCAATGAAAACGGTACTTAAAAACCTGCTTTCAAAATATGGCTATTTATCGGTCGAAATGATGGATGCATTTGATTCTGACGAAGAAAAAGGATTTGACGGTATGGGAGATTCTGGAAAAGCAAACAGCAAAGAACTGGCTATTGATGATGCTCAGGTGGTTGACGAAAAGGAAACTACCAATGAAACTGCTACTGATAATCAACCAAAACCTGATTTCTAATGGAAAATCAAAATTGGAAACCCGGAAAGAATGGCTCAAGCGTAGTTTCTGACGTTAAGCCAAATAGACCAACTTATTCAGAACATGATTTTGAATCAGAAAAAGAGTATTACGGCGGCTATATAATCGCTGAAAGTATTCCTGATAAACAAATGGATGATCTTATTGCTGGAGCGCCTAAAATGCTACAGGATAGGATTAATGACAGAAAGGCTTTTGCTGAAATACTTGAGTTAATGCCTGAAACAGACGAATACGATCCCGGCGATATTCTTATGCAAATTGAAAGCATTGCAAGAGGTAGATTATTCCACGTAAACAAAGCAACCGAATAATGAAACTAAAAGTACTCGGCTCTTCCAGTAAAGGAAACTCATATTTGCTTGTTTCATCAACCGGACAAACACTGGCTATTGAAGCCGGTGTCCGGTTGAATGAAGTAAAACAGGCTATCGGGTTTGATACTTCAAATATTGTGGGGTGCCTGGTTTCGCACGAACACGGAGATCATGCAAAATATATCGATCAGTTTTGCGGTGCAGCAATTGACGTTTTTACTTCAGAAGGAACTGCAAATTGTTTCAAAGCACACCACAGGTTGCATTTGCTGCAGTCTGGCGTTCAAAAAACAATTGGCGAATTTAAGATTTTGCCTTTTGACGTTGTTCATGATGCATCTGAACCATTTGGATTTTTAATCAATCATCCCGAATCAGGAAATATCCTTTTCCTTACCGACACTTTCTATTCTGAATACACTTTCCCGAATTTGAGTAATATCATCCTGGAGGTGAATTACGACCTTGAAATTCTTGAACGGAATATCAGTACCGGCAGATTAAGCCCCTCAATCCGTGGCAGGGTAATTACTAACCACATGAGCCTGCAAACTGCTAAAGAATTATTGTCAGCCAATGACTTGTCAAAGGTTAACAATATCATCCTTATTCATCTTTCCGACGGGAACAGCCATGCTGAAAACTTTAAAAAAGACATTGAAGTTGCAACCGGCAAAACTGTAACCATTGCTGATGCAGGAACTGAAATTAATCTGAATAAAACACCTTTTTAAACCATGAAACTTACGAATAAAATATTTACAACTCTTTTTGCAGTTATCGCAATAGCCGAACTCATCGGCTTCTTAACCGGACACGGCTTACACTGCCTTATGGTGGCTGTATTTGCGGCGCTCCTTGCAATACTTTTTTATACTGAATTGAAACGAAAACCAATTAAAAACCAAATAAAATGAACGGATTCAGGGCTTATGACATTGATAGCAGGATTTATATCCTGAAAGATTGCGACAGGCTTCCATGCCGGTACACAAAAGTAAATGGCGAACGAAGTATGATACCAGCAGCCAATTTCCGCAATACCGGAATGGCGCTCTGTGGTGCATTGAAAAAGAAACAAACCATGGAGCAATTCATTCAACGGTATAACGAAAAAAAATCAACCAAAAAAAGCAGGAAAAATGTCAATAATTAACATTATAGGAATTTCGGCTGCGTTGTTTTTAACGATGCTGATTTTAGGGATTGCCCGCTGGCTTTGCGTGTTTCGTTTCCGCGAAGAAAACGGATATCCAACTGCTTATGAAGTTGAAAAAGCAGCTGATGAACAAATTTGCAACTGGATAAAAAATCTCGAGATTCCTGTAAATGATTCAGAGCTGCAGGTTTTTAATCTCATAGCAGAAAGGTATTTAACAATAAATCAAATCGAGAAAGTATGAACCTTACAATCACACCACCACAGGAAATAGCTGATGAATTACAGGTGATCGATGCTTTTTTGAATATCACAATGAGCGAAGATATCGAAGAAGCTGTTTCCCGTGGTAATGATTTGGCGGCACACATTGCCCGGTCAGGAAAACTGCTTGCTGATGCAAAATATCACCTTAATGAAAAAATGAAGGATGATATTTTCAAGGTACTTGAGAAAACCGCCAAGCAAGCCGGGGCAACTGCCACTGCAATAAACGGAATAGTTAAAAGCTTATGCAAAGATGAACAGTATCTGGTTGATTTTGCTGAACGGACCAACAGAAGTGCAACCCATCAATTGGAGTGGGCTCGCACAATTATTTCAAAGGCTAAGGCTGAAATGGCTTTGGCAGGGTATAATAGAACTTAATTTTTAAAAAATAACAGTAATCATGGAAAATGTAAAAAACGAAATTTTAAAAGCGTCTGTTAAAAATGACAGGCTGGAAGTAACTTACAGGGAAAACTTCACCGAGGCGAATTACAGCAACGAAGTTTCAAAAAAGTGTAGTCAGGTTGTTCATGCCGATTTACGTGCAGCCCTGGAAAGACTGAAACTGCATTTGGTTGTAGTTTGCGAACAGCCTGAGGCCGGGAAGGTGAATTTTGAAAGTATTCATGAATTTAAACTCGATGATCTTGATAATTACATTGTAACCGGTTATACAATTGGCGGCAATGATGAAAGTGCCGGGGTTACAATCATTGGTCAAAAGCTCCTTAAGTCAGGTCAGGTACTTAACCTCATTGCACCTTTCACCAAATTTGAGGAAAACGACAATTACGATTTTTCCGGTGAATTGTACGCCGATATTCAGGCTTGCAACTGGGAAGTAGAAGAATATTTGTTTTCAGAGAAATGGGGAATCAAGCAAACTGAATTTGATTTTGATGCACCTGAAGATGCTCAGGATATTGAAATTACGATATCGGACAGTCCAGGGAAAAAGGGAAAGAAAATCAACATGAAAAAGCTGGCTGAACTTGCTGAGATGCGTTCGATGACCGGAACTGACTAATTGCTTTTAAAATGGAAATCAAACTCGAATCTAAGGACAAATATTCTGTTAAATTTTCATACAGACCGGAGTTGGTAACAATGATAAAAAATATACCGGGGCGATCATTTAATCCTCAGTCTAAGTCATGGATGATCCCGGAATCATCAAAACCACATTTAGAATCAATGGCAAAGCGTATTGTTCACTTTGAGCCGGTTCAATGGGTAAATACTGTTGTTTCTGATCAACGTCCTGAAAAGCTGTTGGAAATACCTGAAATGCCGCAGCTGACAATTGATCATGGGTTAAAAGTGCAGCCTTATCCTTACCAGCTTCAGGGTATTGCCCGTGGATTGGAGTTAAAACGATTTATGAACACGGACGAACCCGGTCTGGGGAAATCTTTACAGGCATTGGCAACAATAAACCTATCGGGTGCTTTCCCGTGCCTTGTGGTTTGTCCTTCATCTCTAAAAATTAACTGGGAACGTGAATGGCATAAATTTTCAGATAAAAAAGCCATGGTTCTTTCCGACAAAGTTCGCGATACGTGGCCTTTTTTCTGGAATACCGGTTTATACCAGGTTTTCATTGTGAATTACGAAAGTCTGAAAAAATACTTTGTACAATCAATTAAACCCGGGAAAAAACTTACACTTCGCGATGTTACTTTTCGTGAAAATGTTAAACTTTTCAAATCAGTTATTATTGACGAAAGCCATCGATGCAAATCTTCAGCTACACAACAGGCCAAGTTTGTAAAAGGAATTTCAGATGGGAAGGAATGGAGGATTGAATTAACCGGAACTCCGGTTGTGAACCGTCCAAAAGATTTACTTTCTCAACTGTCAATAATCGGAAAGCTGGAAGAGTTTGGTGGATATAAATATTTCATCAATCGCTATTGCTCCGGCCCAAATAAAGCCAGTAACCTGAAGGAGTTAAACTCTCTGCTTTGGCAGAAATGTATGTTCCGAAGAGAGAAATCAACAGTACTGAAGGATCTCCCGGATAAAATTCGCTCAGTGATGACCTGTGAAATCACAAACCGCAAAGAGTATAAAGATGCCGAACGGGATTTGATCCAGTACCTGAGGAAATATAAGGAAGCCGATGATGAAAAGATTCAGAAAGCCTTAAAAGGTGAAGTAATGGTTCGCATTAATATTCTCCGGCAAATTTCAGCAAGGGGAAAGATTAAGGAAGTTGCAGAGTTCGTGCAAGATTTTCAGGAGGAAGGTCAAAAGATAGTTCTTTTCTGTTCACTACATGAAGTTGTGGACCAGTTGAAGAAAATCTTTCCACATGCTGTTTCAGTTACTGGCCGGGAGAATTCCGATCAGAAGCAACAGGCAATTGACATGTTTCAAAAGAACCCGAAAACAAACATTATTATTTGTTCTATCCGTGCTGCAGGTGTTGGATTAACACTCACAGCTGCTTCAAACGTAGCTTTTGTTGAGTTCCCCTGGACTTATGCCGATTGCTGCCAATGTGAAGACCGATGTCACCGGATCGGGCAAAAGGACAGCGTTACAGCTTATTATTTCCTTGGGAAAAACACCATCGATGAAAAGGTGTACAAAATCATTCAGCTTAAAAAAGGTATTGCAAATGCTGTTACAGGCTCGCTTGATGATGTGCCTGAAAACATCGTGGATATGGTGGCTAAATTATTTAACGAAGAAATTAAAGATTAAACTATGGATATACAAGACTTTTTAACCAAGGTCGTAGAAATGCGACAGGAACAAAGAAATTATTTCCGGTACCGTACACCGGATCATCTTAAAGCATCAAAAAAACTGGAAGCTGAAGTTGATGCCGAAATTGAACGGCTTACAGGCGTTGAAGCGGAAAAGAAAAAACAAACTCCCCACCCAACTTTATTTTAATCACTTAATAATTAAAAATCATGCAAGAAACAAAATTTGAGATCTTCGCAATTGTTGAACTTTTCGGACATTCAAAGATGTCCGGTACAGTAACAGAACAAACAATCGGCTCGGCTTCATTTATCCGAATCGATGTCCCGGAAACCAAAACACAGCCAAAATTTACCAGGCTTGTAAATCCTTCGGCTATTTATGCCATCAATCCTGTTACTGAAGATGTAATGTTGGTAATGGCAGAAGGTATCAGTTCAAAACCAATTGACAGTTGGGATATCCAGACAATGCAGAAAAAGTTACTGGCTTTGAATAAAGGCAACGGGATTATCAATGAAGATGATGATGATTTGCCAATGTAAAAAACATATCAATGAAAAATCTATTTTACTTATTACTAATCACTCTTATTGGGTGCTCAACCCAACAAAGAATACCTGATAACACCGGCTATTTAATGTCGGTTGAAACTGCAAAACCACATGAATTTACTATTCACAAGTTTATGAATTCGTGTGAGGTCGATTCTATTATAACCCGGGAATACGGGTTTGCATTCACCGGGTTTAAATCTGATTCAATATTTCAAATCAGCCCTTACTTCAAAATGGAATCACTTAATAAAGTGGTTTATGGTGAAGAAAGGGAGATTTTTATGAGAAATGGAAAGGTGAAATTTAGAAAATTACGAAATAGATAATCATGCCAAAATTAAACGATAATTCATTAATGCCTTTCGGAATTCACAAAGGCAAAGAGATGGCCAACGTACCCGACCAATATTTGAGATAGTTGTACGAAAGCGGAAAATGCTACGGCGATGTAAAAGAATACATTGAGGATAATGCAGACGTGTTAAATATTGAAATAGAAAGGAAATCAATGAAATGAATAAACTAATTGTTTGCGTAGATTTTGACGGGACTTGTGTTACTCATGAATTTCCGGAGGTTGGTAAAGATATTGGCGCTGTACCAGTTTTAAAAAAGATTACTGAAGCTGGTCATAAACTTGTACTTTTTACTATGCGTAGTGAAAAGCAGTCAGAAATAGCCAAAAAAGGCTCTTTGGGATGGGATAACCCTGAACAATTAAGCCTTGACACAAATGTTCTGGAAGATGCCGTGAATTGGTTTAAAAAACACAATATCCCTTTGTACGGAATTAATGAAAACCCTGAACAAAAAACCTGGACCAACAGCCCGAAAGCTTACGGACAAATATACATCGATGATGCTGCTTTAGGCTGTCCGACCGCGTTTAATCCTGAATTATCTTTCCGTCCTTATGTGGATTGGCACATAGTTGAATCAATGCTTAAGCAAATGAAAGTAATATGAGCCTCACCACCTGCATAAAATGCCGCCGCTCAACAAAATCAGTACTGGAAACTGAAACCGGCACTGTTTGTTTCACCTGCTTTTCATCCAGCAAAGATCCACTCAAAGCAAAGCGGGTAATTTCGCATAATGAAGCAGATATTCAGTCAGAGTTTTTTGAGAAAGTAAAACTGTTCTTTCCAAAGCTTCCGGATAAATTGATTTTCGCAATTCCAAACGGAGGTTCAAGGAATCCTATTGAAGCCCGTAACCTGAAATCACAGGGCGTAAAATCAGGCGTTTCAGACGTAATACTTCTCATCCCGAAAAAGGGATTTGCAAGCCTTTGTTTAGAGTTTAAAATCGATAAAGGCAAACAGTCTGATGAACAGAAAGAATTCCAACGGCAGGCAGAAGCTTGTGGAAGTAAATACGTAATTGTCCGGAGTGTTGGTTCGGCAATTGAAACTGTTAAAGAATACTTGAAATAACCGTTGGGCTTCATGTAGGATTTTGGGAATTTAAAATTAAATATTATGAAAAGTTACAGTTTACAAGAAATTATCGAAAAGGAGTTTGGCGCAATAGGAACGCCAGAAAGAGACCAGTTTGAATCTGATTTAGAGAAAGAAGTTCTAAAAATGATTGAACGTAAAAGCGAAAGTTCGGATTTAATTTTAAATGGAGAAATCCGAGAGAGCTGCAAAATTTGCGATAACTGCAAACAACCACTTGACGTTATACGCAGGTTTGATATACCACAGTGTCGAGCATGTGGTAAGCCACTTTAGCAAATTTGGGAGCGAACGTAATGAAGCCCAACGGTCGGGTATTGGCTTTCGTTGCCGTTGCTCTATTAACCACAAATGTTTATTAATAACTAAAAAATTAAATAAATGCAGACAGATTCAAAAAAACCACAAGGCAATGAAGCTAATACCTTGTTATCGCCTGTTTTTTCTTCTCAACAAAAGCAAATTCTTGATAAACTCGATGAATTACTTTGTTTGCGAGAATCAAAAACAGAAGCACTTAATCACCTAAATAGAGTTATAAAACAAGGTATCGAAAAAGCAAATTCACTCCCTGAAAGATGGTATGTAAGAAGTCCAAAAATATCTGTGATAAAGTATCTTGAATCAAAGTACGATAAAAAATTATCAGATTACAAATCAATGCCGATTGGGTATGGCGAACTTCATGGAGAATTTGCTTTTGTTCCACACGATGTAAGTTATTCGTGGGAAATTACACAGGAAGAATTTGATTATGCACTGTCGCTTTTAAAATAGGCGATAATGAATCGGCGATAAACGCAGTTTGAGGCTCAGAGAAATGAATTTAAAATTGAAATCATGATAATATTTACAGTCATAGGAATACTTGTATCGGTAATAGTAGGTACTGCACTTGTGTTAATCGCTCATTATCTTATTTACGATAACAGCAAAGCATATAGAATTTTCATTGATTGGCTACAATTACCTAAGTTGGTATTTTACACAGTTAAAAAGCTCAACAAAGAGGAGTTAGAAAATTCTATATGCGAAATTGAAAAGACACATTTCGCAAATACGCTGCGGTGGAAAATTGCGAAAAGAGCGATTAATAAGCGCATTTCAATTTTAAAGAAAAGTGAATGAGACTTAAACTTTACACGTTTCGCAGCTCAGGCGCTCAAATTGCGGTTATCGCCTGTTAGTGCACGCTGCGTGCGCGTACTTCTGCCGAAGTGTAAAGGTTATCGCCGATTCATTTGAGGCCACGCAGTGGCCTCAAACGTTGAAGCTATGACCAGTAAAGGATTACAGGCTTCGCGCCTGTCAAAATACACCGAACTTGAAGCGAGCTGCAACATTGGATTAACCACTAAAACCTTTATTGGTTATAGCTTGTGTTAGCAAATCGGCTTTTATTGTTAATTAATTTAAAATCAATTTTATATGAACAATTTAAACGAATTATCAAAACAGATTTACGAAGGCAATAAACTACGTGGCTTCGATGTTTCAAAAGAAAATATCGGACAAACTTTAATGCTTGTAGTTTCAGAACTTGCAGAGGCATTAGAAGCTGACCGAAAAGCGAAATATGCAAATTTAGAAGTTTTTGAAAATTGCATGGCTGCCGATGATATTAATGAAGGTGACATGGATTTGTATGTTAAACAATCTTTTCAAGAAACTATTAAAGATACTTTCCAAGACGAAATTGCAGATTCATTTATTCGCCTTTTCGATTTATGCGGAGGACTTCAAATTGATATTGAAAAACATATCAAATACAAACTCGAATACAATTCAAAAAGAGAGTTCAAACATGGTAAGCGGTATTAAGCTGTTTGCTAACGGTTTGCAGGTTGCTTTAGTGGCGACCTTAATCGATGAAATTGATTAAAATTACAAACTTTAAATAACAGATAAAATGTCAAAAAAGAACGAAACTAAGCCATTGAAGCAACCTGATGTTAGCGGTTCGGTTGCCTTCGCAAAATGGATAGGAGAACGAATGAATGTGGATAGCTGGTTTAAATATGATGCAAGGCTTGGAACGTGGTATTGGCACATGAAAGGACATTTAACAACGGAGGAACTTTATGAGGTGTTCGTGGCAACTGACCGCTAACGGTGAATGTTTGTTGCGTTTGCCGTTGAATAACCGATAAATTAGTAGATAACCATAAAATTACAAATATGAGTGCGTTGGAGTTAAATGATTTACAGAAAATACAAAAGCAAGTTGACGAATTGAGAATAAACCAATATCTGAAACTTTCTAAGGATTATATTGACAATGAACTTCATTTGATTGAAATGGAATTGTTTAAATTAATGGATAAACTGTGTGATGGCTATACGCTTCCAGATACCGAAAGCAAATGCAATAAACATGGTGTTATAAACTGTGTGCCATATCAGACCTGTCCAAAGTGCGGTGGCGATGGTAATTTGCTTAGATACAACAGCCCTAACTTATTAGGAATGACCGTGCCAATTTGCGACGTGTGCGAGGGCAAAAAGATAATTCCGATGGCACATTGTTTATAACGTTGAGTGTATGTGTAGTGCAGCATTGCACATACTTTCAATTTACAACTAACTTATTGGCTGCATTACATATACACATTGTTAGCACACGTTTATTATGAGAACACGAGGCAAAGGATTTAAAAAAGAAATATGGTTTTCAATTTGTAGCAGACACACTATCTATGATGAAAACTGTAATATGTGTAATACAGGTAGTTGGAATAACGCTATTAAATATAAAGTTAGTTCACTTATTTATGATTTATTCCCTTCGCTATGGCGTTGGTGGGTCAATCGTTAAATGTGTGCTAACGATAACTTGTATGTGGCGTTTAAAACTGCCGATGATGCGAGAACATAAATAAATTATTAAACTAAATAGTGAGCGATTATGAAAGCAATAGAAATTATTGGACAATTAAGAGAACGGTACAGTAATAAGTACACGAAGACTCCAAATTACAACAAAGACCATTACATAAATTGGCTACAAGACGAATACGCCAAATTAGTGATGAAGCAAGCGAACGGACTTGAACATAGCTCGGATAAATGCCATATACAAAATGTTAACGGTTGGCCTTTGGAAGATTTCCCAGATAACTTACCGTTATATTTAGATAGTGGATTGTTTCAGCTACGTTCAGATGACATGGAACAGGTTCTTTTACAACAAGGCGTTAATGAAAGCAACATACAATTTTTGGAAAGATGTAAGGCTTACCGTTAACAACTATATGTACAAAAACACTATAAGTTATTAATCTTTAAATAAATACAGATGAATATCGGAAGGTACGTTAAAATGTATTCCGATGATTTGCGATTTGCAAATTATGCTGAGAATACGGTTAAAAATTATGCTGCACAAGTGGAGCTTTTTCTGAAATACTTCAACAATCAGGCAACTAAGCCCAGCGAAATCAGCGAGAAGAAAATTAAAGAATGGCTGATGCTGTCGAAAACAACGAACAGCATGAAGCACCGTATTTCGGCAGTTAAACTTTTCTATGAGCTTACCGGCAAACAGCCACTAAAATTCAGGTACATTAAATACCCGCACAGTGAACGCCATTTGCCGAAGGTGATTGATGCCGATTTTCTTAGACAAAAGATTGAAACGATACACAACCTTAAACACAAGGCAATTATTATGCTGGCCTTTTCGGTTGGTCTGCGGGTGAGCGAAGTGGTTAACCTGAAGATTGCCGATATTGACTCGGCACGGATGCTGGTTCATATTAACCAGGCAAAGGGGAGAAAAGATAGGGTTGTGCCACTTTCAGCAAATGTGCTTGAGGTGTTGCGCATGTATTTTAAAAAGGATAGACCAAAGGAATATTTGTTTAACGGACAGTTTGACTTGCAGTATTCGGCAACCAGTTGCAACCAGATAGTAAAAAAGTATTTAGGCAAAAAATATCATTTTCATTTACTAAGGCATTCATCATTTACATCAATGCTGTAAGCTGGAACTGATATCCGGATCATCCAAAAAATTGCAGGTCACCGCAATTGCAAAACCACAGAAATTTACACACATGTTTCAACCCAATTGCTACATAAAGTAGCGCTGCCGGTTTAAAACAAAAAAACACCCGGTCAACACGTAACCGGGTGCAAAATCAAATCTAATCAAACTAAACTTTAATATGAAAATCAAACCTTACTTCATACCTAAAATATAAATTATATAGAATAATTCCGGTTTACCCGTTATCAACCTCTTTCCAACACCACCTACAACCGTTGTACCCATGATTTTTAATCAGTTTTTGCGCTTGTTTTAAGGTTACAAATTGCCGGGCTGATATTCTTTCGGTTTGGCAGTTTTTGTGTTTGCGCTCAAGGTTATGAATCTCTTTGCTTCGGCTTCTGTGGTTTACAACGTACCTGAATCCCCAAAACATGAACCACCTTTCCTTAATGGTTAATTTTGCTCTTGCTTTCATTTTGGTCATTTTGAAATTAATATTCCTGCTAAAATTCCGGCAATACCTGCAATCACGGGTCTTTCATACCACTTATTTTCATGCTTAACAGTGATGGAGTTGGCTGAAGTAATTTTTGCTTTCGGGTCTGTCAAAAATACACTCACAATAGTTTCTTTCCGTTTTGATTCCTGAATTATAGATAATCCAGTATTGTACTTATAATCGAAAAACAAATTGTTATTCTCCACACTTCCTTTGAAATTCAAATAATCATTTGTCCATGCAAACGTGCTGTATTGAATCGTGTCCGTGTTCATGATATAGAAACTATCCCTCAGTGATGCTTCACCATGTCCCACAGCTTCCAGTTCAAGTTTTAAAGCATTGTTTACCTTTCTCCAGTTAATTTCTCTTTCTTTTAGCTGTTTAATCTCAAACCCGGCTTTGTTAAGGGATTCTTTTAAATTGGAATGACTTACCTCAACAACACTTAACTTATAAGTTAATTCCCCGGCCTTATTCTGGTACACCGAAACGGAATCTTTGAGAGTTGAAAGTTCAACCGCCTGTAACTGGTTTTCATCATTAAGCCGGTTTATTCTCCGGTTTTGGATTCCCATATACACGAAAAGCGAAAAGATGATTATTCCGCTTAAAATACCTATTGTTTTTGACGTTTTATCCATGACTTTTTTATTTGCAGTAATCAGCCAAAGCCGATATACTTGATTTACTTCTGATCTTTTTATACACTCCATCACCTTCCCGGCTTCCTGCTCCGTTTGTGTTCCCTTCAATTGTGTAGTAGTTGTTTTTATCCTGTCCGACAATTAATAGAATGTGTCCGTACCTTTTCAATTGAGGATAGTACAAAGCACCAACCATTCCAGGCAATGCTTTTGGTTGATATGAATTGTTTTTTCGCTCCCATTCAGGCGTTTTAAACCAATCTACCACCCTTGCAGACTTAGGAGTATTTAGCTCAGTTTCCTTGTGAATATAACACTGAAAAGCAGCACACCAGGCATAGCCTTTCCCTAAACCTGTACTTGCAAGAAACCTTTCCACCCAATAGCCATCATTGTTCCCTGTTGCCTCGCGAACAGCCAAATGCTTTTCAGCTTCAGCGATCAACTTCTGACTGTTTACAGCCCGTTGACTATAAGTGCGAAAACTAAAAGCAAGCAACAAAACAAGGCAGTTGAATAAACAAGCCTTGAACTTTCTGTTAATTGATTCCATCCTAATTTTGAGTTTTGAAATGATAAATCAAAATACCTGTACATAACCGGGAACATGAGCATGAAAACTATCCGGACAAATCCAAGTCCAGCAAGAAAGATCAGGATTGCCACAAACAATTTCCCGAACATTTCCCATGTAAATGTATAAAGGCCAAACAGCCCGGCCACCCAATTGTACAACAGCAGCAGGGCCATTGCCAACGGAATTGTAATTAATTCGAAATACTTTTTCATGATGCACTGTTTTTGTGATTAATACTGCAAAGGGTTTCTGTTTTTGTAATCCGCTTATCCAGTTCTTTGATTTGTCGGGAGTGATCATTCAAACGCCTTTCGGTTCGCGGGTCGCGTTCCTCCTGCTGATTTTTTATCACTTCAACAATCTTTTCAAGGTTCGCTACTGTTTTTGAAACCATTTCAATCATTGCCGATAGTTTTTCCATCTGCTGACGTTGTGAGATTTCATTTTTACTCAACTCCTCTTTATCCGTTGAAAATTTCTCAGCAACGAAATAGCCAATTATAATCACCAGTAAAGAGATGATACCAACTGCTATCCAAAGAACTATTTTTAGTGTTTCCAAATTCGGATTTACCGCAATTTCCATAACTTAATCGGGTTTGTTAATTATTTTACATATTTCACATATACTGAATAATTTCCACCTGTATCCAGCGTTGGGTCTACAAAAATATTTGTTAGCGATGGTGTACCATAAGTCTGTGTTTTGTAAGCTCTTGGCAATCCTGTGCCTGTAGCAACATAAAAGTTGCCATTGGTACCACTCTTATTATAAGCCAACCATATAACACTGCCACTTGCAACAAAAACTGGTTCGGTTAATGGTATTTCCTGCCAACCCGTATCGTCATTTATTTCTGTCGAAGGCGTTGAAGCAATTAAAGCGTTTGGGGACCCGGCGTTATCTGAATAAACCCCCATTGTAACAGCTGCTGTTGATGAATTGTGATAAACAACCATAGAAACCAAATACCCATCTTCGGGCATTGTGAATGAGTTTGCCCTCATTGTGTTGGCTGTGGTAGTTGTCAATCCTCCGATCGTAGTTGTTCCAATTGTGGCAAGTGCTGAAATGGTTGTATTATCAGAAACGCTTGCCGAAATGTTACCGTATTCATCCATACACCACGCATATAAAGTTAATGCGCCCTCTGTGCTTGTAAAGTAAACTGTTGGGACTGTATCAGTCCATGCAGCACTACGTAACGGTGTTGTAGCCGATTCTGTTAAAAGGTATTTTGTTGGATTTCCCGAAACAGTGAATGAAAGTATATCTACTAACCCTCCGCTTGTTTCTTCAATAGTGAATGCTTCAACTACTGGCGCATCAGTTTCATATTGAGTAGTAGAAATATAGTTTAAATCCAATCCTCGTAAAATTATAGAGGTAAACGGCTGTAAATCAAAATAGGCTGAGGTAATTTCTTCCTCGGTCACATCATTAAACACAACAGAAGAATTGTTTAGATAATACCTTTGTACAAGTTTTGTAGGATTGTAGAATAATTTTTCTGTTTCATTTGCGTTTAGCGCCGTTTGTGTAAGCGTAGAATTTGCATCAATACCCATTGATGACTGCCATGTGGCAAAAGTAACTGTACCCACACTAACGTCATTAAATAGCCTGTTTGAAGTGTGATGACGGTCAATATAGGTGTTATTATCCCATGAACTAACTGCCGTTGATATATAAGATGAACCTGCAAGTGCCAGTGTTGGCGCAAATACGGTATAATAAGCATCTACGTCATTTACAACTACATTATTTTCAAACACATTTCCGCTTCCACCACTATTAACACGCAGTCCGGTTGTATTAAATAATGTATTATTGCGCACAGTATTATTGGTTCCAACAATGTTTACAAAAATACCGTAACCATTGCCGCCGGTTACATAGCCAATTGTATTGTTTTCAACCGTAACGCCTTCTGTATTATTATCCAAATAAATTGAACTTAATCCACCATGATTTAATATAATATTATTTGTAACCTGCGAACCTATTACTTCCTGTGATTCAGAACTTAATTCATAGGTATATATGCCACCTCCATCAGCCATTTCTTTGGCTGTGTTTGTGATATAGTTTTTATCAATTGTTACGTTAATACCTTCCCACTCAATACCTACATAAATTGCTGCGTCAATTCTATTGTGCCTTATAACACAACTTTCGCCAGTTGACCAAATAGCTGAGGTTCTTAAGCCTATTGAACCCCTGTAAGAAATATTTGAAACCTCTCCTGTGTTTAAAACAGTATTGTCGATAATTTCTGAAAAAGTTGATAAAGAATAAATTGGATTAACATTAACGCTATTGATCGTGTTGTTTGTCAACGTGTGTGCAGTACCACGCAATTTTAACCCATATCTATCAGCATGATTTACTGTAACATTATCAATAGTAATATTGTTATTGTTTGCATGATAAGCGTCAATTGCTGCTTCGTTAAAATGGTTTAACTCAATGTTTTTAACCGTTACATAATCTTTATCTGATATTAGTATTCCGTTATCAATCACTGAACATCTAACCTCTGTGTCGGTAGGTTCTGTACTGTCCAACTTCCATAAGTAAACCGTATTTGTTGCATCATCGTAATACCATTCACCGGGCTGTGTGAGAAATTCAAGTTTATTTGTTAAATAAAATCTATCAGGTGAAGGGCTTATTCTTGGCGCATAATCCAACGCTGTAGAAAGTGTCAGTGTGCTGCCTGTGTAATCACTTACAATCCTTGTATTTAGTCTAAAATCATACAAAGCAATAACAACATTCGCACCGTTATAATAATCATCGGCTTCTGTTGCTAAATTAGTTGATATTATTTGTGTAGTTGTTGATGCTGACGTATTTTCCAGCCAACCCGTATTGGGATACCTTGCTGAAGTAATTAGTGTATTGTTTACAAATAATTGGACTGGTGTACTTGCAAACGTAGCCTTCCAAATATTCCCCTCATGCAAAGTCCACCCCGTAATAACCTCACTCCCATAAATTTTAGGCTTTTCACCTGTACCGTATGATGTAAGCGTAATTGGATTGCCGCTTGTACCCGATTGACCAATTGTTATAGTTCCTTCAAATGAATCACCACATTTCAGCCCGACAAAATCACCCGGTTCAAGCGACAAAGCATTCAGAGCCGTTAATGTTTGTTTTGGAGTGGCCTCACTCAAACCATCGTTTGCATCGTTACCTGTTGACGAAAAGAAATATTTAGGCACCTCGAACGGAGTTGATCCATTACCTATTTTTCGCGCTCTCTGAATGCCTATCCTCAGGCTGATTAGTAGTTCCATTTATTTTTCAATTAAGTAGTTTCAACCTTGCTTCCACTTGCCCAGTACACGTCATAAGTTTCCAACGGTATTGCATCAGCTTCAATTTCTTTTATCAATGCAATGGTTTCAGTATTAAAATATACAGGGTAGTCCGAAAATCCATCATCCTGGTACATTGCCATGCTTACCATTATACCGAGATCTGTTGGTGCTGAAATAACCCCGGCAGTAATGTTTGCTTTTGGGATTACAATTATTGAAAACGTAACCTCGTTTGTGGGTTTAAACCCGTTTGTGAGGTCGGTTATCTGCCCGTGGCTTACTATTCTGCCACTTCTCATTTGGTCGCTAACAAATCCTTTTTCTCCACTCATGATTTCTATTTTTTAATTGTTAATAATTTGTTTTTTAAAGCACCGTCCACCCCTTTGCCGTTGCTATAGTTGGGTCGCAGGTTGCGTAACCATCGCAATACCTCACATCTATTGTTTTGCTTGTAACTGTTGGCAATGCCGTGAACATGGCATTTAGCCATGTAGCATCAAGTGGGGCGGCAAGCTGTATCTGTGGCGAAGTACCCGAATAGCTTGAATTAGCCCAATCAATTGCAAGCACTGACAACCTTTGCATTTTGAATGTTGTCGAATTTGTTCCAATTGATATTTTGCTTACCCGTAGTTTAGGTAGATTAACCTCTTCCAGATATTGTTTGTAGTATGTAGCATTATATGTTAATAATGGTAAATCGCCGGTGGCAAATTCAGCATCACCATATACTTTCTTTATCTTATTAGCCACAGTTCCAGTATATAAAAAGAAATAATAGTTCATTTGACTAAGTGTAGCGTCAAAATTAAAGTAGTCTGGTACGTGCAAAATTGATAAATTAATAATCGTAGTCGTATTTGTTAAAGAGCTTAAATGTGCGCTTAATGTGCGCGGATAATGTAATTCTCTTAATAAACTGCAGTTTGCTAACCAGTCGTTTGAAGTTTTAGCCCAAATACCGTTTAAAGTAATTTTTTTCAGATTTGTACATCCGTAAAATAATCTTGTTCCTGTGGTAAATATTGGAAATGATGGCAGTTCAATTTCTTCAATTTCCGTATTTCCTTCTAAAATTTGGCTTACCGTATCTAAATTTGTTCCGGTAGTAATTGTTAACGATTTTATTGTTGAAAGGTAGAATAATAAGTTTATTTGAAGCAATGAAGGAATATTTGGTAAAACAAAACTTGTTATTTTAGTTGAATTTCTTCCAAAAGCGAATATGTCTGTAAGTAATGGAGCCGAAAAACCTGGCGGAAAAATAAATTCCTTTATTGTTGAATAATATATACAGTACTGCATACTTGTAAGCGCAGGCATTGATACTGGCATTGTGAATTTTTCAACCCCGCAAAGAGAAAATAAGTAATTCATATCACTTACATAATTTAACGTGGATAAAAATTCAACTTTTTTTAATGCTATATGCGCCCTGAAATTGACTGAACCTGCTAAGTTTGGTGTATTCGCAAATATAGCTACAATACCCGCTGTGCTTATAGTAGAAATATTTGAATATAATTTATTGAAAACTGCTGAACCATTGCTTAATGTTGCAATACATTTTACATATTGCGAAGTAGAGGCAGGTATTGTTTGATTTATAGCTACAAAACTGCCGCCTGTAACTGCCTGCGAACCTGAACCTATTAAAGTGTCTGTTTCATCGTAAAAATCAAATATAACATTGCATGATATGTCGCTTCCAACTGTCATTTTATCCAAAACAAAGCCAATATCAGTATCCAGAATAAACACTATTGATTCACTTGAAACCGTTGTAACTTCAATAGGACTTTCAAAATATGTGTAAGGTGGTAAATACCCGTTTGCCGGGCAATAAACCGCAGGATCAGGGCTTCCCCCGGCTGCAAACGATCTGAAATAAAATCTTTGTTTTGTTGTCATAGCTTCACTCCTGTTAGGGTTACTAATCCTGCCGCTGCCGGTGTAATGGTTACGTCGTCATATTGCGCTAAAACTGTATCAAGTACAGGACTTAATGTTGCTGCTCCGCTTTCGGCAGTCTGGCTTGTAAATTTCATTGCGTAAGGAGCCGTAAAAACAAACGCTGTTGTATCCAGAAAATCAATGTAAATTTCAACTGAGTTATCAGTAGTTCCACCTGGTATTTCAAACAACTGCACCCATGTTGCATCACCCACATATCTCCACTCTACCCAACCGGCATTTTCACGAAGTTCTATTTCGCGGCCATCATCACCATGCAAACTTGCAAGCCACTCAGTCAACGTTCCAACAAAGCCATTCAATACGGCCAGTTCGTAGGCTGATAAACCGTTTTTAATCCTGTTGTTTCCAAACAATAAATTTGCTGTTCGTCCCATTTTATATGTCTTTTGTCAGGTTTCCAAGGTTGTAAATCACATATCCGTCCTCAATTTCTGTTTTCGGGTCAAAATGTCCTTCTGATAAAAATATTTCAGCCGCGGTTGAACCCGGGGCAATATTCAATTTTGCATAAATATTAAAGCTTTTGGTCGGGTCAAGGCTTGTGAAGTCAGTTTCTTCAATATTCCATGTTCGGGAAGGATCATAAACTTCATCATTGTCCTTCATTTTTTGAACTTCAAAGCGGTTGATTCCTGCCCAATTGTGGATTGTAATCTGGCCGGCATATTGTTTTGCCTGATCAACATTCCCGCCAACATGATCTTCAAACCATGCATCGGTAAGGTGTATCTGCGGCATGTTGGAATCAAGTCCAAGCATCCTGCCGTCAATGGTTCCGTTTAAAATCAGGTTGTCAACCCTTAGTTTATTATCCGGATCAAGCAAAGTTCTTCCAAGTTCACCAACAGGTTGCTTGTCATCTCTGATTACTTCACCGGTTTCCTTTTTCGTTGCAAAAATTGCACGTTCAATTACCTGTAACCTGAATTCTGTTTGCTGCCTTTTTGTAGGTTTCTTAAAGTTGGACAGGGTTAAGTCATAAATTTTGGAGTTATAATTAAAACTCATGGAAGTAATGCGGTGGCTTGCACTTATCCCGAGATTTGTGTCGGTAACAGTCAAAATATCCCCTACATTAAAACCATTACCGGGATTGGCAGCAAAATAAGCGGGGTTGGTTTTAACAGTGTATTCGTATTGCGGAACGCTCCACTGGTCGATATACTCCTGAGCCTTAACAGCCAAAGCAGCTTCGGACGTGCTTACATAGGGTGTAGGCTGATCCATGTCAACCAAGGTGTATTCGTCACCGGGCTTAAACTGCAAGGTTGCTGATGGAAGCAATCCGCCAATTTCATCTTCAAACCTGATAATGTGGATATACTGATATTGATTGTCATACCTGAGAATATCAAACTGATAACCTGCCAAATCACCTGTTTTCATAACTATTTTTGCAGTCAGTCCACCACGCAAATAATCATTCAGATCGAAGTCGAGCGTATTGTCAGCAATAACAAAAATCCCGTTTGGGTAAACTTCTTTCTCCGCCTCGGTTAAATATTGAATTGTGGCTGGTGGTTCGGGTGGCAGTTCAGTATCAGGAAATACGTGCAAAACTCCTGTAACTGCTGCTGTACGTTGTGGAAATATTTCATCGAAGTTCACCGTGCGCTCCCATGTTCCATAGGTGGCCTCGTTTTGTTTCAGCGGGTTCCCATCAAACGACAACCGCTTTAATCCATCACGGTAACCGGCTTTTATATTTTTTGCAGCACCATAAGCCCACAAAACGGTGCAAAGTTTCGAAGTATCCATTGCACCACGGGAAATGTTGTACAATGAGTTTCCTTTGCCATAAGTTAAAACAACGCTGTTTGCTTTGCTTTCAAATTCTGAAATATAGATTTTATACTTGGTATCCGGTTGTCTTTCAAACCTGAATTCCATCCCATACTCTCCGCAAATTCTTTGCAAAGCTGAAAGGCAATCTTCATTGGCAAAATTGTGCAGTTTCTTAACCGTTGCAGCGCATGAACCAATTGTAAACCTGTTATTCCCAAAGAAAATAAACCTGTCCACATTTTCGCAAATCAAAGCTGCTATCTCCGACAAATCACCGTAAAACTCAAACTCCGATTCACCGAACAGGATGAATTTCATCTGCTTAAAATGCAGTGTAATTCCTTCAAAGCGAAGGTTGTAAACGAATTTATTTGTTGATTGTTTTTGTACTTCAGGAGTAGAAGGCAACAGGAAAGCATCCAGATTTGTTCCATCGGTATTTACCCGAATCCAGTCATACATTCCACATGTAAGCGGTGTGTTGGTTTCGCACGTACATGTGGCATATTCTTCACCCTGCAGTGTTTTGTTAATAGTGAGGTTTTTTGTTTTGATAACCTCTTTTACGTCTGAACTGGATTTATCAAGAATCGAAATAAAATCATAATCACTATCACCGTGAACTGTAATTCTCAAACTGAATGTACCTATCTGCTGCTCCTGTACATAGTTTGTTTCCCTGACAATTTGGATGCCTGAGCTTATTGAGCAATTTGATAAATTAATATAAGGTGTTACAAATGTTACTTTTCCGGCTGCTTTTAATTCATCGGTAAAAGACTGTATTTTTGTTCTGAAATTATCATATCCTTTAATTGTGATTTCTCCCATTGAATTTCGCAATGGTTCTGCATATATCCAGCAATTCAAAATAATTTCACGGTCGTTGTATTTTGGCGTTGACTGCCAATAATCTTTCCCGTCTTTATCCAGCCACTCATAACCGTCGTTTTTAAGTTTGTGAAAATCAAGAACTCCGGTGCTTTTTGAAACCATTACACCGAAGGTTGAAAAATCTATTGTACCAAATTGCCAGGCCATTATGTCATTGTTAACGTTAATATTAATTCAGCGGCAGTGCTGTATATATTGCTTTGAATCCCATTTTTTACAACAAAATCAGCCTGAATTTCATGGTTTAAAAAAATCCATTCCAGCTTAAGCGCTGATTCTATTTTTGTGAAGAAATTATTTAAAGCAGTCCCCATTTCTTCCCTACTTGAATATATACCTATCAGCCTTATTTTTATATTTTTTTCATCCAGTACAAGCAAATTGCTTTCAAAACCATGCTCATCCAAAACCTGTTTAAATGCCGGCAAATCGAAATTACCGTCCATACGTGCAAGCCTTAACCCGTAAGTTGATAATTCAACACCCCCTATTTTTTCTGCTGCTGACATTATAGTTTTTCCATCATTATTTTAATCATGCTTAAAATCCCTTCCTCGATGCCGATAAGCCTTGAATTGTGCCTTGTGTTTTGAGCTATTTCAGCCAAATGACTAACCGATTGATTAATTCCATCAAGTTGTTCAAGTCCGGTCATATAGCTTTTTTGCTGCATTTCTCTAACTGCAAATAAATTTCCGGCAATTAAGCCGCCTGTTTCTTCAGTAATTCGGGTAATATCCCCGGTTAAGCCTTGCTGTTTTGTATTTATTAAGTCGTTTGGATTAATCCCTGTAACCTTTTCAATTTCTTTCCACTTTTCAGCTTCTGAAGCAACCCAGGAGTTAAATGAATTTCTCAGGACGGTAATTTCTTCTGAGGTAAGACCATCTTCAGATGCCAGGGAGAATGATTCATACCAATCGTTTAATCCTTCCTCTAACATTCTTGTTCGGAAAGCGTTTACAATTGCATTTACCATCAATTCCTCAAAATTGGCCGCAAAATCTTCTGCTGAATCATATCCTTTTTTAAATCCCTCGATAATTGAATCAGCAACGGCATCTCCCGTTGTACCGGTTAATCTTTGATTTTGCTCTTCTTTTATTTTGTTAATTTCGTCATCGATTTTTAACCACTGGTCTAAATATTCCTGTGCAGCTTGCCTGTCTCCGGCATTAAAATTGTAAAACTTGCCAGCTATTGCTTTTTGCCATTGTTCTGCATCCCAGGCTGCTGTATCTATTTTAGCATGCCCGCGATCGCTGCTGTAAACTGCTATTTGATTTAGCTTATTCCATGTCTTGGTTAATTCGGAATTTAACCCCGCAACTTGTTTTAGTGCTGATTTAAACCAGTCTGATCCATCAAGATCATTGAGTGCGTTTAATTGATATTCCAGTAGTTTGTTGGTTCTGTTTATTGCTTCATTTACAGCTTTGAGCCTGTTGTCTCCTGCCTCTTCGTCTGTCAAACCTTTTGTTGAAGCTATTCCTGATATCAGTTCGTTTACAAATGCAGCAATTCCACCAAGCGCTCCGCCTCTTGCAAAGCCGCCCAAAATATTGCCAATCATATTCACGCCTTCACCGAGCTCTGAATTCATTTTTCCGATTGAAGTACCCATCTGGGAAATAACATCGCTGATCTGATTTATAACTTTCAGATATTCTTGCGCTTCCTTGGTGGCAATACCTTCTAATCCTTTGTCTGAGGCTTCTATGAATCCTTCCAGTAATTTTATTTCATTTGCATATAACTCCTGGTCAGTGGCTTTTAATAAATTCAACTTTTTAGTTGCAGTGTCCTTTACGATTTGAAGTTTCTTTTTTTCAAGTTCAACTTCTTTATTGAATCCCTGTGTTGATATTTCGGCTTTTTGAATTGCAGCCTGTTCTTCAAAATCAAGCTGCTCCAATTTTGTATTCGTATTTGCAATATCTATTTCATGTTGTTTGGCCTGGGAAATAGCGGCCAATTGCAATAATGATGCTTCGCCTTTTTTTGCGGCTTCAAATATCCCTTCGTACTTTTTGTTTATTGCTGCAATTTCTTTTTGATTGTCGCTTAAGTAACTTTGGTTGATTTCCTCCCAAATGGCTTTTATCCTCTGGGCAGTGTCATAATTTATCTGCTCAATTTTTTTATTCTTCTGTTCCTCAGCGGCAACCCGTAAAGCGTTGAATTTATCCAGATCCTCTTTTGGAATCTCAGTAACATAATTTCTGTCTCCGGGTTTTGCACCATTTTTGGCATTGTATGATTCAAGAAAATCCTGCTGCTGTTTATTGATCTGGTCAAGTTGTTGCTTATATTCAAGTTCGGCTTCTGCTTTTTCCCGATCGGAACCGTTCTGCATTATGGCAATTTTTGCAGCCTGGTAACTTCTTTCAAGTGATAGTTTCTGTTCATTAAAATCAATCAGCGATTGAAGCATTTCCTTTTGCCTTGCCTCCTCGTCTTTGGCCCGCTTTTCACCATCCTTTTTTGTAACGCCTGTTAGTTTTGCGAGGGTAGATTCAAGCTCTTTGACAACCGATTCCTGTTTGTCGATATTTTCAACAGATATGCTTGAGTTTGGCGCTCTCATTGCATCCAAAACGCCCTGCGCTTTTTTTAATTCAGAAGTGGTTTTTGTAATTTGTTCCTGAATTGTAGGGAGTGCCAGTTGCTTATTCAATATATCAATCTGGCTCCTGATTGTTTTTGATATTTCATCACCAAATTGATATACAAGTAATTTTTCGAGACTGTTTTTTGTTTCTTCTGCTTGTTCTTTTGTCAGGTTGGAAACGTCACTAAACAACTCAGAGTATTGGGCTTTGAAACGGTCCACATCAATTTTACCTAAATTGAAAATTGAATCCTGAGTGCTTGCAACTGCACCGCCGAGCTTTTTAATATCTTCGCCCAACGCTTCAAGTTCTTTCCTGCGAACAAGCATCCCCTTTTCGGATAACTCAATTTCTTTGGTTATGCCTGATTCATTATCGGTATAGGTAAACTTGCCCTCGTTTATTTCTTTTTGAAGTTGGGATTGTCTTTCAAGAAGTGTGTTAAGCTGTTTTTGACTATCTGTTAAAGTTTTTTGAGCAAGTATTTTTGAGTTTTCCCTCATTTGATCATTCAACTCAATCAGCTTATCGGCTGATAATCCAAGTGCTTTACCATACTCATCAACCTTTGTAATTGCAGCCGGAAATATTGAAGCCAGTTGCGATATTGTTGAGTTTAATTCAGCTTGTTCGGCTTCTGTTTTGTTGGTTTTCTGGTTTAATTCATCGTATTTTTCAATCAGGTCATCAACCTTTGTTTGTTCGCCGATTTTACTAACAGTGTCGTTCAGGTCGTTTACATAGTCCTCTGCCTTTTTTGTTTCGTTACCATAAACAGTAAATAATGTTATCAACCCTGCAACGGCTGTTGCAATTGCGATATATGGGTTAACGCTTGCGGCTGTATTTAAAGCCGTTTGAGCTGTTGCAGCCTTTAACGTTGCTGCTGCCTGTAATTTCTTTGTTGCAATGTCATAAACGCCGTATGTAGCGCTCACGCGGGTTGCAATACCTGAAGCAATTACAGCGGCTTTATATGTTCCGTAAGTTACGGCAATAACTTTGAGAACGTTCAAAACATCTTCGTAATGCTCGGTTAATGAAATTGCGCCCTTAATGGTATCCGCAATTACCCCTTCATTTTGCTGCCCGATTGCGTTTAGCATCTTATCCCAGGCATCGGCAAAGTTGGAAGCAAGCCCGGTAATTGTTTTGGCCTGTTTATCCATCAGGTTATTGAACCGACCGCCCTCGTATGTCATCGACCGGAAAGCCGCTTCAACTTCAGGGAAACCGATTTTACCTTTTTCAACCATATCGGCAATCTTGCTTTCAGCAACACCGAGGTTTTTTGCCAATTCTGCGACAAGCGGAACACCCGCCACATTGAAATCCCTTAACTCCCGGCCCGTTAATTTTAATTGTGAGCGAACCTGACCGTAATTGAGTATAAGCCTTTCAATCGGTACGGATAACCCGGCTGAAACGTCGCCTAATGATTTTAATGTCGGCAAAATATCTTCGGCTGCTGTACCGTAAGCGAGTAGTTGTTTCGCCCCTGTTGCAACGTCGGCTAACTCAAACGGTGTTCTTCCTGCAAAATCAACAACCTGGGCAAACAATTTATCTGCCTTCTCCTTGCTTCCAAGCATGGTTTCAAAGGCAACCTCAAGCTGTTGGAATTCGCCCCTTACACGGGCAATGTCTTTGATAAAAGCACCACCTGCAAATAAACCCCCTACTCCGAACGCGGTTTTTAATCCTGCGCCCATGCGCCGGGTCAAGGTATCAATTTCATCACCTTCCTTTTTTACATTCTGGGTAATTCGCCCAAGTTGTTTATTGATATTAGCAATGTCCTTCTGAAGTTGTGCCCCGTCAATTCTTGCATCGAAATATAGTGCGCTCATTTTTGTATATACTTTCCAAAGTGATTTTTTAAATCTTCAATCGTACCTTCTTTGGCTTTCCCTTCACTCCTGTAATTTGCGTAAGGCATATCTGCCATTTTCATTTTCAAGTTTATCCAGCTATCACCCCACATGGCCTGTTTGTGTGTAAGCTTGAATGTTTTTTGAATTAACCCGATTGTCCCCCAAAATGTCATGCCGCCTTTTACTTCTGTTCGGCTGCTTGTTTCTTCATCAGGTGATTCATCGCTGGCGTTAACGCCATAATAAAAAAAAACTGACTGGCATCCATTTGCCGGTAAACTATACCCATGTAGCTGTACATTGCTTTCAGGCTTTCAGTCCGGTTCAGCAAAATCCAACGGTAATAGCTGAATTTCCATCGTTTAAAAAGCTGTTGATTGATAACGGCATGGGTAATGATACTTGCGATATGTTTCAGGTTTTTGCCTTTCAAAAGAAACTCCTGCAGCTGGTCCTCTTTCACATCAATTGCCTCTATTTTTGTCATTTCCTGACAAATCCTGACAATGGTTCCCGGTCGTAATGGTTTGATTTCGAGTTTTGCATGTAAGCCGAAAATCAAAGGAACTTTAAAAAATATCCCTTCGTCAACCAATGTTGCACCGGCTTTATATTCAATTGTTTTGCTCATAATATTTCAAGTCTCAGTTTATTTACATTTTCCAAAATCAGGTTTTCCGATATGTAATCGTAACTCATTTCGTAATGCTGTTTTAAATCGGCATTATACATTTCGGCAAACTTTGAAACGAATTCCTCACGGTTGCTGTAATTGACTATCCCGGGCTTTTGCCATTCTTCCCAATCCGGAGCCAGGCAAACAGTACCGGCCATTGTAGCCTCAATCCATGCTATATTGCTTCGCCCCCGGTTAAACTCATTGTCGATTAAGCACACGAATGAAAACTTTGGAGAAATCTTTTTGTAATGTTCCAGATAGTTATACATTTCCATTTCAGGAAGCATTGTATAAGCATTCAGGAAAAAGGGATTTAACCCTTGAAATTTGATTTTAATTCCTTGGTTAATTACTTCCTGCAATTCGTTTGCATAATGCATCACATTGGGAAAATGCAAATGACTTCCACGCCAAAACACACCGCCTGAATTATCGTACTTGCATTTATTAAGAAGCATCGAAGGTATCGCGTTCGGAATTACTCGGATATTGCTGTTAAACTGCGAATAAACACTATGTAAAGCATTTGTAGTTACAGTGATAATATCAGCCATTCCCGCAAGCTTAATCACATTGTCACGGTATGATTGAAGCTGTAAAACAAAGAAATGGTAAACAGGTATGTTCAAATAATCATCATCCCAATCTATCCACAACCTTTTGCCCATCATTTTTAAATAAATGGCTGAATTAACCGCTTCCGTTGTTAATGGCCTTTGCATGTAAACCAGGTCATAAAGGGCAAAAATGCTCCAGTCGGGTTTTAATTCGTCCCAATTCAGTATATCGATAACAGCCTTTGATTTTTGTGCAAGATCACTAACTATCCCTGCGCCCCTGTAAAATGAAGTTGCGTCCTGCTTGTTTTCGGTAAGAAGTAGTATTCTCATTTAATTTTTTTAGAAAAAAAGACCGACCACTAATGCAACCGGCCTTTTTATGATTGATTCAAGACAACCTGATTAAGATGGGTTTGGTAATGAAAGCATGTAAGGTGAAGTTCCTGTTCCCGGGTCAAGTGCTTTCGCAGTAACTTCAAGTTCAAGCAAACTTTCTGCTGATACACCACCGTCAAACCTTCCTAAAACAGAAGCTTTGTAAACGTTAATTACAACGTTGTTGGTAGTGGTAACTTCAAGAGCAAGCTCCATTGCTACAACCGAAGTCGGGCCGGCATATGTTACCATTGCTGCTGAACCCGCTCCTGACGTTCCTGATGCTCCACCTTTTACAACTGCAACCAGTGCAGGTGTAAGATCGTAAGCTCTCCATTTTCCAGTTAAAGCACCTGCATCGGTTACAATTTCTTTCACCGGCGAGCTGGCTTCTTCAACCTTAAATTCCTTTTTCTGAGCTTCATCTTCAGATAAAGTAAACGAACCCCTTACGGTCTGAGCCCACGCTGTCATTGCCGAAGCAGCAGGCATAGTGCTTGAACCTGTTGGAGTTCCAAATTTTACGGATTTAATCCCGTACACATATTTTTCTTGTGCCATAATGATTTATGTATTAATAATTTTTACTGATAACCTGATATTCGAGTAATGTTCTTCAAGTTGTGATTCCCTGTGATATTCCTGCATTTCAAAATCAATAATAATCCCTATTGCGGGTACATCTTCCAGTAAAGCCATAAGGGCGTTGGTTCCCTCCTGCAACGTAACCATATCAGCCATTCCAGGCGAAAGGTCTTTAACATGATAATTCACATTCACATAGCATTTCTGCAAAACTCCGGCGCTGATTGGCAATGTGTTTAACACGATATATTCAGCATCTTTCTTTTTCGATGGTTTTGTAAGCTTGTAAACCGGGGTTTCAATTGCTGAACCCGATATCAGCCTGTAAATTTCATCTATTGCGAAATCTGTTGTTTTCATTTCAATTCTGAACTTATGAAACCATAACCAATATCTCCAACATCAAAACCTGCGTCAACTCCTTTTTTGTTCAACCTGTCTTTAAACTTCAAAAGCGATGGCTCAATTCCTTCAATTGCAACTACTGATTGTGCCGAGATAACATTGTAACCTTTCGATTCAACATAACTTGCATAATCCATGCCTGCCACTCCAACCAATTGATAACCGCTTTTTACTTTTACAAACTCCAAAGCTTGCCTTCCTGCTGCAATCCCTTCCGCTGTTCCGCTAAATTCGTCCATCACGATTTTTCCATCGTTCAAAACAAAATAGCCTATTGAGCTTCTAAGGTTTCCTGTTTGGTCAAGATAATCTCCCCATTTGGGTTGAGTTCTGCCTTTTTCAATCTCTTTTGCAGTAAGGATTCTTTGTTCCCAATCACCGCTTATTTTAAGAGCTTCGCGAGCATCAGTTACAAACTTTTCACCTGCGTATTGCAAAATCCTGATGATTCCACGCTCAATTGTCTGTAACCCTTTTCTGGTTTCCCTGAGAACTTCCTGCTGCTGTGAAAATCGTGGAGTTATACCCATAGCCGTGAATTGAATTGCCCGTTTGACTGTTGTTTCAAAGAACCTGTATAAATGCTTCCATCCGCTTTTGTAAGCGTTACTTCATCGCCAACCTCAAAGAATTCACTTGTTTTCGGCATGTAAACAATCCATTTGTAACTGACTGTTTGCCCGTCTGTGCCTGCTAATATTGGGTTACTTCCAGCAACTTCAGCCCGGCATTCGCTTGTAAAAGCGTTAGCGGCATCGTCTGCTTCGAAGTTTCCGTTTTCATCCTGAGCAAACTCAGGTTTTGGCGAAATCACAATAATATCAGGATATTGACCTACCATGGACTTATAAATTTAGCTGTTGGTGTTGTCGGATCGGAAACACCCCATTTAGAGAAAATACCTGAAGCAATATCCTTAAGCGTTTTTTTATCTGAAATTGACAAACTGTAACCGCCCTCCGAAATATTTGGCGTTGTAATCATCCAATAAATCAGGTCCGCTGTTGCAAGCTCAAACTCTCTGCTGTTTAAAATCGCTTGAGTAGCTTCGCTTGTTCCGGATAAACCTCGTTTTATCAAAGTCATATTAGCCCTGTTATCCGAAATCGGGTAACCAATCGCTTCTTTTATTGCTTCAAGTATTGTCATTACTCAAATATTTTTAATTGTTACACAGCCCATGTACTGGTATGACCAGTGTACAGGTTGAAACATTTATCGATTGTTGGCCAGCTTGGGAATGAATTTGATTCACCTTTTGTAATCACTTTTACAGGGTTCCATTCTTTCTGAATTGAGATAAGAACGTTGCCTTTTTTCATCTGCATTACATTTTCAGGTTTTTCAATTTCCTCTGCAATCGGGCCTGAGTACATACTTCCGAGAGTAGTAGTCGGTACGAAAACAACGTGACCGGCTTTAAACGGGTTGACTGCTGTTCTGACCCCGGATGCATTTTCGATATCAATCGAAGTATCAATCAAAGATGCTTCTGGTAAACGAAGCGAGCGGAGAACAGTGTTTAAAACTCCAAGAGTTTCAACTCCTAAACCGGCGCTTTGACCAACCAATAATGATTTTGCATAAGTGATAAACTCAGTTGATGCAATGATCAAATCAAAATCATCAGGATGCAACAGCATTTTTGAAAATGCTATACCCTTTGAACGGGCTGCTTTAATAACTTTTTTAAAGTCAGCAATCGGTGTCATTGTGGCTGCGTTGGCTGTTGACCAAACCACTGCAACAGTTTGTTTGTTGGCAGTTGGCATTCCAAAATCAACAGCAGTTTCATTGATAATCCCAAGCGGGTTATTTGCTGTCGAAAGCGTGATCTGAGCCTGAGAAATAGCCTGCAAAGCCAGCCATTCCATACGAGCCTGGGCAGCATCGTAAACAAAATCGATATCATTGAAATAATCTTCCAGAACAGCATCGTTTCCGCGTAAAGCACGTGTGATTGCGTGTTCAAGAATTTCTTTTTCTGATTTGGTGCGCGTAAGCGCAATCTTCGGAATATCGAAGTACTGAGTACGGATTGCCTTACGGCTTGCTTCGGGTGCTTTGGCATCGTATGATATCACAAAAGCTGCCACCCGGTTACCCATATCGCCAATTATGGTTTTGGCATCAAGGCTGTTTACCGGTTTAACCGGGAACAGAGTTGGCCAATATAACGCCTCATATTGACGTGCATTCAGGTACGATTCTAAACCGGCCTGAGAAAATCCTGCTATAATCGGTGTTTTCATTTTGATTAAGCGTTAAAAGTTATACCTGAAAGAGTCGCCTTCATAAGCGGAGATACAGGGTAAGGGAGTGCGCTTTCACGAACTGCACCCTTCAAAACCACTGAACAGTCAGCGTTTGCACCTTCCACATTTACAGTAGATTTTACAAGACCATTGGCCTCATACTTGTAAGGATTGTTGACTGCCATAACTCCGGTTGCAGGAGTAACCCCACTGCCTGCAAGTTCATCACCTGTTACCACAAAAGCGCTGAAATCGAAAGCTGGAGTAACCAAAGCCCGAATAGCAGCCTGAACTTCAACTGCAGGAGTATTTTTACTTGCAGTTGTTGAGGCTAAAGCTATTGTAAGTGTTTTGCCTGCAAAAGAACATGCAAGGTTATCATCACCAGCAGCGGCAATTGAAACGATAATACCAGCGGCTTTGCCTGAAGGATCATTTACCGTAATCGTTTTGCCTGATGCGATTGTAACAGTTACTGCAGCATGTGTTCCGGCAACTTTACCGGTTGCAGATTCAACTATAACTGTACCTTCAGCGTAATTCACAAAAGTAGTTGCAGGGACTATGATGTCGTAGGCTGCGTTGGAAGTGTCAATACTTGTGATTGCACAAACCACATATCCATCAGTGATTACATCAGCTGCGGCAAAAAGGTGACCTTTTGCAACGCGAACGGCATCACCGGAAGCAGAATCAGCTACACACACGGCAGTCTTTATCAGCTCTGCCACGCGGGTAGTTTTGTTGACATTCACCGGAGCGCCTGCACCCACATACAGCAACGTTGCCGGTATGCGTGTTTTATCAAGGCTTAAACCTCCGGGAATATCTTCGAGAACGCTGTCGAAAACAACATTCCGACCCCCAAAAGAATCTTGTGTAATATTCATTTTTAATAAATTTTGTTAAACATTTTAAATCTCTTTTCCCTTCACTCCGTCAGAAGCATTGGCATTGCGCTTTTCGGCAAGTGATTTGCCTAAAGTTGCGCCTTCCTTTGATGCTCCGTCTGTTGATTTAGGGATGTCAATCATTACACCTTGATTAACCATTTCCTGTCTGAACCCGGTATAATCGGTTTCAATTTCGGTTGCAATGGCTGTCAATTGCTCATCAGATTCAATCGCCAGGTTACGTTTTGCGTAATAAACTTCCGGCACTCCTTTTTCTTTAAGGGTTGCTTTCAGCTTCGACAAATAACCTGATTGAGTTTCCTTTTTCTCAAATCCTTCGATCTTCAACTTTAAAGCGGCGGCTTCGGCATCCTGTTTTTCACGGTATGCCTTAAACCATGCAGGTTCATTCGGGTCAGCTGCGGGAGGATCGTTTTTCGGTGGATCTGTTTTAGGAACTTTCTTTTCCAGTTCTTCATACTTTCTTTGTAGTTCCGTTTTTTCGGTTCTTACCCTGTCAATATCGCCCTGGATTGATTTCAGAATAGGCTCGACCCCGGCAATAGCGGTTTCGATTTGGCTTTCTTCTGTGACGGTTTTTGAGAGAAATTCGGCAACCCCGTCAAAAGCCTTGTCCCCAAACCCCAAATGTTTGTATTTGGTTTTCAGGGAAGCAATCAACTTTTCTTTCATGTGTAATAATTTTTTAGTTATTACACTTAAAATATAAACGGGGATTTATTTTTTCATTGGCATAAAAAAACCGGGAACCTGTTAAGGAACCCGGTTGGGAAAATTTTTAGTTGAGAACGTTAAAGTTTACTTTTCAGTTAATATTTCTACACTACCCTTAACCACTTTATTAGGTATAGGATTAGGATTATATTTATCTTTCATGGTTGTTTGTACATGTTCGGCACGGCACAAAGCTTTAAACACAACTTGCTCATTTTTGTAAATAGAATTATGAATAAGCTCCTCCCTATCATACAGTGTAAACTCAAAAGCGTTGCTGTCAGGTATAAATTTTAATTCAAATGCTTTCATAGTCAAAGTTTTATTTCAAGTTCTTTTCCGGTTAATAATGGCCACCAATTTTGCAATGTATGAACAAACTCAGGCATCTTGATAAACACACATTGATCGAAATCTCCACAAACGTTTACGTCATTGAAATAAGCATTTTGCGCAATATCAAAATAAACCATTTGTCCTTCCAAATCTTTATGGGTATATGTGAGTTCCCCATCTTTAATAAGGCCACATTTTATACGCCATTCTTCGGTGAGTGGGATAGGTTCAAAATCATCAATTGGCCTGCCTGCGTTTCCGGTTTCACCATCGATAGTTAGTGTTTCTAAAAAGTATTCGTCATTATACTTTAAAATTTCTGAAACAATCACTGGTTGATCTGGTAGAACAAATCCTACGATATTCCCTGTTCTTAAATCTCTTTCGTTCATTTATTTAAAGTTTACAGTTTGACCCACTCTTAATGATGATAATAATTGGTTATCGCCAATTGTGACTACAACGTCTGCATATTCGCCAATCAGATTAATTTTAAAACCATCGATATTGTTAATTATAAATTTACCTTTGGGTCGAATTTTGCTTTGATACATGGCATTTAATAACCTTTCGGCATCCTTAATCATTTCCTGTTCGTTTTCATCTGCGATAAATGGTAATTCACTACCACTTTCAGACAAAACAGAAACAGCAATACCGTTTTCCCTAAAATACATTTTGCACACAAATCCTGCGTGCTCTTTTTTTGTACTCGGAGCAACATAAATCTTGCCTCCGTCTTTTTCGATGATTTCACCTCCGAAAATCTCAACTAATCGTTCGGGAGTTACATTTTCATAAATAAATTCTTTCATTTTATTTTTTGCGATTAAATTACGCGATTGAAAAGGTGTGCGCCAGCCGTCAATCGCTTCCGGTTGTCTTCGGGTAGCTAATCCCGAATAAGGCACTTCGCTAAATTACGAATTATTTTTCAAAGAACCCCTTATTCCCCTTCAACAAATACCCATCAACCGAAATCTTTTTATCATCAATCAACCCCTGTAAATACTTTCTACCATTGGCAGGTATATCTTCAACATATTTCACGTTTGAAAAGTCATCATCAACCAGCGAATCAATAAAGGCATCTTCATTCATCAAGATTGGCGTTGCTTTACAGATACAAAATGGATGGTTCCCGAGAAATACATAAGTTTTTGGATAATCGCCTACCATTGCATCACAAATCGGACACGGGCCATAATTGTTAGTCGCACGGCTTACCCTGTACCCTGTAACGAACGGTAGTTTATTCCAACGCTCATTGTCGGTAGCACGGTACATTTCGTTTGTGTTGGTGGCTGCAAGCCTGAGAGCATTTTTATAACTGGAACGATAAACACCTGTGCCGGGCTTATAGTCCTTCATTGGTTGCGAGGGTACCAGTTTGCCGGCTGCATTTCGTATCCTGTGGAATCGTCTGTCTGGGTCTTGTAGTAGCTGCCTTATATCCTGACTGATTAAAGCTGCTGAACGGCCTGTTGATAACCCTGATTCAAGATAAAATTCAATGTTTTGCTTTGCACCATCGGCAATCTTCCAGACCCTTTCTGAAAGTGTTGTACCGTCAACCTTTCTTTTTAAAAATGATTTTAACGCTTCGGTATTTCTTGCATATAATCCATCTTTGACAACCTCCGACAAAGCAAGATTCTTAATAAATCCATCAACCAGCTCATCGTTCTTTAAATGGCTTCTGTTCCAGGCATCGGTTGTGTAGCTTTCAATATTTGCAGTAAGTTTGGTTCTGAGGTTTTGCATTTCTTCTTCAAGTGCTTTCTGAACGCCCTGATTCCGGGACCACAAATCACCTGAAGGATAGTCATTCCATTGGGTCAATAAATTACCGGACTTCTTGACAAAATCATCAAATATGAATTTCAAACTACCCTGCTGTTGAAGTAGTTTTTGGATATGCTGTAATTCGTGGAAATTAAGGTCTGGCATTAGATAAAAACTTTTGATTCAGATAATTCAACTTCATCGCACCAAACATTATCCTCCGACCTTCTCCCAAAAGCAATTTCGTATTTAATCACATTCGAAACATAATCATGATTAATATTGACAATTATTCCTTTATCGCTTTCCGGTGTTGCGTGAAAAACGTGTTGCCCTATTCTGTATTTCGGATTGTAAGCTGGCATAACTAATGATATTTAAACCCATTATTAAAATCTGTCACCGGACGAATAAAACCTTTAGGTTAATATTACTGCAAATTCAACCCAATCAAATTATTCCTTTTGGCCACGGCATCAGCCTCCTCCTGTAACCGTTCCTGCTCCTGAACGGAATCAGCAATAAAACCTTCATCTTCCATTTTTTCAGTAACGGTAACCGTTGAAAGAATCCCGCCTGCAACCGATTGAACCATAGTTTCAACAAACTCCTTCATGTTCTTCGGCATGTAAGGAGTGAATACAGGTTTCATTTTAACCGTTTCAGAAGCTTCTTTTAGTGAAACGTCAAGAACGTTGCCTATGAATGCTTTAATCAAATTTACCCGGCGTTGAATACCAATACCAAAGATTTCTTCTTTTGCCCGTGCTGCAAGATGAGCATCCAAAAACATTAATTCAAGTGCAACGCCTGACAAGTCACCTAAGCTTTTCATTTCTGAGAATGAAATATTAGGAGTTTGGCTTAACGCGAAGATGAATTTTTCAAGGTTTTCGATTTCCATTTTGATTGATTCCGGTGGAGATTCCAAAGCCAGGAATGAAGCTTTTGCGTTTTCAGCCAATTGTAATATTTTTCCCGATTCTCCTTTATTGACGGCCTGGATTAAGTGCCCGAATATCGCAAGGATCGGTTCACCAAAGTAATCATTCATATCAGCATGGTTGCTTAACAGCTTTTCAAGCCTTTCAATCATTCTCTGAACGTTTGCCCATTCCGGTTTTTCCTGCTGATGAAATATGACAGGAATCTTTTGTGTAAGGTTCGTGACTTTGCCGCCATTGGTAGCTTCTGTATCCAGTTTCCATTCCGTATCACGGTTGGTGTATTTGTAGGTAATTTCGGCTGTGTAAACATCGAAATAATCAACTTCCTTTTCATCTTCCTTTAGCTTGTAAGCACGTGCAAAGGCAATCAAATCACCGTATCCGTCAAACAATGGGTAAAGGCTATCACCGAGCAAAGGAGAAAACACCTTCATTTTAACCGAATACAACGGGGCTTTTATCCCAATTCGTGAAGCAACATAGTTCCAGAATCCTTTTTCCTTTACCTTAGTCAGGTACCACAATTCAGCGCATGCCATTTCGCTCATCATTCGCCTGGCAATCTCTTTGTTTTTATAATCTATTTTTGCTGAATCCTCAATTTCGTAAACGTAATCAACCAGCGCCTTTTCCTTTGGCTTATTTTCATCGAAAACAACGTTGTATTTTACAGGATTACCAAGCAGAAAACCAACCCTTCTGTTTACAATTATTTCAGGCATTGGCACCGGAACCCTGTTTACTTTTGCTGTCGAACGTGTTTTTTTCGGGTTTCCGTCAGCATCCATCACCTGCTCACCTGTTGCTTCATTTAAAACCGGCTTCCAGATTGTTTTATCGGGTCTGTGGCTGATATCTTTATTCATCACGCTGTGCGATTCAACAAAATATTCTTCTTTGGCCTGATCGATAGTATAACCGTTTGCACCGGACATGTAAGCAGGTCTGTTGTCTTCAAATATTCTGCGAATTGCACTGTAATCTTCGCTTTTTATAATATCAATGTATGCTGGCATTGTTTGTTTTACACTTAAAATATATTAATGAAAATTATTTTTCTTAATACATTCCGGCAACAGCGGACAAGTTACCATAAGCCTGTGGAGCAATTTCAAACCATTCACGCATCATCCAAACGTCCATGAAGTCGGTTGAATGGCCAATGATATTTTTGCGTTCCTGTTTTGGTATTACAGCCAGTTTCCCGTCATTGTCCGGTTTTGCCTGTTTAATAGCCCGGCGTTCATCCATCAGCCATTCACTGATTTTCTTTCCTTTAACAACTTTATTGAGAACATTTTCAGCCACATAATACCCATCATTGTTTACCCTGTTAGCCATTTTAAAGAAACATTGGTCTCGTAAGTACTGATAGTTTGGTTCTATTTTTTTACCATTCACAATTTCAGGCAAAGGAGAACCTCCATTTTTAAACGCAATTGCGTTTTGAATAAATCCATCAATAAACTGTCCCACTCCGTCATCATCATAAAGTATATGAGATTGAGGAACGTTCCATTTTAAAGCCATTGCTTTTATTGCATCGATAACCTCATTGCCTTTTGACTTTTCCATCACTGTAACGTCCAACCATCGGAAACCATCCCAATAAGCAATAACCAAAAGGTCAGAACCTTTAAGTGCGATATCAGCCGTTATGCATTTCCTGCCGGGTTTGACAAAGGTGTTGGTAAAAGCATCTTTCATTTTTATGAAAAGAATCAGATCGTTTCCATCTATTTTTATTTTCCAGTTACCGTCAAGAAGCTGCATTCGGGTTGCATCATCTTGTGCCATTAGGTTTGCCAAATAGCCGGGGTCTTTTGAAAGTAGTTCTTTATTTCCGTAAATATCTCCGGGAATAAAGGTTACTGATTTAACAAGGTCTTCCGGATTTGTACTTTCATTTGCAGCAAGCATTGTTTTTACAATATGAGGAACCTGCTCTATTACTTCACGTTTTGAATCTCCCCAAACCATTGATTCACGGTCTTTAATGAAATAACGCAATTTACCGGCTCTTTCCCTGATTGGGAAGCCTGTGTTTTGGTCAATCCACCATTCAATAAATTTTGCAACCCAACTATCAGGGTCGGGGTTGCACGTTGCACGAACATAGGGCTTCACTCCACAAGTGGAGCGATTACGGGAAAGCAAGTAAAAAAACATTTTTTCACTAAAGTGGGTTAGTTCATCAAAGCCGATAAAAGGTATCTGTGAACCCTGCCAATCTAAAATGTTTTTTTCATATTCGAGATGTGAGAACTTAATTTGTGCTCCTGATGGGAATTTCCATGCAAGATGAGATTCAAGGCTTTTCGCATAAGCGTGTGGATATATCTCAATGGAAGTGTCCCAAAGTCCACCTTCAGACCTGATTTGTGGACTTGTACGGCGAAATACTACACCGCCAAAGCCTGAATTGTGAACATGATAGAGTGGGTCGAGTAATAATGAAAACGTTTTCCCGGCACCTGCCGCACCCCCACCAATTGCAATATCAGCAGTACACGAAACAAAATCTTCCTGAAATCCTTCTTGTGGGCGTATTTCATTCATTTGTCTTTTTTGCCGGAAGTATTATGATTGATTGTTGAAGCTGTTCACCGTCTTTGCCTGTGATTTCAGTTTTAGAAGGTGCGTTAAATCCTAAAAGAGACGATAAAGCATCAAGTGATTTTTGTTTATCGTAAGTCTTGATCTTGACATATTCGACATCGGCCGGTATTGGTTCATCTTTTGTGCCGGAATTTATCCTTATAACCTTTGTGCTAACCTCCTGAATACATGATTTTTCATCTTCACTTAAACTTTCAAGTTCCTTTCTTTCAATCCATGTATTATGAAGTTTGGCGACATTACTAAAGGCAATCTTTGCATGTTCTTTGGCAATCATTAATGAAGAAATACCTGCTGTTTCTGACAAATTTTTTTGCAGTTGTTCTATTTTGCTTTTGATATTAGCTTTTCTTAGCAATCTACTACCTGTAACTGTAGCTGAGTTTTCAGCGTAACCTGCTTTAATTGAGGCTCTTGTAGCATTAAAACCGTTAGCCAGATATTCATAGCAAAAAACTTGCTCTTTTTTAGTAAGCTTGTTTAGTGCAACACTTTCGTTAATATTTTCGATATTATTTATCAATTAAATCTTTTTAGATAAAATATAAAACAATATTTGTTTCGGCAAAAACCATTCTTTTTTGACATTTTGTTAGCTTTTTCGCTCTAAAGGAATAGGCATTTTGAGGTATGGATTGTAGCAAAAAGTCAGACATATTCGATTTGTTTGAATTCATTGCAATATCTCGGGAAAAGAAAATCATTTGTAAAATACCAGTAGCCAACAGGCGCACGAAACATTACCCGCTTGCCTAACTTGCAGGAATATTTGAACTTTTTCTGTTCACCTTCTGCCTGAAAGTTATGGCAGTTGCAGCAATCAACTCTTTTTGCTTTCATATCAAACAATTTTTATTAATTTTCATCCTAATCAGCTTTACAGTTTTCTTGTAAATCTCATACAGTTCTTTTTTGCTTTCAGGTCCTTTCCATTCCGAAAATGAACGATCATTGAAAAAACGGTGCTCAAATACATTTCTGGCTTTTTCGCATAAGCATAAATCGTTAAATATTGCCCTCACCTGGTTAAACTGTGCAAGTATTTCAGCGGGTCTGTCTGTTTCCTCATACTCGCAATCTTCAATATTCAGCTTTCGGTAATCGACAACACTATTGGCCGGGATATGCTTAAACTTATTCTGATAGGGTGAAGTCGGGCTGTAAACGTTCAGCTTAATCATCCTGAGAATATAAAAATCAAGTTCGGTATATTGGCCTTTTTTTGTGTGCAACATTTTAATCAGTTTAGATTCATCTTTTTCAATCAAAGCAATTACCACTTCATTCAGAACGTCATTTGCTTCGTCTGAAATCCCGGCATGGTTACAATGGTAGCACGCATAATCGAGCCATCTGTAATATTTTCTGTTGATATATTCGTTTATTTCCCTGTTTGCCATATCATCTGGTTTATTATCTTTGTTTTGCGAACAACATAAACCAGAAAGGCAGCATTCAATAAACCGAAGCTGCTTTTTCTATTTCAAAATGGTCCGTCTTTTTCAAATCTTTCATTTACTGGCAGATTTTTAAAATAGTCAGCAGATAAGGGCTCGCTATCAGCAAATATTGTTTTCTCTTCATTTGCCCAAAAATCAGGGTGTCCTTTTTTTCCTCGCCTGTTTTTTGAGATTTTAAGTTTGATTCCATCTTTATCATACAGGAAAATCACAACGTCTGAATCTTGCTCAATTGCTCCTGATTCACGTAAATCTGAAAGGGTTGGTTCTTTATCAGTTCGTTTGTCGATATCCCTGTTCAGCTGAGAAAGTTCAATAACCGGAATATTCTCGCGCAAAGCCATTTGTTTGAATTTGCGGGTAATTTCGGCAATCTGCTGTTCCCTGATTGCTTTTTTATCAGCTGGGTTCACCAATTGCAGGTAATCAATAATTACCAAATCACAACGGCCGGCCTTTTTGTTCCTACGGGTATTGGCAACAATTTGGTTGACATTTAGATCAGGATCATCATTCCAAAGAATTGGCAGTTTTTCAAGTTCTCCAACAGCTATGTTTATTTTTTCCCAGTGGTAATCCTCTATTTTACCATCCCTGATATCAGACCTTGCAATATCTGTTTCACCTGAAAGAAGTATCCTGAACAAATCTGTACTTTTCATTTCAAGGCCGTAAAAATTCACCCAATTACCCTGCCTTGCCGCTGTGACTGCCTGGAATAACGCAAAGGACGTTTTTCCAACACCCGGACGTGCAGCAATTGTTATCAGGTTAGTGTTTCTCCAACCACCTGTCGATTCGTCCAGTTCTCTTAATCCGGTAGAAATTCCTGGAGTACTGCCTTCCTTGTTAAGTTTCACGTCTGCTTCCAAATCAATCAGTGCCTCTTTTGCAACAATATCCATATTTTTTCCCGGGTTTGCGCTTGTAAATGTGTTTTCAATGCCGTTCAGTTTACTCCGTGCCTCTGATAGTAAATCTTCCACATCAACCATATCATCATAACTCATGGTTTGGATCTCTGTTGAAACCCTTATCAATTCCCGCTGGATGAATTTTTGTGCAACTATACGTGCATGAAATTCAATATGAGCACCGGATGCAACACGCCTGGTTAGCCTTGTTATTTCCATAGGACCGCCAACCTCTTCAAGCTGGTTCCTGTTTTTCAGCTCAATGGTAACGGTCATCAAATCAACGGGCTTTTCCTTTTCAACAATGGATTTTACAGCTTCAAATATTTTTTGGTGTTCATCCTTGTAAAAACTGGTAGTGTCGATAATCCCCGAAACCATTTGAAAAGCATCTCTTTCAAGCATTAAGGCTCCAATTACTGCTTCCTCCACTTCAATTGCCTGAGGTGGTAATTTTCCATATTGAGCGTTGATTTGCTCAATTGATTGCTGTTGATTGTTTTGTTTTTTATTTGCTACCATTTTGCAGGTTTATAAGGTTTCTTTTGTTTTTCGGTTTTGGAATAAATCTCATCCTCCCACCTTCGGGCAGTTATCCAACCCTGAGCCATTTTAGGAGTTTTCCCTAAAAGTTCGATTTCAGGTCTGCGCCTTGCTTCTATTTCTGCCGCAAGAAAAATTCTATCACAAAGCGAAAATGTAAGCTCCGGAATATCAAGCCATGCATCTGCAGCTTCAGCCTTTCCTTTTTTGTAATCAAACTTTTCCCAAAACGTATTGAATGTTTCAAGACGTTTCCCTAATAACTTTCTTTTTTTTCTGGTAATGAAAAAATCGGAATTTTTAACATCAACTTCACCGTTTTTCGGTGAAGAAATAATATTATTATTATTCTTAATAACAGTATCAGTTACAGTTACAGTTACATTATCAGTTACAGCGATTTTCGCGACGTTATTTGTCGCATGGCGATTATTATTATCGCTTAGCGATAATTTTCTTTCTACTGCGATTTTTTCAGCTTCTTCCAATGAAATAGATTCTTTTATTACCATTTCATAAAGGTCTTTATTCCACCTTTTTAGATTACCTATTCTTCCATTATTACTCTTTGTTTCTTTGGAAATTTCCCATACTTTCAAATCGCGTTTTAACTGCAATTTTATAGGTTCAAATATAATTTCCGTCAATCTATCGGGTGCTTCTGGATTCTCATCATTTACATAACTCCATAAATGTTTTGCCAATTTTCCGGCTTCATCATCGGTTAACTTTTTGAAAATATTTATGTAATCAACATACATTAAAAATGACTTTTTACCCTCTGCCATGACTTACTTATTTTTTTTAATATAATCCTGAATTTGTATATTCATATTTTTGTCATAGAGTTTTACAACCAATGAAATTTGTTCAGAATCGAATGGCAAATCAAAGACTGAATGCCAGCATTTATGACAACTTTCACACAATGTTACCAGCGTATTGTCTTCATGTTCCCAAGGTTCAATATCATAGTCAGTAATAGTGTGATGCACATGGAGTGTTTCTTTAATTTCGTGACAAGATTGGCACATGAAGTTGTCTCTCTGTAAAATTTCGAGCCGTTTCTTTTGCCACCTTGGATCTTTTAGCTTATCAGAATAAGGTTTAAAATTTTTCATTTCGTTACTTTTATTTTCTCAAGTATTTCCAAAGCTTTTTCGCATTTAGCCCGGTATATTTTATCCGTTTCCTTCCAAATTTCAACCTGCTTACAGGCATATACAACGGTGGAATGATCCCTGTCACTAAATTTTTTACCAATTAACTTTAATGACAGTGTTGTATTTTTCTTCATATACCACATTAAAAAGAATCTTGCTTCTTTTCCCGGTCCTTTCTTGTCGGGTGCCATAATTTCACTAACAGTTACCTCGAAGGCTTCTGCAACCATATCCTCTATTGTTTTAATCCCTGGGATTGAATAAGCTTCTGAAGTTTTCATAAGTTTATTGCGGTTGAGTTGTTTTCACTGAATCCAGAAATTCACATAAATCATCTTCGGTAAGGTTTTCTTTTTCCTTTATCAGCTTGAAAATGTCACCTGTTTTTATGTACCTCGCATCGGTTGCTATAAACCTAAAATGAACATTTTTACAGTTGTGTTCCTGCTTTAATCTGGTTCGTTCCTCCTCCAGGTTATCATATTCAAACTGGCTTTCAAGAATATCACAAATGCCGTTTTCATGCCTGAGGGTGGTGCGTTTTACAATGTATTTTTTAGTCATAATATTTTAATTAAAGTACTTTAATATCTCTTTACCAATCCATTCTGCCATATTAACCGCTACACCGTTACCAATCTGTTTAAATTGCTGATTTTCTGTACCTGAAAATTTAAACCAGTCAGGAACCCCCATTAATCTGGCATATTCGAGCACTGTATATGGTCTCAGTTTGTTTGGGTGAGACTTATCAATAACCAGTCTTGTGCTGCGGTCTTTATGATAATGAGCTACACAAGTCGGAGCATAACTGCCTGAATTTTCAGGGTTGGTTATTATAGGCTTGTCCCTGTATTGACCTTTTAACCTGTTTATTACAGATTGTGTAATTTCGGTATCAGGGGCACTTTCGATTATTTCAGAAAGTTTAATTCTGCGTTGATATGAAGGTGGTGTAATAAAAATATTTTTTTTGGTTCCAAAAAGTATTAAGCGCTCTCTTTTTTGTGGTAGCCAATTTAGAGCATCAACAGGACAAAAAACATTTATATAGTATCCAGGTAATTTAGACATTGCTTCCATCACGACAGGAAACTTTCGCATACCTGGGACGTTTTCCAGAACATACATTTCAGGCTGCTCTATTGCCATTTGCCTGAAAAAATGAAGATATAAATCATCCCCGGTCCTTGCTCCATGTATATCCGCTATTGCAGAGTATTTTGTGCAGGGATAAGTTCCAACGATTATATCAGATTTTTCCTGCGATAAAACTGTTTGGTTTCTTATGTCGGAATGAATTATTTTATGGTTAAAATTTTTACGGAGTGTATCAACACAAACACTGTCAATTTCCAGAGATTGTATAACATTAATGCCTGCCATTTGTAACCCTAAATCCATTAGCCCTGCTCCGCTGAAATATGATTTTGCTGTCGGTCTGTAATCAATTTTCATATTAAATATTTACAAGCATTGGCATAATTAAAACCGTAAGCTTCCCGTCCGTTTCCCCAACAGGTGTAATTAAACAGGCTTTTGAAGGTTCGGAAAATGATAGCGAAACTTCCTCCGTATCGATAGTTTCAAGACACTTTGATAGATAATCACTTTTGAAACCAATTTGAATAGGTTCGTTTGTGTATGAAACTGCTATTTTTTCAACAGCCGAGTTTTGGAGATCCATGTCTTTACCCGAAATTTCAAGCATTGAATTTTTTGCCTGAAGTATAATTAACCGCGAATTGCTGTTGGCGAAAATCGAAGTTCTTCGTAAAGCAGATACAATCTCATTTGTACTGCAATTGACAATCTTATCATTTCCTTTTGGAATAACCGCCCTGAAGTTCGGGTATGTGCCTTCGATTAAACGGTAATTAATCGCCTTGCTGTCGGTTTTAACCGCAACACTTTTTTCAGTAATTAATAACTGAATCGTATCTTCACCATGTAGTAATTCAGCTATAATTTTTGCAATTTTTACCGGGAGGATTAAATCAAATTCGAATGGTGATAAAACAGTCCGGCATTCATACGCTGCCATTGTTGAAGCGTTTGAAGATGCAAATGTAAGCTTATCCATTTTTGATTCAATGAATACAGATGAAAGCATTGGCCTGATTTCGTCATTCCCGGCAAAATGGTACACCTTTTTAATTCCTGCAATCAGCAGTTCAGCATCCATTTTAATAGTTGTCATTTCAGGGTCATTTACTTCAACTTTTGAGAAGTGTTCTGAATTTCTACCTGTAAAATGGTATGTTCCGCTTTGGTGAATTAGATTTACAGCGTAGGTTTCAATATCGATTTCAAGTATAATCGGTTGCTCAGGCAATTCCCTAAGCCCGTCAAGTAATAGTTTTGCATCGATTAAGAAACTGAGTTCACATTCCTCTGAAATGGCACAATCCACCTTTGCCGTGATATTTCCCATTTCATCGGCTCCGGTAACTTTGAGCGTTAAATAATCATCTATCTCAAACAGGAATGAATTATGGTCCGGGATGATGTTTGAAGGTTTAATAACCTTTGAGACTGCTTTTAATTTAGCAAGCAGTTCATTTTTTGAAACTGTGATTTTAATTTTCATATTGATTTGATTTTAAATTGCCTCTTGAAGTTCCTGCTCCTGTTCAAGTTCTATCATATCGAAAAGAGTAGGCATATTAACATTATGTTCTGCTCCCCTGCAGTAGCTTGCACCGTCTAAAAAGTATCGATGGTTTAACTCAATGCCAATACCATAACGACCTTTTAAAATTGCCCTGTATGGTACGGTAAAAAGCCCGGCAAATGGGTCTAATACAATGTCCCCTTTGTTGCTCATTTGCTCTATAACACGGTCAGCTATATCAAACTGCATTGGGCACAAATGCATTTCTTTTCCTTTGCTCCATTGAGATCCGTTCAGTGTAAGCATTCTTGTAATGTCAGTCCACACTTCGTCAGACCAGCTCTGCGGTTGCAACAACATAAATCCGGATGGTAGTTTGCCGTTTAATTCAAGCGTTTCGGCAATCTTTACATTAAACTCAAAGTCGTATATTTCTTCAAGTGAAAAGCGTTTGTATTCCTGGAAAATCTTATCAGCTTCCAGTTTTGCAAGTTCTTCGGGTACCAGGCATCGATTGCCTGAACTTCTTGCAAATCCGTGTGCATCCATCTGCCAGCGTGCCCGGCTGTAACCGGGTTTTTTTAAATCTTCTTTGGAATGGATCATTTTTTTTGTTTTGACAACAGGTTCATCAGCGTAAGCGTTTGTCAGGTCTGTTTGTGGTTTTCTGAATAACAGCAGATATTCAGGCATGCCGTAACCCATTTTGGTGCCGTCCTTGCACTGTTCAGTCCAGCCCAGCCTGTATGTTTGATTATTCTCGCGTACAACGTCTGTTACAATAGTTTTCATTCCCATAAATGCAAACCCGTGTTTGGTGTAATGGGAAATACAATCAGCATGAAAAGGGTAAACCGTTTGAACACCCATTCCGGATAAACCCATTGGAACAATTCTGTCTTTTACATGAATAGCTGCAATTCTGCCCGGCTTAAGAACATCGAAAAGGCGTGGTGTTAAAAAATCCATTTGCTCAAAAAACTCTTTATTGCTTTCTGAGTGCCCGAAATCTGCATAGTTTGGCGAATACTCGTATTGGCTGCTAAAAGGAATCGAGGTACAAATCAATCCAACTGAATTTGGCGCAATTGATTTCTGGTTTGTCAATTCATCGACATTGTCATTGTTAAACATTTTAAAATGTTTACTTTCAATAACAATCCTTTCTACACCAATTTTCCGGTTCAAAACACTGGCCATTTCTGAATGGCTTAACCCGTATTTTTTAATAATTTCTGTCATATTGTGAACTAATTTTTTGTGATTTTCCCATTTGGTTTCTAAGATTTTCCTGATTCCCCTCTCTGATTCTGTATAGATCAAATCTATACGAACAGTATTTTTTTGCAGGAATCTCTGCAGCCTGTGAACCGATTGAATAAAGTCATTGAATTTGAAGCCAATACCCAAATAAATACCCCATGAGCAAAACCTTTGAAAATTACAGCCCGAACCGGCTATAACTGGTTTTGCTGATAGTTCCTGAAATCTTCCGTAAGTAAAGTCTAAGATTGCCTGTTCTCTTTTTTCGTAATCCTGAGAACCGTATATTGAAGTTATTCCTTTGATGGCTTTGTCGATTGCGTGTCTTTCGGCTTCTAAATCATGCCAGATTATGCGACTTGCTTCGGGGTTTTCAGCCCTTAACTCCAAAAGCTTTTCAATTCTTTCAGATAAACTATCGCGCTTTTCTTTTGCCGCTTCCTGTAAACCTAAGGCTGCATTGCGAAACATTTTATATTGATTGTCTTTATCCAATCCGGCACTTTGATGGTCGGATGGTATTTCGTGCCAGCGCAAATCAAGTTCAGGTAAATTATACCCGATATCATCGTTTAGATCTCCTGTTATGTCGGATGGTTTGGTAATGAATATTGCCCACGATGAAACCCACAACCAAAACTCCTCTTCTTTGTGCGCGTGAAGGGTTAATTTATCGGCTTTTGTTGAATCCCTTTTAAAGAATCGTGTTTTTGCCTGCGAGACGTCCATTATGCCTAAAAAGTCAGCATAAGCCAAAAGCTCAATAAATTCATTTGGTGAAGGAGTGGCCGTTGCGACAAAACGGTAATTAACCTTGTCAGCTCCGCGGCGTTGTTGCATAGGACCGGAATCACCGGTGAACAATCTCATGAACTCCCGAAATGTTTTAGTCCCGCCAAAACCTCTTAATACTGAAGCTTCATCCAGTGAAGCCACCTTAAAATAATTCGGGTTTAATTTTCCATCCCTTACACTTTCATAATTGGTTATGTAAATTCCGTCACCGTCCGCTTCTTCAATTCTGCGAATGAATTTAGGCGGCTTTTCCCATTTCAGAATATTAATTGCATCCTGTTGGAATTCCTGTTTTACATTCAACGGGCAAACGATTAGACCTTTTCCGGAGCCTAAAATCTCCAGGGTACAGCGAACTGCTTCCAGTTGTGTTACAGTTTTATGTAATCCAAAACTGGCGAAGCAAGCCCTGCGACCACCTTCAACCATCCATTTTACCATTAATTTGTTGTGGGTTTTAAGGTTTGGATTGATTCTTTCAATATCCAATCCGAAACCTTTTTTGGGAGCGATTTTGATTTTTGATTTTAAAAATTCGTTGTAATCCATGAGCGCTTTTATTGCGCCCTGCATAACATTTTGAAGTGTTAAAAGAAGTGAGGCCTATATAAAACAAAAAGTCAGGTCTCAGACATTTGTGTCTAAAACCCAACTCGCTTTTATCTGTTGCAAATAAAAAAATAATATTTCAGATAAAAAAATTTATTTGCAATTTTTTTTATTCAATGAGCTTCATTGCATCAATCTGATTTTGTTTTTCAATTGTGTAATACCTTGCAAATGATTTACTTTCGGGTGTATGACCTGACATGGAAGCAATCACTTCATTTTTTACACCCTTGCCATGCAGTCCACCTATAAACACCCTTCTTGCCATGTGGCTACTTGCAATTTCATTTAACGGCCTTTGTACCCCAACCCCTGTCTTTGGGTCCCGAACTGTTACAATTCTTGTAAGTTTAACAGCATCATCGGCAAATAAATCTTTAATGTAATCGTTGTATTTCTGGGAAGATATTAAAGGCAATATCATCCCCCTGGGCAAATTATACCTGGAAAGAATGGTTAAAGCTTTTTCTGATAACGGTATTCTTGCAATTCTGGGATTGTCATCTTTTGTTTTCCCGGCAATATATTCTATGCAGCCATCAACTATATTTGACTTCCTGAGTTTCATCAAGTCTCCAATCCTGCAACCGGTTAAACATTGAAAAACAAATATATCTCTTACCCGCTGCAGGTATTCTCTTTTTACCCTGGCATCAAACAACATATCTCTTTCAGCCAGTGTGATATAAACCGGTTCGCCGTATGTTTCAGATTCAATGTGAAATTTACTAAAAGGATAGTTATTTGTCCATCCCATTTTATTTGCATGGTTTAAAAACGCCCTGAGATATCTAAATTGAGTGCTTATGTAATTCCGGCTTAATGATAAACCAATCAAATAACTTTGGTAATCGGTTAAAAACTGAGGTGTAATATCTTCGAATGTTGCATCCGGGAAATACTCTTTTAATTTTCCCTCACTGACTTTTAAATGTCGTTTTCTGCCTTCGCTAAAGTTGGATTGAACACGATATTGCTTATATCTTTCAAAGAATGAATTACCATATTCTTCAACTTCCTTTTTCTTATTCAAAAACAAATCCAGGTGATTTTTTAAGGCTGAATTGTTTGGCTGTATGTCCTTTTCCGCAAAGGTGGTAAACCATGCTTTTATTTCGCTTTCCAGTTTATCAAGGCGCCTGTTTATATTTGCACCGGTTTCGTAATCCGATGTAATTACATTTCGTTTTACCCTTTGAATTTTATCTCCGTCGCTTGTTTTATCGGCCCAATGATTCAAAGCGCAACGTTCCCCGGTATAGTATTTTAATCTTTTGCCCCCAAATGAGACAAACAAATAAATAGGAATACTTTTGCTCTTTGGACTTTTTTTGTCCAAATAAAAATTAACGGTATGTTTCATATTAAAAAGTGTACGCAACTTTTCAAAAATACGTACACTTTTTAATTTAATCAAATGGAACAGGTTTGAACTATATGAATTGAATGTCTTTATTTTATTGGCTTTTCAGGTATAGTGTATAATTATATGAAATGGCTTAAATCTATGTAATTGACCCCGGTAGGGTCACCACCACTTTCT
>DPRM01000111.1 GCA_003537645.1 Prolixibacteraceae bacterium
TTCAAGGTTCGAAACTTTGGAAAAGCTATTTCTCGAACTATATTCTACATTCTTTCAGGCACATCAATACCCAGCAGTTTCATTCCTGTTTTGATTACTTTGCCAACGTTTTCAGCAATTACAAGGCGAAGGTTGCGAATTTCTTCGTTTTCCTCAATCAGGATGGGGGCTTCGTGGTAGAATTGATTGAATTCTTTTACCAGTTCATATACATAGTTGGCAATCAGGGCAGGGCTGTACATTTCGCCTGCTTCTTTCACTGCCACCGGAAATTGTGAAATAGCTTTTATTAGTTGCAGCTCTTTAATTCCGGGTTCCGATTGTATTTTAACAACACGGTTAAGTTCAATATTTCGGTCAGCAGCTTTGCGCAAAATTGATCGGATACGTGCGTAAGTGTATTGAATAAATGGTCCGGTATTGCCGTTAAAATCGATCGATTCTTCAGGATTGAAAAGCATGTTTTTCTTCGGATCTACCTTCAGGATAAAATATTTAAGCGCGCCCAAAGCAATCATTCGGTAAGTTTCGGCAGCCTGCTCGGGAGTGTAGCCGTCCAGTTTGCCTAGTTCTTCGGATGTTTTGCGCGAAACTTCAATCATTCCGGCCACCAAATCGTCGGCATCAACCACCGTTCCTTCGCGCGATTTCATTTTTCCCTGCGGAAGTTCAACCATTCCGTAAGAGAAATGGTGCAGGCCTTTTCCGAATTCGAAACCCAGTTTGTCGAGCAGGATTGACAACACCTGAAAATGGTAATTCTGTTCGTTTCCAACCACATAGATCATTTTGTCGATGGGGTAATCCTGGTATCGTTCTTTGGCGGTTCCAATGTCCTGAGTCATGTAAACGGATGTGCCGTCGCTGCGGAGCAATATCTTTTGATCAAGTCCTTCAGCAGTAAGGTCGGCCCAGATAGAGGAATCTTCCTTTTGATAGAAAATGCCTTCAGCCAAACCACGCAAAACTTCATTTTTTCCGTACAGGTAGGTTTCCGACTCGTAGTAAATTTTGTCGAAATCAACGCCCAATTCTTTGTATGTCACATCGAACCCTGCGTAAACCCAACTGTTCATGGTTTCCCAAAGTTGGATGGTTTCCGGGTCTTTGGCTTCCCATTTTAGTAACATTTCGCGGGCTCCCTGCATCGATGGTGCGTTTTGTTCGGCGCTTTCTTTTGTTTCGCCCTGCTCTATCAAAGTGGCGATTTCCTTTTTGTATTCCTGATCAAATTTTACGTAGAAATTGCCCACCAAATGATCGCCTTTAATACCTGTGCTTTCAGGAGTTTGCCCGTTGCCCCACATTTTCCAGGCGTACATCGACTTGCAGATATGGATACCCCGGTCGTTCACGATGTTGGTTTTTACTACTTTATTTCCGTTGGCTTTTAATATTTCGCCAAGCGAAAAACCAAGCAGGTTATTGCGAATATGCCCGAGGTGCAAAGGTTTGTTGGTGTTGGGCGACGAATATTCAACCATTGCCAGTTCCGACGATTCGGTGGGTTCGGTAATTCCGTAATTTTCAGCTGTGGTAACCGAATTTAGAACTGAAATCCAATAATCTGCAGAAATTACAAGATTGAGAAATCCTTTTACAACATTGTATTTTTCGACTTCCTGAACATTTTGCTGAAGATAATCGCCAATTTCGGCAGCAGTTTGCTCCGGAGATTTTTTCGACATCCGAACAAACGGAAACACCACCAGAGTGATATCGCCTTCGAACTCTTTTCGGGTACTTTGAAGCTGAACGATATTTGAATCTATTTTTTGCTGGTAGCACTGTTCAATTGCTGCCACAATCTGGTCGCGTATAATCAATTCAATCGACATTATTTTTTGCTTTGAAATTTGAGCGACAAAGATATTTGATTTTCATCATTAATTGTCATTGGCTAAATGCCAATTAGTAATTCCGCCTTAAAGAATTAAAATTGGTCGGAATTGGTTGATTTGAGTATTAACTGCATTTATGCCGGTGGAAGATGAATAATCCATATTTCGAATAAAGCCGGGATTTGTCTGTTTCTAATTTCCTCTGGCATAAAGGCCTTGGCTATTCATAACCAATAACCGTTAATTCGAAATTGTTTATAGAGCCGAAAGATTTAGTTGGAAGTCAAATTCGACTAATCGGCAGAAAACCACACATATACACAAGGTTTTTGAAGAAACTTATCCGGATAGTTGCCTGATGATAAATCCCTGACCAGAAGTTACAACTGGCCCTTATAGTTTGGATCAAAGTCAACCATCCATTCAATTCCGTATTTGTCTCTGAACATGCCAAAATAGGAGCCCCATGGACTGTCAGCAATCGGCATTTCCACCTCGCCGCCAGCAGAAAGGCCGTTAAATAAACGATCTGCTTCCTCCTTGCTTTCGGCGCTGATCGAGATTTTGCTTCGGGTTTCGCGTTCGTTATGTCTTCCCATAAATTCGGGGGTATCGCATCCCATTAACACACTGCTTTTTCCAATGGGTAAACCGATGTGCATAATTTTTTCAGCTTCGTTTTCTGAAATCGGATGCTCTGCAATCGCCATATCTTTGAAGCGAACGATCATGGCGAACTCGCCGCCAAACACCGATTTGTAAAATGTAAAAGCTTCTTCGGCATTGCCATTAAAGTGGATGTAAGGATTAATTTGTGCCATTTCAGGATAGTTTTAAGTTGTTAATAGTTTTCATTTTATGCCTTGGGTTGCTCCGTTGGGAATTTCGTCATGTCCATGTAGAAAATTTCCCAGGTGTGGCCGTCAAAATCTTCAATATTACGCTGTTGCATAAAACCGTAATCTTTCATTTCGCTGGGTTCGGTGCCACCAGCCTTTAGTCCGTTTGCGACGATGCGGTTTATCTCGTCAAGGCTGTCAACCGATAGCGAAAAAAGAGCAGCCACGTTCGATTTTGTGTCGGCAATGGGTTTGGTGGCAAAAGATGCGAACTTTTCGTGTGTCAAAATCATCACAAAAATATGCTCGCTCCATACCATACATTTTCCTGAATCGTCGGAGAATTGCGGGTTATTTGTAAATCCCAGTGCGGCATAAAAGTCCATTGATTTTTGCAGGTCTTTTACCGCTAAATTGATAAAGATTTGTTTCGCCATTTTTTTAGAATTAGTCGTCAAATGAATATTGATTTTCAAGTCTTAAGCCGGTAGATTAGCGCCTGCTTAGGAATACCAACAACATTTGGCAGTATCAAAAAGTTGACGATTGCAGACGATTTGGATTTTGACCTTGGATGAAAATCGGGTTTGAATTACAATTCGTACCAGCGTGGAATAGTTGGCGATTCGTTGTTTTTATGTTGTTAAAAGTTTGTCATTGAGGGCTTAATAATATTTATCAATACCGCCAAATCCTGAAATAAGTTTATTGTCCCGTGTCTTTTGAATAAAGTTTGTCAGTCGTTTAGTGAATTCCTCCGGCCGTTTTCTTGCACTTTCAATATAGGCAATGCGTATTCGTTTATACGACTCTGAAAACATTGTGTAATTATTCCATGCCGATTTATCTCTTTTTATTTCATCCAGAATGTCATTCGGAAAGACAAACTCTTGAGAAACAATCTTTTGAACTGTTTCAATAAAAGTATGATGAATCAAATTGTTTTCGGCTAACCATTTCAGTCGTTCAATATTGGGTTGCGAATATTTGCTTTTCGCTTTTCTGGGTGTAAATCGCTGAATTGTGTGGTTCTTGTCAAGGGTTTTATTTGTGCTGTCTATCCAACCGAAGCACAGGGCTTCTTCAACTGCATCATTGTATTGAATACGTTGTTCGCCGGTTGATTTTCTGGCATAAACCAGCCAAATTTCGTTTTCAATATTGAAATTCAGTTGAAGCCAATTTCGCCATTCAGCTCTTGTTTTTATATTCAGTATGCTTTCCTCTTTCATACTACGTTTTTTAATGTCTTTAACTGAAATGCACTTCCATCGGTTTCTCTTTACAATGAGCGTTAATGTGGTTAGCCAAGCGCAGCGGCGGATTATCCCAATTTTCCTACTGTTTTTTTATCTTTTCCGGTTTCTCTTTTGTGAAAGGGTCAGCCGTATATTTTTCATATAACTCAAATAGAAATACCATTCGGTTGGCTTCGCTGGTAAACGGTTGCGGGCGATAAGCCAGATCAACTGCTTTGTCTAACTCGTTGTGTGCTTTTACCAATGCAGGTGGCATGGTTAGAGGGTCGTATAAATCGGCAAGCGAACTATTTGGGAATTCCAATCTTACATCTAAAACTTTTTGTGCAGCTGTTTCAATGGCTTTTACTTGTTTGTCAGTTGGATTTTCTGGCCAAGGGAAATTATTGTAAACAACTGAATTTGAATATCTATAATCACTTTTAAGTCTTCCGCATAAATTACGGACCCAAGACATATGCATTTCAGAAGTCAAGATTCCAAAATGCAGAATTTTTGCATCAGGGATTATTAAACATAGGTTACTTGTAATAACACTTAAAGGCATAAAGCCAATTGGAATATATCTTCTTCGCTCGGATGAAACGCTAGGTATGATTATGTATTCACTTTCATTGTGTGATACAAATGCAAATTGAGAAGGATTGTTTGCTAATTCGCGAGTGTCCCTTCTTGTGCTATTCTCTCTGAATTTCTTTACACTTTTAAGTCTATCTGAAATAAATGTTGACTTTCTCAAATCAGAAGGGTCGGCATCTTTAAGCCAAAGGCAATATCTCGGAATATTATTTATGAACTCTACGCTTCCAACGTATTTCCTAATGTATTTAGAAATAAAAGGTTCTTGTTTAATTGCTTCAATTCTATCTTCTTCGTCAAATAACAAAAAACCACCGTCTATTGGTTGATTGCCAAATTTTATTCTTGGAACATCACATATTGAATTTGACCTTTTTTTAATCAGTATATCTTTTGCATCAACCAAATACGGATTGATATTTTTTGCTTTTATTGCGTGTGCTTCGCCTTTAATATCTTCATATTCAAAAATTCGCTTGTTTGGCACATCGAAATTTGCAAAGCCAACTATTACACAATATACGGCGGCATTTCCTTTTGCTTCGTTGCTCCATTTAAAAGTGCGATGGGCAAAGTGGATTTTTATGCCATACATATTTATCAGCACATTCCACAATATACCCACTTGTTCGCCCTGTGTAATTGAATTGGTTGAAACAAAAGCACATTTGGTTTGTGTGTTTTGAATAAGCTTGGATGCCTTAATATACCACGCGGTTACATAGTCGAGCACTCCAGAACCAGCGATGTTGCCAAATTCTTTGGTTACTTCATCACGCTGAAATTGGGTCATTACCTTAGCGCCAATAAATGGTGGGTTTCCCAAAATATAATCAAAAGTATTCCTGATCAGGATCTTTTCATTGGTTGAATTTCTTTCGTCAATAATGGTAAGGTTATTTGTTTTGATATTGATCGTTGTATATTCAACTTCAGGTTCGTTTAATGTAATAATTGTATTATCAGCTGTAATTTCAACAACTTGTTTTCTGATCAAATGATTCCAATCTAATTGCAACGCATTTCCATGAACAATTTTAGCTGCTTTTCTCAAAGGCAAACGGACAAAATATTGTCCAAATTCGTTGCTTATTTGCATATTCATCTGGTGGTCAATCAACCACATAGCAACTTCGGCGATTCGTGCTGGAAATTCTTCATATTCAATTCCGAACATCATATCAACATCGAGCCAAATGATTGAACCGACATCTAAAAACCGTTGGCCTGTTTTATTTAATGCTCTTAAAATTTCCAATTCCAACAACCGCAATTCACGGTAAGTAATAACCAGAAAGTTTCCGCAACCGCAAGCAGGGTCAAGGAATTTGAGTGTGCTTAATTTTTTATGAAATTCGGAAAGCTTGCTTTTATTGTCTTTGATGCTTTCAAATTCTTTCCAAAGGTCGTCTAAAAATAGCGGCTTGATAAGTTTCAAAATGTTTGTTTCGCTTGTGTAATGCGCCCCTAGGTTTCTGCGTTCTTCTTGGTTCATTACGCTTTGGAACATTGAACCGAAAATGGCAGGCGATATTTTACTCCAGTCGATATAACAGCAGTCCAATAAAGCTTGACGCATCTTTGTGTCGAAACTTGCCGTAGGTAAGTTTTCTTCAAAGAGTTTACCGTTTATATAGGGAAAGTCAGCAAGTTGTTCGTCTAAATTTCTAAAACGATTTTCTTTTGCGGTGTTTAACACTTGAAAGAGTTCTTGTAGTTTAGCTGCAAGGTCGCTTCCGTCTTCATTTGTTCGCTGTTCAATATAATCCTGAAATTGTTGTTTGTTGAAGATGGTTGTATCTTCTGAAAACAATAAAAATAGGATACGAACCAGATAAACTTCTAATGGATGACCGGTATAACCAATTTCTTTAAGTGTGTCGTGAAGTTTACCCATTAACTCCGCTGCTTTAATGTTGGCAGGGTCTTGCTCTTTGTAAACTTTCTTTTGGTAGCCTAAAATGTAACCGAAATGCTGGACATTATTGACGAGGTCGTTAAGTTTAAATTCAATATGCTTATCTTCTTCTAAGTCATAAAGCCTAAAATGTTCAAAGTCTGAAATGAGAATGTACTTCGGTAATTCGTGTTGTTTTAGTCCATGCGTGTAATCAATAGCTTGTTGGTAGGCTCTGTCAAGGTTTTTGCCTCGACTTTTCATTTCTATTAAAATCGTTCCTTTCCAAAGCAAGTCAATGTAACCGTCTTTTTCGTCCAGTTTTTTAACTCTATGCTCGAAGGTTCCAACTCTCTTACTGCTAATGCCAAACACGTTAAAAAACTCAACCAAGAATGGTTTTGCGTCTGCATCTTCGTTTGAAGTGTCAGCCCACTCTTTTGAGAAATTTAATGCTCTGTCTTTTATTTCATTCCAACTTAAAGCCATATTTTATTTTAAATCTTTCGAGTCCATATACTATTTATTTGATCGCGATTACGCTTGCCTGCCAACATTTGTTTCCCCGCCAATTGCTGGTATTTCGTACTTAGGTGTAAATGTTGATTTATAGACGGTATGCCATTGCTGTGTTTTTTGCGGTCTGGATAGTGGTTCATTTTTAGGCCTTTTGTGTTTGTTAGGTTTTCAAATGTAAAGAATTTATTTTACATGATTATTATGTGATTACATAATATTTTGCTTGTCCGGCCGACTTTTTATACCCAATGGCTTTGGCGGTAATGTGAGGTTCTCCTAAAAAGCAAAAGGGAACAAGCTTTTCAGATCATTCCCTTTTTAAAGTTATTGACGAATTCATCCGATGAACTTCAAGTCATCGGATGAATCGCGGTTGAATCAGCCACCCAAAAGACCAGCGGGAAGCCTCTTTCGAAACTCCCCGCTTATTTATATTTTTCTTTTCCACTGCGTCTGAAAACTGCGACTTTCCCCGTCTCCGGTCTTCCCTGCCTACTGCGACTGAAAACTGCGACTTCCTCTTTCTCCCGTCTCCCTATCTCCCTCTAAAACTTCCTAGCCCGATCCATCTCCCTGGCGTCGTCTTTCAGTTTCAGGGTTTCGCGTTTGTCGTAGGTCTTTTTCCCTTTGGCGAGTGAAATCTCCAGTTTGGCCAGTCCTCGGTCGTTGATAAAAAGTTTCAGCGGAACAATGGTAATCCCGCCTTCTTTGGTTTTCTTCTGAAGTTTATCCAGTTCCTTGCGGTTCAAGAGTAATTTGCGGTCGCGTTTGGCAATGTGGTTGTTGCAGGTACCAAAGTCGTATTCGGCAATGTGCATATTTTTCACGTACAACTGATTGGCAAAAAACGAACAATACGAATCGACCAAGCCAGCTTTACCACTGCGGATCGATTTAATTTCGGTTCCGGTGAGCTGAATTCCTGCATAAAAGTTTTCGATGATCTCGTAATCGAAGAAAGCTTTTTTGTTCTTAATGCTTATATTTTGTTGTTTGTGTGTCATCGTAAATTATTTTAACTGGGCAATTTCCTTCTTCAGGAATTTAGAATATTGTGAATACATGAAATCATAGAACGGTTTTTCGATTGCTTTCGTCCTCGAAGCTTCAAGTGCATTGATGTAACGGATGCGGTCTTGCTGAAACACGATTGAAAGCGGTAGTCCAAAAAATGCCTGAATGTAGTTCATCAGCAATCTGGAAGTACGCCCGTTACCATCGCCAAAAGGATGAATACTCACCAGCTGAAAATGAACATGAAAAGCCAGATTGCTTTTTTCTTCAAAGGTTTGTACGACCTTGAACTTTTCATTGACTTCCCGGCACAGTTGAGCGACCATTTCAGGCACCTTCTTGTAATCAGGAAAAGTTCGTGTTCCTGCTCTTACAGTTCCCAGGCGGAATTCACCAGCCGCAATATTGTAATTTCCCAAAACTGTATTTACAACGCCTCCCGTATTTTTCATGACCAAAGCATTCATTTCCTGAATGAACCCTGGACTAAGTTCTCGTTTCTTTTCTGCCTCTTCCACCACAAATTGTAAAGCATGAAAATGATCAACCACCATTAAATGATGATCAAACGGCTTATTGGTTGCCGGTTTGCCATATTCAAGCAAATTAACGACCTGCGATTCGGTCAGCGTGCTTCCTTCAATGCTCGTTGAATGATGCGTGATGGCATAGTACGAGTACTTGCCAAAGTCAATCATTCCTTTCGAGCGAAGCCGGAATTCTGCGACCAATGCTTCAATTTTTGTGGCGTCCATGAGTTGCATGAATAAATTCGGTTTCAAAATTAACAATTTAAAACTGTATTTTTGAATCTCTAAAATTTCAGAACAGATGCTCAACGAAAAATATAATCTCATTACCATTCTCGGGCCAACCGCTTCAGGAAAAACAAGTGTAGCAGCCAAAGTTGCCTCCGTGCTCGGTGGCGAAGTGATTTCGGCCGATTCGCGCCAGGTGTATCGCGGAATGGACCTCGGAACGGGAAAAGATTACAGCGATTATTTGGTTGACGGCAAACAGGTTGCGTACCATTTGATCGACATTGTTGATGCTGGCTACGAATACAATGTGTATGAATACCAGAAAGACTTTTTGAAGGTTTTTGCTGAAATTAACGAGCGGGGAAATCTGCCAGTCATGTGCGGCGGCAGTGGTTTGTATCTGGAAGCCATCCTGAAAAACTATAAACTGATTCAGGTTCCGGTAAACGAAAAACTTCGCGAAGAACTGGACGATAAGTTATTGTGGGAACTTGAACTGATTTTGAAAGGTTACAAAAACTATCTGCACAACCAAACCGACACGGAAAGTTCGAAACGGGCCATCCGCGCCATCGAAATCGAAGAATATTACCTTACCCATCCTGAAATCGACACCGGAATGCCCGACATCCGCAGCTTGGTGGTGGGAGTGAAATTCGATCGCTTGTCGCGCCGGAAACGAATTACCAGCAGGTTAAAGCAACGGCTGAAAGAAGGAATGCTCGACGAAGTTCAGCGTTTGCTCGACAGCGGATTGACTCCGGAACAGTTGACTTACTACGGACTGGAATACAAGTTTATGACACAGCATTTAACCGGACAACTTACTTATCAACAAATGTTTGATGGCTTGAACGTGGCTATTCACCAGTTTGCCAAACGCCAGATGACCTGGTTCCGGCGAATGGAAAATCAGGGAACCGAAATCCACTGGCTTGATGGCTATATGCCTTTGGAAGAAAAGGTTGCAAAGATTGTGGAATGGTATTCAGGAAAATAGAAATGATGGTTTAAATGCTGAATATCTTTCGGTTGTTTGGTTTAATGGCTGTGTGGCTTAATTGTTATGGAAATTACAATGCAGCAATCATTTATCAATTTAACCATTTATCAATTTAGCCATTTACTCTTTCCCGCCAAACGATCCGTATCACGCACAAATCAGCGCCATCCGATTCGCGAACCAGGCAATTCAGGTATTCCGATTCTGCAAGCTGTTTACGGGTAACGGCAATCGAGTCTCCGGCCACGCCTTCTTTCAGGTAATTCACTTCCAGTTCGGCAGGTTCGTGCGTATTCAGAAAATCGATCCCGAAATCGTCCAGCACCCGCTCAACATACTTCACGCTATTAAAATGCTGGTTGATATCCAGTTCGCTGAATAGTACCGGATAATAATTTAGGGTTTCAGGATGAACATCGGGTTTTATCCGCTTCGGATTACGGCAGGCATTGGCATCAATCCGTTTCGGAAAAGTAGCACGGTAATCGCTTAACCTGAATATTTTACGGGTTTCCATATCCAGAATCAGCCAGGCAGAGCTGGCACGCAGAAGTATTTCGCCTTTTTCGTTTTCCAGAATGTATTCGCGGTAAGCGTACATGCCATCAGTTCCGGCCGACCAGGTATTGAGCCGAATCTGGTCCTGCCATGCCGGATACTTTTCGACCTGAAAATACATCCGCGAAAGCACCCAGAACAGATTGTTGTTTTTCAGGCTGTCGTATCCCCAATCCATCACCTGCGCATGGGCCCAGGCCGCTTCGATCAAAATATTGAACAGCGAAGCGATTGATGCTTTCCCGTATTGATTCGTGTGATACGATTTGATGGCAAGTTGTTCCTGATATTTTTCCATAAGATTTCAGGTAGTTTTAAACCTTTGTGCAAATCTATTGTTCAGTTTTGAAAAATCAATCGAATTAACGACTTTTGCACAAATTTTAAAAACCAGATGGATAAAATTATCATAAAAACACCTGAACAGATTGAGGGGATTCGGAAAAGCAGCAAACTGGCAGGTCAAACCCTGGAATATATTGCTGACTTTGTAAAAGAGGGTGTTTCAACTGAATATCTTGATCAGAAAATTGAGGCTTTTATACGCGAGAACGGCGCCATTCCTGCAACTCTGGGTTATGGCGGATATCCAAAATCAAGTTGTATTTCGCTCAACGAGGTGGTTTGTCATGGTATTCCGTCGGATAATACAATCCTGAAAAACGGTGATATTCTGAATATTGATGTGACCACCATTTTGAATGGTTATTATGGCGATACCAGTAAAATGTTTACAATCGGCGAAGTGTCAACTGTTGCGCTCGATTTGATTGCTGCAACAAAACATAGCCTGAATCTTGGAATTCAGCAGGTTCGTCCGGGAAATCAATTCGGAAATATTGGCTTTGCAATAAGCAAGTTTATAAAAATGAAGGGTTATAGCGTTGTTTATGAGTTTTGTGGTCATGGGGTGGGAGTTGAGTTTCATGAAGAACCGCAAATCGATCATACCTCGCGCAGAAATACCGGGCCAATTATGAAGCCGGGAATGACTTTCACGATAGAGCCAATGATCAACCAGGGAAGGCCGGGAACCATTGTTGACAAGCACGACAAATGGACTGCCCGCACAGTTGATAAGAAACTCTCGGCTCAATTTGAACACACCATTTTAGTAACCGAAACAGGTTATGAAGTACTTACTGACGTGACCGGGGAATATTAGAAATTCCCAATACAGCTTGTTTACTTTGCCTTCACTGTCTTCCTGCGGATGGGATTTGCCTGGCATGATTAATTCATAAACTTCGACGACCAGCTTTACTTTTCCAGCTCACTTCATGAAAAAGCGATGACTTCGTATTCCTATAGGATTAAAAAGATGATTGTTTGGTGTTCAAATTTTTTTGTCCTCAAGCCGGACTGGCTCTTCCCTGCCTGCGGCTGGCAGGCTTTTCCAAACCCTGCCCGCGGGAGGCGGGGATGAAAAGGAAGCAAAAACTTTGTCAAAACGAACCCTCGGCCGGGCGTTTTGACGGCCCTCGCACTCGCTTCGAATAAGACAAACGCAAACTGACAGGACAATTCAACGCACTGCGATGGCTTGAACCGCCTAAGGAGAAAAAGCGTTAAAAAAACTGAAGAAGTGGGCGTTAAGAAAATTTCCCTGTTTGACGACCAAAGTGAGGAGTTTGGAAATTTTTAGCCAAACGGATTCGGTTTTTAGCTTTTTATCCTTCAGCGGCGGCTCTTTTGGGTTACTTTTTCCAGCTGAAGGGAAAAAGTAACAGCCCGTCCGGCTGGAGGACAAGGTAAAAAATGGTAAGGTTCTTTTTATGGTGATTAAATCAGAAATCAAAATCCCTAGGACATTGTCATTTGATCCCCAAAAGGCCAGGTACAGCCAGTCGAGTTTTGAAAATGAGGAGTATGAGGATTTACGTTTGTAAAATAATTTCGAACAATTTCTACAAATCGGCAAATCATAGGTATTCTAATACCTAAAAACATTGTACCTTCATTCATCAATTAAATCCCCATTAACCAATGAAATTCGGACAAAGCGAAAACCCTGAGTCTATTGATTTCCGGCTACCTGCCGATGATCCGCGCACAGCNNCTTATTATTCCCGTCAGTTTAATTCTATTGAGCTGAATGCCACATTTTATAGTATGCCGGGCAGAGATCAGGTAATTACCTGGAAAGACAAGGCTCCCGACAATTTCCGGTTCTTCCCGAAAGTGACACAAAGCATCAGCCACATGCGGCGATTGAACGATGTGCAGGCTTTGACCACCGAATATTGCGACAACATCAGCAATTTTGAGGATAAACTCGGAATGGTTTTCCTTCAACTGCACGATAATTTCAAGTACAAAAATTACGACCGGCTGGTGAGTTTCATCGAAAGTTTTCCGAAAGCGATTCCTTTGGCAGTAGAATTACGCAATACCGAATGGTTCAATGACAGAGCAGTTTCCGAAGAAGTTTACTCGTTGTTTGAAAAGCATCAGGTAACGAATATTGTGGTTGATACTGCCGGACGGCGAGACCTTTTGCACATGCGCCTCACAACACCGAAAGTGTTTGTCAGGTATGTGGGAGCCAACAATCAGCAAAGCGACCGCGAACGGTTGGACTTCTGGGTTGAGCGGTTGAAAATTTGGGTCGATCTGGGAATCCGCGACATTTATTTCTTCGTTCACCAAAATATTGAACTGGAATCGCCATTTCTTTCGGCTTATTTTATTGAAAGGCTGAACAAGGAATTTGGATTGAAGCTGCAAATCCCAACGCTCATAGGACCAGCGGGGAATTCAACTCCTGCGTTGAAACTTTAACTTTCCGGGCAAAAAAATAGCGACTTGACTTCATTGAAATCAAATCGCTATTTTTAAATTCATTAATCTTTCCCCGTTACTTTTCCGAAATGCAATACAAATATTTAAAACCTCTTAAAAACAGGTCGTTCCCAATTATTACCGGCGACGCATGAAAAGTGTCATCCAGGGTGTTTTTGGCGAGAATTGAGAACTCTGGTCCGGCTTTCACTACATTTATGACATTGGTAGCCGCGATATAAATTTTGTCTTTGTTTCCGGTTGGCGAAGAGAAAATATTGCTTATTCCATCCAGCTTTTGGTTGCTGTACAGTACTTTGCCGTCTTTTGCATCCAAACAAGTCATAATTCCGTTATTGGCTTTCAGAAAATACAATTTCCCATCCATTAAAACCGGGCTTGGCGTGTAAGGTGCATCCTGATTGTATTCCCACAAGATTGTTGCAGTTCCGGTGATGTCGCCTTTGGCTTTGGCCAATTCAATGGCTTTAATCGCATTTCCGCGGAACCCGCTCATCAGGTATAAAATTCCATCAGCATACATCGGATTTGGAATTACGTTGCGCGTCATTCCGGTACATTCCCATATTATTTCACCGGTTTCGGCATTGTAGCTGCGTACTTTGTTGGTGGCGCTGGTTATCAGTTGCGTTTTACCATTCACTTCAACTATCAGCGGAGTTGCCCACGATGTGATTTCTTCGCGCTCGGCGGTCCAGACTTCTTTACCTGTCTTTTTATCCAAAGCATACAAATACGATTTTTGCTGATGGTCCCACTGTACAAAAACCTTGTCTTTTGATATTGCCGGAGAGCTTCCTTCGCCAAAACTGGCCACAATTTCTATCTGGCCAAAATCACGCTCCCATATTACATTACCTTTCATATCAAGGCAATAGAGTCCTCGCGAACCAAAATATGCATAAATATTTTCGCCATCGGTACAGGGCGAATTGGAGGCCCAACTGCTGAGCTCGTGTGTTCTTTCCTGTGGCAATTCTTCTTTCACAACCGTTTGCCAGTTTATTTTTCCTGAAGTTTTATCCACCGAAATCACTTTAAACTGATGAATAAACTCGGTTTGGGTGGGTGACATTGGATTGGAAGACGATGTTGCATCAGTATTTTCAACTTTTTTGTCGGTTGCTACAGCGGTTTGAATAATTATCTGATTACCCCAGATGATCGGAGTTGCATGACCTTTTCCCGGAATTTCAGTCTTCCATTTTATGTTTTTAGTTTCGCCGAATTCAACGGGAGTATCGCTTCCGCTGGCAGCTCCGGTATTATACAAACCACGCCATTCAGGCCAGTTAGTAATAAATGCCGATTTATCCTGCGCGAGAGTTCTGGCTGCAGCAAATGAAAAGCATAATAAAATTAGGAGAGATCTGATGATTGTGTGTTTCATAAGTAGTTGATTTTTGGTTTCATAATTCATTCTGACTGCGATTTATCCAAATCGTTTAATCGATAGCGAATTAGTTGTAAAATGGGGCGACTATTTAACCTGAAAAAATCTGCAAGTTCATTTTTACTTAACAAATTGGTGCGAAGAAAATAATCCAAACTGTAGAAAAAAAAGATGAACAAAAAAAAATAATTTCCGTATCGGGAAATAAATACCTTAAACTCTTTTATTATGAAAAAACATTTATTCCTTTTAGTTTCAGGAATTTTCCTGTTTGTTGCAGCTTGCAATAAGGTTGAATCGGATGTTGAACTTCAGGACGAACTGGTCTTGAAAAAAGGTAAAGTGGTACAGAATTTTACTGCTCATCTTTCGGGCGATCAGGAAGTGCCGCCACGAGAAACACTGGCTACCGGTCAGGCCATTTTCCAACTTAGCAAAGACGGAACCGAACTTAGTTACAAGTTGATAGTGGCAGATCTGGAAGATGTTACAGCCTCTCATATTCATCTAGGCCTACCTGGTGTTAGTGGGGGTGTAGTTGTACCGTTGTATATTTCAGGTTTAATTTCTGGGACATCGAACGGAATCCTTGCCGAAGGCGTGATTAAAAATGAAAATCTCACGGGAGCTTTGAAAGACAAAACCCTTAATGATCTTATTGCCAACATTAATAATGGAAATGCCTATGTGAATGTGCACTCGAAGCTTTCCCCCGGAGGCGAAATTCGCGGACAGATAAAATGAGTATGGAGTAAATCGGAATTATTTCATTTCGTGTTCAAAGCGGAGTAATTGGACAGTTGACCAATTACCCCGCTTCGATTTTAATATTAATAAATCAGCCTCTTTGCCAAAGATTTATTTCACCAGTTTCGAGATGTCTTTAAAACCTGGAGCCGCGGCGCTGCGGGTTAGTTCGAACAAAACCGATTCCATCGATGTCATCATGATTCCTTCGTGGCGAAAACGTTCCATTGCCAGATCAACATTATCGAACGAGCGTGACGAAACACAATCCATCACCACCACCGGTGTATAACCAGCTTCTTTCAGATCAATGGCAGTTTGCAGAACACAAACATGCGATTCAATACCGCAGATAATCACGTTTTTAACTCCTGAAAGTGCAAGCTTTTCGGCCACCATCGGTTCATCAAAACAGCTAAAATCCTTTTTTTCGATATACTTAAAATCACGAATTACCGATTTAATTTCGTCAACAGTTTCGCCTAATCCTTTGGTATATTGCTGAGTTACGAGCAACGGAATTTCCAGAATTTGCAATCCCTGAATCAGTTTTGCACAATTTTCTACCAGTTGTTCGCTTTCTTCCATCACCGGAACCAATCGTTCCTGAATATCAATTACCAATCCAATCGTATGTTCTTTTAAAATGCGCATATTAAAAATAGTTTCAAGTTTAAAGTTCAAAGCTTCAAGTCAGTCACACTCTGCGATGAAATTGTTGTCATTCGGTGATCTTTCTGTCATTCGTGGTTATTGGTTGTTGTCTCGAAGTCTGAAAATGACCACAAATGACGTGCAACGAAGGACCACAAATGACAAATTAACGAGCAAAAGAACACTGGTCACTGCGACTACCTACTTTTTTAGTCCTGCCTGCATCCTCGATTTGTCGCCTAAATATCCGCCGTGGTGGCGTTTGGCGTAATCTTCGTTGCTGAAATTAATCCGTTTCATCATCATAACCACCAAAACATCGCCAATAACAGTCATTACAGTGGTTGAAGTGCTGGGGGTGAGACCGAGAATGCAAACTTCTTTAGGGTTTCCGGTTTCCAGACAAACATCAGCCTGCATGGCCAGTTGCGACTCCTTGTTACTTGTAATCACAATCAGGGGTAAACCTTTATACAGATTCTCTGCAAGGTCAACCAGTTCCAGAATCTCGCGTGTTTTTCCTGAATTCGAAATCAGTAACAGCACATCGTTGGGTTGAATAACTCCCAGATCGCCATGTTGTGCATCGCTTGGGTGCAAAAAAACAGCAGGTGTTCCGGTTGAACTGAATGTTGTTGCAATATTTAAGGCTATTTGTCCGGCTTTTCCCATTCCGGAGACAACCAGTTTGCCTTTGAGCCGGTGAACGTGTTCTTCAATGAGCAAAATGGCCTTTTCGTAAGCGTCAGTAACCGGAATGCTTTGAACAGCCTCGGCTTCCTGGCGAAGTACTTGTCTGATTTCTTCGAGCATGTAGTTTGTTTTTAGGGCGGTAAAATTATTCTAAAAAACCAAAACTGCATCAAAATGGATTGCTAATCTTGACTATTTCGATAAGAATTAAAGCAACAATTTTTTACAGAAACTGTTAATATGTTTTTAAAATGCATTTTTATTTATTACGATGAGTATATAAATGTGCATATTTAGATGTTTTAAAAAAACCAATGTTAACTATTACTTAGTATTATGAAAATTCATGAATATCAAGCCAGACAAATTTTCAGGGATTATGGCATTCCTGTGCCCGATGGGGTATTGTGTTATACGGTTTACGAAGTTGAAAAGGCTGCCCGCGAAATGAACCGGATGGTGGTTGTAAAAGCGCAGGTTTTAGCAGGTGGCCGCGGAAAAGCAGGTGGAGTGAAATTGGCCCGTACTGTGGAGGATGCTGTGGCCGCCGGAAAGCAAATTCTTGGAATGGACATCAAAGGTTTAACTGTTGAAAAAGTATTGGTTACCGACGCCGTTGACATTGCCAAAGAATTTTATGTTGGCCTGATTAACGACCGCAATTCAAAAAGCATCACGCTGATGGTGAGTGCCGAAGGTGGCGTCGAAATTGAAGAAGTGGCCAAAGAAACTCCCGAAAAAATCATCAAATTTTCTATCGACCCGCTGACCGGGCTATTGGATTATCAGGCCAGAAATGTTGCACTTGAATTATTTGGTGATATAAAACTTGCGCAAAAAGCAGCTTCTATTTTCATTAAACTGTATAAATTGTACATTGAAACTGATGCTACTCTTGCCGAAATAAACCCGCTTGTGCTTACTCCCGAAAATGAAATTCTGGCCATCGATGGTAAAATGAATTTTGACGACAATGCACTGTTCCGTCAACCTAAAATATTGGCAATGCGCGAGCCCGATGAAGAAGAAATTCAGGAAATTGCCGCTCACGAAAAAGGACTGGCATACATCAAATTGGATGGAAACATCGGATGTATGGTAAATGGTGCAGGTTTGGCAATGGCTACAATGGATATGATTAAGCTGTATGGCGGTTCACCAGCCAACTTTCTGGATATTGGCGGAAGTTCGAACCCGCAGAAAGTGATTGATGCCATGAATATTTTGCTGGCCGACAAAAACGTGAAAGCTGTGATGATCAATATCTTTGGCGGTATTACCCGTTGCGACGATGTTGCAAAAGGTTTGATCAAAGCACTGGAAATTATCATGACTGATATCCCGATTGTTGTTCGGCTTTCAGGAACAAATGCCGAAGAAGGACTGGCTTTATTAAAGGAAACTGGTCTTCCAACTGTTAGTTCGATGAGCGAAGCCGCCCAAATGGCGATTGAACTGAGCAAACGATAATTTCCAATAATCAATAACCAATCATCAATAATCAATCAAATGAGCATTTTAGTCAATAAAGATACAAAGCTGGTTGTTCAGGGAATAACCGGACGTGACGGTAAATTTCATGCCGGCAAAATGAAAGAATATGGTACCAACATTGTTGCAGGAGTTTCTCCAGGCAAGGAAGGTGAAACACTCGATGGAATTCCGGTTTTTAACTCGGTAGCACATGCAGTTAAAGCCACCGGAGCAAATACATCTATTATTTTTGTACCTGCCGCTTTTGCTGCCGATGCAATTCTGGAAGCTTCTGAAGCAGGAATCGCTCTGGTAATTGCCATTAGCGAAGGAGTTCCGATTCAGGACATGATTCGTATAACTCCAATTCTGAAGCTAAACGGAACCCTATTAATCGGCCCCAACTGTCCGGGTTTAATTACTCCGGGCGAAGCGCTGGTTGGTATTTTACCTGCCATGATTTTCAAGGAAGGTAACATTGGGTTTATCTCGCGTAGCGGTACTTTAACTTACGAAGTAGTAAATCTGCTCACTCAAAACGATTTTGGCCAGACAACCTGCGTTGGAATTGGCGGTGATCCGGTTGCCGGATTGTATTTCATTGATTTACTTGAAAGGTTCGAGAATGATCCCGATACAAAAGCGGTGGTTTTGATCGGCGAAATTGGCGGTGATGCTGAAGAACAGGCTGCGCAGTTTATTGCTGAAAAAATGACCAAACCCGTAGTTGCTTTCATTGCCGGACAAACAGCGCCTCCCGGAAAACGGATGGGGCATGCGGGCGCCATTATTTCAAGCGGCTCCGGAACAGCGGTGGAAAAGATTGCAGCTTTTAATAAAGCGGGAGTTCCGGTTGCCAAAGAACCGAGCGAAATACCAACGCTGCTAAGGGCAAAACTGAACGGGCAAATTTAGTGTTCATTGTTAAATCGTTGCGGGTTTCGAGGTGCGGGATGCGTGCGAAACCTGTATCACGTAACCCGTAACCCGTAACGATATATAAAATAATCCTACGAAGAGGCAGTCTTATGATCTGCCTTTTTTTTACTTTCGGCCATCCAATCAAACTGGCATGTTGAAAAACCTTAAAATTGACTCTGAATCGGAAGTTCCCAAATACAGGCAGGTAGTTGACTTGTTTATTTCGGATATTGAAGCCGGTATTTTCAAACAGGGACAGCGTATTCCGTCCATCAACGAAACAAGTGAAGAATTGCTTCTTTCGCGCGATACAGTTGAAAAGGCGTATGTTTACATGAAAAAAAAAGGTATTCTGCTTGCTGTTCGCGGAAAAGGATATTACATCAATCAGGTAAACGTGAGCAAAAAATTAAAAATTTGCCTGATTTTTAATAAGCTAAGCAACTACAAGCGAAGCATTTACTACAGTTTTGTGCAAACAATGGGGGCCAAAGCCAGTGTCGATGTTTTTATTTACAACTACGACCCCGATGAATTTGAAGCCATTATTGACAACAACCTGAACAACTACGATTATTTTGTCATCCTGCCACACGTGAGGAACGAAAATGCCAATATCAGCCAGGTAATAAAAAAAATTCCGCGAGAAAAAGTGTTGTTCATCGATCGTTTCCTCGACGAATTAAAAGACTATCCGGTGGTTTATCAGGAATACGACAAGGACATTCAGTCAGCTTTAAGTTGTGGTCTCGATCTTCTAAGAAAATACAGCAGATTAAACCTTGTTTTTCCGCAGTCCGAATTTTACCCACCCTATATTGTCCGCGGGTTTCAGATTTTTTGTCAGGTTCACGGATTTGAATTTACAATTATCGATCGGATGGAAGACACCGAAATACGACGGGGAGAAGCCTATATCATTGTTTCCGACGACGACTTGTATGCTTTTATCCGGAAAGTGAAACAGCAAAACTGGACACTTGGAAAGGATTGTGGGGTAGTGGCTTACAACGAAAATCAGGTAAAGGAAATTCTGTGCGACGGAATTACCACCATCTCAACAAACCACGAAGAAATAGGGCAGCTTGCCGCACAGATGATACTCACCCAAAAGTTTGAACAGATCAAAAGCCCGTTTGAGTTTATCAGGCGGAATTCGCTATGAAAAAGTGGAAAGTCGCGGTTCTTAAAAGTCATTGATTGTCATTTGCGTCGCGTCATTAGTCGTCATTTCCTTTGCATAAATTTTAATGACAATTAAATGACTACAAATGACCATCAATGACTTTCTGTGATTTGAGATACAAATCACAGAACCTGTATCCAGCGCTAAAGCGTCACCCCGGTTTTGAAAATTGAAATTTCCTTGAAACCGCTTTCTTCGTGTCTTAGTTTTTTACCTGAAGAAACATCAATCACAAACTGGATAAATTCTTCGAGCAACTGATCCATTGTTTTGTCTTCGAGCAACTGTCCAGCGTTGAAGTCGATCCAGTTTTTCTTCTTATTGAAAAGTGCCGAGTTAGTCGAGATTTTCATGGTTGGTACAAAACTGCCAAACGGAGTTCCCCGTCCAGTGGTGAAAAGCACCAGCTGGCATCCGCTGAAACCCAATGCTGACGAGGCAACCAGATCGTTTCCGGGAGCCGACAATAAATTCAGCCCTTTCACTTTAATCGGTTCTGCATATTTCAATACATCCATCACAGTTGCAGTTCCGCCTTTTTGGGTACAGCCCAGCGACTTGTCCTCCAAAGTTGAAATACCACCGGCTTTATTTCCGGGTGATGGATTTTCATATACCGGCAAATCGTGCTGCATGTAATATTCCTTGAAATCATTGATCAGACTCACTGTTTTGTCGAAAGTTGTACGGTCTTTTGCCCGCGCCATCAGCAAAGTTTCGGCGCCAAACATTTCAGGAACTTCGGTCAGAACGGTTGTTCCGCCCTGTACGATCAGAAAATCGGAGAATGCGCCCACAAGCGGATTGGCCGTAATTCCAGAAAAACCATCCGATCCGCCACATTTCAAACCAACTTTAAGCTCTGAAAGCGGAATCGGTTCGCGGCGATCGTTTTTCATTTGAGCATAAATTTCTTTTAGCAATTCAACGCCGGCTTCAATTTCATCATCCACTTCCTGTGCCACCAAAAATTTAATACGTTCGGGATCGTAATCGCCGATAACAGTTTTAAGTTGCGAAATCTGGTTGTTTTCGCAGCCCAAACCAAGCACCAAAACGCCACCGGCATTCGGGTGATTAATGATGTCGGCCAGCGCTTTCTGTGTATTCAAATGGTCGTCGCCCAACTGTGAGCAACCGTAATTGTGCTTGAAAACCTCAATGGCGTCAATGTTTTCAGGATTTACTTCTTTCTGAAAACGATTGATGATTTGCTGTGCCTGCCCATTTACACAACCAACCGTTGGAACCACCCAGATTTCGTTCCGTATTCCTGAATTTCCGTTGCTTCGGCGGTATCCGTCGAAAGTTAATGTGCGTTTTGAATACCTTATTTCATTCAGCTTCTGGTTAAACGAATAGGTGATTGTTCCGGCCAGATTGGTTTTCAGGTTGTGGGAGTGGACGTGTGCCCCGATTTTAATTTCTTCGGTGGCATGACCAATAGGAGCCCCATATTTAATGACATCATTCCCGTTTTCGATGGTTTGAAGCGCGACTTTGTGCCCAACCGGAATTTCTTCCAGAAGTGTGATTTCCTGTCCTTCAATTACTACAGTTTCGCCTTTTTGGCCTGCTTCCAGGCAAACCGCCACATTGTCGGTTGGATTGATTGTTATAAATTTTGACATTTTGCCAGTTTAAAATTTACGCTTAAGTCAATGTTTTCTTTGCGGCGCATGCAAAGTCTATTTTCAATTTAAATTTCCGGTTGCGCCTTGTGTTTTTTTTTTGCAATCTACCACGGGTTTCGCTTTGCTTCCCCGTGGTTCTTCAAATTAAACACTTTCAGTGTTTTGGGATATTCCTCGTTTCTTCCTTTTTACTCTCCCCCATTTCGGGGGAGTTGGAGGGGGCTCTTTTTTACCCAATCTTCATCAGCGGATTGTTTTCGCTCAATACAGCTTTCACGGCTTTTTTCATACCCACCTGTTCAATCAGGAACAAATAACAGGTTACCGAAATCGTCAGGTTGGGAACATCATTCAGGTTACGTTTCCAGATTTTTTCGAGACTTAGTACTTTTTCAACCAGTTTCTGAACCGAAATCGGGCGTCCGTCGCATTCAGCCCAGGCTTGCTCGTAAAAGTCCAAAATCCATTGATCGTCCTGCACTTTGTAGGTTTTTCCGTCGGCTTCACCCTTGAAATAAGCGATCATGGCTGCCAGCGAAAATACCAGTTTTTGCGGCAACATTTGGTGAGCCTCGAAATAGTTAAGCAGGGTAGGTAAATTGCGGGTTTCCCATTTCGACATGGCATTTAGCGCAATACTTTGCCACAAGTGACGAATATATGGATTTTTGAAACGCTCCAGAATTTTGTGTGCGAACGACTGAAGCTCTTTTTCTGTTCCGTCGAGTACCGGCAAAACTTCGTCGTAAACCAATTCTTTCATAAAACTTCCAACTTCAAGATTTTCAAAACCTTCACGCACAGTTTCCAGTCCGCTAAGGTACGATACAGCATAACTTCCTGTGTGACAGCCGTTCAGTACGGCTACTTTCTGTTCGCGGTAGCGGGTCATGTCTTTTACGAATTTCACATCCAATCCGGCTTTTTCGGCAGGAAATTCTTTCTGAACCCATTCCGGAGCTTCGATTACCCAAAAATGGAAATATTCGCCAACCACTACCAATTTGTCTTCAAAACCGAGTTCTTTCTGGATTTCAACAATTTCGTCTTTCGGGAATCCGGGTACAATTCGGTCAACCAAAGTATTACAGAAAGCACATGACTGATTTACCCAGTTAATAAATTCGTCGCCTAGTTTCCAGTTATCAGCGTGTTGCAGAACGTATTTTTTCAAGGTATCGCCATTTCTGTCAATCAGTTCGCACGCAAAAAAGATCAGACCTTTATCGGCTGCACCATCGAATTTCTTAAACCGGTTGTAAAGTAATGAAGCAACTTTTGCCGGAAATGATTTTTGAGGCTGCATGTTCAAAGTATCCGTTTCGTCCATTGCAATTCCGGCTTCGGTGGTATTCGAAAATACAAAGCGAAGATCAGGGTTCAGGTACGACTGTTCGTATTTTTCAAATTCAGAATAGGGGTTGATACCAATGTTTATGCAGTCAATCAGCGAATATTCCTTAACCGGCTGTCCGTTTTTTATTCCTTTCAGGTAAACATGATACAATCCGTCCTGGTCGTTCAACATGTTGGCCATTCCGTTTGGCAAGGGCTGAACCACATCAATACCCGTGTTAAAACCGATTTCCCTGTTCATTTTGTCAACAATCCAATCGGTAAAGGCGCGTAAAAAATTACCTTCTCCAAATTGAAGGATTCGGGTTGGATAGACTTTTGTTTGTGTAGCTGTTTTGCGATTAAGTTCCATTTTGTTTTGTTTTTTTTGTTTTTACGTGTTCGCACACGGAATTGAATTAAAAAAACCGTGTACGAACACGGTTTCGGCGCAAATGTATATTTTTATTTTTAGCTGCTGAATAATTTAACTCAATAATATTTGTTAAGTTGTTGATAATGAATGATGCGTGTTTTATTATTAATGATTATTTAATAAATATGATTTCATTGTCAGTTTTCGGTATTAATAATTTCTATTTTTAGGCTTTTAACAATTACAATCGATTGCACCATGATAAAAAAAGCACTTCTGTTTTGTTTCTGTTTAACGTTTTTTTCTCCGGTTTTTGCTCAAACCTGGCGCAGTAGTTTATATCCTGAAAACTGGATGCCGGGAATGAAAGATTCGCAAGGCCGTTTTTTACACGATTTTTCGTATGCAGGTTATCGAAGCGGAGATGTTCCACTTCCTGAAATTACTGACAACATTTTAGATGTGACCAAAGCGCCCTATTTTGCCGATAAAACCGGTGGAATTGATGCACGTGCGGCCATTCAACTGGCGCTCGACGATGCCGGAAAGGCCGGGGGTGGAGTAGTTTATTTGCCGGAGGGAACTTTCAAAATAAATGTGTCGGCTGCGGTTAGCAACCCGATAAAGATAAGTTACAGCAATGTTGTTTTACGAGGTGCGGGTGCCGGAAAAACATTCATATTTAATGAGAATCCGAATGTTCGTGGCCTTTCTGTAATTACTGTCAGGCCGGTTACCGGAGGCGATTGGGTTTATTCGGGAACCAATACGGTAAATATTACCACCGATATTTTGGAGCCTGCTGATGTGATTCCGGTTACTTCGGTCGCCAACTTTAAGATTGGCGATTGGGTCGTTGTTCGTGCTGATGTTACTTCCGGATTTATCGAAGAGCACCAAATGACTGGTTTGTGGGGAACTGCAATGGTTGGTCCAATTTTTTACCGGAAAATTGTAGCAATCGATCCGTCTGCAAATACAATAAAAATTGATGCGCCCACCCGGTATTTCCTGAAAAAGCGTGACAATGCGCGGGTTTATAAAGTTAATCCTGCATTGAGTGAAGTTGGAATCGAGCACTTTTCGATTGCGAACAAGCAAACCACCATTGCCGGACTTGGTGATTTGGATTTTGGAGTTGCCGGAACTGGCGCTTATGAAATACACGGATCGCAACTGATCGGTGTTTTCAATGCCATAAATTGTTGGATCAGAAATATAAATACATATAAACCAGCACAAAATACAGGCGATTTTCATCTTGTTTCGAATGGCATTTTGTTGCAGCGCACTCGTTTTGTTACCGTCGAATCGTGTTTTTTACAGAAACCACAGTACGAAGGCGAAGGGGGAAACGGCTATATGTTTATTTTGGGCGGAAATGATTGTCTGATAAAGAATTCTCACGCCAATCATGCAAGGCACAACTACGATTTTAAAACGATGCAGGCCAACGGAAACGTAATTTTACGCTGTCGGGGCGAAAATTCGCGACTGGCCAGCGATTTTCACATGCATCTGAGCATGGCTAATTTGTTCGATAATTTTACTGCCAACAAGGATTTTCTGGAAGCTAAATTCAGGCCTTACGGAACTTCTCCTTCAATGCACGGCCACCCAACTACCCAGAGTGTGTTCTGGAATACCAACGGAGAGGCTTATTCTTCAGGAAAAAGTGCAGTAGTTGAGTCGGTGCAATATGGCTGGGGTTATATTATTGGAACGCGCGGAGCAGCAAATGCAGTTAAAACCACACCTGTTTCAGGAACAACCAGCAATTATCCGTACAACACTTCTCCTGAAGATTTTAAGGAGGGAATCGGGAAAGGCGATCAATTGGAGCCGCAATCACTATACGAAGATCAGCTCAGATGGCGGATTGCAAGGAATTCTGTGCAATCAAGTCTGGAAAATACAAAATTGCCCAATCGTATTTCCGTTTACCCAAATCCTTCAGGTTCAGGAATACTCAATATCGAATCGGGTTCTGAAATGAATGGTTATCAGTTGTTTAATCTGGCAGGGCAGGTTGTTGCTGAAAATCTTGAAAATCAAGGCAATAGATACGGTATTCACGTTGGGCAAAAAGGATTTTATATACTGAAGGTGACAATTTCAGGAGAAACAATCAGCCAGAAAGTTGTTGTTAACTGATTTATGGCTCAAAAGAACATCTACATTATAACCGGTGGCCCCGGGTTTGGCAAAACCGAATTGATTGATGAACTGCGTTGGTTGGGGTATTTGTGTTCGGGCGAATTTGCACGCGAACTGATTGAGCATCAGCAGGAAATCGACGGCGACTTGTTGCCCTGGAAAAATCCAAAGCTTTTTCAGGAAGAAATATTGCGGTTGCGACAGAATTTTTTCGAATCGGTTCCTGATGAGCGTATTGCATTTGCCGACCGCGGAATACCCGATCAACTGGCTTTTGCACGATACAAGGGATTTGCAATCCCGGAAGTACTGAAAAAAAATGCTGAAAATTACCGTTACGCACCTCTGGTTTTTGTTACTCCTCCCTGGCCTGAGATATATGTCAACGACACTATCCGAAAAGAAACTTTTGATGAAGCAGTTTGTATTCATCAGGCCGTTTTGGAAACCTATTCAGGCTTGAATTATCAAATTATTGAATTACCTTTAATTTCGGTAAGCGACCGAATAAGTTTCATTCTTCAAATCATACTAAATATCTAATCATGAACATTAACCGACGTAATTTTCTATGGAGCGCTGCTTCAGGTACAGTTGGATTGGCAGCCATTCCTGCAATACTTTCAGCTTCGATGCCAACAGCCCCCAAAAAGCAGAAAGGCATTTTGTCATCACTCAATAAGGGCGATGTAATTCTTTTTCAGGGCGATTCGATCACTGATGCGGGACGCGAAAAAACGAAACAACTAGCCAATTCTCCGGGATCGTTTGGTTCAGGCTACGCTTTTCTGTCGGCTTCTTCCATCCTTAATGAGTTTGCTTCGAAAGAACTATCGATTTACAATCGCGGTATCAGTGGCAACAAGGTTTTCCAGTTGGCCGACCGCTGGCAAAAAGATTGCTTCGACCTAAAGCCGGGCTTGCTAAGTATTTTGATTGGCGTGAACGATTTTTGGCACACACTTGATGGAAAATATGATGGAACCGTCGTAAAATATGAAAATGATTTCCGCCAGCTTTTAACACTTACAAAAAAAATGCTTCCTGAAGTGAAGCTGGTAATTTGTGAGCCATTTGCTGTTTTAGGTTGTTCGGCTGTAAACGAAAACTGGTTTCCGGCATTCGATTCATATCGTATTGCAGCAAAAAAAATGGCTGAAGAATTTGATGCTGTTTTCATTCCTTATCAGGCTATTTTTGACGAGGCACAAAAACATGCACCCGGAAAATACTGGACCGGAGATGGTGTTCACCCGTCGATGGCCGGTAATGCGCTGATGGCTGAAGCTTGGATTAAGGCGTTGAAATAGTGAGTTTTATTAAATAAACATTATTGACCGACTAAAATAG
>DPRM01000139.1 GCA_003537645.1 Prolixibacteraceae bacterium
AGCGAAGTATTCGAGAATAATTTGTTGCTGAACAGGTGATTCCAACGTGCTGTAGATGTCAGGTTTCCCCAACGCATATAAATCGATTCGCCGGACTTGAAATAATCATCGCCAGTGTAGGCCGACAAGTAAATGCGGTTTTTATCGTTGATCTGAATATTGGTCTTCAGGTTCAGGTCGTAAAAATAAAGCTGGTTATCCTGAAGTTCTTCAATTCCGATGGCTTTACCGAGAACATCAGCATAGGTTCGCCGACCCGAAACAATGAAACTCCATTTGTCTTTAATAATGGGGCCTTCAACGGTCAAACGGCTCGAAATATTCCCAATTCCGCCGCTCATTCCCAGTTGCTGCGAGTTTCCGTCTTTCATTCGGATATCGATTACCGATGAGGCCTTTCCGCCGTATTCCGCCGGAATTCCGCCCTTGTAAACCTGCACATCTTTAATAGCATCCGAATTAAACACGGAGAAGAAACCCAGCAAATGCGAGGCGTTGTAAACTGGCGCTTCGTCCAGAATCATCAGGTTTTCGTCGGGACCACCGCCACGTACATACAATCCCGAACTTCCTTCTCCTCCGTTCTGGATACCGGGCAACAGCGTAATGCTTTTGAGGATGTCCACCTCGCCCATAAACGACGGCAGCTTTTTAATCATTTTTACCTGAACTTTCTCCATGCTCATCTGGAGGCTTTCCACGTTCCGGTTTTTCTTCTCGCCGGTAATCACCACTTCATCAATCTGTTTCGAATCTTCTTCGAGCAACATATTCAGTTGCTTGCTTTCATTCAGGACAATAGTCGGCGACTGGCTTTGGTAACCGATATACGAGAATGTAACCGAATAATCGCCTTGTGGCACCGAAATGGAGTAAAACCCATAAGGATTGGTAATAACCCCGGTTTTTATTGCCGGAATGTAAACGGTAGCACCAATGAGGGCTTCGCCGTTGGCTTTGTCTTTCAGGTAACCGCTCAGGGTTACCAAACCCGCGAAGCCGGGGAACGACAGGGTGAGCAATAGTAAAATTGTAATTAGTTGTTTCATTGTTTTCTGTTTTCTGAACATCATGGCTTAAATACTAATCAATATAGACCAAAACTATTCGCATAGGTTGCAGTCAAACGATCAGCAATTACAAACGTTCGCTTGATTTAATTGTTTTTTAATGGCGGGACAAAGCAAGCATCTTTACTCAGATTAACAAAAATGAAAATCGTGAATGCCAGTTTTCTGTCGGTGAGTGGCTGCTTAAACGCAAGTCAGGGTTCCACCCCGGAGCGGAACCCTGACTGAAAAACTAAAAATGGAAAAATCGACAGCAGAAAAAACATTTAAGTTTATTAGTATTCATAAACCCAAATGCCGTCAACTTTAATTGGGTATCCTGATTCGTTGTATTCGTAAGTGTGGGTTGTGATTTGAACGCGCTCAATTTCCACAGGAAGCTCGCCATAAAGAGTGTATGTTTCTTTGGTAATATTGTTCAGGTTGGTGTACAGCCCGGGGTTCAGCAATTTCTTAAACGGGAAATACGGGTTTCTTTTGTTATCAAATTCGTATTCAGTTTCATTGCTCAAATAACTTTTTCCATCCGCCGAAATGAAGTAATGCATTTTACGTGTCAGGTTGCCCTGCCCGTCATACAAATAGTCGATATATCCCGTCGGTTTGTCGTCGTCGTAAAAAATTTGTTTCGAAACCAATCCCTTTTCGTTGAGTTCATACTTCGCATAACTTTGGGTTCCGTTCGTCCTGTCAACATACCTTTCAATAAATTGTCCGGTTTTAGGGTATGAATAGGTGTTGGTTACACTCTTCGGGACATTGTTCGGATTGGCCCATTCCTTCCTTTTTTGTGCTTCAGTAATTACCTGCATAGAGCTGCTATAAAGTGCCGGATCAATGTAGTAATCTTGTCTTTCAAGTTGGTTATCAGAGTTGTAGGTGTATTTGATGTAAGTTCCCCAGCTTTTCTCCTCATAAATCAAACCTGAATTGGTATAGGTAAATTCCTGATAAAGTTCGCCTGAAATTAGAATCCTTGACAATAATCCATTTGAGTTTCTTTTAATGATTGAGTCATCACCTTTTTCACAGGAGGAGAAAAGTATGCTGATCAGAATGATAATCCATTTTTTTTTCATTGGTTTTTGTTTTGATTATTACTAAGATACAGAATGTCTTTAAACGGTTGCGTAAGCTGTTTACAAACATAAAAATCACAACTTTTATTGGACCCAGTTAAAACAAGTCAGGGCTTCACTTTGGAGTGAAGCCCTGACAAAATATGTTTTTGAAGCGATTGATTTAGAACAGTCTCCTGAACCCGATTACTTCCTTCACTTCCTGCAATGTTTTTTGAGCAGACTCGCGCGCACGTTCTGCTCCCATACGGGCAACCTTGCCCAGATAGGCTTCGTCTTTCAGGATTTCAAGAATGCGCTCACGGATGGGTGCAGTGAAGCCAATAATGTCCTCGGCCAGTTGTTTTTTCAGATCGCCGTAGCGGATGCTGCAATCGTTGTAAGCCACATCGAAATGGCTCACCACATCAGGTGTCGAAACAATTTTCAGCAAGGTAAACAGGTTTTCAACAGCCTCCGCTTTTTTGCTGTTTGGTTCGGTTGGCCCGGCATCGGTAACGGCACGCATCACTTTTTTGCGAATGTCTTTCGGGTCTTCAAAAAGGAAAATACCGTTTCCTTCCGATTTGCCCATTTTTCCGCTGCCATCCAGTCCCGGAACTTTAATCATGTCGCCGCCATCGAAGGTGAAAGGTTGTGGCAATGGGAACAATTCGCAGTTGTACATACGGTTGAAACGTCCGGCAAACTTGCGGGCCATTTCCAGGTTTTGCTCCTGATCTTTTCCAACCGGAACAAATTTGGCTTTGTGGATGATAATGTCGGCAGCCATCAAAACCGGATAGGTCAGCAAGCCGGCATTCACATTTTCGGGTTGTTGACGGGCTTTGTCCTTGAAGGAAGTGGTGCGTTCCAACTCGCCCAGGTATGCGTTCATATTCAGGAAAGCGTACAATTCAGACACTTCAGGAACATCGCTCTGGATAAAAATGGTAGCTTTCTCCGGATCGATACCGCAAGCCAGGTATTCGGCCAGCACTTGTTTCACCCCGTTCTGAAGGTTTTCGGGAGTGGGATGCGTGGTAAGCGAATGAATATCGGCAATGAAAAAATAGCAGTTGTAATCTTCCTGCATTTTTAAGAAACTACGCACTGCACCAAAATAATTTCCGAGGTGCAAATTTCCGGTTGGCCTGATGCCGCTGACAACTATCTGTTTGGTCATGATTTTCGTTCTAAAATGGGCTGCAAAAATACACGAAGTATTTACAATTCACAAAAAAGTTAATTGTCAGTAGCTTTTTAATGGCTGCATTCTAATTTCCTTCAGTTTAATTCCGAAAATCAAACCCTGCCATCTTGTTCATATCGTTTAAAGTTCATAATTTCAACTTATTATTGACCTGTTAAAATTTATTGTCAACAAATGAATTGTATTTCATATTTTCTGAAAATGCTTCATACCATAAATATCTGTATATGAAAAAGATAGTTTTTTTATTTGTTTTTGCAATGATTTCTTTTTGTGTAATTGCCCAGACTGTTCAAATCAATACTTTGACTGAAAACGAAAAGAAGGAAGGGTGGCGCTTACTTTTTAACGGGAAGAATTTTAATGGTTGGAAAACCTTTCAGGGGAAAGAGATTACGGGCTGGAAAGTGATCGACGGAGTACTCAATAATTCGGGTATTGGAAGCGATCATGGCGGCGACATCGTTACACGCGAGAAATTTCAGAATTTCGAGCTTTATGTAGAGTGGAAAATTGCGTCTCAAAGCAACAGCGGAATCTTTTATCACGTAAACGACAAAATCGGAAAAGCTATTTATGAAACAGGGCCCGAGTATCAGTTGATCGACGATAAAGGCTGGCCCACCAAATTACACGATAATCAGTATTCAGGCGCAAATTATGGAATGCACGCACCTAAAAATGCGGTGGTAAAAAATCTTGACGAATGGAATCAAACCCGCATTATTGTTGACGGAACTCACGTTCAGCATTTCCTGAATGGCGTAAAGGTGGTTGACTATCAGTTGTGGGACGCTGATTGGAATTCGCGCAAGGAAAACGGGAAATGGAATGACTACCCATACTACGGAATGGCAAAAAAGGGTCAGATCGGACTTCAGGATCATGGCGGATTGGCACAGTTTAGGAATTTAAAATTAAAAGAAATAAAATAGCCAATGATTGGAATGGTTGATTACCATACTCATACAATCCTGTCAGACGGGAACGATACGTATGAAGAAATGATTCGGGTTGCTATTTCGAAAGGCCTTGATGAGATTGGTTTTAGCGAACATGTTTGCCTGAAACCGGTGGAATGGGCGATGAGGCTGGTTGATATTCCGGTAATGACCGAACAAATTCTTGATTTAAAGGCAAAGTATAAAGACCGGATAAAAATCAGGTACGGAATTGAGATGGATTATTTTCCAGGCTTCGAATCAGAGATCAAGGATTTGATCGAAAGCATTCCGGTTGACTATGTTATTGGGTCGGTTCATTTTATTGGCGACTGGAATTTTGATACAGATCAGTCGCTGATTGGGAAATGGCCTAACGACCAGCTTTATGCCGATTATTTTGAACTCGTTCAGGGAGCCGCTGCCACTGGTCTTTTCGATATTATTGGGCATCTCGACATCATCAAAAAATTCAGAGTTTATCCGGAGACCAATCAGGACAAGCTTTTCGAAGACACAATCAGAATAATTAAACAGCACGATTTGGTAGTTGAACTTAATACAGGCGGAATCGACAGACCCTGCGGCGAGTTTACTCCGTCGCCCAGGTTGCTTGAAATGTGTTACAGGCACGATGTTCCGGTAACCATTAGTTCTGATGCGCATAGCGCTAACCAAATTGCGCGCCATTACGAAAGCGCCCTCGATTTACTTACCCAAATTGGGTATAGGGAAATTGTCGGGTTTAAAAATCGCACCCGAAAAATGATCAGAATTTAGAATAATCCAGATCAGTTATTTTCCAAAATCCTGAATATTTCATCAAGCCGCGGAGTCAGAATGATTTCTGTACGGCGGTTTTTCTTTCGGGCCTCGGCAGTTTTCAGCTCGTCAACCGGAAAAAATTCACCACGTCCAGCCGAGGTAATGCGTTTGGGTTCAACCGCTTTATTTTTCAGTAAAATTCGGGTAACAGCCGTTGCCCGCATCACACTCAGGTCCCAGTTGTCTTTCACCATTCCGGTTCCGCGCATTGGCACATCGTCGGTGTGGCCTTCAACAAGTACGTTGATATCGGGGTTTTGTCCCAACACTTCGGCCAGATCCGTGAGAGCTTGCTGTCCTTTAGGATCAACTTCCCACTGTCCGGTTTTAAACAGAAGCTGCTCGTCGAGCGAAACATATACTTTCCCGTTTTTTTCCTGAATGGTCAGACCTTTGTTGTTGAATCCCAGCAAGGCATCCATCACCTTTTGCCTGAGTTGTTTAACAGCTTCGTCCTTCTGGCTTAGCGCATCTTCGAGTTCTCTCATTCGGGTACTGCGTTGTTCCAGCTCGTTTTGCGCCAATTTCAGATTGTCCTCTCGTTTTTGCAAATCAGATTGTGTCTTCTGAAGCTTATCCATTAAACGTGCAATCTCTTCTGAACTTCCTGTTTTTATGCTTTTTAACTGATCTTCAAGCTCTGTGTTCATTTGACTGAGACGCAGGTTGTTTTCTGTCGTATTTCTGAGATTACGGGTACTTTCATCAAGTTTGGCCGAAAGCTCGTTAATATCTTTTAGCTGTTTTTCTACTTTACTCTGTAGTTCAGTATTCTGAACTTTCAACGACTGATTCTGTTCCTTGAGCGACTCCACAGTGTTTTCAGATGTCTGAAAATCTGAAGTTAGCTGATTGAATTTTTTCGACGACACACATGACGTCATCAGAAAAATTGCTGAAATGAAAAATAATTTATTCATGGCTCGTGTTTTTAGTCGGGTAAATATAGAACTTTGCAAAATGATTGCAAATAAGTTATAAGCGACCATTCCTGAAGTGAAAACTTTGGAGACAGAAGAAAATGCGATTATGTATTTCAGGAAATATGTTTTAAAGAGCTTTCAACTTTTGACAATGTGATTTTTGCTGGTCATAAGTTGTATATTTGAATTCAAAATTGATAGTTGATGGTTGAAAAAACAGAAAGTTTGCTGGATCAGATAAACGATCCTTCAGAACTGAGAAAGTTAAAGGTAGAACAGTTGCCTGAAGTCTGCGACGAACTTCGAAATTATATTATTGATGCGGTTTCAACCAATCCTGGCCATTTTGGTGCCAGCCTTGGAGTTGTTGAGTTAACCGTTGCTTTACATTATATCTATAAAACTCCGCACGATCTGCTTGTCTGGGATGTGGGGCATCAGGCTTATGGCCACAAAATCCTGACCGGGCGCAAAGACGTTTTTCATACAAACCGAAAGAACAAAGGCATCAGCGGTTTTCCAAAACCGTCGGAAAGCATTTACGATACTTTTGGTGTGGGACATTCGAGCACCTCAATTTCTGCGGCGCTCGGAATGGCTGTTGCTTCGAGTCTGAAACATGAAAACGACCGGAAAATTGTGGCTGTTATCGGCGATGGAGCAATGACCGGCGGGATGGCTTTCGAAGGCCTGAACAATGCAGCTGTCAACAAGTCAGATCTGTTGGTTATCCTGAACGACAACAACATGTCGATCGACCCGGTGGTGGGCGGAATGAGCAATTATTTGCTCAACATTTCGAAATCACAAGCTTACAACAGGCTTAAAAGCAAGGTTTGGAACGGATTGGGGAAATTAAACGGATTCGGGCCAAAGGCACGCCGCTTGGTTCAGAAAACAGAGAATGCGATTAAAACCATGTTGCTCAAACAGTCAAATTTATTTGAAGGACTTGGTTTCCGCTATTTCGGACCTGTTGACGGGCATGATGTTGTTTATCTGGCAGAAGTACTCCAAAGCCTAAGAAACATCCCGGGTCCAAAACTATTACATGTGATCACCAAAAAGGGCAAAGGGTTCAAACAAGCTGAACTAAATCAAACCCAATATCATTCACCAGGCAAATTTGATAAAATTACCGGCGAACTTCTTGATTGCGAGTGTGCTGTAAATAAGCCACCCAAGTTTCAGAATGTTTTTGGCCACACAATTATTGAACTGGCAGAAATGAATGAGCGGATTGTTGGAATTACTCCTGCAATGACAACAGGCTGTTCGCTGAATATGATGATGGAGAAAATGCCCCACCGCACTTTCGATGTAGGAATTGCAGAACAACATGCGGTTACGTTTTCGGCCGGGCTTGCCATTCAGGGAATGCTCCCGTTTTGCAATATCTATTCAACATTTATGCAAAGGGCTTATGATCAGATAATTCATGATGTTGCCATACAGAACCTTCAGGTTGTATTTTGTCTCGACCGCGGAGGCCTGGTAGGTTCCGATGGAGCCACACACCACGGTGTATTCGATCTGGCTTTTATGCGTTCAATTCCAAACATGATCGTAACAGCCCCGATGGACGAGCTTGAGTTGAGAAATATGATGTTTACCGCCCAAAATGAAAATCACGGGCCATTCTCAATCCGTTACCCGCGTGGTTGTGGTTGCGTTATCGACTGGCGCCAACCCATGCAGGCTATTCCGATTGGCCGCAGCCGACAGCTTTCCGAGGGAACGGATCTGGCGATTTTAACCATTGGCACTGTTGGTATTCAGACAGGCAGAGTAGTTAAAATGCTTCAGAAAGACGGAATTATGCCCGCTCATTACGATATGCGGTTTGTTAAACCTCTCGACGAAGAAACATTGCATCATGTTTTCAGGAATTTCAAGCATGTAATTACAATCGAAGAAGGCGTTTTGCAGGGAGGATTTGGAAGCGCGATCCTTGAATTTATGGCCGATCACAAGTACGCTGGAAACATAAAACGAATTGGTATTCCGGATAAATTTATCGATCACGGAACTCCCGAAGAGTTGCATCGGGAATACGGGCTCGACCAGCAAGGTATTTATCTGACCGCTAAATCGTTTGTAATGAATCATTGATCTGGAAAATACTTTTTTTGACGTTCGACCGTTCATTGGGCATAAATATTTAATATCCTCATTTTGGAATTTTATTCAAAGAAACGTCGCTGGAAGATTCTTCTGTTGGTTTTGGCCGTTGTAATTGGCATCGGCTCATTTTTATATACCAACTGGCTGGTTAAAAAGATGGCCGTTGAAGAGCGTAAAAATGTGGAATTGTGGGCCGAAGCAACAAAACGCCTTGTAAATTACGACATTACGTCAGGCGAAGACTTTAATTTTATGCTGTCGATTCTGGAGCGGAACACCACGATCCCGATTTTACTGCTCGATAGTTTAGGCGAAATTATTACTGATAAAAATATTGAATATGCACTTGACCGCAGGATGCAGGTTTTGCAGCGCGAACTGCAAAAAATGAAATCGGAGAATGAACCCATTATTGTTGATACCGGGACCGAAAAGCAATATTTGTATTATCGCAGTTCGGTTCTGCTCGAAAATCTGAAATATTATCCATTGGTTCAGTTTGCAATTATTTTCCTGTTTATTATGGTTGCCTACCTCGCCTTTAATTCATCACGGAATGCCGAACAAAACCAGGTTTGGGTCGGAATGTCAAAAGAAACTGCCCATCAGCTTGGAACACCCATTTCGTCGCTAATGGCTTGGGTTGAGTTACTTAAAATGCAGAACATTGATGAAAATCTGATACAGGAATTTGAGAAAGATACCCAGCGCCTTCAGAAGATTACCGAGCGTTTTTCTAAAATAGGATCGGTTCCGGAGTTAATTCTTACCGATGTGGCCGATGCTGTGCGATCGACTGTTGAGTACCTTCGAACCCGTTCGTCAGGAAAAGTGAAATACATTCTCGATTTTGACGACAAAAAAAACATTGAAGCCCCTTTGAATGCCTCACTTTTTAGCTGGGTAATAGAAAATCTGTGTAAAAATGCCATCGATGCGATGAATAACAGCGGAACTATACAGATTTCAATCGTCGAAAAAGGCGGACAAATTGTAATTGATGTGGCAGATACAGGTAAAGGAATTTCTAAGAGTTATTATAAATCTGTATTTCAGCCAGGGTTTACCACCAAGAAAAGAGGGTGGGGGCTTGGCCTTTCGCTGGCCAAACGTATCGTTGAAAATTATCATAAAGGGAAAATTTTCCTGAAACAATCAGAAATCAATAAAGGAACCACCTTCCGGATTATCCTTCAGAAAGGATAACTTATTAACAGCTTGGTTCTGTTTAATTTGTTGACAAAGAATTATTTACGGGCAATAATTCTTTTTAAGACCAATCGATGTTAAAAAAATCGATATATTTTTCGTGTTTGCTTATTTTTTATACTTTTGCAAAACTTTTTTTAGGCAATGAGCATACGATCACACTATAACATTGCATTTAAAGGGCTTTCCCTTGGAAAGCACGTTTTTGATTACGAAATAGATGGCAAATTCTTTGCTGAATTTGAAGGAAGTGTTGTTGATCAGGGTAAAGTAAATGTTAGTCTGACCCTTGAAAAACAGAGTTCGCTCATGATTTTCTGGTTCGATCTGAAAGGAACAGTACAGGTTCAATGCGATCGGTGTCTGGAAATGTATGATCAGCCAATTGAAAGTAAAGAGCGGATTTTTGTTCGTTTTGGCGAAAAAGAATTTGCTGATGGCGACGACCTTATATGGGTAAGCACAAACGATTATCAGCTGAATGTTGCTCAGTTGATTTATGAGTTTATATGTTTGGCTATTCCGATCAAAAAAGTTCATCCCGACGATGAGAACGGAAACACCAGCTGTGATCCGGAAATGATCGAAAAGTTGAGCAAATACATAATCAGGGAGGAAGATAAAAGTAACCCGGCCTGGAATGATTTAAAAAAATTATTAGATAACGAATAAAGATAAGTTAAGATGGCACATCCAAAGCACAGGGTTTCGAAAACCCGCAGAGACAAGAGAAGAACTCATTACAAAGCTACTCCAGCAACACTGGCAGCTTGTTCTAATTGTGGTACCACTGTAAAATATCATACTGTTTGTCCTGAATGTGGATATTACAGAGGTAAGTTGGCAATCGAAAAAGACGTTACAGTTTAATAACTACCCCATTATGGTCAGAAGAACGCTGTTCTTCTGACTTTTTTATTCCACTCCCGTTTAATATTCGAACAGTTTAATTAATTGTTTCAAAAGGAGTTAGGCGAATATTTGCCTGATTTTACTTTGCTATTCGAATTTTTCGTCCTATCTTGCGCCCCATTTTATTTTCCAGATTTATAGTTTAGTTTTTTTTGATTTTCCTCAACTTTTCAGAGGTTTATCATGTTGAATTTGATTTAAACGTTTTTGATATGAATAAAATTCGTGCTGCAATAACCGGCATCGGAGCATTTCTTCCTGAGTATCGTTTGACAAACGAAGAGATTAGCCAACTGGTTGAGACTTCCGATGAATGGATCATGCAGCGTATCGGCATTAAAGAACGCCGCATTTTGAAAGAAGAGGGTATGGCAACTTCTGACATGGGAGTGGCTGCAATAAAGGAACTTCTTGAAAAAACAGGGACAAAACCTGAAGAAATTGATTTGTTGATTTGTGCGACAATAACACCCGACAGTCCGCTACCCGCAACTGCAAATATCATCAATCACAAAGCAGGACTGGTTAATGCCTGGAGCTTTGACCTTACTGCCGCTTGCTCCGGATTTGTATATGCCTTAACAACAGGTGCCAAATTTGTTGAAAGTGGGCAATATAAAAAAGTAATCGTTTTGGGCGCCGATATGATGTCGTCGATAACCAATTACAAGGATCGTGCAACCTGCCCGCTGTTTGGCGATGGCGCCGCAGCTGTTTTGCTCGAACCTACCACCGAGGATCTTGGCGTGATTGATCATATCAACCGTGTTGATGGTTCGGGTGCTCAATACCTTCAGATAAAAAGCGGCGGGTCGTTAAGGCCGGCTTCGTACGAAACCATCGACAACGATGAGCATTTTGTATATCAGGAAGGACAAACGGTTTTCAAAATGGCTGTTTCAAGCATGGCTGATGTTGCGGTTGAAATGATGGAAAGACATCAGATGACCGGTGCTGATATCAACTGGTTTGTTCCACATCAGGCAAATATGAGAATTATTGATGCTGTAGGTCGCCGGATGGGAATTAACAAGGAACAGGTAATGGTTAATATTCAGAAATATGGAAATACAACGGCAGCAACCATTCCACTGTGTTTGTACGATTATGAAAGTCAATTGAAAAAGGGTGACAGTATAATTCTTGTTGCTTTTGGTGCAGGCTTTACCTGGGGAACTGTTTACCTGAAGTGGGCTTACGATCCGAAGAAATAAACAACGTGAAAACCTAATTTAACGATTTGAACCATGGGAAAGTTGATAATAAGAAGTCACGAAGAATTTGAGAAACATGTTGGAATGGAACTGGGGGTTTCAGAATTTATGACCATCACCCAGGATCAGATCAACAAATTTGCTGATGCGACTTTCGATCATCAATGGATTCATGTTGATGAGGAAAGAGCCAAAAGAGAAGGGGCATTTGGAAGTACCATCGCACACGGTTATCTTACTCTATCGTTACTTGCACACATGTGGGACGAAATAATTCAGGTTGAAAACATAAAGATGCTGGTTAATTATGGAATTGATTCATTCAAATTTAATCAACCAGTCCTTGTAAACAGCCGTATCAGAACACGCGTAAAGTTGCGTTCGATTTCAAATCTCAGGGGAATTTCTAAAGTTCAACTAGATGTTTTAATGGAAATTGATGGAAACAGAAAACCTGCATTTGAGGGTATTGTCACTTTTCTCTACCATTTTATTCAGTAGAAGTATTTCAAAAAGATATTTTACCAAACGTGTCTCCTTTCGGGTGACACGTTTTTTTTTACAGATCAGCAAACATATTTTGCCGGAGCAAGGCTAAAACCTTCGTCAAGCTTTACTATATTTGGAGTCCTTTCAAAAAAAACCGAAAAACGATGGCTAAAGAAATAAACGAAATTAATCCGCAGGTAATTAATCTGATTGCCAAAGGAACAAAAATTACAGGAGATCTTATTTCTGACGGAGATATCCGGATTGACGGCGAATTAATGGGTAATCTGGAAACAAGAGGCAGATTGGTGATTGGCGCTTCGGGGAAACTAGTCGGGGAAATTAGATGCAGAAGCTGCGAAATTGCAGGTACACAGCTTGGTAAGTTATTTATACAGGAATTACTTTCATTAAAAGGCACTTCACATGTTTCGGGCGATTTGATCACCGGCAAATTGTCGATCGAGCCCGGAGCCTTTTTTGCCGGAACATGTACCATGGGAGACGAATCCTCCACTAATGAATAAAAATTATCAGAAACCGAAGAAGCAAATTGATGATTTTATCAGGTATTCCAGCCTGGCTTTCGAAATGATTGTCATTATGGGAATCGGGGTGTGGATAGGTATAAAAATTGATGAATGGCTTGAACTTGACTTTCCCGCTTTTACGCTGGCATTAATGATTCTATCAGTGGCCGGGGCTATTTATCATGCAATCCGGAAGTTTTTGTAGTTTCTTTCAGAATAAAAACTGCGACAAGAAAAAAATAATTTCACTACAATTTTCGCATGAAAAACTTTATTATAAAATCTACCTTTCTGACAATCATTGTTTTTGTACTGGGAGCGGTCGCTTATTCCACCGTTCTTAAGCAGTTTTTCCTGATGATTTTACCGGTACTGCTCATCTTTTTTTTCGTTGTAACAAACCTTGTACATGCTTATTTGTTAAGGATTGCCGGTAAATCAAGTGCGCGGTTTACCTCGCAGTATATGGCAACGAGCTTTATGAAGATGTTTTTCTATCTGGCAGTTGCTATAATTTATGCAGTTATTAATAAAGAAGAGGCCAGGATATTTTTGATTAATTTTTTGTTGCTGTATGTCGTTTACACTACTTTTGAAGTAATTGAATTTTCGAAGGTTGTCAGGCAGATTAACAAATAATTATTCTAAGATGCTGAAGATTATTTTTAATCGCTTAAAAAAATTAAATTTGTTGACCGCTGAACACATTGAAAAGAAAATGATGCAAATTTTAAGACCTATATTTTTTCTCATTTTAGTCGTTTTTGCCGGAACTGGATTTGTCTCGGCAGCCGACATGACCGAAAAAGATGCTGCAAATTCTCATTCGGAAGAAAGTTTTGAGGCTGGTAAATATGTGATCGAGCACGTTTCCGATGCTTTTGAATGGCACATTGCTACTTTCGGCGAAACACACATTAGCATTCCCTTACCCATTATACTTTACAGCTCAAACAAAGGATGGAATTTTTTCATGTCATCCAAATTTCATCACGGTCACGAAGCCTACAACGGATTCAGGATTGAACACGAGGGAGAGAATGAAGGAAAAATAGTTGAAATTAATGAAAATGCGGAAGTTGTGGGTTTGCCCATCGACTTATCGATTACCAAAACAGTTGCCGGAATATTTGTAAGTGTAATCGTGCTATTGCTTATTTTCCTGAACATCGCAAAATCAGCACAAAAGCGTGCCAACAAGGCTCCGGCGGGCTTGCAGAACTTGTTTGAACCGATCATTCTGTTTATTCGCGACGAGGTAGCCAAACCGGCCATTGGCGAAAAGAAGTTCGAAAAGTTTATGCCCTTTTTGCTAACCGCTTTTTTCTTCATTCTAATAAACAATCTACTTGGGTTAGTGCCAATTTTTCCCTTTGGAACAAACGTAACCGGTAATATTGCCGTTACAATGGTGTTGGCCTTGTTTACATTTTTCATTACGAGTATAAACGGAAACAAGCATTACTGGAAAGAAATTTACAATCCGGATGTACCATGGTGGTTAAAATATCCGGTTCCGTTGATGCCGATCGTAGAACTTTCAGGAGTAATTACAAAACCATTTGTACTGATGGTCCGATTGTTTGCGAACATGATGGCCGGACACATGATTGTGACGGTTTTTGTAAGTCTCATATTCATCTTTAACAAGCTGATGGGAGTTGAGGCAGGATTGGGCGTTTCGGTTGTTTCGGTAGCATTTTCGGTGTTTATCGTTTTGCTTGATATTCTGGTTTCCTTTATTCAGGCGTATGTATTTACCTTGTTATCGGCACTTTATTTCGGGATGGCAACATCTGAGCATCATTAATTATTCATTATTATAAAATCAATTGATTATGACTGCATTATTCATCATTTTAGCAGAATTGGCTCTCGGACAAATGGGAGCAGCATTGGGAGCAGGCCTGGCAGCTATTGGCGCAGGAATCGGCATCGGTAAAATCGGAGCCAGCGCAATGGAAGCGATTGCACGTCAACCCGAAGCCAGCGGCGATATCCGCTCAAACATGATCGTTTCGGCAGCTTTGATCGAAGGCGTTGCTTTCTTCGCCGTGATTATTTGCGCCCTGGTACTTTTTATTTAAGACATTTTTGTTTTGTAGCCCGCTCCCGGGATTGCCGGGAGTTGGGGCTTCATTTAACCAAAAATCACAACTATTATGGGATTTGTAACTCCGGATTACGGTACAATATTTTGGATGCTCATTATTTTCGGGATCGTTCTGTGGATCATGAAAAAGTTTGCATGGGCACCCATCCTGAAAGCTCTGAAAGATCGTGAGAAATCGATTTCAGAGGCATTAAATTCAGCCGATAAAGCCCGAAAAGAAGTGGCAGGCCTGAAGGCCAGCAACGATCAGATCATTGCAGAAGCCAGAAGAGAAAAAGAAATTATATTGAAAGAAGCCCGGGAAATAAAAGATAAAATTATTGCCGAAGCTAAAATTCAGGCAAATGCCGAAACGCAGAAAGGTATCGAAAATGCACGTCAGCAAATACTTGCCGAAAAAACCGCTGCCATCAACGACATCAAAGAACAGGTCGCCGAATTGTCGGTAATGATTGCTGAAAAAGTAATCAGAAAACAACTCGATAATCCAAAAGAACAGGAAATACTGGTTAAAGATCTTTTAAACGATCTGAAGTTGAAATAATTATATGGATCAAAGTAAAATCAACGTACGATACGCCAAAGCTTTTTTTTCGCTGGCACACGAAAAAGGTCTAACCACTGAGCTTCGCAAGGATGCGGGCTTAATAACTTCCGTATGTGAAACAAGCAGCGATTTTATTCTTCTGATCGAGAGTCCCCTGATCGCTACTTCCGGAAAAATAAAAGTTCTGAAAAGCATATTCGACGGAAAAGTCAATCAGTTTTCCATGAATTTTCTTGTGCTTATTACCGAAAACAAACGGGAGAAATACATTCCGGGAATTTTCAGGAATCTGGAAGATTTGTACCGGAAAGGCGAAGGAATAAAAACTGCCCTGGTTTCTACGGCACAACCATTGGAGGCCGCTCTTGTAGAGCAAATCCGCAAATCGCTTGAAAGTGAATTTGGGTCGAAAGTAGAATTAAGCCAAACGACCAATGCCGACCTGATTGGCGGCTTTGTTCTCCGGGTTGACGATACACAATACGACGCGAGTGTTTCGACCCAATTGAAAAAAATGAAAGAAAAATTGCTTCATACCGAATTGAAATAGAATAACGACTGATAATTTAAAAGAAAATGGCAAATATAAAACCTGCTGAAGTTTCAGTAATACTCAGGCAACAACTTGAAGGATTTAAGAGTCAGGCTGAACTTGAAGAAGTTGGCACAGTGCTTCAGGTTGGCGACGGCATTGCCCGTATTTACGGTCTATCGAATGTTGAGTCGAACGAAATGATTGAATTCGACTCGGGCGTAAAAGGGATTGTATTAAACCTTGAAGAGGACAATGTGGGCGCAGTAATTCTGGGTCTTACAAAAGAAATTAAAGAAGGCGACACTGTTAAACGTTTACGCAGAACGGCTTCCATCGAGGTGGGAGAGGGACTTCTCGGCAGGGTTATAAATACCCTTGGAGAACCGATCGATGGAAAAGGAACAATAACAGGTGAAAAATTTGTTATGCCACTGGAGCGCAAAGCCCCGGGCGTAATTTTCCGTCAGCCCGTTACGCAGCCATTGCAAACCGGACTGAAAGCCATTGATGCGATGATTCCAATTGGCCGCGGACAGCGCGAGCTAATTATTGGCGACCGTCAAACAGGGAAAACTGCTGTGGCTATTGATACGATTATCAACCAGCGTGAAAATTTTGAAAAGGGCACTCCCGTATATTGTATTTATGTTGCGATAGGTCAAAAGGGATCAACCATCGCCAATTTGGCGCATACCCTTGAGCGACATGGTGCTATGGATTATACCGTGATTGTGATGGCAACAGCTTCCGATCCGGCTGCACTTCAGTTTTATGCACCGTATGCAGGCGCTGCCATTGGCGAATATTTCCGCGATACAGGCCGCGATGCATTGATTGTGTATGATGATTTGTCGAAACAGGCCGTTTCGTACCGCGAAGTTTCGCTTTTGCTGCGTCGCCCTCCGGGCCGCGAAGCATATCCGGGCGATGTATTTTATCTTCACTCACGCTTGCTCGAACGTGCTGCCAAAATTATCAAGTCGGATGAGATGGCTGCGCAAATGAACGATTTGCCTGAATGTTTGAAAGATAAAGTAAAAGGAGGCGGTTCGCTTACCGCACTGCCAATTATCGAGACTCAGGCAGGCGACGTTTCGGCCTATATTCCCACCAACGTAATTTCTATTACTGATGGTCAGATATTTCTTGAATCCAATCTTTTTAACTCCGGAGTTCGTCCTGCAATTAACGTAGGTATTTCGGTATCGAGGGTTGGAGGAAATGCACAGATTAAAGGAATGAAAAAAATCGCCGGAACACTGAAACTTGATCAGGCGCAATTCCGCGAACTGGAAGCATTCTCGAAATTTGGTTCCGATTTGGATGCAGCAACAATGCGTGTACTCGATAAAGGCCGCAAAAATGTTGAGATTCTTAAACAACCCCAATATGCGCCAATAAAAATTGAACATCAGATTGCAATTATTTATTGCGGCGTAAAAGAACTGTTGCGAGATGTTCCGGTTGCGAAAGTGAAAGACTTTGAACACGATTTTATTGAACTAATGGAAATGCAATATCGTGATGTTCTCGATAAACTGAGAGCCGGAGCTCTTTCGGATAACGAAATACAGGCAATTGAAAAGGCGGCTGCCGAAATTTCGGAAAGATATGCGGAATAATCCTGACTGACAGATAACTCATTCACTGACTGATTTGAAATGGCCAATTTAAAAGAAATACGAACCCGGATTACATCTGTAAAAACAACCAGACAGGTAACCAGCGCCATGAAAATGGTATCGGCTGCCAAGCTGAAAAAAGCGCAGGATGCTATTTTGCAGATTCGTCCGTATGCAGGCAAACTTTCAGAACTGCTTTCGCTGATTAGTTCGAATCTGGAAGATATGGATGAATCTGTTTACACTGTCAGACGGGTTCCGGAGAAAGTACTTATTGTTGTTGTAAGTTCGAACCGCGGACTTTGCGGCGGGTTTAATTCATACGTTTCAAAATCTGCGATATTATTGGCCAAGAATACATATTCAAAACAGCTAAAGGCCGGAAAACTCGATTTTATTGCCATTGGTAAACAGGCTGAGAAGATTTTGCGGTCGTACAATCTTCAGCCGGTTGCCGAGTATAATCATTTGTTCGACAATTTGACATTCGATACTGTTTCTGCAGTATCAATGGAGTTAATGTCTGAATTTGTGAAAGGCAAATACGACCGTATTGAATTGGTTTACAACAAATTTATAAATGCCGCATCGCAGGAACAGGTAAGCGAACAGTTTTTGCCAGTATTGCCTGCTGTTTCTGAAATCAATCAGTCAACCAATCAGAATTATATTTACGAACCGTCGCTCGAATACATCATCGAGGAACTGATCCCCCGATCACTTAAAATACAGTTCTACAAGGCTTTGCTCGATTCTCATGCAGCCGAACACGGTGCCCGTATGACCGCAATGCACAAGGCAACCGACAATGCTTCTGAATTAATCAATGAACTGACACTTAATTTCAACAAAGCACGACAGGCAGCCATTACAAACGCTATTTTGGAAGTAACCAATGGCGCCGAAGCTTTAAATGGATAAAATACCAGATTTAATTACGAATCCCGATCTTAAACGATTGGGATTTTTACTTTTAATGATTAAAACAGAATTCCTAAAATAAACGAAATGAAAAAATCTCCTTTTGCTATTTGGTTGGTATTGTTGCTGTTTTTGGTAAATGGCTGCAATCTGGAAGGGCTGGATTTTGATAAACTATCAGGCGAAGTAAGCCTGAAACCTGAATTTGTTGCTCCGATAGCCAAGGCCAATATTACTGTCTGGGATTTGATACAATCGGCTAACGATGAAAATGATGATTTGATTACAAAAGATCCGAACGGACTGATAAAAATTGTTTACAGAGAAAACGATCTCTTCAATTACAATGTCCGCGATTTCCTCGACTTTCCGGGTAGTCAGAGTTTCTCTTCAGGAAATAAGGTTTTAGGTGATATTACTCCTGATGATGTTCATGTTTCGCGGAATATTAGTTTAAATGAACTGATTAATAACACGAATGGAGCCTTGAATGATTTGCGTCAGTTTAACGGAATGACCATTCCTTTCCCAAGTACCTCTCTTGCAAATATTGTCTCTAAATTCAGTCTTGATCCGATTACTGATTTTACTTCAATTACCATTAGCAAAGGTTCATTGGGAATTGTGATGGAGAACAAACTGAAAGTACCTATTACAATTCAGGGTAATTTGTTCGATTTGGGGAACAACCGGGTGATTACAGAGTTTACATTTACAAATCTGGCGCCCGGAGAAAAGAAAAGTTCATCAGCAAGTCTGGCCGGAAAACAACTATCGAACACCATCGAGTTCCGATTGACTTCTTTTGCGACCACTGGCTCGACAACGCCTGTTACCGTTAACCTTGCTGATTATTTTAAGATGGATTTTAATCTGACAGGTTTAGGCATTTCGCAGGGAAACCTGATTATCAAAAATTCGCAAACGCTTGAAGGTTCTTCGGATGTTTTTAAATTCGATTTTCCGGAGCCCGATCTCAAGGCTTTTTCAGCTGTGCTAAAAAAAGGAACGATTCTGGTTAAAACCACCAATACGTCGAAAATGACTGGATCGGTTAACTTTACGCTGAATGAAATTAAAAAGAATGGAGTGCCGCTTCAGATAAATGTTCCGCTTAGCGGAAGTTCTACATCCGTTGATCTGGCTGGTGCAAACATCAATTTTGCATCCGATCCGGTTGTTCTGTATAACCAAATTCCGTATGTGTATTCATTAACGGTTAACAGTACTGCCGGGTTTATAAATTATTCGGCCACCGACGTAATTAAGATGGATATTACCTTGAACGGCCTTGAATTTAAGTCGATTACCGGTGATTTCGGAAAACGTTCGATAACCGTTGATCCCGGAGTATTTGATATGAATGTTGATATGCTTAGCAAAATTGATGGCGGATTTAAACTTGCCAATCCAAAATTGGAACTGATCATCCGAAATTCAATCGGGATGCCAGCGACTGTTGATCTTGAATTTACCGCTTCAAATAACGACGGAAATACTGCGGAATTGAATCCGCCATTGTTTACGATACCGGTACCGGCCAACCTCAATGCTGGTATTGCAACCAAAAGTGTGGTGTTCGACCGTACAAATTCAAATATTGTAAATTTTATCGCCCTGCCTCCAACCAGCGAAATATCGTACAGCGGGAAGGTTGATTTTAATGCTGCTGGTGCTGTTACTCAGCTCAATCCTAATTTTCTGGATGTGGATGCCACTTTTGCAATCGACATGGCAATGGAGTTGCCTATGGAGTTGCAAATCAGTAACCTGTCGTTTAAAGATACTACCGGAATTGAGGGTGGTGATTACGAAAATATAGAAACTGCCGATCTGATTGTTAACGCGAACAATGGTATTCCGTTAGATATTGAAATGCAACTTCTGTTTGTTGATACCATTTCTCATCAGCAATACGGAGCATCAAAACTTACCAAAATCATGTCCGCAGCAAAGGTTAGTTCTACGGGAGTAATTACCCCGTTCCAGTCGTCGCATACATTCAGTCTCGATAAAGCTGAAATGGAAAACCTCCGGAAAGCCAATGGATTGGTTTTTTCAGGAAAAATAAGTTCGCCTGATTCAGGAACAACTGTGGCGCCAATTTATTCCGACAGCAAAATTGAGATGAATGTGGTTATCAAATCAAAAATTAACCTGTAAAACCTACCCGATATGAAAAATAATCTCACTAAAATATTGGTATTTAGTTTGATACTGATGGCTGTAAATTCGGTAGTTTATGCGCAGGAAAGCAATACGCTTCAATTTATGAAAGGAATGCCGCAGTCGAACCTGCTAAATCCGGCCTTGCATAACGATTCCAGTAAGGTGATAATTGGCTTTCCTGGACTATCCGGATTGTATGCCGATTTTAACAGCGGTTTTGCTGTTGACGATGTAATTCATAAAGGAACCGGAAGTCTGGCCGATTCGCTTGTGCTGGATATTGAACGGTTTCATAGTGCGCTGAAATCTACCAATACAATGGAGCAAAACTTTAGTCTTCCGCTGTTTTACCTGGGCATCAGGGGGAAAAAATCGTTTTTCAGCTTCGGAATTACAGAGAAAGAACAGACGCGATTTGCTTTTGATAAGAATCTGGTGACATTTATAAAAGATGGAAATGCTTCATATATGGGGCAGAATTTCGATTTGGGAGATATAAGTATGAATTCGTATCAATACATGGAGGTTGCGCTTGGCTATTCTAATGAATTGATTAAAAATAAATTAACGGTTGGGTTGCGGGCAAAAGCCTTGTTTGGAAGATTTGCAATGCAAACCGAAAGAATGAAACTTAAAGTTGAAACTGCGGCTGATGGTTCTTATTTGAATTTAAGTTCCGATATGAAAATTAATCTTTCGGCGCCTGTTACTCCTGAATACGATGAAGAAGGATATTTCTCGGGCATGAATACGGATGAACTGGACGATCCGATGAATTTCATCTTTGTGCAGGGAAACATGGGAATGGCTTTTGATTTGGGTGCAGTTTACAAGCTTACGCCAAAAATCACTCTTTCGGGAAGTATTGTCGATCTCGGAAAAATTTCATTTAAAGAGGATGTAATTTCGCTAAACCACGTTTCAAACTATAAATGGGAAGGAATTGATTTCTCGAAATCCATCGACGAATCGCAGGAAGACTATGTTGATCCGGCAGATTTGGTGGACGATGAAATGGAAAAAATCGAAGATTCATTCAGGCCTAAAAGGAGCGAAATCGGATCGGAGCCATTTGACATGAGTATTCCAACAAAAATTTACCTTGGAGGAACCTATTCTGTAAACGACAAATTTAATGTTGGCCTGCTCGACCGGATCTATAAAAACGGCGACTTCAGCCAAAACGCACTCACCTTGTCGGCCAACACTTTGATTGGTAATTTTTTAAGCCTGACCGGATCTTATTCAATGATTGGAAATTCGAACAATAATCTGGGTCTTGGAATGGCAGTCCGACTTGGATTTATGCAAATTTATGTGGTGGGCGACAATGTACTGGCTGCGGCTGATCCTGCAAAAGCCACATTTGTGAATGCCCGCTTCGGAATGAATTTTCTCTTTGGAAGAAATAAAAAGTCTGTTATATCAGAGCAACAACCAATTCAATAATGATTTTAAGAGGGAGGCGACTCCCTCTTTTTTAATTGTTTGTTAAGCTTGGCAACAGAATTGCACCTGAATTATTAAGCATGGCCGTTTCCCAATAAATTACTAATTTTACGGCTCGTATTTTTTTTAATAGTTATGAATCTTTTATTTGTTATACTTTCGATTCCAGGCTTTTTAAAAACAGTCGGTATTATCGTAATTATCTATTACGGACTAAAATTTATCGGACGTTTACTTTTTCCAATTGTGGTAAAAAAAGCCGTCAATAACATGCAGGCCAGGCAGTCGGCATATTATTCCGAACCGAAGCAGGAAGGAAAAGTAACCGTCGAAAAGAAACCCGGTCAGCAGGGACGTCATCGTCAGAATGAAGGTGAGTATGTTGATTTCGAGGAAGTTGAATAATCCAATTATATGCTAAATTATGCTTCAGGAAGATGTTTTTAAGAAACTGGTTGCTCATTGTAAAGAGTATGGTTTTGTATTTCAGTCGAGTGAAATTTACGATGGACTAAGTGCAGTTTACGATTACGCGCAAAATGGTGTTGAATTAAAAAACAACATTAAAAAATATTGGTGGGACTCGATGATTTTGTTGCACGAAAACATTGTCGGAATTGACTCGGCGATTTTCATGCACCCCACAATCTGGAAAGCTTCAGGCCATGTTGATGCATTTAACGACCCGCTGATTGATAATAAGGACTCAAAGAAAAGATACCGTGCCGATGTGCTGATTGAAGAACAACTGGCCAAATACGAGGATAAAATCGGGAAAGAAATTGAAAAAGCCAGAAAGCGTTTTGGCGAAACTTTCGATGAAAAACAGTTCCGCGAAACCAATGGCCGTGTTCTCGAATATCAGCTAAAATGGGACGAACTTCAGGCACGTTTTGTAAAAGCGTTGAATGACAGTAATCTGGATGAACTGAAACAGATTATTATCGATCAGGAAATTGTGTGCCCTGTTTCAGGAACACGAAACTGGACCGATGTCCGTCAGTTTAACCTGATGTTTTCGACCGAAATGGGATCGACTGCCGATGGTGCTTTAAAAATTTACCTTCGTCCTGAAACAGCACAGGGTATTTTTGTGAATTACCTGAATGTGCAGAAAACCGGACGAATGAAAATTCCATTCGGTATCGCTCAGATCGGGAAAGCTTTCCGCAACGAAATTGTTGCCCGTCAGTTTATTTTCCGTATGCGCGAATTCGAACAAATGGAATTACAATTCTTTGTTCGCCCCGGCACCGAACTCGAATGGTTCCAGAAATGGAAGCAAACCCGTATGAATTGGCATCAGGCGCTTGGTTTTGGCAGCGACAACTATCGTTTCCACGAACACGACAAACTGGCTCACTATGCCAATGCCGCAGTTGATGTTGAGTACCGTTTCCCATTCGGATTTAAAGAAGTGGAGGGAATTCACTCGCGTACCGATTTTGACCTTTCGCAACATCAGCAGTTTTCAGGAAAAAAAATCACCTATTTCGATCCTGAACTGAATGAGTCGTATGTTCCTTTTGTAGTGGAGACTTCGATTGGCGTTGACCGCATGTTCCTTCAGATTATGGCAGCATCGTATGCCGAAGAAGAAATAGTTAGCGAAGATGGCAAAAAAGATATGCGTGTGGTGCTTCGTTTGCCTGCACCGCTGGCTCCTGTTAAACTTGCTGTTCTGCCGTTGATGAAAAAAGATGGGTTGGCCGAAAAAGCCCGCGAGATAATTGACGATCTGAAATTTGATTTCAACTGTCAGTACGACGAAAAAGATTCGATCGGAAAACGTTACCGCCGTCAGGATGCCATTGGTACTCCATTCTGCGTAACTGTCGATCATCAGTCGATGGAAGACAATACGGTCACCATTCGTTACCGCGATACCATGTTGCAGGATCGTGTTGCCATCGCCGAATTGAAAAATATCATTGCCGGCGAAGTAAGCATGAAAAAACTGTTTGCAAAATTGTAAGTTCAGACAATGTCTCAATAAAAAAATCCGGCAACCAAAAGTTGCCGGATTTTTTGTTCCCATACATTTGCTTGTCCCGCCAAACACAACATCTTCTGTGTTGGTTTTATTTCAGGCCAAATCGAATCGATCGGCGTTCATTACTTTATCCCACGCAGCAACAAAATCCATCACAAATTTTTCCCGGGCATCAGTGCTTCCATATACTTCGGAAAGAGCTCTAAGTTCCGAATTTGAACCAAAGACCAGATCTGCACGGGTTGCTGTCCATTTTATCTCTCCTGTTTTGCGATCGCGGCCGTTAAAAGTCTCTTTATCGTCAGATGCGGGCATCCAGGCAGTACTCATGTCGAGCAGGTTGACAAAGAAATCGTTGGTCAAAACTTCAGGATGTTTTGTGAAAACTCCATGCTTCGAATGGTCGAAGTTTGTATTCAACACACGCATTCCACCTACCAAAACGGTCATTTCAGGAGCAGTCAGGGTTAACAATTGTGCTTTGTCAACCAGTAATTCTTCCGTTGAAATGGAGAATTTTGTTTTCAGGTAATTCCTGAAACCATCTGCAGCCGGTTCCAGTACGGCAAAAGATTCTACGTCGGTTTGCTCTTGCGAAGCATCCATACGACCCGGAGTGAAAGGAACATTTACGGCAAAACCTGCATCTTTCGCGGCTTTTTCAACACCGGCACAACCGGCCAGTACAATCATGTCGGCCAGTGAAACTTTTTTGCCGTTGGTTTGGGTAGTATTGAATTCATTTTGAATGGCTTCCAGTTTTTCTAAAACCTTTGCAAGTTGCGACGGATTATTTACCGCCCAGTCTTTTTGCGGGGCAAGACGAATGCGTGCTCCATTGGCGCCACCACGTTTGTCTGATCCCCGGAAAGTAGAGGCTGAAGCCCATGCCGCAGATACCAATTGAGATACGGATAGTCCTGAATTTAAGATTGTGGTTTTTAAAGTTGCAATATCTTTTTCGTCAACCAGAGGGTGATTTACTGCAGGAATCGGGTCTTGCCAGATCAGTTCTTCTTTGGGGACTTCAGTGCCCAGGTAGCGAGCCAGCGGTCCCATATCCCTGTGAGTCAGCTTAAACCATGCACGGCCAAAAGCGTCGGCAAATTCGAGCGGATGTTCGTAAAAACGTCTGGAGATTTTTTCATACTCCGGATCGAAACGCAGCGAAAGGTCGGTGGTAAGCATTGTGGGCGCATGTTTTTTCGATGCGTCGTGGGCATCGGGAACGACCAGTCCTGCATTTTTTGCCACCCATTGATGCGCGCCAGCCGGACTTTTTTCCAGTTCCCATTCGAATTTGAAGAGGTTTTCGAAGAAGTAATAGCTCCATTTGGCGGGAGTTTGTGTCCAGGTCACTTCCAGTCCGCTGGAGATGGTGTCGCCACCTTTACCGGAACCAAAAGAGCTTTTCCAGCCGAGGCCCTGCTCTTCTATCGGGGCAGCTTCGGGTTCCGGCCCAACATGAGCTGCATCATCGGCTCCATGCGTTTTGCCAAAAGTATGTCCACCAGCAATCAGCGCCACGGTTTCTTCATCGTTCATGGCCATTCGGGCAAACGTGTTGCGTATGTCTTTCGCAGCTGCCAATGGATCAGGAACTCCGTTTGGACCTTCCGGATTCACATAAATTAATCCCATTTGAATTGCGGCAAGCGGATTGTCAACTTCCGTTAAGTCAAGATTTCGTTCGTCATTTTCCAGCCATTTGGCTTCCGACCCCCAGTAAACGTCTTCTTCCGGTTCCCAAACATCTGCGCGACCTCCGGCAAATCCAAAGGTTTTGAAACCCATCGATTCCAGAGCTACATTTCCGGCAAGGATCATCAGGTCGGCCCACGATATTTTTTTACCATATTTTTGCTTGATTGGCCAGAGCAACCTACGCGCCTTGTCGAGATTCACATTATCGGGCCAACTGTTGAGCGGAGCAAAACGCTGCTGACCACCACCAGCTCCTCCACGCCCGTCGCCTGTGCGATAGGTTCCGGCGCTGTGCCACGCCATCCGTATAAATAATGGTCCGTAGTGACCAAAATCGGCAGGCCACCAATCCTGCGAGTCGGTCATTAGTTTATGAAGGTCATTTTTTATAGCTTTCAAATCCAACTTCTTGAATTCTTCGGCATAGTTAAAATCTTCGCCCATCGGGTTCGATTTAGAGGAGTGCTGTCGCAGTATGTTCAATTTTAACTGATTGGGCCACCAGTCGCGGTTTTTTGTTCCGCTGGCGCCAACATTGTGCTTACCGGTTGCACCGGTAACAGGACATTTACTGACTTTTTCTGAATTGTCTTCCATGATTCAATTATTTAGGTTCATTTAAAAACTTACCAATTATCTGAAGTTTGATATCCCCAATTTCAAAATCCGGGATTCCATTTTTTCTGAAATATTCAGAAAGCAGTTCGTTGATTTCGCTGTTGTAATAATCGGCTATCCGGTCTGATCCGGCATCATATAAATGATGGTGGTTTTCCAGAATAGCATCGTACCGCATAACATCGCGCTCGGTTTTTACCTTTTTTATCAATCCGTTTTCAACCAGCGAATCCAAAACTTTATACACTGTACCGGTTGCGATATTCGGATGGTCGATCTTGATGAAGGCCGCAATATCGTCAGCAGTAGGATGATTGTTGAGTTTCAGAACTGCCTCGTAAATGGCAATGCGCTGCGGAGTAACCCGTAACCCTTTTTCTGTCAAATTATTTCTGATTCCGGAGGAGTTCATTGTCCAGTCGTTTAAATGAGAATAATTCTCTTGTAGGAATATATAAATTTAAGACAATAATAGCTTAAAACCAACCTTTGTCTGTTTTTTGTTTTGATCGTTACGAATATTTCTCTGGATTGCAGTTTTTCAGCTCGGCTATAAAAGTTGAAAGCTTTTGAATGTTATAAATGCTTCAATTGAAATTTAGAAATAATTCAAGCTTATAAATTGTAAGTCGATCGATATCACAAACAAGCTATTATAATCCGCAAGAGTGTATTATGAAAAAACCAGACAGTTTACAATTTCTTAACAATCAGAAAAAGAGCAAAATAAACAGCACAAATGCTGCAAAACATGCCACTTTCAATCTGTAAGCAATTGGGGTTGTTTTTATAGTAAAAAGAAAGTTACTGCAATTATCATTTCCTTTTCAAATCCAAACAATGGTTTTTTCTTCTGAATTTTATTTCTGGCTTTTTCAGGCGCTTGTAAGCTGATATTTTAGTGGGTTTTGAGAACAAAAAGGCTGTTAGATTTGCATCGTTCAATTCAACGAAAACCACAGAAAACAATTTAAAACTTAAGAAAATGAAAACGAAAAATTTGTTTGTTCAAATGATGTTGGTAGTTTTTACGCTGATTTCTATCAACGTTTGGGCTGGAAACGAAGGGACTTTTAATTCGAATTACAAGATTTCCCCCGATCTGAATTATAGTCCAAGTGCAGGTTTCCAGAAAAGCTGGGAAATTGCTTATGGCGAATCAAAAAAACCTGTTCATGTTTTCATGAAGGAAACAAAAAAAGGACAGGAATACCTGGTTCGTTCTAAGTACTTCGAAGTAAAATACGTTAATGGAGCGCAGGGTTTTGGTGTTAAAATGGTAAATGGTTCGGAAAGCACTGTAAGTGAAGCCCTGAATACTGCTGTTTTAAATCAGGCTCAGCTTAATGGCCAGAAATGTATTAGCGCCGAAGCAATTGGCAACGACAAAGTGTTAGAGATGATTGCCAGCTATCTTCCCGACTTAATCAATGAGCAATACAACAGCATCCTTAATTAATTCGATAGACTAAGAATTAACGAGCCGCTTCAAGCAATTGAAGCGGCTTTTTTTATAACCAGTTATTTATCAAGCCTGACTGTTTTCCCGGTTCTGGCAGATTCCCTTGCTGCATCTAAAATCCTGACGACCATAACATTGTTTTCCAATGAATAGGGATCGTATTTTGTCATTTTTACTTTTCCGCCAATTACATCAAAAAAATAGGAGAACGGATCTTCATAAACCGCAATATCTTTTGATGTAACCTGAATGGACTGTTCTGTCTTTATTGTATTGTTTCTCAACCGCATATTTTTGCTGTCAGCGGCAATAATATATCCTGAATCGCCATACAATTCCATATCTTTTCTTCCGAAAGGCCAGTTCCACGAAGCTTGAATAATACATTGAGATTCCGGATAGTTTACAATTATGGTTGCTTCATCGTCTACCTTTGGATAAATTTCAGGTTTGAAATTCCGGGTAACTGCTGTTACTGAAACTGGTGCCTGCCCTTTTTGAATGTAGGTCATAAGATTTGCCCCGTAACATCCAAAATCAATCAATGCGCCTCCACCGTTTTGAACAGGATCGGTCAGCCAATCCAAAAAAACTTTCTCGCAGCCAATTTCTTTTGGTCCCTGATGTCCGTCGTGAATAACTGCCTTTTTTATATTGCCGATGAAATTACTGTCGTTGATCAACTGAAAGGATTTCGCAGTAGTCGGATACCAGGATGTTTCGTAATTGGTGAGTAAATGAATGTTGTATTTTTCAGCAAGTTTTGCCATCCTTTGAGCGTGTTCGATATTGGTAGCCAGCGGTTTTTCAACCATTACATGTATTCCTCTGGGAGCACAAGCTTCAACCACGGCCATGTGCTCAAAAATAGAACCGAATGCCACTACAGCTTCCGGCTTTACAATGTCCAGCATCTTTTCCAGATTGTTATGAATCAGTTTCGGGTCGAAACCGAATTTTTCAGCGAGCGTTTTCGCCAGTTCGGTATTCGTTTCAAAAACACCAACCAATTGATAGTCTGATTTGTCTTTTCGTCCTAATATGAAGGAAGTGTGCCCGTGAGTGGTTCCTGCAATTGCCAGTCGGATTGATTTCTTTGCCGGTGTTTGTGCGTTTAGATTTATCAGAATGACTGACATGAGTGTACTGATCAGAAATAATTTTTTCATCTGTTTGGAATTTGTTTTTAATTGTCAGATGGAACTCGCCAATAATCATTCACCTGTGTCACGATTAATCGGGATGGCTCGTTTCATGATTTTCATATTTGTGTACAATATAGATACAAATATAGCTTTAACACGAAATAACTTATCTTTACCCGACAGAGTTTCAATATTTAGATTTTGAATGAAGAAGGTTTTAATTATTACTTACTATTGGCCGCCATCGGGTGGGGCGGGCGTTCAGCGATGGCTTAAGTTTGCCAAATACCTGCCCGAATTTGGCTGGCAACCGGTAATTTTAACGGTCGATCGCGAATATGCCAGCTATCCGCAGCGCGATGAAAGTCTGGTGGGTGAAGTCAATCCTGAATGTTTGGTATATACCACCAAAAGCTTCGAGCTATATAATTTATACAAATTAATCTCCGGAAAAAAGGAAGTTCCTTATGGCGGTTTTGCCAACGAATCGAAAGAGGGAATGTTCCAGAAAGTTTCGAAATTCATGCGCGGAAATTTTCTGCTGCCCGATCCGCGTAAAGGCTGGAACAAATATGCGCTGAAAAAGGCTGAAGAGTTAATCAGACAATACAATATTGATACTGTTGTAACTACCAGTCCTCCACATTCTACACAGTTGATTGGCTTAAAACTGAAACAAAAATTCAACATCCGCTGGATTGCAGATTTGCGCGATCCGTGGACAGATATTTACTATTACAATCAATTCAGCCATACCGCTTTGGCACGAAAAGTTGATCGGAATTATGAGCGAAAAGTGGTCGAGAATGCTGATCTTTTAATAACGGTGAGCGAAGATGTCAAACGTATTTTTGCTGAAAAGTCGAAACTTCAAATTGCTGCAAAAACTGTAGTTATCCCCAATGGATTTGACGAGGACGATTTCAGGATTTCAAATTTGCCAGCCGAAACTAAAAAGATAATTACCTACACCGGAACTATTTCTGAAGCTTATGATGTGGACGCATTTTTGGAAGCGCTCGTCAGGTTGGATACCAGCCTGAAATCGAATCTGATGATCCGTTTTGTGGGGAAAGTTCCGCCAGCAGTAGAACAGAGATTCAGGGATACCGGCCTTGAAGTTGAACTGGTCGGTTATGTCGATCACCCGAAATCAATCGAATATTTATTCCGATCCGATTTGCTGTTGCTGGTCATTCCAAAAGTTAAAAACAATAAGGGAATTCTCACCGGTAAATTTTTCGAATACCTGGCTTCGCAAAAACCGGTACTGGCCATTGGCCCAATTGATGGCGATCTGGCCAAAATTATTCAGGAAACCCAATGTGGCCAACTTTTCGACTATGCTGATTCGGATGGAATGCGCCGGTTTTTGGATGAAAAGCTGAACAATGCGGGTGCTCCTATAAACAGCGAATGTGCAAATCAGTATTCGCGCAAAGCGCTGACGCGGAAAATCTCCCAAATTCTTGAAGCCTGAAAATTGAATAACATGAGCAAAACGATCGTTATAAACCGTCCACTCACTGAATCGGAGACTGATGATGTAAAACTTCTGATTGAAGAGGGAGCAAAAGTCTTCGCACTTTCATCAGCTCGTTCTGTAGATTTTGCGCAGATCATCAGTTTGACTTCCGAAGAAAAAAGGCAGGTAAACTATGATATGATGGATTCGGTGCTTCGGTTTGGCGATCTGCCGGTGGGAGACCAAACGGTAGCCGATATTTTTCGTATCGACAATGCTAGTGTTTGGCATTACCATAAATTCAGGGTTTATTTTGCCGTGCGCAACCTGATGTATTTTCTGAAACCGCTCACGCTGCACTTCAATGCTTTCGACAATCATTGCTGGTTTGTTTCTGCCGATGCGATGCCTCTCAAAAATGTGTTCCCCGAAGTTGATTTCAGGTTTCCGGAGGAACCACCCAAAAACAGCTTCAATTGGGGAATATTGTTCAGTTATGTTTTTATGCTGAAATACCGCTTTTTCTACCATTTGTTTTCTCCGAAGAAAAAGCCTGAATACTTGCTTTATCTGACGGAGAAATACTCGACTGTGCTCGATAAGAAAACTTTAAGGCCGGCATCGGGGCATCATATTCTCGAATATCTTATTTCTGAACTCGACAGTAGGTTCGCTCTTTTGACCGAGGTTTTAATGCCGAAGCCTAAAGGGAAATCCGACTATTCGTTTTCGAAGAAGCAATATAAAACTTCGTGGAATCAACGTCCGAAGATCTTTCTGGATGGAATTATGGTTTCGGGCTTGCTCAGCAAACAGGTCCGGAAATCGACCAGATTGGCAAGAAAATCATTGATAGCTTCCTACTTAAAGCTTCGTGACGAGGAACTTTCAATGGAACAGAAGCTTACATTCGAAGTATTCCGGTCGCTTCATTCTTCTTCTGGATTCTTCTTGTTTCGGTATTTTGCTGCCCGGGAATATTTTACCGGTTCAGGAATAAAAGCTGTGATTGCGGGCGACGAAAATAGTCCGCTTACCAAATCAATACTTGATGCCGCTAAATTCTGCGAAATAAAAATTATTGGCCTGCAGCACGGAACCATGCACGATTTGCACCCAGCTTATTTGTACACGCCCAACGATTCGAAGAACCATGTGATGCCCGATCTGACGCTGACCTGGGGAAAATACTGGGAAGAATTTCTGGTTAAAAAGGGCTGTTATCCAAAAGATTCGGTGGTTTCGGTTGGGCAAATCAGAACCGACATTATTCCGGTTTTAATGCAGGCCGAGATGCAGAAAAGAGCCAATCCGGTGGAACTCATCGTTTTTGCTTCGCAGCCGCAGCGCGATCCCGAATTGCGGTTTCAGGCAGCTTTTGATGTGTTTACTGCTGCCCGGAAACTGCCCAACACTCAACTGATAGTAAAACTGCATCCGCGCGAGTTTGCCGATTCGGCTTATTATTCGGCCATAGCCGCCAAGGCAGGATGTACCAACTATACGATTGATAAAACTTCGGATTTGTACCAGCTGATTGCTTCCTGCGATGCGCTGATCACCTGTTTTTCGACTGTTGGAACCGAAACCGTTTATTTCTACAAGCCGCTGATTATCCTGGATCACCTGAAACAGGATATCATGGGCTATGTGGCCGAAGGTGTGGCTTTTCATGCAACAGATGCGGATAGCCTGACTGGTATTCTTTCCGGAATTTTCCTCGGAAAGCTAAAAGTCGATCGTCTGAAATACGATTCCTTTATTCAGAAATATGCTTTCCGGATTGATGGAAAAGTAGCCGAAAGATGCATCGCGGCAATCACTTCTGAAAGCTAATTCGTCGGTTTTTGTTATTTACTTTACTGGGTTACCGGTGTAGGCATTGATAATCTGATCCATTTCGGCATTTACCTGTTCGTTGATGCGCTGGCGATTTTTGTCGGCAGCGAACCATCCGAGCGCGCGGCGCATTCCTTCGCGAAACGGAATAGTTGCCTGAAACTCCGGAACAAAAGCTTTGATTTTTGAATTGTCGAATACTGCACTCCATGTTTTATCGCCCAGTAAATCGCCCGTCAGCCGCGGAACCTCTTTTATGATGAAGTCAGTAGGAATATGGATCATTTTCGCTTCAACTCCCAACACATCGGCAATGGTCTGGTAAATCTGGTTCCAAGTCAGCACTTCGTCCGAAGTAATGTGAAATGCCTGACCGATGGCTTTTTCGTTTCCGAGCAATCCCAAAAAACCTTTGGCAAAATCTTCGGCGTGGGTATTCACCCAAAGCGATGTGCCGTCGCCATGAACGATAATTGGCTTGCCTTTTAGCATACGGTCGGCCAGCGTGTAGCAGCCAAATCCGCCAATGGCAACCGGCAAATAGGTATTGTAAGTATAAGAAGGACGCACAATGGTTACCGGGAAATCTTCGTCGCGATAAGCTTTCAAAAGCAGTTCTTCGCTGGCAATTTTGTTGCGCGAGTATTCCCAGTATGGATTTTTAAGCGGCGTTGATTCGGTAATCACGTAATTTACCACCGGCTTTTGGTAGGCCGAAGCCGAGCTGATAAACACGAACTGATTGGTGCGGCCCCGGAAAACCTGCAAGTCGCGCTCAACATCTTCAGGAGTAAAAGCAATCCAGTCAACCACCACATCAAATTGATGGTCTTTCAGCGCGTTGTGCATGCTTTCCGGATGGTGGATGTCGCCGGTTAACTGATGGGCTCCGGGAATTTCTGACAAGCGATTTCCGCGGTTGAGCAGATAAAGTTCCATTCCCCGTTCAATAGCCATCCGGCTGACAGCTGTACTGATAAATCCTGTTCCGCCAATAAAAAGTACTTTCATCCTGATTCGGTTTAAGTTTTGTTTGAAAAGATTGAATAAGTAGCTGTTTAAAACAATCTGATTATTTCACTAAATTTTTAAAAGCTGATCCAAAAATCAGATAACTGGTATTTCCGCCAATTGTACCTTCGTTTTGTCCCCACAGGAATGGCCAGTCGTCGTAGTTTTCAAAGTGGTCGGGTTGTCGGAACAATAAACCCGGCGCAACATTGCCCGGAATAAATGAGAAATCAGCCCTGTTATTACCATAAAACACTGCTTTGGGACGAGCGGCGCCCACCGTTGCCACCAACGAATAATTGTGGTACGGATGACAGCCAAACAACCAGTTGGTAGTTTTGAAAGCATTGCTGGCGTCGATTATATCAGGAAAATATTTGCTGGCAAAACAAATGGTGGTACCAAAGCTTACCACTTCTCCGCTTCCTGCCCAGTTACGAAGGCCAATAGGTACTCCGTAGGGATTATCCTTTTCAAGTCCATCGACATATTCTTTGTACTTCATAACATACGGACGGAGCTTTTCCTTGTAGGAGGCATCCAAATGCGGGATGGCATCCAAAGCCGTCAGGAGGCCGAAATTGACATTGCGATCGAGGGCTGGCCATAAAAGTTCCTGAAATTTATCCATGTATAGTTGTTCACCGGTTGCGATGTACAGTTGAAGATTGGTGGCCATATTGGCTGATCCGCCCCTGCCGGCAGGATCCTGCGGCTCATTGGCCAATAATTCGGTTGCCTCTTTCAGGAGTCTTTTTGACTGCTGCAACGCTCTGGCCGAAAGATCGTCGTTGTATCCTTTCAGTGCCCGGCTTGCTGCGGCAAACATTGTTGCTGCCCTGAGATCGAGCCCGGGATTGCGGCTTGTAAATGCCCATAAATCATCCTTCACACCGCTCGACCGGCCATCAGGAGCGACTTCGTAAGGGCCAAGGTTCGGATTATAAGGAAGGCCGTCGGTTAACGAGGCTGCGTCGCCAAGGTGGTGGTAATTATCCAGAACTGAGTTAGAGAGCGTTTGTGCCATGTGGCCGATAATCTCTGCCTGAGCTACGAGGTTCAATGTTCCGTGCTCTATAAATTGCAACACGTCGGGCGTTCCATCCGGACGATGAAGTTCAACATAGCGCTGTTTCTGATCGACAAAAGTCTGATCGCGTAATGGTTTGAAATATTCCCATGTCTGAACAAAGTTCTGCACCACGCCAATGTTCGCTCCTGTTTCGATATCAAAATCTCCGGCATCGAAGAAACCGCCTATGTTTAATCCGGGAATCAATTCCAGCGCTTTGTATTTGGTGTCGGTTGTTGGTCCTTGTCCATGAAGGTCGAAGTGATCAGTGTTTGGCGGAGCCTGAAGATAACCATCCTTGAAAGGTTCGCCGTGCCACACCCTGTAAGCCTCGTTTACAAATGTATGATTCATGTGTATAGGTATCCAAATATCGCTGGTGGCATCGGTGATCTTGTTGTAAACGCTGTTGTCTATTAAAAAGTTATTGGTTTTAAAATTACCATACTGAATATAGTAGATGCCGGGGTTTTTAACCGAAGAAAAATCGAATTTCACATAGTGATACTTGTAATAGTTGCCCCATGAAACGATATTGCCGCTGAATACTTCGGAAGCGTTGCCGTCGTCGCCTAATTTATAGATCGATGCTTTTACGAGCGGTTTGTCTTTCTTGTCGAGTTCAATCACTGCTACTTTGGGTTGCATTGGGAGGTAGCCCACTTGCGAAAAACCAATATTTGGCTCTCTTACCCAATTTTTAATGGCATTGGGTTCAACGGTCCAGGTCAAAACCTTGCCTGTTTTTCCTGACGGAAGGATACTGCGAACGACAAACCAGCCATTTTGTGCAAGCATACGTCCGTCGAAAAGCATAAGGTCAGCATCAGTCGAGGTGATTTTTACCAAACGTTCAGGAGCATCGGGTGCCATGAGCAAAGTACGGCCGGTTTCGAGCGGGAGCGGATCGATAAATTTGCCGGTTCCCCTGTCGTCGGAAGTTACATACCCCTTGAATTGCTTCGGTTTTATACTGTTAGGTTTGGTAATGGTATTGCCTACCACATAGCGCGGAAATCGGTTGGGACGCCCATCCATCAGATAGGTCTTTGCCCAGTATTGCGAGGGAAGAAATTCAAGATTAAATCCGGCAATCCCTTCAAGTGCAGCGGGAAGGGGTTTGTCGAGGTAAACAGATATTTCGACGCCTTTGCCCTTTGCGGTGACAACCACGCGAGAATCGAAATCGTAATCGTTGTACCTCAAAGTAGCCTCAATGGTTTTCGATGCGCGGTCAACCTTTCGGTTCGAAATTGCAGGAACCAAATCCCACTGCTCCGGAGTGTTTGAAAGTCTCACCGCTCCGCCTTGCCCTGTTCTTACGCCATGATGTATCAATTCTATTCCGGCGTTCTTCTCATCGTTGAACCCTCCGGTAAAAAGGTTGCTGTAAACAAGAACATTGACGCCCTGCGTCTCGAAATACTCCAGATCATTGAGTTTTAAATCCTGACCCGAAGCGTGATTGAACGCCGCCAGAACCAGAACTACAAGGGTTAAAAATGTTAGGTTTTTCATGTTGATTTAAAAGTTAGAATATTAGGTCGTGGTTAAAATACAAAATAGGGTTTCGTAAATGTCCGATATTCAGAAAATTAAACAAATTCGTTACTCCTGAACAAAACATTACGCAATATAGCTTTTAAAAGGATTGTGTTTAACGCCTGAATCCTGCTTTAACAAACTTTTACAGGACTTCCAGAAATTTGTGTTGCCTATTGAGGGTTTCACTCAATTTGAAGCCCTCAAAAAAAAACATCTCAATGCCCGTCGGCTAAAGCCAGACGGCATCGGTCGATTTATTGGCATTATGTCCGTCAGCTGAAGCAGACGGCAAAGGATATCAGCTTTTCAATTCAGCATTTTTCCAAATTCAAAGTCAAACCTATTCTTTGCCGTTCCGCTTTAGCGAACGGACAATGTTGAAAACAAACATAAAAATGCAATTGGATTATGGATTAAAATTCAGACATTTGGGAGGCAAAACACAATGTAATTGCATCCGTTCTTATACAGATAATTTTTAAATAACTAACGAATGGCAAATAGTCTTTACCTTGATACAAATGTTTACTTATCTTTTTATCATCTTTCAAGTGAAGATCTAGAAGAACTTAAAAAGTTAGCAGTTTTAACAAAGTCAAAAGCAGTTACTTTATATCTTCCAGAACAGACAATTAACGAGTTTAATCGAAATAGAGATGCTAAAATTGCTGACGCAATAAAAAGATTTAATGAGAATAAGCTCAATAATATATTTCCACAAATTGCTAAGGACTATGAACATGAGTTTAGTGCGATGAAGGACGCTGTGAAATCATATGAAAAAAACAAGCAAATCATGCTTGAAAAGATGAAGAAGGATATAATTAGCAAGCAATTAAAGGCAGACAAAATCATTGAAATCTTATTTAGTAATGCTATAAAAATTGAAATAACACCTAAACTGGTTGAGTCGGCAAAAATGAGATTTGATTTAGGAAATCCACCAGGCAAAAATGATTCATACGGTGATGCTATAAATTGGGAATCCTTATTGACTGTAGTTGAAGATTTTGATAATTTCTTCTTTATTTCAGATGATAAAGACTTTTATTCTGAGTTTGATAAAGATTTATTTAATTCGTTCCTTCTTATTGAATGGGAACGTAAAATGCCTTTGACGTCATTTAAACACTACAAATCGCTTTCAGTATTCTTCAAAGAAAACTATCCTGAAATAAATATATTCACTGAACAAAAGGAAGAAGAACTAATTAACAAGTTAGCCAATAGCAGTTCTTTTTCTGAAACAAGAAACATTCTTAGGGAACTAAAAAACTACGATGATTTCACAAAAAAACAAATTAATGATATAGCATATTCTGCTATTTCAAATAATCAGATTTATTGGATTGGTAAAGATGATGATATCAACCTTTATTTAAATAGCATTGTTAAAGGGAAATTTAATCTTCTTGATGAAGAGTATATTGAAGATTTCAAGTTTAAATTTCCACCAAATACTAACGACGAAGACATATTACCATTTTAGATAAATTAAGGTCAACAAAAAAGCCGCTCCCCATCAGGAAAGCGGCTTTCGTATTTTCGTTCTCCTCCCCTTCGGGGAGGTCAGGAGGGGCTTCTTTTTATTCTTCGTGTGCGGCCAGCAACACTTCCAGGATTTTCTTTCCGGCAGCGGCAACGCTGGTACCCGGACCGAAAATGGCTACCACACCGGCATCGTACAAATACTGGTAGTCCTGTGCAGGAATAACACCACCGGCAATCACCATGATGTCTTCGCGACCCAGTTTTTTCAGTTCGGCGATTACGGCAGGTACAAGGGTTTTATGACCTGCAGCCAGTGAAGATACACCCATTACATGCACGTCGTTTTCAACGGCTTGTTTGGCGGCTTCTTCCGGAGTCTGGAACAATGGTCCCATGTCCACGTCGAACCCTAAGTCGGCATAACCGGTGGCAACAACTTTTGCACCGCGGTCGTGTCCGTCCTG
>DPRM01000098.1:0-9334 GCA_003537645.1 Prolixibacteraceae bacterium
GATATCATTTCCTTCTTTTCAGGAAACGGGGGAAATGAAAAGTTCATTCCCATGCAACCCAACCCAAGTGCAGAAACTTCGAGGTTGCTGTTTCCTAATTTGCGGTTTTGCAATTTCATCTCACTTTTTTTATAGATTAATCGGATACTTTCACACACAACATTCTGCTTTGGTCGCGAATCAGCAGTTTGCCCCCGGAAAGTGCAATAGGCGCCCAGTTTTGGGTTCCAAAGCGCGAAGCTCCCGGGTCATCACTTTTTTGTTCAGCAAGTAACTCTGCTTTTGCCAAAGGTTTGAAAACTGTTGGATCGGGTTCAATCAGGTACAGCGTCTTTGCCCCGTCAGTAGCAAGAATCAGTCCGTCGGCCAGAATCATGCTGCCTTTGTTGAAATCGGGGTCGCGTTTTGTTTTCCACATAATTTCTCCGTTCATATTCATACAAACCATACCGTCGCGTTTGTTATTGGTTCCGTATTCAGCATAAAAATAACCGTTGTGGAAAAGCGGTGTTTTGGTTTGATCTCCAAATTCTTCGGTTCTGAAAATTTCTGTAGTACCATAGTTTCCATCAGCTTTTTTATCGACCTGAATCATTAATGCACCAAGTTCGTAACCACCTGTTATAAGTAATTTATTGTTGCCGGCATCCACCGCTCCGGGCACTGGAATACCACATTGCCAGTCGGTAAATTTTCAGAGTATTTCACCATTCAGTGGATCGATCCCAACCACATTTCCTGGAACCAGTTCCTGTCCCCCACGACCGCCGGCGGATGCTGTTATCATCACCAAATGGTCGTTGTCATCAATTTTAACAATGGTTGGACTCACATAACCTGTGCGGCCCAGCGAGGGAGTTTTCCATTTTAGTTCGCCTGAAAGTTTATCGTAAGCCACAACTCCAGCGTCGGGTGCCTGCGAAGCCAGAATCACCAATTCACCATAAACCAGCGGGCATTGCGAAAGGGCCCATGTTGGGAAAGGGCCTCCAAAACCGGGGTCACCTTCGGGTAGTTCGCCGCCAAAATCAGTCCAGATTTGTTTTTTCCAAACCGGCAAATGTGTGTTGATATCTACGCAATACAAATCACCGTACTGTCCGCATGAATACACAAAATTTCCATCAATTGCCGGCACGCTGCGCGAACCTGGAAACATTACTGTACCGGGAGCATCGTATGCAAAGTTCCAAAGTTCTTTTCCTGTTGCTAGTTCGAAACAACGGAGGTTGTCGCCCACTTTATTATCGCGGTCGAGCAGATAGACTTTGCCGTCTTTTACAATTGGACCTCCGTAACCGATGCCCACGTTTACAGTCCAAAGCACTTCAGGACCGGTTTCAGGCCAGGTGCGTAAGATTCCTTTTTCGTCGGATATGCTGTTTCTGTGTGGCCCTAAATACTGGGGCCAGTCCTGTGCACTGACAAAGGTAACAGCAAGTAAAATCATAAAGGTTGTTGCAGAAAATAGCTTGTTCTTCATTTTGGTTATTTTTTAGTAGTAATTGATTCGATATTTAAGTTGACTTGGACTAGTATTTATTTTATAGCTTGCTCATACTCTTCATCGGTGACAGGCGCAATCCAAACTGCACCTCCATCATCAGTATTTAAGCTAACAGCAATGTGGGCAAATCCACTTTCGGGAGCTGCACCATGCCAGTGAACCACATTTCGTGGAATTTCAACAAAGTCACCCTTTTTTAGTAATCGTGCCGGCTCACCTTTTGCCTGATAAAAACCTCTCCCTTCGGTAATAAAAAGTATTTGACCACCCGGATGAGAGTGCCAGTTTGTTCTGGCTTTGGGTTCAAAAGTTACGTTGCCATAACTTGTATGAAGTGTGGAGTCTTTGGCTCCCATCATATGCAAATACGCCGTTCCGGCGAAGTTACTGTTGGTTATTTTTTCGCCTTTGGGAAAAATGGGTTCGGTTTTTTGTTCCGCTGTTTCCGGATGCTTATTAGTACAGGTTACGAATAAAATCGCCAGAAACAATATGCTGAATTTTAAATTACGTTTCATTTTGATACTTTTTTGAGTTTAATTATTTCAGGTTTTTCAAGACTTCATCCAAAACTGCCTTTACATCTTTTGCTTCCTTTTCGCCTAATGTTGATTTGATAATTTCTACAAATTCGGTCAGTTGTTGTGGCGTTAAACCAACATTCATGCAAATAGATAAATGCCTACGCAGCATTGGCTCGGCGCCTCCAATGGCGCTTATCACCGAAATTGTTACCAATTCGCGTTCAATGTAGGTTAATACATCCCGTTCAAAAATATCGGCAAACAAATGCTCTTTCAGAAAAGCATCCATTACAGGGGCAAAAGCGCTGTAACCCGACAATGGCCTGTTTTGCGGGGCGTTAGTAAGTTCGCCCAAAACCTTTTTACCACGCTCATATTTTGGCTGCTCCTGATTGATTGGCGATGCATCAGCACCCGTTTTATCGATTATTCCTTTTGCTTTTCGCTCATCAATAACTTCCATAAAAGTTTGTAACCCGCGGATACTACGCGGAAAACCGCAATAGGCATAAAGATGAACGAGTACTTCCTTGATTTCGTTGACTGTTAATCCTGCATCCAATCCTTTATTCAGTGCCGGTTTTAAATCTGGCAGTTCTCCTTTGGCGGTGAGTGCTGCAATCTGAATAATACTTTGCTGCTTTGCTGTGAGTTGCTGACTTGTACTTATTTCATTTTGAGCGTTGAGATGAAGGGATAGTAAACCTATTGCAACAACTATCATTAGGAATTTTCCGACTCCCCCTTTTTTCAACACATTAAAATTGATTGTTTCGTTTTCCATATTTCTGTGCCAGTTAAATACCACGCGATTGTATTTTATCCCTCAACTTAAATGATTTATCTATCACATCCAGTTTTGGTTTCCGGGGATCGGGCTTGCCAACCGGTTTCCCATCCGACTCAATATCGAGAATTTCTTCTTTTTGAGTATTGTAAAGTGGCCAAACCGGCAGACCCTCGCCATTGGGATTACCAGTTTTGGCGAAGTTTACCCAAAAGGCGTTCATTATCCTCGCGACCTCTTTGTCCTCGGGTGTGGGTGTTGTCCCGGGGCGTGCACCAAGGTTGTCGAACACATAAGAAATATCGGTTCCGTGTCCGGGACCATACTTCATCCGTTCCTTCATGGCAGCAGGAACGTAAGAAAAAAGAAAAATGTAGGCCGGATCACCAGCGGCGGCAAAAGACCTTGCAGTGAATCGTGCCGGCTCACCCCAAACCCAGTCGGTGTTAAACTTTGTAATTACCTCGGCAAATTCTTTGTTTCCATCAGGATCAAAGGCAGCTTTGGCTTCACCTTCAAATTCCCCGAACAGTGAAAACAATTCTTCCTTTGAACTGCTGTTATTTACAAAGCTACCACCTATTTCAGCACTGTTATTTCCGATCATGAGCGGAACATGTGCCTGTCTGCCTGCCTTGTATGCACTCTCCGAAGTCTCAACAACCAGTTTACCATCGAGAATCGGGCCTGAATAGATGCGCGGACCTCCCTGTCCATCATTTTCCTGACCACCGTCCACAATCTCTTCAACTTTCAGGGTACGCAGTTTGGCCAGAGCAACGGTATCAGTACCTTCAATTCCGTGTTTTTTTGCGAAATTTGTTCCTACCGTTTCCGCTGAAACAGGATAGTATGGACTTGCATTTTCTTTGTTGATCGGCCTGCCGGTTAATACACCGTCACGACCGCCACCGGAATGACTGATTGCCTTTTGGAAAAGACCTTTAGCCGACGGAATCGTCAACAGTGAATGAACAGAAACTCCACCGGCAGAGAAACCGAAAATGGTAACATTATTAGGATCGCCACCGAATGCAGCAATATTCTGCTGCACCCACTGGAGTGCGGCGATCTGGTCCATAAAGGCGTAACTGCCTTTTGGTTCATCCGGATGCTCTTTGCTCAATGCAGGGAATGCAAAATGACCGAGACGCCCCAACCGGTAGTTGAAGCTAACCAGGATGACGCCTTGTTTGGCAAAACCTTCTCCTGAAGTGTTACCGCTGCCTCCCACAAAAGCGCCGCCATGAATCCAAACCATAACCGGCAGCTTTGCATTTTGTGCAGCTCCGGCGGGTCTCCAAATATTTAGGAACAGACAATCTTCCGACGAACCTGCCTGAATGGTTCCTGGAGCGGCACCCCAACCTGCCGCCGCACAACTTGCACCAAACTTGCTCGCATCAAGCTCTCCCTTCCATACTTTTACGGGTTGTGGAGGTCGCCAGCGAAATTCACCAACAGGAGGTGCAGCATATGGAATTCCTTTGAAGCTATCGACGTTGCCATCACTTATCCCACGTACAATTCCGGACATAGTCTGAACTTTTGGATTTCCGGTGTTGGTATCATTGTCAGCTTTTTGTTGCGCATGTAACCCAAAACTGATAAGAATGGCCAAGCCTGCTAATATTTTTTTCATTTTGTTGTTCTTAAATAATTATTTACTGTCCGCCGGGTGTCATTAGCTTTGAAAACGACAAAGACCCCATTTTCCATTCCCCGTTTTGCTTAATATAAACTTCAGTAACCATAAAAGGATTGGTGACTTCATTGCCGCCCACAGCGGCCAGCAAAGTAATTCTATTTAAAAGAATAGCTGTATTGTCAATAATATTGACGGTTACATCATGGATATCCGCTTTTTTGTACCATATCATTCCCCCTTTAATGATATTGATTTCCTGTTCTTTTCCCCAACTGCCGCCCATATGAACAAACATCGCCTGTTCGAGAAAGAGTTTATCCAGAAGATCTGTATTTTTATCTGCCATCCATTGCCACTTTTCTTTTGATAGATTAATAACTTCCTGTTCAACAGTATTGAAGGTTCTACCCGTCGGATTTAAACCACGTTCTTGTCCAAAAGAAAATTGTGCACTAATTACTACTAAAAATAGTCCGATAATTGTTGTTTTCATAGTTTCAATTATTAAAGATTTAAAATTTGATAACTCTTTCTATTATTCTTTCCGGTTCCTATTGTCAACCAGAAAATGCAAAAAATCCTAGTGTTCCAGGGTATGCGTATCGCGTACACTACTGAAAGTCAGGTCCAGTAATTTCCAGGAATTGTCTTTTCTCTGATATACTTCGGTAACTGTAAACTCAGTCTTTGCTTCGTTGCCCCGAACCATTGCTATTAGTGTAATGCGGTTCCAAAGAATGGCTGTATCGTTAAAAGTTTTTACAACCACATCGTGAATATCTGCTTGCTTATACCAGATATCTCCTGTCTTAATGATTTCGAGTTCCTTTTTCTTACCCCAGGTCCCACTCATGTGGATAAACCTTGAATCGTTGTGGAAAAGCGGTTCAAGTTTATCTACATCCTTGTCAGCCATCCATTGCCACTTGTCTTTCGAAAGATTGATGATTTCCTGTTCTGCTGTACTTTGTGCGAAGGACAATTGCGCACTCAGGATTACTAGAAATAGTCCGATAATTGTTGTTTTCATTCTGTTGTTATTTAAGCCCCCTCCAAACCTCCCCCGAGAGGGGAGGCTTAAAAAATGGCGTAGTTTATTTATAAATATTTGCCAAAAAACTCGTTGAGCTTGTTCATTGCCAGTGCAACAAATTCAGGAACATAATAGGTTTGAATATGGGTAGCTCCGGGAATCAGGAATAATTCCTTATCCTTTGTACCAGTTGCATTATTGAAAGCTGTGTTGGTCATGTAATAAGTGTCGGCTTTACTTCCGGCCATCATCAACAGAGGCTGATTGATTAGGTCCATGTTCGTGGCTGCGTCAAACTCCATCAGGTCGAGCAGACTACTCATTGTATATCTAAATGTAGAATTTGGGTGTGCATGGGTTCTGTGGTAATAATAATGGCCTTCGCGATACAGGTCAAACTGCATTTTATCTGCCATTTCATCTGTAATTTCTGTATCGGCAGCATAAAGCACTTCGCCACCGGCTGCTTCAAGTGCACGTGCCTCTGATGCTTGTTTTAAACGTTCCTGAATGGTGGAAACTCCTGAATTCATAAATCCGTTACGCCTGACTACCCCTGAATTAAACATACTAAGAGTAGCAACTGCTTTAAAACGTTTATCGGTTTGAGCTGCCGCCAGTGAATAACCGCCACCACCGCAAATGCCCAAAACACCCAAACGGTCGGCATTTACACCTTCATGTTGAGTTATAAAATCTGCCATTCCGCGAATATCTTCAATTCGGTTAGCAGGTTTATCAACATTTCGTGGCAAACCGCCACTGGCTCCCTGGTACGATGCATCGGCTGTAATGGCAATGTAACCCAATTCAGCCAAACGCTGAGCATATAATCCGGCAACCTGTTCTTTCACACCGCCATTGGGGTGAGCAACTACTACTGCCGCATATTTTTTCGACGGGTCGAAGTTGGCAGGTGTGTATAAATTGGCGGCGATTTCAAGGCCATTCAGGTTGTAGGTAACTGGATGGATATTGACTTTGCCAGGTACATTTTCGGTTATTGCATCACTGTAAACCAGGCCGAAAGGATTGGCCGGTTTGGTTTGTGCTAAGGATATTATGCTTAATGTTGCTAACATGATTGTCAAAATATTTTTCATATTAATTTTCTACTGTTTTTAATTTTTAATTTGTTTGTTGACGTTGTCAGGACGTTGTCAGGAGCTTCGCACGCTGACAAGTCTGCTGTGCCTAACCTGTCAACGTCGCCAGACTTGACAGCGTTAACCAGACAATTATTTATCCAACCCTTGTTCTTTTAACCATTCCGCCATCAGATCGGCTATTTCTAAGTTGTTCAAATCTGAAAATGGAAAGTGTGTATTTCCTTTAATTCCTATTTCAGGTAGATGAACAACTGTTACATTGCCACCATGCTTGTTCACACAATCGCGCCACAACCTGGCCATTTCAAGGCGAGCGCGCCAACCATCCTGACCCGGGTTATCCATTGGTTTTTCGGGAATAAAATCACCGTAGTAAATAATTATCGGGATTTTTGTAAGCTTCATAAAATCTGACAATGGAACTCCAGAAGCGGTGAGTGACCCCCCAACCATTGAGATTGGTGCGGGTACTTCTCCTTCTGGGAACAGAAAGCCGCTTCCGGGCTCGTAAGAAACAATTGCTTTTATATTTTGATTTTTGATTGCAGTTGCCCAGCCCATTCCGCCTGAATGAGAATGAGAAACAAGAATTCCGAACCCAATTTTATCAAACAAAGCCGAAACCGCATTTGCATTTACATTGATATCGATTGGCCCAACATTTGGAACCATCTGACGAAAATATTGATTGAGCGTCTCCGTATCTTTTGAGAATTGTACCCCCTCGAAATAGTCAGGCCAGATTCCAATACGAAAAGTGCCAAACCATCCCTGTTCATCGGGTGTTGGTGAAATGGTACCTTCCACTGTGCTGCGGCCTGCGTTACCTCTTCTTGGCTGGTCAATCACATAAACCGGAAATTTCCGGCGTAAAAAAATATTCTGAAATCCTTCACGTCCATCGGGCGTGGTTTCCCAGGTTTTTGAAAACTGTCCAAACCCATGCCACATCACTAACGGATATTTACGTGCCTTCACCGGAATCTGATAAAAAACATATGCATGATCGCCATGAAATGTTTGTCCTTCCGGAGTTTGATTGTATGGATTGAAAGTACCTGGATTGGTAATCACAGTTCCTCCAACGGCAAAACTGCCCTGCTCGCGGATTTTCAATGGTTTTTCTTTTGTGGTGGCTGTAACCCTTAATCCTGAAACAGCAAATATCATTAGAAATACATAAAAATAACTACGGGTTTGACGGACTTTTGAAACCTCGTTATTTTGCAAATTTGCTGTATTGAAAATATTGTTTATCATTTTGCTGAAATTATATTTTACAAATGTAAGAACTTACAATTTAGGCATTTGTATATAGAATACTGCATCTTCTACCATTTTTACTGATTTGATTTCAAGAATGGTTTTTACTTTACAGGAATGCTTAGATTTGTTTCAGAATTAAAAAAAAAACGGACATGAAAGGAATATACAGGTTTGATACAATAGCCGAATATAATGTATTGAACAATCACGAAACACTACACCCATTGGTTAGCATTATTGATTTTTCAAAGGCCAGTCCGCGTTCATGGGGCGGCGAAAAAAAAGTCAGGATAAATTATGGTTTATATTGCATTTTTTTAAAAGACGTGAAATGTGGTGATTTGAAATATGGACGTAATTACTACGACTACCAGGAAGGAACGTTGGTTTTTGTTTCACCGGGGCAAATAATGGAAATCGAAAATGACGGAAAAATATATCAGCCAATGGGGCATGCACTTGTTTTTCATTCTGATCTCATACAGGGAACTAATTTAGCGAAAAGCATAAACGAATATAACTTTTTCAGCTATAAGGCAAACGAAGCCTTGCATTTGTCGGAACGTGAGAGGCAAATTGTTTTGGATTGCTTTTCAAAAATAAAATATGAATTGCAGCAAGGAGTTGACAAGCACAGCAAAAAGCTTATTACTTCAAATATCGAGTTGTTCCTGAATTACTGCGACAGGTTTTACGACCGCCAGTTTATCACAAGAGATAATGTCAATAAAGGGATTTTGGAAAAGTTTGAAGAATTGCTAAACGGCTATTTTACTTCAGGCAAACCTCAAACAATCGGTTTACCATCTGTTGCTTATTTTGCTGAAGAGTTACATTTGTCGGCTAACTATTTTGGCGATTTGATTAAAAAAGAAACAGGAAAATCAGCAAAAGATTACATACAAGAAAAGATTATCGAAATAGCTAAAAACAAGACTTTCGATACTAATAAAACAGTGAATGAAATTGCTTACGAATTAGGATTCAAATATCCGCAGCACTTCACCAGACTTTTTAAACAGCGGGTTGGAGTTACTCCAAACGAATACAGAAATGAAATTCAAAAAAATTAATTCTTAAAAGCGGTTTTCCTGTTTTTAGCAGAGCTGGTGTGCACATTTTGTATTGAAATTAGACAAAGTAAAAATTTGGAAAACAGGTTTAATGAAATTTTGAATTCAGGCATCATCCAATTAATTTTATGATTTCTGAAAGTATTTTTTCATCAATTGTTTGAATTTCTGCTGAATAACCACGTATTCCGTTTAATCTCCGTATTCCACGGCTGTAATTGCTTGTTTATATTATACTGAAAGTTGTCTCATGCGGATAGAGCCACTTACAACCAAATGGATTTTTGAAAATTATCCAAAATATGAACCCGATTTTTCACTTAACGATACAGGGTTTTGACTGCGAATCACGCTAAGAATTTCAGCAAGAATTGAAACAGAAATCTC
>DPRM01000098.1:9437-10756 GCA_003537645.1 Prolixibacteraceae bacterium
CAGCCTGGCACAACTGAACAGCATCATGTTCCGCACCAAAAATAAAGAGCTGGAAAAGGGGTTCGAATGTTTGTGAAAAGCACTCCAGTCCGGTGGTTTCTAAAGGATTAAAAGAGGGATGAAGCGCATATTTTTTCCCATTTATTATTAATACTGAACCTGCATTTTGATATTCACCCACCTCAAAAGAAAACCATGAATTGATTTGAAAAGGCTGTCTTTTGTTAAGTTGTTGTTCAAAAACTTTCAGCAGTTCGTTGCTAAGAAATACAGGTTCAATAAGAATATGAATAATCCCTTCGCAACCAATACGCAAACGGCCATCATACGTCATGATTTTTGCCTTGCCGGTTTTGAAAACACTTTGCGCCTGATGTTCAATTTCCTTTTCAACACAACCGCCGCTAACCGCACCGGCCAATTCACCCTTTTCGCTGATGATCATGCGCACACCCGGCTTTCGGTAGGAAGAACCTTCAAGTGCAACAACAGAAACAAACACAGCCTTTTTACCCTGGTTCTGCCAGGATTGAAGTGTAAGAAACAGTTGTTTTATTTCGTGTGTCATCTCTCAAAAGTAGGAAAAGAAACCTAAAATTTTAAGAATTTATACATCAAAGGTATTGTTGACGAATGGCTGATGATAATAGCGTTTTCCGGATGCCTTGTATAATGCATTTGCCAGTGCTCCCATAACCGGCGGATAGGGTGGTTCTCCCAAACCTGTAGGATCAATTTCATTCTCAACAAAATGTACTTCAATAGATTTGGGTGATTCAGCATGCCTGATTAACCGGTAAGAATCAAAATTTTCCTGTTGCGGCTGACCATTATTAAATGTTATGGCGCTGTACATTGCATGGCCAATTCCGTCAACAATGCTTCCTTCTGTCATATTTACGGCGGCATCGGGATTTACAACAATACCGCAATCAATTGCCGCATATACTTTTTCAATAACAGGTGTGTCNNACGAATCATTTCCAACACACCTGCATAGCGATCTGCGTCATAGTCATTTCGTTCCCCAACCGGATTTTCCTTTGCGCGTTTCAGCAGGTCTAAACGAAATTGAATGGGATCTTTTCCTGCAGCTTCAGCAACTTCATCGAGAAAAGATTGTTCGGCAACAGCATTAAAATTTGAACCAGGCGCCCTGAAAGCACCAACACTGATGTTGGAGTTGATGGTCCAGCGTTCGGCAAGATAATTATCTACTGCACCTGCCGGAAAACGATTGGCATGTAACGGGCTATCCGGAATTCCTCCCATGCGGACATGAAAACCGGTAAGATTATTATTTTCGTCCAGTGCAGCCC
>DPRM01000099.1 GCA_003537645.1 Prolixibacteraceae bacterium
TCACACAACCAAGTTCGTAGCCACCAACAACCAGCAATTTATTATTTCCGGCATCCAAAGCACTTGATGCTGAAATATGACATTCCCAGTTATTGTATTCCCACAGCACTTTCCCTGTCTGCGGTTCAATTCCGATGATTTTGCCCATCGTTTTTTCGGCTCCCTGACTTCTGAACGGATTGGTCGATGAAGTCACCATAACAATATGGTCATCGCCCGATATTTTAGCAATTGAAGGACTTACATAAGTTTCATTCCCCAGATTGGGCGTTTTCCAGACGATTTCGCCTGTGATTTTGTGATACGCAACAACTCCGGCTTCCGGCGCTTGAGAAGAAACAATTACCTTATCTCCATAAATCAGCGGACACTGTGAAATTGCCCAGATTGGTAATTCTGTTCCACCAAAATCTGTCCATATATTTTTGTGCCAAACCGGTTTATGTGTATTGATATCCACACAAAATAAATCGCCCACAGCGCCACAGGCATACACAAAATTTCCATCAACAGCCGGTACACTGCGCGAACCGGGAAATGGAAATGTTCCAGGTGTGGTAGCTGCATAATTCCAGAGTTCCTTTCCGGTTGACAGTTCAAAGCATCGCAGATTGTCGCCAATACTGTCTATACGGTCGAGCAGATAGACTTTGCCATCTTTTATCACTGGCCCACCGTAACCAATTCCAACTTCAACAGTCCATAAAACTTCAGGTCCGGTTTCAGGCCACGAGCGTAAAATTCCTTTTTGTGGTGAAGTACTGTTTCTTTCGGGACCCAGAAACTGTGGCCAGTCTTGTGCATGTACGCAATGAATTGAAATAGAAAATAGAAGGGCGATTGCGATTAGTAGTTTGTTCTTCATTTTGGTTATTTTTTAGTAGTAATTGATTCGATATTTTAGTTGACTTGAGCTGGAATTTATTTTACAGCCTGTCCATACTCTTCATCCGTAACTGGTCCTGACCAAACTGCGCCGCCGTCATCGGTATTCAGGCTAACCGCAATGTGTGCAAATCCGCTGTCGGTTGCTGCTCCGTGCCAGTGCACCACATTTCGCGGAATTTCAACAAAGTCACCCTTTTTTAGTAATCGTGCCGGCTCACCTTTTGCCTGGTAGTAGCCTTTGCCTTCGGTTATAAAAAGGAGTTGTCCTCCCGGGTGCGAATGCCAGTTGGTTCTGGCTTTGGCTTCGAAAGTTACGTTTCCAAAGTTGGCGTGAAGTGTGGAGTCTTTGGCCCCCATCATCTGCAACCACACCGTTCCGGAAAAGTTGTTATTTGTGATTTTATTTCCTTTCGGAAAAAGTGGTTCTGTTTTTTGTTCCGCAGTTTCTGGGTGCTTATTCGTACAGGCTGCGAATAAAATCGCCAGAAACAATAGGCTGAATTTTATATTTCGCTTCATTTTGTTACTTTTTTAGGTTCGACTATTTCTTTTTCAGAACTTCTTCTAAAACTGCCTGCGCATCATTAGCCTCTTTTTCTCCCAAAACTGATTTTATGATATCAACAAATTCATTCAACTGTTCTGGAGCTACACCAACATTCAGACAAATGGACAAATGACTGCGCAGCATTGGCTCAGCGCCGCCAATAGCACTTAGAACAGAAATCGTTACCAATTCCCTTTCAACATAAGTTAAAACATCCCGTTCAAAAATATCGGCAAACAAATGCTCTTTCAGAAAAGTATCCATTACCGGGGCAAATGCACCATACCCGGAAGTGGGTTTTTCCTGTGTTGTTTTTGTCAGTTCGCCCAACACCTTTTTCCCGCGTTCATACTTGCTTGTTTCATTATTGATTGGTGATGCATCAGCACCTGTTACATCCTTAATTCCCCTGGCTTTTCGTTCTTCCAGCACTTCCATAAAAGTCTGCAACCCGCGAATACTGCGGGGAAATCCGCAATAGGCATACAGATGAACCAGAACTTCTTTGATTTCATTAACTGTCATTCCGGTATCTAATCCTTGGTTTAGTATAGGTTTTAACGCCGGTAAATCGCCTTTTGCGGTTAATGCTGAAATTGAAATTATGCTTTTTTGTTTCTCTGTTAATGAATTTTTGGTACTTAATTCATCTTGAGCGTTTAAATGAAAAGCTATGCAACCTAATGCAATTACCAGAATGATGATTTTTTTAACTGTCATATTATGAATCTTTTAAATACCTCCTCTGGTTTGAATTTTCTCCCGCGAGTTGAAAGCTTTTTCAACCACATCAAATCTTGCTTTGCGCGGGTCTTTTTTGCCAATTACTTTCCCATCCAGTTCAACATCAAGCATCTCTTCACTTTGCGGATTGTATTGCGGCCAAACAGGCAGACCATCGCCATTCGGATTTCCGGTTTTGGCGAAGTTTGTCCAATACGCATTCATTATTTGTGCTAACTTCTTTTCTTCTTCAGTAGGTTCTGTTGCTCCCCTGCGAGAATTAAGCGAACCAAATACATACGAAACTTCCGATCCATGACCGGCACCATAGCGGGCCCGCTCGCGCATTGCAGCCGGAACATAGCCAAATTGATATAAGTAGGCTGGTTCTCCGGCAGCAACAAAACTCTTTGCCGTAAACCTGGCTGGTTCGCCCCACACCCAGTCGGTATTTAATTTTGTTTGTACTTCAGCAAACTCTTTGTTCCCTTCAGGGTCATAGGCTGCTTTTGCTTCGCTTTCCAGCTCTCCAAAATTTGAAAACAGTTCTTCTTTTGAGGTGCTGGTACTTACAAACGCTCCTCCAATTTCTGCACTGCAATTTCCTATCATGAGCGGAACCTTCGCCTGTCTTCCGGCGTTGTAAGCACTTTCAGAAGTTTCCACTACGAATTTACCATCGAGAATCGGGCCTGAATAAATACGAGGGCCACCTTGACCATCGTTTTCCTGACCACCATCAACAATCTCTTCAACTTTTAGTGCACGCAGTTTCGCCAATGCAGCTGCATCAGTTCCTTCTATTCCATGCTTTTTTGCAAAGTTTATCCCAATCGTTTCAGCTGAAACAGGGTAAAGTGCATCCGCATTTTCTTTGTTAATCGGTCTGCCGGTTAAAACACCATCACGGCCACCGCTTGATTCGCCAATTGCTTTATGGAAAAGACCTTTCGCTGCCGGAATCGAAAGCAGTGAATGAACCGAAACACCACCGGCTGAGAACCCGAAAATGGTAACATTATCCGGATTACCACCAAAAGCGGCAATATTCTCTTTCACCCATTGCAGTGCGGCAATCTGGTCCATAAAAGCGTAACTTCCTTTTGGTTCTTCGGGATGCTCCTTGCTAAGTGCAGGAAAAGCAAAATGCCCGAGGCGGCCAAGACGGTAATTGATGGAAACCAGAATCACTCCGTTTTTTGCAAACTGGTCACCGGAATTCTGACCGCTGCCACCCGTGAAACCACCTCCGTGAATCCATACCATAACAGGCATTTTTGACCCCGGTTTAAAATTGGCTGGAGTCCACAAATTCAGGTAAAGGCAATCTTCCGAAGAGCCTTCAGAAATGGTGCCCGGAGCTGCTCCCCATCCGCCTTGTGCACAGTTTGGACCATATTTACTCGCATCACGAACGCCTTCCCATGGTTTGACAGGTTGTGGCGGACGCCAGCGAAACTCACCAACTGGCGGTGCAGCAAAGGGAATTCCTTTGAAAACTGAAACATCACCTTCGGTTACACCACGCAGAATTCCTGTTTTTGTTTTTACTTCTGGCCCGGAGGCCTGCTCAGCATTTTGCGCTGAGGTCTGTGCATTGATTGAAAATGCAAAAAGTAAGACTGCAAATCCTGTTGCTAATTTTTTCATTTAGTTCTGTCTGTTATTTGTTATTTGAATGTTTTATCAGGTGGACGATTCGTCATCTATCTTCTGTTGGCCCAGCTGTCAAGTTGTTCTAACGTAACATTAAAGAAGCGTTTGTTTTTGTTCAAAGAACGCATCGTTGTCATTTCGGCATCAGTCAATGCAAAATCGAAGATACTTATGTTTTCGTTGATGTGAACCGGATTTGTTGCGCCTGGTATTACCGAGAAACCTTCCTGGATATGCCAGCGGAGTATAATTTGAGCAATACTTTTTCCATGAGCATCGGCAATTGTTTTAATTGCCGGATCTGACAACAATCCTTTATCTCCATGTCCCAGCGGATACCAGCACTCTATTTTGATATCGTAAGGTTTTACCCACTCCCGAATGTCGTTACGCTGCGCGTAAGGGTGACATTCGATTTGCAAGGCAACCGGTTTAATTTTCATGTTATCGACAATGGCATGAAAACGTTCATTGCTGGCGTCGAAATTACTGATTCCCAATGCGCGTACCTTGCCAGCTGCAACGGCCTTTTCCATATCTTTCCATGCTTCGATATAATCGCCAATGGGTTGATGAATATAAAGCAAGTCGATATAATCTGTCTGAAAGCGTTTCAAAATTGTATCGATTGATGCCAGAGTTTTGCCATTGGCATAATCGGAAACCCATAATTTACTGGTTATAAAAAATTCTTCACGCGGAATACCGCTTTCTTTCATGGCTTCACCAACCGCTCCTTCAACGCGATAAGCGGTAGCACAGTCAACATGACGAAACCCTTTACCAAATGCCTCAAGACATGCAGCCTTTGCTTGTTCGTACGAGATGGCAAAAGTGCCAATTCCCAACTGCGGCATTTCAATTCCATTGTTCAGTTTTAACATGGGCACATCGGCTTTTTTCCCTTGTGCATGTATATGATTGAAGCTTCCGATAAACAGAAGAACAATAATTAGTCGAAAATAAATTTCTGTTGTTTTCATTTTTTTTTTGAGATTTTATTGTTTGTACTATTGTATTTTTCGTCTATATAAGCCCTTAGTTTTTTCTATGTATTGTCGATTATTACTGTCCGCCTGGTGTCATCAGTTTTGTAAATGAAAGTGAACCCAATTTCCATTTACCGTCCAGTTTGATATACACTTCTGTAACCATAAACGGATTGGTAACTTCGTTGCCGCCAACCACTGCCAGCAAATCAATGCGGTTTAAAAGAATTGCTGTATTGTCGATAATATTTACCGACACTTCGTGGATGTCAGCTTTCTTGTACCAAATCATTCCGCCTTTAATAATGTTTACTTCCTGCTCTTTTCCCCAGCTTCCACCCATGTGTACAAACATTGATTTTTCGTGAAAAAGGTCGGCTAGTTTATCTGCGTTTTTGTCGGCCATCCACTGCCATTTCTCTTTTGAGAGATTGATGATTTCCTGTTCTGCTGAACTTTGTGCAAAGGACCATTGCGCACTCAGGATAATTAGAAATAGTCCGATAATTGTTGTTTTCATACTTATTTTAATTTGATTACTTTTTGAAACAGACTTCGACTACGCTCAGCCTGACAGTCACCCTGAGCGTAGTCGAAGGGTGTTTATCATTGTAAATATTTACCAAAAAACTCATTGAGTTTATTCACTGCCTGTTCAACATATTCAGGCACATAATAGGTTTGAATATGGGTAGCTCCGGGAATCAGAAACAGTTCTTTTTCGTTGGTTCCGGTTGCCTTTTTAAAAGCCTCCTCCGTCATATAAAAAGAGTCGGCTTTGCTGCCTGCCATCATCAGCAGTGGCTGATTGATTAACTCCATGTTGGTGGAGGCGTCAAAAGCCATCAGGTCAAGCAGGCTGCTCATGGTGTAGCGAAAAGTTGAATTGGGGTGTTTGTGCGTGTTTCCGTAGTAAATGTAACCTTCGCGATAGAGGTCATACGGAATTTTCGCCAGTTCTTCTTCTTTCGTTGGCATTGGACTATCCGCAGCGTAAAGCACTTTACCTCCTGCAGCTTCCTGTGCACGGGCATCAGAAGCCTGTTTCATTCGTTCCTGAATGGTGGAAACGCCCGAATTCATAAATCCGTTTTTCCTGACAATTCCCGAATTAAACATGCTCAAAGTGGCAACAGCCTTAAAACGCTTGTCAGTTTGAGCGGCTGCCAGCGTATAACCGCCACCGCCGCAAACACCCAAAACACCCAGTCTTTCAGCATTTACCCCTGCATAATGTGTAATATAATCCGCCATCCCGCGGATGTCTTCGATACGGTTGGCGGGTTTGTCCACATTGCGGGGTTGTCCGCCGCTGGCTCCCTGATAACATGCATCGGCGGCAATGGCGATATAACCCAATTCGGCCAAACGCTGTGCATACAATCCGGCAACCTGTTCTTTAACTCCGCCGTTTGGATGAGCCACCACCACCGCTGCATATTTCTTAGATGCATCGTAATTGGCGGGTGTGTAAACATTGGCAGCGATTTCAATGCCATTCAGTTTGTAAGTTACCGGATGAATATTCACCTTGGCCTGTACATTTTCAGTAATTGCATCACCGTAAACCAGTCCGAAAGGATTGGCGGTTTTTGTTTGCGCCAACGAAATAACGCTTGTGAACGTTAGCATAATTATTACAATGTGGGTTTTTATACTTTTCATTTTTAATCTTTTATAATATTCATTTTTGAAGTTGTCAGGAGCTTCGCACGCTGACAGGTCAAACCAATTATTTATCCAATCTTTTTCCCTTTAACCATTCCGACATTAAATCGGCTATTTCAATATTGTTTAAATCAGAAAACGGAAAGTGTGTATTTCCTTTTACCCCGATTTCTGGCAGGTGAATTACAGTAACATCGCCGCCGTGTTTGTTTA